>CAYRMD010000005.1:50493-99474 GCA_964425225.1 uncultured Pirellulaceae bacterium | reverse complement strand
CGACTTGTTAAAAGGTTCCGTACAATACGGGCGAATTATGCAGAGGTTCCTAAATTTTATCACATCGATCGTGCGGCTCAGCTTCTTTCGGGTTGTGTTACCAACCTGCCCCCCTGATGCGCTACGTCACTCGCTCAGAAATCCGGAGGTTGCCATTCGGGTATACCTTCATTCCGTTTCTGTTCTTCGAACCAGACGTGATACGGCCGAGTAGGGGAAAGGGGCACATCTTCATTGACCAGCATCGGACGAGTCGTTCGCCACCATTGGTCGTAGTACGTACGCATTTGGACCACTAACTCCGGGTATTGATCGATCACGTTAGTGGTTTGCCCCGGGTCGTTTTCCATATCGAACAGTTGGGTGTTATTCACGAACCGAAAGCGTTGGTTACGCACAGCGAAATTGCGCCATTGGAAATCATCCGGATTGGCTTCTTTTGGCCAACGCCCCACATGGGTAATCAAGAAGCGATCCGGCCATTGCGTGTGAGGATCATCGAGCAGGGGTAGCAAGTTACGTCCTTCCACTTGGTCCGAGGGAAGCTCGGCTCCTGCGAGCGCAGCAAGGGTAGGGAAAATATCGATGTGGGCCGCGACGCGGTCGATATCACGTCCGGCAAGCCAATGTCCATCCCAACGAACCCAGAACGGCACACGTACACCGCCCTCATCAGGGCTGCCCTTCAGACCTTTCATACCGGCATTGTAAAAGGCATACTCGGTACCGTCTGGCCCCACAGCAACGGGTTGGTTAGGCCGGCCCAAACCGCCGGCCATACCGTTGTCGGACATGAAAATAATGACGGTTTTCTCCAGCAGTTGCCAATCGGCTAGTTTCGCCAGAAGGCGGCCCACGTTGTCGTCGATATTCTCGATCATGCCATAAAACCCGGCTGCGTCTTGCGAAAAACCCCGGTCGATAAATCGCCGCATATACTCAGTCGGCGCATGATACGGAGCATGCGGCGCGTTGGTGCTCAGATACACAAAGAAGGGCTGGGGCGCATGCCGCACCTTGTTGATCCAACCCAGTGCGGCCGTGAAAAAGACATCGGTACAAAAACCCCGCGTTTGTACGAATTTGCCGTTGTGGCGAATGACCGGATCGAAATATCGATTTCCGGGAGCATCGGCACAACTACAATCGTAAGCCTGCCCAATGCCACCGGCTCCGTGAATGAACACCTCGTCAAACCCCCGGTTTTCCGGCTGATAGGGTTGTTCGTCTCCTAAATGCCATTTCCCAAAAATACCTGTGCGATAACCCGCTTTCTTGAGTACCTGTGGCAGGGTCTTCACACGCAGCGACATTCGTTCTCGTTCGAGAATCGTGTGGGTGACCCCACATCGCATCGGATGACGCCCGGACATGATCGCCGCGCGTGTAGGCGAGCAGGTAGGACTGACCAAGAAGCGCACAAAACGTGTACTTTGATCATAAAGTCGATCTAAGTTCGGTGTGCGGATCCACGGATGACCATGACGACCTATGGGTGGATAACCTTGGTCGTCGGTAATAATCAGAACGATGTTAGGGCGACTTCCCGCGAATCGACCTGCCCGCTCAATAGCAAGGGCATCCCTGCAGAGCCAACCGACGCAAAGCCCGACCAGACTGACAGCCATTACACTCAGGGCATACCCACTCCAATGGCGACCATGGGAAGGCAGCCTCGCGTTCGGGCGCTTGTACCGGATCATGGCCAGATTCCTCGCTCTAAAGCCACATGGGCGACTCGCTCGATGGCAACGACAAACGCTGCGGTGCGCAATGGTAATGTACTGCCGTTTTCCGTGGCGAGGCGAGGATGTTGGCGAAGGTCCCACCAGCGTTGTACGACCGTGTCAACGGCTGCTGCCATTTTCTTGCGGAGTTTTCGATTGACTTCTTCCAAATCCCACTGCTCATTTTCAATGTTCTGCACCCACTCGAAATAGCTGACCGTAACTCCTCCGGCATTGGCCACGACATCGGGCAAGACAAAAATACCACGTTCAGTCAGAATCGCATCCGCTTGAGGCGTGATCGGGCCGTTGGCAGCTTCACAAATCAATTTTGCTTGGACCAGCGGTGCATTCGTTGCGGTGATTTGGTTTTCCAAAGCAGCAGGAACCAGAATGTCGCACGGCAATGTCAGCAACTCTTGATTGGTCACCGTACGCGTACCGGGCATACCGACGACGGTTCCCGTTTCGTGTTTGAAGCGTCCTACTGCATTCGGATCGAGTCCCTCTTCTCGATAGATCCCTCCTTTTGAGTCGCTCACCCCGACGAGGCGCGCACCTTTTTCACAAAAGAGCCGTGCGACGGTTGCCCCTGCGTTGCCGAATCCTTGAACGATCAATCGTGCCTGATTTAGCTGGGATAGTCCTTCGACAAAACCATGGCGCAGGAATTGTTCTGTGGCGTAGAGCAGCCCACGTCCGGTAGCTTCACTACGGCCATAGGAACCGCCCAGGTCCAGCGGCTTTCCCGTCACGACTGGCAAATTGTTCCGGCCCGGATGCATCATGTCGTAAGTATCGTAGATCCACGCCATCGTGCGTTCGTTGGTGTAGAGATCTGGCGCCGGGATATCCGTATGAGGCCCGATATTATCTCCCAAATCGGAGATGTACCGGCGCGTGATGCGCCGCAGTTCACTTTCACTCAATTGTTTTGGGTCGCATACCACGCCCCCTTTCGCCCCGCCGAACGGCACATCGACGATAGCGCACTTCCAGGTCATCCATCCGGCCAAGGCACGCACCTCGTCCGCCGTAACATCCGGATGATAACGGATCCCACCTTTGCCAGGTCCGCGCACGCGATTGTGCAGTACCCGATACGCCCGAAAGGTGCGCACCGAACCATCGTCCATTTCCACGGGAAAACACAGTTCGATCGTACGTACCGGAGAGACCAAGAAGTCGATCAAACCCTTTTTCAACTGCGGCAGGTAAGGCAAAGCTTGTGCAAACTGTTGCCGCGAAACCGAAAATGGGTTGAGCGCTTCGTCGGCCGTCGGGACGATAATTGAACCCGGCGCGGTGTTCATCAAAGTCTAACCTCCTCAACATCATGGCCCCGCAGTGGCGTAGGAACCCCCTCAATAACGAAAGACGGCAGCCACTTCCCAATCAGTGGGCATTTCCTGACGATTTAACGGAAGGACCTGTCCGCCATGGGACAGCGTCTGTTGCACTGCCAAATCCACCAAGTCTTCGTCACCGGGACGGGGCTGGTTGTGGATCTCTGCAGTGCATCGTTGTGCGTCAAACGCACCCCACACTTGCGCCGCTGGGTCAACGAGCAGCAGATCGACCTTGCCCGCAGCAGCAGCAGGAACGATCTCCAATATGTTATCGGTCGCCTTTCCGGTGCCATGCCACTGCTTGAACCGCTCGACGGCTACTCGGCGACGTTCGGCGAGCTGCCGAGCTACCAAGGGCCAAGTCTTTTGGTGCAACTGCAACTCGTTCCAATGTTCCGCGTTCCCCGAAATCGTCTCGGGCAATAACTGAGGGTAACGGCAGACGGAGCGAAACAGAGGAACTACGTTATCGACGGCTACTAGTACCAGGGGGGTATTTGTATGATTCAGAATCGGCTCAATTGCAGCATCTACCTGCCGCAGGTACTTCACGATATCTTCTTTGGCCGTTTCCCGTAATCCTCCTTGACCGTGAAAAACTGCCGACTGCTTTTTGGGAGCAGGACCTGCTGCCCCAGAATGCCATTGGGTTCCTCCATCGGGAGGTACGTAATCGAGGAATTCTTCGAAACGGCCCGGCATCGACGGTACGTCCACACGCTGGATTTGAAAGCGATCTGCTTCAAAAAGCTGGGGCCCATGTCGATTGAGATCAAGCACGTAGTAATCGACGTTCTCAAGTAAGGGAAGCAGTTGCTTTATGTGAAAACGCCGATTGACAGTTACTTGGGGAACAAATGGGCAGGGGACACGCCAAATCCGTTGAAAGTTTGGAGCAACAAAAGCGGCCAGGCCCTGGCTGCGGTGCATCCAAAAAACGGGATCCTGCGGCAGTTCGCGTACCGGGTGTACTAACTGTCGAGCCTCTGCCGGGCGCATCCCGTGTTGCTCGAGTAAGGCCTCGGCCTGGTCCACGAGATTCTTCAATAACACGGCGTCCTGTTTGACGTCCGTGCCGGCCGGATGCGTCGGTAGAAACACAGACACACAAAACGGATCACGGTGCGACAGCAGTTGTGTTAACTGTCGAGCGTCGAATCTATCCATTGCGCACCTCCTTCCCTCGTAGAGAACTGCCGTGGTTGCGTGGGTCCGGGCAAATGCCATAGGCCCCAATTCGCGTCCGAAACCGACCACGCCAACGCTAAGTCGACCCTTATCCTTACCACAGAGATTTGGGAGCAAAATATGTGCCTGTCGCACGAGCCGAGTCATTCCAACACATTGTCTTTAGAAGCTGTACCCGAACGCCGTTCCTTGGACGATTCAACTTCGGACGAATCCGCACTAGAATTATGCGCTGCATAGCCCAATGCTCCTAAGCGAATAGGATACAACGGAGGGCGAACGGACCGGTCCTTCCACCCGAAAAGAAACTCCGATGCAGGTCCGCACAGCCGGCCCTGACACAAGCCCATGCCGCACCGATGTTGCAGCCGTGCCTCGCGGAACGTACCACAATCGCGAATCTGACTAAACTCGACATCCTCACACCGACACACTATCGTATGCGGATCGGGCACTGTCCGCAACTCGTCCCTTAAGGCAAATGCCTGTCGCAATCGGAGAGCCAATTGCCGCAGGCGATCCCGTTTGCGCAATAAGCGCCGCGCCATTTTGTCGTTTCCTGCAGCGTGGAACCCAGCGATTTGGCCTTCGACCAAAGCGCATTCTACCCCGGCAATGCCGCACACTTCGCCCGCGGCGTAAACGTGCGCAACACTGGTGCGCTGCCAGCAGTCCACGCGTAAATGATCGCCAGCCCGTTCACAACCCAACAGCTCCCCTAACTCCGTGTTCGGTATCAATCCGAAACCACATGCCACGTAATCACACGCTTCACGATAGCGGCGAATCCCATCACTGATCACCACCTGTTCGACATGCGTGTGGCCTTCGATCTGCACCGGCCAACACCCAACCCGGTATGGTGTGGACCGCACGGCTCCTCTCAAGCGCACCCCTTGGCGGAATTTCGCGAATTGCGTTAGCAAGAGGTGCAGCGCATACCGGGATACTTTCCTCCACGGAGCCTGTTCGGCAACCAACACGACATCCGCGCCAGCTTGTTGCAGGAAAGCAGCCACCGCCAGCAAAAGCGGCCCAGAACCGGCCACCACGATGCGTCTTTCCGCAATGGACCAACCCCCCTTGACCAAAGCCTGTAAACCGCCAGCTCCGAAGACGCCGGGCAATGTCCAGCCGGGCAGCGGTAGAAAAAGCTCACGCGCACCCACGGCCAAGATTAATCTACCATATTCCATCCGAACCAACCGTTCACCATCGGCTGGTACGACCAGTAATGTATTCGGCGGGTCAACACCGATCACGGTCCAACCGGCGTGCGATTGCAAGTTCGGAGCTCGAGCGAGGCGTTCGAACCAACGCACCGCTTCTGGAGAGTGGCCTGCCCCTTTCTCCGCCCGCCCGATCTGTCCACCCCATTTAGGATTATCGTCCAGCAACGTAACCGAAGCTCCTGATTCACACGCCGCGCAAGCGGCGGCGATCCCCGCAGGTCCGGCACCGACGATCACGACGTTATCACAAGTTGTGCTCATGGCACCGGTCCTAATCACTCCACAAGCAACTGGACCTGCATCCCTTCACGACACAGCACTTGACAAGTACGAACCAGCGTTCGGCCATCGACCGTCGCACGACATTCAAAGCAGATTCCCATTCCGCAAAGCGGTCCTCGCCATTGTCCGCTGGTGGAGCGCGCTATGGATAATCGACCCGCGCTTAACAGAGCCGCCGAAAGCACCGTACCGTCCGGTACGCTATAGGGTTCGCCGTTAATGCAAATCGTCACGCTCCGAGCAGATGCTGATGCGCTCGACGTCGTACAACCGTGGGTGTTCACACTTTGTCTCCCACTGCGACGAGTGACAAAAGCCGTTGGGGTGCAAACCAGGCCGCCGGAATTGGGGGAGGTTCACCGAGCAACAACCGCACCACCAGGTGTGCCGTACCCAAGGCTGCGGTAACCCCCAGCCCTTCGTAACCGGTGGCTACCAACACACGGGATTCGCCATCACAAAAACCGATCATCGGCCATTCGTCCGGTGTCGTGACACGCACGCCCGTCCAAATCCGCACGATCGGCTGGCAAACCAGATCAGGAAGAAACTCTAGAGCGCGCCGCACCATGCGCTGGACCACCGGCCACTCGACGCGCCGGTCGGCGAGGCCCGGCTGTCGAGACGAGCCGATCAGCAGTTGCCCCGTAACACGAGGCTGTACATTGAAAGCCACGGACACTGATTCCGGACGGTGAACCGAGTCATGATATCCAAGTTCGATCAACTGATGCCGAACCATCGAGGAGCCTCGAGCCGTGATCAGCAGATGTCCTTTTCGTGGCACCAGCGGCAGCCAGGGCACAAGCTGTTTGGCTTCGGCCCCATTGGCCAGGAGGCAATAAGCCACTGCCAGGCAACTGCCATCGTTTAGACGAACCTCGCCAGGCAGGAGTTCGACGACACGTTGTCCGAGAAGCATTTTTGTTTGGAATTGGCGGGCGCGCTGTACAAAAAAAGCCGCTGCTGCCGGTGGGTAGAGCACCACGTCATCGGGTACATACAACGCGCCAGCGAGACCTTCGCGCAAGGCCGGTTCCTTCTCGCGCAATTGATCCGAGCCCCATACTTCGCAGCGAATACCATGATCGGCAAGATGACGTGATTTCGCTTCTACTAAAGGCAGATGCTCGACGGATTCGGCTAGCCACACCGTTCCCGTACGACGGAATTCGACGCTCGCCGGAAAAATCGGTTGCCAATCCAGCCAGTACTGGCGGCACAGGCGTGTCCATTCGAGCAAGCGAGGCGAGTCGTCCATCAGGACGACATGTCCCATGCCGGCCGCGGTAGCCGCCGAGCCAATCTCGAACGGCTCTATCAGCACCACACGCAGGCCGGCTTCGGCAGCCACCGCGGCACAAGCTGAGCCGACGATCCCGGCACCAACCACCGCCAAATCGAATGCGTCAACGGCCATCAACTTAACCCGTATCGGAACGGATCGCGCTCGTCCAACACCAGCGTCGCATCGGCCGTAATAAAGGCGGCCCCTCGAAGTGTCGGAATCAATTGCTCGTTATCCCTTCGGTACCACGCATCGAAATAGGTGCCGCGAATACCCTGCTGGCGCCAAAGAACACCCTCGGCCAAGAGACCGCGTTGCGCTAGACAGGCCAGTTTCGCGCTGGTGCCCGTGCCACACGGTGATCGGTCATACTGACCACCGGGACAGAGCACAAAATTGCGGCTGTGACACGACGGGTCATTCGATGGACCAAACAGCGCAACGTGATCAATTGGCGCTCCGTTCGCCCCTCGAATGGCTTGCTCCTCCAGGGCACGCCGGATGCGGCAGGCAAGGGCAGTCAACCGCTCGAGGTTCTCAGGCCCCACATGCTCACGAGGCTCGTCCACCAAGAAGAACCAATTGCCTCCCCATGCAATGTCCCCCATTAAGGTGCCATAAGGAAAAGCGTCTACCGGTACATTGGTTCGATAGCAATAGCTCGGTACATTCGTTACAGAAGCTTCGGTGTCACTATGCAACTGTACGCTAACAAGTCCCACCGGCGTATCGATTTGGAAAGTGTCTGCTTCCACCTGTCCCAGATACCTGAGAGTAACAGCTAGACCAAGGGTGCCATGAACACACATTCCCAAGTAGCCGACGTTATTAAAAAAAACGACCGATGCTACAGCCTCTCTGGAGCATGGCGGGCCGAGCCAGGCACCGACTAATGCCGGGTGCCCTCGCGGTTCTTCGATTATGGCTCGGCGATAGTGGTCATAGTGCTCGGCCAGGATCCGTCTCCACTCAAGCGGTGATGCCGCGTTCCAAAACGGCCCACCTTGGCAGACGACGCGTGTTGCTTCGCCGGCCGTATGACTATCCACGATACGCAAGAACTCTCGGCTCATACGAGCATACCACCAAGCATGCGCTTGCGAAGGACTACAAGCATACCGCAACAACTACCCGACCACTTCGGCAAGCTGCGTGAGTGCCGCCCGAATTGTAGCCAACACTTCGTCACGCTCACGGCCCACCAACGGTAGACGAGGCGCACGAACGGTCTCACTACCCAAGCCACGTTCTGCCATCGCCAATTTGATGCATTGCACCAATTTCGGATGCGTATCCAAGTGCAACAGGGGCGTGAACCACCGATACAGCGCCCGGGCTTCTTCCCACTGGCCTAGTGTTGCCAGCTGCCACAGTCGGCACGACTCTCGGGGAAAGGCGTTGACCAGCCCGGCCACCCATCCTGATACGCCGAGCAAGACACTTTCCAGAATAAGATCATCGACGCCGCAGAACAAAGCATAACGGTCCCCCAAAGCGTTGTACAGGTCGGTGATGCGGCGCACGTTTTCGGACGACTCCTTGATGGCAACGAATCGCGGCTCCTCGGCTAGGTCGACAAACATCGGAGGCGTGATATCGACTTGATATGCCACCGGGTTGTTGTAGCACATGATCGGCAGCTCGGTTGCGGCCGCTACGGCACGAAAATGTGCCAGTGTCTCGCGAGGATCCGAGCGATACACGAGCGCAGGCAAAACCATCAGTCCATCGACGCCCGCTCGCTCGGCCTCTCGGGCAAAACGACAGGCTAGCCGCGTCGAAGTTTCCGCCACTCCAGCCAACACGGGTGCCCGGCCGTGCACGCTGGGCACAACCGCCTTGAGAAGATCGATCTTCTCCGAGAATTCCAGCGACGTGTTCTCCCCAACGGTCCCTAACAGAATCAACCCGTCTACGCCATTTTCCAGTAGCCGCTCGACATGCTCGACCGTGGCCGTCAAATCGAGGCTTTGATCCTGTCGAAAAAGAGTTGTGACTGCGGGAAACACTCCTCGCCAATGCACGCGCATGCTGTAGCCTCCTAACCTGGGAAGCGAAACTTCTTCACCGGTATTCCGCCTCAATACCGCAGCACAGCTTTACCTGGATTCTTGGGACGCCGAAAGCTACGCGATCACCTCGCGTACCACACGAGCTTTTTCCACACCAGTGAGCCGAAAATCAAGTCCTTGATGTCGATAGGTAAACCGCAGGTGATCGATCCCTAACAAATACAAGATAGTCGCATGCAAGTCATGGACATGCACCGGGTTTTCTACGGCAAAATAACCTAGCTCGTCGGTTGCTCCGTAGCTGGTTCCCCCTTTGATCCCACCACCAGCCAACCACATGGAAAAGCCACGGATGTGATGATCGCGACCGGGTAGCTTTCCTTTGCCTTGAAACATGGGGGTCCTACCAAACTCGCCACCCCAAATCACCAGTGTTTCCTCCAACAGTCCTCGGTCGGCTAAATCTTCGACCAACGCAGCACTCGGTCCATCACACAGCCGGCAGCAGGTTTGCATGTAAGGTACCAGGTCCCCGTGATGATCCCAGCCACGATGATACAGTTGGATGAAGCGAACGCCACGCTCCGCCAGTCGGCGGGCCAATAAGCAGTTGTACGCAAATGAGCCGTCTGGCCCACTCACGCCATAGCGACGAAGAGTCGCCGGCGACTCATCCGAGATATCGAGCAATTCTGGAATACTCATCTGCATGCGAAACGCTAGCTCATATTGCGCAATGCGAGTTTCAATCTCCGGGTGACCTGTCCGTTCCAACTGCAATCGGTTCAACCGACTAACGGCGTCCAACACGGCGCGCTGCGCCTGGCGATCCACGCCATCCGGATCTCGCAAATAATGCACGGCATCACCTTGAGAAAAGAATTGCACCCCCTGATAACGTCCGGGCAGAAAACCGGAACTCCATTGCCGAGCGGCGATCGGCTGGGGATTGCGTCCCCCTTCACTCGTCAATACCACAAAGCCGGGAAGATTCTCCGACTCGGTTCCTAAACCGTAGGTGATCCACGCCCCCATGCTCGGCCGCCCCGGAATCGACGATCCTGTGTTCATTACGGTATGCGCCGGGTCGTGATTAATCTGATCCGTGTGCATTGAGCGAATAATGCAAATGCGATCCGCGATCCGCGCTGTATGGGGGAGGATATCCGCAATCCATTGGCCCGATTGGCCGTGTTGCCGGAAACGAAATTGAGGCGCTAGACATCGCAATTCTTGGCCTTGCAACTGAGCAATGGGCTGGCCTTTGGTGAAGGACTCGGGCATCGGTTGCCCGTCCATCTCAGCTAACTTGGGTTTATAGTCGAACGTTTCCAGGTGCGACGGGCCACCCGCCATGTAAAGAAAAATCACGCGCTTGGCTCGAGGTCGATGATGGGGCAGTCCCGCCAGAGGCTCTGTAGGACGCCGCTCCGCCGCGGCCCCCCCACGCTCCAAGAGCCATGCCAAGGCCGCCGCCCCCAGACCGGCAGCCGAGCCGGTAAGAAACGCTCGACGTACGAGAAGCGGTTGCCACACCTCTGGTCGGATCGTCTGGAGCTTCACGTTGTCCATTGGCCCGTCCCCATGTGTTAGTTTCGTTGTACAAACTCACTCAAGTTAAAAATCGCTCGCGCCACTTGAGTCCACGCAGCCAGTTCCCGTATCTCCAGATCGGTAGCCGGTGGCGCCAAACCGATGCGAATTAAGCGGTGCGCAAGATCCGGTTGACGGCCATAGCGCTCCAGATTTTCCTGAAACAGTTCTTCAGCTATCAGACGTTCTTCCTCAGTCGGCGGCCGACTGAGAGCCTCGCTCCATGCCCACTGGATACGCTCCTCGATGGAATTCCCTCCGTCACGGAGGATCCGCTCGGCAAACACCCTGGCCGCTTCCACAAACGTCGGATCGTTCAACAGCACCAGGGCGGCCAACGGTGTGTTGCTAACCGGCCGGCGCGCGACGCATTCTTCCCGCTGAGGAGCATCGAAAGCTTTCAACATGGGATGCAAAAACTGTCGCTGCCAATGCATATAAACACCTCGCCGATATTGATTCGCATCGCGATCGGCTTGATAGGTACGCTTCGGAAAATTCAGCAGCGCATAATAGCCTTCCGGCTGGTAAGGACGCGCCGGTGGGCCGCCCAGCCGACGATGCAACAAACCACTAACGGCTAACGCCGCGTCTCGGATAAATTCGGCTGGCAATCGACGAGCCGTTTGGCGGGCAAAATATAAGTTACCCGGGTCACGCTCCCTGACTTCCGCAGTAGCTATCGACTGTTGTCGATACGCAGCACTCAACACGATGCGCCGCACCAGGAGCTTCACGTCCCAACCATCCTCGACAAACTGAATTGCCAACCGATCCAACAACTCGGGGTACGTGGGCCATTGACCCTGTGCCCCCACATCGTCGAGCGAAGGACACAATCCCTCGCCAAAGAACAGAGCCCAAATACGATTAACGAAAACCCGGGCCGTAAGCGGATGGTCCGGCGTTGTTAACCACTCCGCCAAATCCAACCGGGTACGTGGTTGCCGGTCAAACGACGTCTTTAGGAATGCCGGAAACGAGGGTTGCACCACTGGGCCCGACTCATCCATCCAGTCACCCCGCGGCAGAACCCGAATGACCCGAGGTGGCACTGAAACGGTAACCATCACGCGCCGTGCCGTCTTGCGAAGTGCATCGCGACGCTTTTCCAGTTCTTGCTGCTGCCGAAGCAGCTCGGCTCGTTGTGCGTCCGAGAACGATTCAGAACCATTCAGTTGGCCAACCATGGTACTCAACTGGTTTTCGATTTCCGACAACTCCGAACGCACTACGGCATCCAGTACCTCGATTTCCGGCTCTCGTTTGGTCGGAGACGTATCACCACCCCGAAAGGTTTGCAAGTCTTCGACGTCGGCAAAAAATGCTCCCAAACTGTAAAAATCCTGTTGACTGAAAGGATCATACTTGTGGTTATGACACTCGGCACACGCCAACGTACTGCCTAGCCACACACTCCCGAGGTTCCGAACACGGTCGGCCAAATACTTGGCCAAATACTCTTTGACTTGCACCCCCCCTTCATGAGAAGTTTGGAGGATGCGGTTATAGCAACTAGCTATCCATTGTTCTTCCGTTCGATCGGGTAATAGATCGCCGGCCAATTGCTCTCGGGTAAACTGATCAAAGGGCTTGTCCTCGTTAAACGACTCAATCACATAGTCTCGATAGGGTGACGCAGCATGCTCTTGATCGCCATGGTATCCTACTGTGTCCGCATAGCGCACCAGATCCAACCAGTAGACTGCCATACGCTCCCCAAAGTGAGGCGACGCTAAGAGTCGGTCTACTAACCGCTCGTAAGCGTCCGGATGGGTATCCGCTAAGAAGGCCTCTACTTCTTCCGAGGCGGGGGGAAGCCCCAATAGATCGAAATAGAGTCGCCGAACAAGTGTGCGGCGGTCAGCTTCCGCGGCATGCGGCATCCGCTCTTCGTCCCATCGCGCCATCAAGAAACAATCCCACGGCTCACGACACCACGGTAAATCGGATACCTCAGGCAGTGGATGCCGCTTGGGGGTTTGATACGCCCAATGCCCCTCATACACTGCTCCTTGGCGAATCCATTCCTCTAATACGACAATCTCCGATTCGGTCAACTGTTTGCCAGAATCGGGTGGGGGCATTCGCTCCGCCTCGTCCTCACAGCGGATCCGCCGCCGAAGCTCGCTATTTTCTGGGTCTCCTGGCTTAACGACCGCGAGGATTCCGCGCAAGCCGTTTTCACCCTCACCCCAATCCAGACGCAAGTCCGCCTGACGATGAGCTGCATCCGGACCGTGGCAAGCGAAGCATTTGTCCGACAGAATCGGGCGAACCTGGCGATTAAACGAAACCCGCCCGGATAGGGAAGCCTCGGGTGTACCGGCAAGGCCAACTGCCGTATACACAATGGCTAGCGAGACGATCACGATAAACACGTTCTTGCTTGGGGGCATAATTCATCGAACGAAGTGGGCCACGGCTACCTGGCCTCTTGCTATGCGGATGCCAACTGATGGTGGACACTCAAGCTAGGCAGTAGGAACACTTGCCTCCTGTTACTCGCTACAACAGCGTGAACATCCAGCAAGCTCGTCCCTTCTAATTATGTGACGCATTGCAGGTAAGCTCAAGCCGTTCTGGCAGCTTGTTGGAGCATAATTCTTGCTCCTTAGGTGGTACCCAGGGTGCAAATCGGTTCGACGCAGTGTCACTTAGGTACAATGGCGCAGTGTCGACAAACTGATAGTCTGGACATTTGCACGCTTTGCGCCTTGGCGTTTTCTCGTCATGGCTCGTTGTGTCGAGCCGTCTTCACGTTTGGTGGTTTGCATTTTCGATTGGGCTGCCGACGAGGTTTCTTCCGGGCCCCTCCCTGCGCCTTTGCGTTAAATCACTTCCGCAAATAATAGCAGGACTCGACTCAAGAGCAGTCGTAAATGAAAGAGAAGCCATTGTGGAAGCTGCCCTGTGTGAGTCTCATTTGTACGCAGGACGTGGCTGTAACGGAACTGGCTCTCACCAGGAGCCACCCTATCGCTTCTGAAGCTCGATACATTTACAGAGACGCCGCGGTAAGCAAGCGGCACCCAACAGAGCCCATGAATGGAATTGGCCGCCTGCTTACGGTCGCAGCTCTGTTGAGCCTTCGCTCGACGAAACACCTTTGCTAAGAAGCAAACGCGGACTACTACTTCTGTTTGACTCAAAAAAGGTAGAGCTTTTGCCAGGCAGGCCACACTACGAAAGCATCTCACCTACAATTAAGACGCTTACCAAGGCATCAAGGCATTCAGGACAACGACGTTGACTGCAGCCGCGTCGAAACCGTATGCTAAACTGTGCAGGTTATCGGGTCTAAGAGCGATGGATTACGTGAAGTATTCTGAAATGAGTTTGAGCCAACGGGCACGCTGGGCAGCCGGGCAGCCGATCAGCGATTTGATGGCACGGGCATTGGCCAACCCCGAGTTAATCTCATTGGCCGCCGGTTTTGTTGATAGCGAAACATTACCGTGTGACATCGTGCGAGAGGCGGTAGACAAGTTCATGCGGGACGGCATCAAAGCCCGCTCTGCTTTGCAGTATGGCACCACACACGGTGATCGCCGTTTGCGCGAACTGATATTCCAAATGTGGCAAGCGGCCGATGGCTCTCTAGCGCGCACGGATATTAGCCTCGAGCAAATCGTCTTGACTGCTGGCAGTAATCAATTGCTTCATCTGGTGGCCGACACGCTGCTGGATCCGGGTGACATTGTCTTAACAGCTCGCCCCACGTACCTGGTGTTTTTAGGTATTGTGCGAAACGTGGGCGCCCGAGCCATCGGAGTGCCGAGCGACGAGCAGGGACCGATTCCGGAGGCTTTGGAGCAGACGTTGCACCAACTGGATCAGTCCGGTGTGCTGGCTCGAGTAAAGGTTTTCTACTTGGTGCCCTATTTCAATAATCCTTGTGGAGCAACGGTACCGGACTCACGTCGCGCGATTCTATTAGAAATATTAGACCGTTGGTCGCATCACCACGCGATCTATCTGATAGCCGACAACGCTTATCGCGAACTGCGTTATGTGGGAACCGATATACCCTCGATGAGTTGCTTTGATCGTAGGGGTGATCGAGTCATCGAGACGGGTACATTTTCCAAATCGTTTTCACCAGGGCTGCGCGTCGGCTGGGGAATTTTGCCGCCAAGGCTCGTAGGTCCCGTGTTGGACCAAAAAGGGAACGTCGATTTCGGTTCGCCTCATTTTGCTCAAAAAGTGATGGTTCAAGTACTCGAAGAGGGAAGATATTCAACGCATGTTGCATCGCTTTGCCAAATGTATTCCGCGAAAATGCAGGCCATTCTTGACGCTGCTCAGGAATTTCTTGGAGAGTTTCCTCACGTCCGATGGCGCCATCCACAGGGTGGCCTCTACCTTTGGGTCGAAATGCCTGAAGCGATCGATACCGGACCGGACGGGCCCCTGTTTTCAGCAGCTCTGAAAAGGGGTGTGCTGTACGTACCGGGGCAATACTGTTTCCCGTCGGAAAGAGGTCCAGAGGGCACAAATACAATGCGTTTGAGTTTCGGGGTGCAATCGCTTGAAGGTCTCCGATCCGGGATGAAACGTCTGGCGATGGCGCTTGGTGAAGTTGTGCCCAAGACCATGGCCACCGATCCGATTTGCTCGACAGAGACTCCGGAAGCCGTGCGAAAGTGATCACTTGGTTCTTTTTTGGAACGAGGAGAGCGTTTTCTGTAGACACCCATAAAAACAGTTCGCTCGAGGACAGGATGTCATGCGGATTTTTGATCGGTACGCTCTGCGGTCGTTTGTGCGGGTCTGGATCATAGCGTTCTTGTGCGTGGCCGGGCTGTACGTCGTCATCGATCTATTTGCGAATTTGGATGCATTTCTTTCCTATAGCGATCAAGCGGGCGGCATCGCGGCTGTCGCCGTGCCCTACTACGGAGCACGCGTAGCGGTGTTTTGGGAGCGATCGTCAGCTGTGCTGGTACTCATGGCAAGCTTGTTCGTCGTCGCGCGCATGCACCGCACTCGTGAGATCATTGCCATTGAAGCTGCGGGTATTTCGCGCTGGCGCATCGCCCGACCGTTTCTTTTGGCAGCCGTGGCTGTTAGTTGTTTGGCGGCGGTGAGTCGAGAAAAACTGATTCCGCGTTTGCGCGACCCACTCTCCCGGCGCCCTCAAGATTGGTTTGATGCCTCGTCCAAAAAACTCCTGCCACGGTACGACAACCAGACCGATATTTATCTCCAGGGCCAAGCGGTGAACGTGGCACAGTCCTCGATCGAGCGGCCTGTATTTCGCCTGCCCAGTAGTTTGTCCCATGTCGGACGCGCGATAGCTGCGGAACGGGCTACATTTCTTCGAGCCGACGCAGGCCATCCGTCAGGGTACCTAATGGAAAACGTCGCATCGCCGGCCGATCTGGATCAATTGCCGAACCAATCCCTTGGCGATCAAATCGTGCTGTATACACCGAGGGACACACCGTGGCTGCGATCAAAACAGTGCTTTGTCGTTACCGAGGTAGACGTAGAACAATTGGTAGCCAGCGATGCATGGCGGCGGTATGCATCAACCGCAGAGTTGATTCGAGCTTTGCGTAATCCCAGCCTCGATTATGGAGCGGACGTGCGCGTCGCCGTTCATCAAAGAATCCTACAGCCAATTCTCGACCTACTCGTAATCCTTGTCGGTCTACCGGTGGCATTTCTACGCCGCTCCACCAATGTCTACTGGGCCATAGGACAATCGGTTCTGTTCGTAGCAGGCTACTTTGGTCTCTTACTCCTTTGCCAAGCTATGGGGAACAACTACCTGATTCGTCCGGCACTCGCCGCATGGTTGCCGGTAATCGTCCTCGTTCCGATGGCCACCTGGAGCCTTACCAGTGCATTCTGGCCCCGGTGAGGTCAACACGTGTATTTCAGATGACTTGCAACCGACACTGCCAACGAGAACCCGAGCCCTTTTGCACACAATCCACAGGCGGTCCGAAGCCGTGCCCGATACGAGGCGTACTCAAGCAATCAGGTCACTAGCTACGGACCCCGCCGTGACGTATCTTGACGTAAGACACCAAGGAACGCCTAACAGTCTCGTCGCTAGAAAGGTATAGATCGATGCAACGACGCCGCTTCCTCAAGCAAGCCATCGTCGCTTCGGTGGCATTTCCAATGTGCAACGTTTTACCCGCGAGCACTCCGACGGATCTTTTTGACCAACTTCGCACCCTGTTGGAGCAACCGGTGTTGGATTTAAGTGCCGTTAAGCATCCGGTGCGGGTGGCATCTATTGAGCTACTGCGATACCAGCGTGTATTCCTTTTGCGGACGCGAAGCACAGACGGGTTAGAAGTCATAACGGTGCCGAACCCGGAGCGCATGGCAGATTTCTTTACCGTGTTGCTGCGGCGAGTAATACCGACGTTCATCGGAAAAGATGCGCGTCAATTGGAGGAGCTATTGTGGGAGGTGTACCGCGCCGGGAGTAATTATAAGCTCCAAGGTCTTGCGCTTTGGCCTAGCGTGGCGGCAGTGGAGATGGGCCTGCTGGAACTGTTAGGGCGCGCCGCCCAGCGGCCAGTCGCCGATTTTTTTGGCGGCCGCCGACGATCGGAAATCGATGTCTACGTAGCCAGCGGCAACCGCGCTAATCGTCCCGAAGAGGAGATCGATTACCTGCACCGATTAGTAGCTGAATCAGGAGCCCGTGCGCTAAAATATCGCGTCGGGGGTAGGATGAGTCGTAACGCCGACTCTTTGCCCGGACGGACGGAAGCTCTCATCCCGAAGGTACGCGAATCCTTCGGCGATGCTATGACCCTGTATGTCGACGCAAACAGTAGCTACGATGTGCACGAAGCCATTCGCATTGGACGACTCTTGGAAGAGTATCGCTATGGTTTCTTCGAGGAACCGTGCGAATTCGATGACCTTTGGAGTACCAAGCAGGTTGCCGACATCCTTGATATTCCTATTGCAGGCGGCGAACAGGAATTTAGCCTGCATCGTTGGCGATGGACGATCGCCGAACGGGGCGTGGACATCGTGCAACCCGATATCCATTACGGCGGCGGTCTTGTACGCGCTACCCAAGTCGCACGAATGGCCGCTTTAGCCAATCTGTCCGTGGTTCCCCATATGTCCGGTGGTGGGCTCGGCTATTTGGACGTCGTCCACTTCGCGTCCTTCACGCCGAACATCGGGCCGTACATGGAATTCAAAGGCAACACAACGATACCGGTCTGGGCCCCAGATTCCTCCCTGCGGTGCGAACACGGCAAGGTGCGATGTCCGGCAGGCCCGGGCTTCGGGATCGAAATTGACCCTGACTTCGTACGCAAAACCTCTCGCGTCACACTCGACTAACCCACTACGGTCTATGAGTAGCAATGGGTTTACCAACTTTGGGGCATCCATCACTCGCCGAGGATCGTAAAGTACTCTCGGTTTCGCGTCGCTCTAGGTATCGTGGCATCAATAACCAAGTATTAGAAGTAAGGAGTTCGCATAGACACTGGGAGAAAATTACAAAATACTTGCCCGCACGACAACCTGAAGAGCGCTATTGTTATTCTAAGGCGACGAATCCCGGTTTCGATGCTTGGATAGTTTTGTGTGTTATGACGCGCGTACTGGTTGGTACCTGTGGATTCGCACTTTCTCAAAAACAATATTTTCGCACGTTTCCCATTATAGAAATCCAGCAAACTTTCTATTTTCCACCTACACGGGAAACGGCCCATCGGTGGCGCCATGCGGCACCAGAGGAGTTCGTTTTTACTTTGAAAGCCTTTCAGGCCATTACTCACAGCGGCGATAGTCCAACCTATCGTCGCGCACGCCTTTCGGCTGCCGATCGTCAGCAGTGCGGTAATTTTCAGGATAGCCCTGTCGTGCGCCGCGCTTGGGCCCAAACCTTACAAATCGCCCGAGTCCTGAAAGCTCCCCTTGTCGTCTTCCAATGTCCAGCCCGTTTTACCCCCTCGGATACAAACTTAGCGAACCTTCGGCGTTTTTTTGGATGGGCCGAACGTGATTCGTGCCTTTTTGGTTTCGAACCCCGCGGTGCTAGTTGGGACGAAACGACTGTGCGAGAGATCTGCCGCGAGTGCCAACTCATCCATGTGGTGGATCCCCTAGAGCAACGTCCGGTTTGGGGCAACACTCGGTACTACCGGTTGCACGGAAACGGAAATGTCTCACCCCCAATCGGTTATCGACATTGCTATAGCGACGAGGAGCTACGGCGCATTCTCAACTTCTGCGACCTGGATGCATGCTATTGCCTTTTCAATAACGTGTCGATGAAAGACGACGCCTTGCGGTTCGAACGCATATTGGCCGAGAAACATCCGCCAAAAGGATAAATCACTGGGCACCTGCCTCATTTAACAGGAAATGCGGGCCAGCCGCTCGTCGACTCCTTGTCGAACACACGCGCGGCGCTAGCTTCTCAAAAAGTCGATCTCCAAACCCGGTTGCCGCACGAGGGACGAGTTGTTAGACGTGGAGTTTGCATGGGTAAGTTACCCGCGAAGCTCGGAAAGTAAGATATCGGTCTGTCAGTCGGACTTGAAGCACACGAGTGTTTACCAGGGGTTTTATAAACCAGTCGAGGAGTTTCCCGTGCTCGATGCAGCCGCTTCCCACGCGAAATTACCTTATGAGGCCATTCTTGTGATTTCATTCGGTGGGCCTGAAAAGATGGAAGATGTGATGCCATTTCTACGCCGTGTCGTACGCGGAAAGCCGGTTCCCCAGGAACGGCTCGAAGAAGTAGCCTCACACTATTACCACTTTGGCGGTGTTAGTCCTATCAATTCCCAATGCCGCGAACTGATTGCTGCGATGCAAGACCGACTGCGCCTACGATCGTGGTCCCTGCCTATCTACTGGGGCAACCGGAACTGGCATCCCTTCCTGGAAGATACGGTTCGGCAGATGGCGGAGGACGGCGTTGCACGAGCGGTAGCTGTAATCACGTCAGCTTATAGCTCCTATTCAAGTTGCCGGCAATACTTGGAGAACATTGCCACGGCACGCAACTTGGTGGGCCCCAGGGCACCGCAAATCGACCGCATCCGACCTTATTTCAACCATCCGGCGTTCATTGACGCATGGACTGATCGGCTTAGCGAAGCACGGCGCGCGTTACCAGATCATCACGCCTGCCGCCCGTATCTGGTTTTTACAGCCCATAGTATCCCACTGGCCATGGCCCGTAATTGCGACTACCAAATCCAATTAAACGACGTAGCTACAACTTTAGCTTCACGAATCGGAATGACCAACTGGAGCCTGGTCTACCAAAGCCGAAGCGGACCTCCGGATCAAGCTTGGCTCGAGCCAGATGTGTGCGATTTTGTCCGCACGCAACTTGCCGAGCAGGAAGTAACTCATTTGATTGCAGCACCCATCGGTTTTTTATCGGACCATATCGAGGTGTTGTATGACTTGGATGTGGAATTAAAGACGCTGTGCGACCAGATCGGCATCACTCTTATCCGCGCGCAGACCATCGGAGCACACCCTCGGTTTGTCGAAGGACTACTGGATCTTGTGGAGGAGCGTCTCGGGCTGCGCGCGGATCGCCCCGTTATCGGTACTTTGCCTCCGCGGCCGCTAGATTGCCCGACGGATTGTTGCCCCGGTGGCCGGAATACATCTATGCCGTCTCGGGCACCGTGAGTCCTAATTCTTCGATCATTTGCTCACGAATGCGAAACTTTTGGATTTTTCCGGTGACGGTTTGTGGAAACGATTCAACAAATCGAACGTAGCGAGGCACTTTATAATGTGCTAGTTTTTGACGGCAGTAGTCTCGCAGCTCTTCTTCAGAAATCTGATGGCCGGAGCGAAGTTTGATCCAGGCACACAATTCCTCGCCATATTTGGGATCCGGTACTCCGACGATCGCAACCTGTTCGATAGCCGGATGCGAGTAGAGATACTCTTCTATTTCGCGCGGATAGATATTTTCGCCGCCACGGATGACCATTTCTTTCAAGCGCCCGGTAATACGGTAATAACCGTTCGGAAGGCGCATGGCCAGATCGCCGCTGTGGAGCCATCCATCCGCGTCGATCGCTTTGGCAGTGGCCTCCGGATCTTTGTAATAACCGAGCATTACGACATGTCCTCGGCTGCACAGTTCACCTTGTTGCAAATCTCCGAGAGTAGCTCCAGTGTGGGGATCGACAATTTTGACTTCAACTCCGGGCAATGGACGCCCAACCGTCTCGACGCGCAACTCGATTGGATCATCGGTGCGAGTTTGTGTCACAACTGGAGATGCTTCCGTTTGGCCATAAGCGATTGTGATTTCCCGCGCACCCATGACGTTCATTACTCGCCGCATCGGTTCGATCGGGCAGGGGGCTCCGGCCATGATCCCGGTGCGCAGCGACGATAGATCGCGGCCAGCGAAACTGGGATCTTCCAGCTCCGCGATAAACATCGTCGGCACACCGTAAATCACGGTGGCCCGTTCTTTTTCAATCGCATCCAACGTGGCTTGGGCCTGGAAATATTCGGCCGGTATAATCATCGCCGCTCCATAGACCGTTGCGCACAGCGTTCCCAGCACACACCCAAAGCAGTGATAAAACGGTACGGGAATACAAATTCGGTCCTCAGCCGAAAGGCGCTGGCACTGACCTACGTAGTAGGCGTTGAGCAACAGGTTGCGGTGACTGAGAGTCGCCGCTTTCGGAAAGCCCGTGGTGCCCGAAGTGTACTGGATGTTGATCGGATCATTCGGTCGGAGCTGGCGTTGAACGAGTTCGAACTCTCGACCGACCACGAGCTCGCCAGCCCGGATCATTTCGGACCACGTGTGGGCACCGGTCAGAATCCCCCGGCTGTCGGAAATCGCAATTACCCGCCGAAGATGCGGATACCGCTCGGCACGCCACCGGTCGGGCTCTGTCCGGGCAACTTCCGGGCAGACCTCGGCTAACATGTGGTAATACTCGGAGCTTTTGAAGCGCTCAACCAACAACAGTGCAACCGCGTCGCTTTGCTCCAACACATACTGAAGTTCGTACGGTCGATACGCGGGGTTGACCGTCACCAGTACGGCCCCAATCCGAGCCGTAGCCAATTGAGTAACGACCCATTCCGGCACATTCGTGGCCCAAATGGCCACATGGTCGCCGCGTCGAATCCCTAAAGCCCACAAGCCCCGCGCCGCCTGTTCGACGCGCTGTTCCAGTTGCTGCCAGGACCATCGGAGCCCCCGCTGGGGAAATACCAACGCATCCTGCGTGCCATACCGCTTCACCGTTTCGCGAAACACCTGGTCAATCGTCAAACCATCGACCCACGGAGTTTCCCCGGCCATCGCTCGACCTCCCGCGGCATTCCGACCCGCTCCGCATCCGGCGACAAAGCCCGCATGCGATTCCCACTCCGTCGTTTTATTCTACGAAACGAAGCCAAAATGTCACGTTCAACTGCCGCAATTGTCCGGAGCGTCGCGTCTTCCACACCGGGATCCATATCTAGAATCAATTAGGTTGGTGCGTCTCGATTGCGCGCAAGAATTTCCCGCGTAGCGGCGGGCCTCAGGCATGTTCGGCCTTTTTCCGACGCGGGCAACAGAAGACCCGCACGCAGTCGCTTTGCCCTTATTGTTAAGAGCGTTCGACCGCTAGGATGGAGGAAGTTAAGGCAACGGCGCCGAGGCGCAACAATGACAACCCGAAATCATGGTAGGGGCACGGCATGCCGTACCCGTAGCTGTGGTTGCATCTTGGGTGATGGAAAAGCTGAAAACCGTCAACTTGGGAGGCGACATGTCCCGGTGCGCGGTCTATCTCTGAAACTGCGCGTGCTTACCCAATTCCCGCAGCATAAAACAGCCGCACGAGCAATTCGCAAATCATGGCGGTAGCTCCCCAAATACGCTTCCCCTGCCAAGCGATATGCGGTGCGGCGAATCGTAATGCGCCTCGCATTTGCCAGTGCCAGCCGCGCCGTTGCGGATCAGCCAACGCACCGACGGGCAGCTGCAAAACTTCGCTTACTTCCGTCGGATGAGGGACACATTCGGGTCGGAAAGTCGTAGCGAATATGCAAGGAATAATTCGATAATCGCTGTGGAAAACATACAGCTCTGGGAACCGACCCAAGAAATCCGGCCGTACGGGCAACGGACCGAGCTCTTCGTTCCATTCGCGCAAGGCTCCTGCTTCCGGTGCTTCGGCCGGTTGCAGGCTCCCACCGGGAAAACTTATTTGGCCGCCATGAACCGGTAAGTCATCGGGTCTTATGGTCAATACCGTGTACCAACAATCCTTCTCCGGAAACAGGAGTACGGCAACGGCACTTAAGCGCGCCGTGGGCCCGGGAGGGCCGGCGTGACGGCCGTAGGCAAGTTCGGGAGCTAGTTGACAATCACGCCACGTGCCGCAGTGAAAGAACGCCAGCCGTAGTCGCTCACAATCCATTTGATAGTCGCGGAATCTCATGGCGCCACACGGTAAACGACGAAATCCTCATTGATATCGCCCGAGCGCGGATAAATAGGGATCAAACCGGACCGAATGGTACGCGATGCACCAGGCAAACGTTGCAACACAAGATATTCCGCCCCATAGCGCCGCATCTTTTCAACAATTTCTTCGTCACGCCAATATGTTATATCACTCCGCGCGGTGTTATTAGGAAAAATATCCATTACGCGCCGATACCATTCCAATATGCTATTTGCATCTTGAGGGAAATCCTTCCAGTTGACTACCTCTGCGCGTTGTGCATGCCACTTAAATGATTGCTGATAAAACGGCGTCAAAAACAGCGCATCTTCTGGAGTATGTTCGCGCACAAAACGACAGACAGCCAACCAATTGCGGTGTAAACGAAGCCGACCCGCTTGGTCATTCGCCCAACTATCGAACGCGCGTTCGGCACGCGGGCGCACATCGCTTAACTGGCGGCCCACTTTCCAACCGAGAACGAGCGTTGGCAATAGTAATACGACTATCAAATAGTACTCGGCGCGCCGACGATCCCGTAAACGAAGCAGGGCATAACCCTGAGCAATTAGTAGAGCAGCGGTCACAGGAACCATCACGTCCGCCAGCCGATACCAATAAAACTTCAGTAACTGTGCAGCGAGGTCCAGGTTCCAAAGTAGACTCTGGTCAATGGCGATGCCGGCCACTGCGATCATGACGGCTCCCGTGGTAAAAGCTGCAAGGCGGCGATTCGGTACCTGGTACCGACTAAGCCAATAACTCCAACCGAGGACAGCGGCAGCCAACGTCCCTAAGGCCGCCATATCCGCGTAACGGAAACGGTGAAAAACCAGGTGGTGAGGCAATCGTTCGTAAACCAATATGCGGGCTGCCTGCCTGGCTTCCTCGGGACTTACTTGCGCCAGGACTGCTGGACTAGCCGCCAAAAACCCCGGCAACGCGAGAACCAACCCGCCCACGATCCACGGAAGCATCGTCTTCCATTGGCGTCGGACTTGCCCGTCCAATAGTGCAGCCCCCAGACCCGCTACGATAGTCCACCCACCAACCAGCGGGTGCCATAGGCCTGAAATTCCCCAATAGAGCCAAGGGCGCCGAAACTCCCCACCCAGCCACCTTCCCAATCCTGCAAACGCGAAGCCGTAGGCAAACACCTTTGCTTCCACGCCGCCGATCAGCCACTCGCCCGCCATTCGTGCGCCGGTTAGAACCAAAAACCAAGCCGTTGCCAAAAGTCCCAATAGCGGCAATTGGAAGAGCCCGCGGCACATGGTAAGCCAGCCCCACGCCAACACTCCCCAAGCCATCAGACGGCCGACGTATGCAGCCCGCTCCAGCGACAAAACTGACGTCAGCCAGCCGACAGTAGCGTAGAAGAATGCATGGGTATTTGCGGATTGCAAAAAAAGATCACGCCGACACCAATCCGGTTGCCAATAATGCTTGGCTTTTACCAAGTAATATGACTCGTTCACGTCCGGCGGAGGGCACCCTGCATATGCCGCACAGAGTGTGACGATCAGCAACCATTCGGCCAGTAGCGCACCAGCCCTGCTTAGGGTGAATCTGAATGCTGAGTTGGTTTTGCCAGACGTTACGGTTTCCACCATAGCTGGTCCCACATCGCCCGAAAAAGCCAGAACCGAATCACCCAGAAAACCCACGACCTTGCCACTGTCGGCCCTGAAAGCTACCTACGACCGAGCGCGAAGACCGTTGGTACATCGCCGGCCGTGCACCACAACCGAGTTGCATATTATAGTGCTCGGTGTTCTCAGTACGATCTAGCCGAACCAGGTGAGTACATAGTTTGTCGAAGTCGCGTTCAAACTGCAAACTCTCGTGCCCGTTTCGCTTCCCCTGAAGGACATACCAATCTATTAAGGAACGCAATCGTAGCCGTGAAGTACCCACTTCATTTTAATGCCTTATCTGTGTTAAGCGCCGAACCGTCTCTCGGCCGAACGCCGTTGCGTGCTTGTGGCTGGGCTCCAGCATTCTTCGGGAAACTGTTTCGGATACACTAGAGTTGTAGATAGGTTGGTGTGGCGACGCCGAGGCAAAGCTCAGTATGTAACGGAGTGTTCGCGGCGTTTGGGGAGAACTGGTGTGTTATCGGCTCCCGGCGATCGACTTCGGCAATTGGCAGAAGAACGCACCTTGGTCGTGCCTGGTGTGCCCAACGCTCTGGCTGCTCGACTGGCGCAGCGCATGGGCTATCCCGCCGTTTATCTTTCGGGAGCAGCGTTATCTGCGGCTGTTTTGGCAAGGCCAGACGTAGGATTATTTACGCTTACGGAACTTGTACAACAAACGACCTATATTAGTCGCGCCGTATCCGTGCCGGTGCTCGTGGATGCCGACACCGGGTTCGGAGGCCCGCTGAACGTCGAGCGTACGGTAAGCGAACTGGAGGCAGCAGGGGCGGCAGCCATCCAAATCGAAGATCAACCCTTCGTTAAGCGATGCGGCCACTTGTCGGGTAAACAACTGATTAGCATCGGGGAAATGGTGGCCAGGATCCGCGCAGCAGTTGCCGCACGCCAATTGCCCGGCACCGTCTTGATTGCCCGCACCGACGCCCGCACCGTGGGTGGCCTGTCGGAAGCCGTGGAGCGGGCTCAACGCTATTTGGAGGCGGGGGCCGACTGGATCTTTCCTGAGGCATTAGAATCGGAGCAGGAGTTCGCCGAATTTGCTAAAGCCATTTCTGCGCCTTTAGTCGCCAATATGACAGAATTTGGGCGTAGTCCCCTTTTAAAGATGCAAACACTGGCGGACTTGGGCTACGCGGTCATTCTCTACCCCGTAACATTGCTACGCGTGGCCATGAAGGCAATGGAATCCGCGTTACGTGTGTTGGCTGCTGAACAATCTCAACTGTCGTTATTGCCGCACATGCAAACCCGGGCGGAGCTATACGAATTGCTGGACTATCAAGATTACGATCAACGGGATCGCAGCTATTTCGGAGAAGGGGGAACCGAATGAGCAGCACCGAATTCGCTCCAGGGCTTGAGGGCATCGTGGCGGCTCAAAGTGCTATTTGCACGATGGACCAAGCGTTACGCTATCGAGGCTATGATGCCTGTCAGTTGGCGGAGAAAAAGTCGTTCGATGAGGTAGCCTATCTGCTGCTGTACGGAGACCTTCCCGACGAGCGGCAGTTGGCTGATTTTCGTCGTGCCGTGGCGAACAATGCCACCTTGCCCGCCGTGTTGTCGACACTTCTGAAGGCACTGCCTCGGGAAACAGCGCCGATGGACGTGCTGCGCACGGCCTGTAGCATGCTGGGAAGCTCGGATCCGCTCCGACTGGACAATTCGACAAGCAGCAATCTTCGCAAAGCCTGTCAGCTGCTGGGGCAACTGCCATTGGCCCTGGCCGCATTTTGGCGTGCAGCCGATAACACCGTTCCCAATTGGCGCGTAGACGTGTCTATCGCCGAGAATATTCTGACGCTTCTTGGGGCTCCCCACATCGATCCACTCGCCGTGCGTGCTTTGGACATGACGCTCGTACTCTATGCCGAACACGAGCTGGCGGCTTCCACCTTCACCGCGCGCGTCGTGGCTTCTACCCTGTCGGATCTCCATTCAGCAGTGACGGCAGCCATCGGCGCATTGAAAGGACCCTTGCATGGTGGGGCCAATGAGCGAGTCATCGAGCTATTGTGTCAATTTCGTTCCCCTGAAGAGGCCGAACTATGGACTGGTCGAGCACTTGCCGAGAAACGGCGGATCATGGGATTCGGGCACCGCGTATATAAGCACGGCGATCCCCGCGCCGAATTCTTACGCGGCACCTGCCAATCATTAGCGCAACGCGCCGGACAGCAAAACCTGGAGCGAATCGCCGAAGCCATCGAACGAGTAGTCCTGGCGGAAAAGAAACTGCACCCCAACTTGGATTGGCCAGCCGCACGCATCTATTACTATCTTGGTTTACCGGTGCCCTTGTACACACCGCTTTTCGTGCTGGCGCGGGTGGCTGGTTGGTCTGCGCACGTCATCGAACAACACACAGATAACCGCCTGATTCGCCCGCGCGCTCGATACGTCGGGCCAGCACCACGACCTGTACCGTGAATCATCCATTGGGGACCCACGGTTTTGTCCCTGCGACGGCATCGAGGATCCAGGATAGGATCCGCATACCAAACCAACGGTTAGCTTATCGTTTCTGCGCCTCCAACTGTTACATGAAGAGGCCGATCGCAACAGACAGACGCACTCAAGCGACCGTGATGCCGAAGTTACTCATCGAGCTTTCCTGCGCGCGGGCTGCGTGTTCGATCAGGGATGGCACACGTAGCACGGGGCAAGAGAAGATCGCCGTTTATAGACTTTCTTCTCGACAGGCTTCGCTTCTGGTTCGTACAGCTTCTTCCGCAAAGGCTCATTGTTCGTATTTCTGGCACGCGGAGTAGTTGCCGCATCGGACCGGTCTCTAGTAAACAACCTGCTCCCCCACGGCACCGGTCAATGTGACAAGTTTTCCACACGCGACTCAACAGAGGGCGTGTTTGCTAGCCAGCTTGTTGCCTTGGCTGGCCACGCCTTCACAGAATCTTAACCGAAATTTAACATTCCTCCGGGATCATACGCGTTCGAAACTATTGGTCGTAAACGTGGCGATTCATGACGCGCAAGCAAGGAGCGGCTTCTGTGTCGATTAGAACTTTGAACGACATCTGTGTCGGAGGGTCATTCGGATGGGGAAGGGTCGTGCGCTTTGTACCTCGATTTGTTGTCGTAACGATGTTCATCGTGGCACTCGCTGCTTGTCGATCACAGCCATCCGAGTCGTCAGATGCCCCGTCGCGTTCCGACACAGATTTAGAGGCGCTTACCGGTACCGTTTCTGTGGACGGTTCGAGTACAGTGTTTCCGCTGACTGAGGCCGTGGCAAGCTCGTTCGAACAGCGTTTTACTCAAGTACGGGTGAGCATCGCCATTTCGGGAACGGGCGGCGGATTCAAACGATTTGTCACCGGTGAGACGGATTTTTCGAATGCCTCGCGACCCATCAAATGGGTAGAGCTCTTGCAGTGTCGCGAGCACGGCGTGAAGTTCGTGGAATTGCCGATCGCCTATGATGGATTGACGATCGTCGTACACCCGTCGAACAGTTGGGTCAAACAGTTAACTGTAGAGCAGCTCCGGTTGATCTATTTGGAGGGCGGCGCTAAACGATGGAACGAAATCGAGCCGGACTGGCCAGACCAGCCGATCAAGATTTTTTCTCCCGGTACCGACTCAGGAACGTACGACTATTTTAAAGAAGTGGTCGCTGGGGAAGCTCCCGGTTCGGCGATTCGCTCGGATTTGTCAGCAAGTGAAGACGATAACGTGCTCGTCACCGGTGTAGCGGGAGAGCCAAATGCGATTGGTTTTTTCGGAGCTGCATACTACTTTGAAAACCAGCAAAAACTGCGTGCGGTGCCGATCGTGCACCCGCAAACCAAGGAACCGGTGATGCCGACACCCGAAACCATTCGTTCGGGCCACTATGTGCCGTTTTCACGCCCGTTACTGGTGTACGCCAATGCTGCGTCGTTGCGGCGGCCGGAGGTTCGCAAGTTTGCGGGGTTTCTTTTGGAGCATGCTGCCGAGGCGGCGAAACGTGTTGGGTACGTCCCGCTACCGGAAGCGTTGTATGAACGGGCGCGAGATCGGCTGCGAAGTCGAACGACCGGAACACATTTCTGGACTCAGGATGGTCAACCCCGTCGTGGAACGCTCGAAATGCTCTATGAACAAGCTGAGACCACCGAGTG
This sequence comes from uncultured Pirellulaceae bacterium, assembly GCA_964425225.1. Taxonomy (GTDB): domain Bacteria; phylum Planctomycetota; class Planctomycetia; order Pirellulales; family Pirellulaceae; genus BPJU01. The sequence goes on along the minus strand of CAYRMD010000005.1, from coordinate 70,581 downwards.
ATCGTATCCATTCCACTTGATCAAAGAGTCTGTGCAGTGAAGATTGTCACGCATGGTAAGCGTCACAATCGGGTTTTTCGGGCCACGTAACAGTCGCCAAGGATCCGCATGTCAGCCACAAGCGACCAGGACAGAACGGCTCCTCAGACCATGAAGCGTTGGCGGTCCGGTCACCGACCGTCGCGGTTGTGGCAGTGGTCGGAACGATCGATTGAAACAGTGGTGTTCGTCTCCGCCTTTTTAACGGTGGCTGTCACCGTATCGATTGTCGTGGTGTTAGGACAAGAGACATGGCGATTTTTCCGTGACGAACAGGTGACCGTATGGCAGTTTTTCACCGGCACACGCTGGGCTCCCTTAGCCGGTGGAACACGCTACTTCGGCATTTGGCCGCTGCTGTGTGGTACCTTGATGGTAACGGTCGTAGCCATGGCCATCGCCCTACCCTTAGGTCTGGTGACGGCTGTTTACTTAAGCGAATACGCTTCGGAAAAGTTGCGAGGGGTGCTTAAACCGACGCTCGAGCTCTTGGCCGGTATCCCGACAGTGGTATACGGCTTTTTTGCCCTCACGGCCATTACACCGTTTTTGAAACTTTTTCTACCTGGGCTTGGGGTTTACAACGCCTTAAGCGCCGGCATCGCCGTTGGGGTGCTATGCTTGCCGACCGTAACCTCACTGACGGAAGATGCGCTGCGTTCCATCCCGCAAAGCTTACGAGAAGCGGCTTACGGCTTAGGCGGTACGCGATTTGACGTGGCTACCAAGGTGGTGGTGCCGGCTGCCATGTCCGGGCTTGTTTCCGCCACCTTATTGGCAATAGCACGGGCCGTTGGTGAGACGATGATCGTAGCGCTGGCCGCCGGAAGCATGCCTCAATTGACGCTTGACCCTCGCCAAGAAATCCAAACTATGACCGGCTTCATGGTGCAGATGGCACTTGGTGATGTCAACAACTTTGGTGTGGAATACCTCTCGATGTACGCCGTGGCAGCAATGCTGTTCGTCGTCACGCTAGTGTTGACGGTTTTAGGCAATTGGGTGCGGCGTCGCTACCGGGAGGTATATCAATGAATGCGCCTGGCAAACGCCGTACGCTTCCAGCCAAGTCGCTTGCAGCACGCCGCCGGCTGGATCATGTATTTCGACTGTTCTGTCAAGTAAGTGCATTCTTCGCTCTGGCACTACTTGTCGTCTTACTAAGCGCGATTGCTTACCAGGGTAGTTCCCGGCTCTCCGTGCAATTCCTGCGTTCCGCACCGACGGCCAGCGTAGAACGCGCCGGCATTTATCCCGCATTGATCGGTACCATATGGGTGTGTCTGGTGGCTGCGGTCCTGGTACTTCCTCTTGGTGTTGCCTCAGCTCTATTCCTCGAAGAGTACCGCCCTCGGTCGGCACCGGCTCGTCAGTTGTGGGCTCTGATCCAACTAAATATCCATAACTTGGCGGGTGTACCCTCGGTGGTCTACGGAATTCTAGGCCTGACTCTTTTCGTCCAGATGTTCCAGTTCGGCGGCAAACGGGGTGAACCCGCATGGGAATTTGGAGTCCGATGTTTTGACCAATTTATAACCGAAGGCGATCGAGTCGTTTGGGTTCCGGTAGCCTCACGCCAAGCAGGAGCCGCACGGTTAGTTGATGGCATGGCGGCTTTCACCCCGAGCGGACGGCAGGTAACCTTGCATGTAATCGGTCCACGCGATCCCTTGCCCCGCAATCCGGAGCAGCTAGCCTACACGGTACGCAGCGATGCCGAGGGTGGGCGCATTAGCCGGGAACGTTGGTACTACGTTCGCATACCATTTGGAAGAGGTGTGATTTCTGGGGCCTTGACGCTTATGCTGGTAATCCTACCAGTAATCGTGATTGCAACACAAGAAGCGTTACGAGCGGTACCGTCGTCGCTCCGCGAAGCTGCTTTTGCCTTGGGAGCCACACGCTGGCAAGTAGTCTGGCAAGTCACCTTGCCGGTGGCCGTGCCCGGAATCTTGACCGGTTCGATACTGGCGCTGAGCCGAGCTATTGGCGAGGCAGCACCTATTCTGATTATTGCTGGGATTGTGTACATCTCCCAACCGCCGCAACACTTAATGGACGAGTTTTCGGTTCTGCCCCTTCAAATCTATAACTGGGCGCAGCGTCCCCAGGCTGAGTTCCATCAGTTAGCGGCAGCCGGTATCCTCGTGCTACTAGCTATTTTGCTAGTCTTCAATGCTGTTGCCGTGGTGTTGCGATATCGCACCCAAAGGAGATTGCCATGACGGCAGCCGCGCCCGACCGACAGACCGGCGGTCGAAGTTCGAGTGACGTCGAGTCGAAACCGGCATTGGTTTTTAAGCAGTTCAGTGCTTGGTATGGTGACCTGTGTGCGGTGCGAGAAGTGTCATTACGAATCCCGGAAAAACAGGTGACTGCGTTCATTGGGCCCAGCGGCTGCGGCAAAAGCACGGTATTGCGGTGGATCAACCGCATGAACGATTTAGTGCCTAAAGCGCGCGCCGAAGGAGAAGTGTGGCTATACGATAGCAACGTGTTGGCTCCCGACGTGGACGCCGTTGTCCTCCGCCGGCGCGTCGGTATGGTTTTTCAAAAGCCGAACCCGTTTCCCAAATCCATTTACGATAATGTGGCCTTTGGGCCGCGATTACACTATCAGATGTCGCGCCGCGAATTGGACGAATTGGTCGAATGGGCGTTGCGCAAAGCAGCGCTCTGGGAAGAAGTCAAAAATCGCTTGCATGCGCCCGCACTTGGATTAAGTGGAGGGCAGCAGCAACGGTTGTGCATTGCCCGCGCCATCGCCATCGAGCCCGAGGTGCTGTTGATGGATGAGCCGTGTTCGGCGCTTGACCCTCGCTCGACAATCGCCATCGAAGACCTCATTGCCGAACTATCTCGTGACTATACCATTATCATGGTTACCCACAACATGCAGCAAGCAGCGCGAGTCTCCGATTACACGGCTTTTCTATATGATGGAACTCTTGTGGAATTCGGGCCGACTCGCGAGATTTTTACTCGCCCGCGGCACAAACAAACCGAAGATTACATCACGGGTCGCTTCGGCTAGATGATCTGGCCAGACTTAAGCCAACTCCGGTCAAGGCCACGTGCCTGGCGAGCCATTCGAAAGCCCAGCACAGATCGATCGGCGCAAGTCGTACCGGAAAAACGTGCCCAGTAAGGTGCATCCTATTGTGATCCAGTCTCTCCTTTTAAATACCTATCAAGGAACTCGAACATCGCCGCATACGTTCGATCGCGTTCTGGGTTGCCCCACCCGTGTCCGGCTCCCACCAAGAAGTCGATGCGCCCTTCGATGCCCGCTTCTCGCATGCGTTCCAACATCCGTATCGCCTGCGTGTAGGGGACGAGGGGATCGCTCGTACCCTGAAAAAGGAGCATCGGTGCATCTCCTCTGGAAACGTAGCTAACAGGCGAAGCGCGACGATACGCATCGCGCTTTTCGTCTGGTGAGCCGCCGAGAAAATCGCGTACCAAGGGGCGGCTCACCTCCGGAATGTCCGGAGCATCTAATTCCGTTGGACCAGCGAAGGCCACTACCACCTGAACCTTACTCGATTGGTCGGCCCAACCTCCCTCGCCCTCCAATCCATCCTCGCGGTCCATCGACCCCAGCAGCATGGCCAGATGAGCGCCAGCGGAAAACCCCACCGCGCCGATTCGGTTCGGATCCAAGTTGTACGTTTCCGCGTGAGCCCTCAAATAGCGCACCGCACACTTAACGTCTTCGACTTGCGCTGGAAACACATACCTAGGACAGAATCGATACGAGACCGTCGCCGCTACATAACCTCGCTCGGCCAAGCGCCCAACGTCTTTCAGATGCGCTTGGCGCTGACCGGCCCGCCAGGCGCCACCGTGAATCATCACCACCCCCGGCAACCGCTCGGCGGAGACTTTTGGCCACGCCAGATCCATCAACAGCGCCTCGTCCGCAGCCTGACCATATTTGACGTTCAGTCGGATTTGAATGGAGTCGGGCACCGGTGTGCCGTCCGGAAACTGCTGCTGCGCTACGAGTGAAAGCGGTATTGTGACAAGGACGAATCCCAGCAATCCTGAAAGGCGAATCATGACGCTGCTCCTGAAGCCAACATCGTTTGAAGCCAACATTGTGCGTTGTGAACCAACCGGGCATTGCCTAGATTGTACAGTACATCGTTTGGACGAGGAGTCCGTTGACGCATCCGTCGTTACCGCCCGGTCATGACGCTGGACACACACGGAGCCGAAAGGTTAATTGGCTGTCGACCGATGCACGCGGCGTTCAGCACGTCAACGTCCCAACACCAGGAGAATCGCATGCGGTGGATCTGTCGCTTGGTGCGTACCGGCAATTTTCAACTGTGGCGTGCGCTTTCTACCTACGCCGTCCTGCTTCTTGAAGCCTTCATCCGAACCAGTCTCCTTGGAGGGGACCGACTGCCGAACTTCGTCGTCATTATTACCGACGATCAAGGCTATGCCGACGTCGGTTGTTATGGGGCCGAGGGCTTGCGCACCCCGCATTTGGACCGAATGGCTCGCAACGGCATACGCTTCACCAGCTTTTATGTAGCCCAGCCGGTTTGTGGCGCGTCGCGCGCCGCATTGCTGAGCGGTTGTTACCCGAATCGCATCGGGTTGCTGGGAGCTCCGAATCATCAAGCCAAACACGGTGTGCACCCGGATGAGGAGCTCTTGCCGGAACTTCTCCAGGAAAGGGGTTATGCTACCGCTCTTGTGGGCAAGTGGCATTTGGGCCACCTTCCGCCGTTCTTGCCCACCCGACACGGCTTTGACCGGTATTTTGGCCTCCCGTACTCGAACGACATGTGGCCGTTCCACCCGGAAACTCCCAATTTTTACCCGCCGTTGCCACTGATGGAGAACGACCGCCTCGTGGCGCACAATCCGGATCAATCCCAATTGACGACTTGGTACACGGAGAGAGCGATCGAGTTTATTCGGCAAAATCGCGACAGACCCTTTTTTCTCATGGTAGCTCACGCAATGCCTCATGTGCCGCTCTTTGTTTCGGAGAAGTTTCGCGCGCGTTCCCAGCGCGGTTTATACGGCGACGTGATCGAAGAGATTGACTGGTCAGTCGGCCAGATCCTTGCCACACTCCAGGAGCTGGAACTCGAACAGCACACGTTGGTGATCTTTACGAGCGACAACGGACCGTGGCTTTCTTATGGAAACCACGCTGGTTCGGCGGGCCCTTTGCGCGAAGGAAAAGGTACCACGTGGGAAGGGGGGGTCCGTGTGCCATGCCTTATGCAGTGGCTAGGCCGGATTGCCCCTGGTCTGGTGTGCGACGAACCAGCAGCCACCATCGATCTGCTCCCAACCGTGGCCAAGCTAGCCGGAGCTCGCTTGCCGAGCAAAACCATCGACGGAAAAGATATTTGGCCTTTAATAAGAGGCCAGCCCGAAGCCCGCTCACCCCATGAAGCCTATTACTTCTATTGGAATCGCGAGTTGCACGCCGTTCGCAGTGGGCCTTGGAAGCTGCACTTTCCCCACAGTTATCGCACACTAGCAGGCCCCCCCGGGCAGAACGGAAAGCCTAGCAAGTATGTCGAGCGCCGCTGTGGGTTGGAGCTGTATCATCTGGGGCACGACATTGGCGAGACGAGCAATGTTGCCTCCCAACACCCAGAGGTCGTCCAGCGCTTGGAACAACTAGCCGAATTGGTCCGGGTGGAATTGGGGGACTCGTTGCGAGGTATGGTCGGGCGCAATGTCCGAGCCGCCGGGCGAGTAGAATCCCCGTAGCACACCTTTGGAGCTCATCAAGCGCGACAAACCGACACAGCCCTGCGCGATTCGGCGCGCCGGAGCACGGTGGGCACTCTCTGCCCAATTGAGTTTGTACCGTCGGGCTGTGTGGAATTGTGCGGCAATACCGCATACTGCGTCGCGAGATTCCCAACGGGCGGTTTGACGGCGGCACTGGCATCGGCTTTGCCATGCGGGCAATTTTCTATCAATTGCCTGGCGAAAATTTCGCCGGTGCGCTTGCTTCTAACATTCGTCACCGCACCGCGAGTGACCCTGTAGATCCACTCGTACCGCAGTGATCACATTGGGGAGTTGATTGAATGAGCCACCGGATGCGTGGGTGGACGAGTTTGCTTCTGGGCCTTTGGAGCGCATTTTGGGTCGGGTGCCGTCCGGCGGTGGACCCAGCGAGCAGCTTTCCCATGAGCAATGAATTAGCACAAGTCCCGGCCTCATTGCGCGAGCAAGTTGTTCAGGTCTTGCTAGACCGTTTCGGTTCCTTGAATTCCCCTCGCTTTCAAGTACCTGATCCTGATCAGGCCGACCAGCTCGGCTGGCAGGATCGCGTACCGATCGAGCAGCTTGCTCGTGGCATGAAAGTCTACCGGCGTTACTGTGCCGGATGCCACGGCTTGGGCGGCGATGGCGCTGGACCGGCCGCGGCGTATCTCTTACCCAAACCGCGCGACTACCGCCGCGGGGTTTTTAAATTCACGTCGACACCCTACGGGTATAAACCGCGCCGGCAAGACCTGATTCGCGTGATTCGCTATGGCGCAAAAGGAACTGCGATGCCTGATTATAAATTCCTGCCGCGGGAAGATCTGGAACCTCTGGTCGACTACGTGATGCTCCTCAGTTTCCGCGGCGAGCTGGAGACACTTTTAGCTCGTGTTGCCACGGAATACGAAGAAGGGCAATCCATCGAACCGGAAGTAGTGTGGGAACAAGCCGACTTGTTGCGCCAGGCTTGGGACCAAGCCGCTGGACACGTCGTGCTTCCTGTAACACCACGGCCGGCCTATACCGAAGGGTCGATCGCCCTGGGGCGCCAGGCGTTCTTGGAACACGAGTGTTTCAAGTGTCATGGACAAGATGGGCGTGGCCAAACAGCATGGCTCGATCCGCGCTTCGTCCAACAGCAACAGGCGCTACCGGAAACGCAACGTGAACCGCTCAATTTCGACGCCTGGGGTCAGATCGCTCCGGCTGCTGATCTGACAGCCGGCATGTTGCATGGCGGCCGCCGACCCGTTGATGTCTACCGCCGGATCTATTCGGGAATCAATGGAACACCCATGCCGGCATTCGCGGAAAAGTTCACGGAACAGCCCGACACGATTTGGCACCTGGTGCACTTTATTCTGAGTTTAACAGAAGGTCGACGTTTCGATTCCAGCACGACTTTACCTGATCCTTCGGGAGGTTAACTCTCGCATGCAAAGCGTAACCAGCGAACCATCCGATGAGCAACGGCAGCGGCTACAGGAAGAACTTGCGCAGTTACGGCAACGCATCAACGAACTGGAAAGCCAACTACAGTCCACCCAGCCGCCCTGGCAAGCCCACGGGTATTATGGGGCCTATTATGCAACCACAGGAGCAATGTTAGGATTGTTTGGGGCTGCCGCCAGCCTATTATGCAACATTGTCGGCTCGCTCTTGGTGGGCCAACATGCACTTCGGCTCATCCAGATTTATCTCACATTTCCCCTGGGTGAACGCGCGCTTCAAATCGAAGGCGGGCTAGCGCTGGCGATTGGCTGCTGCCTATACTTGGCGACCGGCATGCTTTTCGGAATTATTCTTCATTTGGCACTCACCTGGTTGGGCTACCGGTATCGAGACTTTTCGTTCACACGTCGGTTATTGGCAGCCTCTCTGTTGGGTCTACTTTTATGGATCGTGAATTTCTACGGAATTCTTTCGTGGCTACAACCGGTGCTCTTCGGCGGCAACTGGATTGTGCGATTGATACCGTGGTGGGTAGGGGCACTTACTCACCTGGTGTTTGCTTGGACCATGGCGTTGGCCTACCCCCTGGGGCTCTATCAACCCTATTTGCCACCCAGAGTGCGGCAGGCCTCCTGAAGCCCCCAATCGTTGGCTCGAACTACAACGGGAGACAAAAGCCGATGCGCGAACAACAGCCGGTGTCTTCGATCGGTGCCTTGGATCCTGAGCATTTGGTGGACAGACCCTTAGTGATAAGTTACTACCTGGCTGCGTTGACGTATCTGGTGATATCGATGTTCGGCGGCCTCCTTGTGGCCCTACAGTTAGTCCATTGGAACATACTTCAAGGCGTAGAATGGTTATCGCCGGGCCGCTGGCGGATGGTCCATACCAATGCTGTGGCCTACGGCTTCTTGGCGAACGCGTTCCTGGGCAGTCTTCACTGGGCAATCCCGCGCTTAGCACTGCGTCCCGTACTAAGTCGAGGCTTGTCGTGGTTCATCTTCGTCGCATGGCAAATCATAGTTGTACTTACCGCAGTAGCCCTAGTCGTTGCGCCGTCTTTCCAGACAGCTTCCTGGATAAGTCAGTTGTCCGAGCGCTGGCGCATCTCGGCCAGTCTCGGTGCCCAAGGCTTGGAATGGGGCGAGACGCCCTTTTGGATCGACCCACTAGCTTTATTGGGACTGGCGCTCGTGGCCGTGAATTTTCTGGTACCCATCGTCCGCACCTCAGGCCCGATGTACGTCAGTCTCTGGTATTTTATGGCAGCCTTTGTATGGACGTTCTTGACGTATGCGATGGGGAATTTTCTTCCCGAGTACGTTGTTCCGGGAACAAGCGGCGGAGCCATCGCCGGACTTTTCATTCACGACCTCGTTGGACTGTTTGTCACACCCCTGGGCTGGGGACTTATGTATTATTTTGTTCCTATCTTGCTGAAAAAACCGATCTGGAGCCACGGACTATCGCTGGTAGGTTTTTGGGGACTCGCTTTCTTTTATCCGCTTAGTGGTATTCATCATTTTCTATACACGCCCATTCCGATGTTCTTACAATACGGATCTGTAATTTCCACCATTGCCGTGGAAATGGTAGTAACCACGGTCATTATCAATTTCTTTGGTACCATCGCCGGCAAGAGCGAAGCATTTTGGAAGAATTTACCCATAAGATGGTTTTACACAGGAATGGTATTTTATTTTCTAACATGTCTCCAATGCGCACTTCAGGTAACTCTCACTTTTCAAAAACTCATCCATTTTACCGATTGGGTCGTGGGTCATGCACATTTGGTGATGTTCGGCGTGTTCAGCATGTGGCTCTTCGGGATCATGACCTATCTATTCCCGCGGTTATTGGGGCGTACCTGGGCAAGTGAATCGTTGTGCGAGTGGCATTTCTGGCTGTCGGCCGGCGGCGTCCTGGTGATGAGTTCGGACTTGATTTTGGCAGGCGTATTCCAGGGCTACTGGTGGGCAGCTTTATTTCCCTGGGACGTATCGATCTCCGGATCACAGCCGTTTTGGTTGGTACGGCTTTTCGCCGGGCTGGCAATGGCGGCTGGCCTGGTTTGCTTCCTAGTAAATATCGCGTGGACCGCTACTGCTCGACGCCGGGAACCGGCCGCAACGAGATAGGTGACCACCTTCAGAGACCATCACATGCGGTTAGTCAGAAGAAAGGACCGAAAGGATGTTCGAAAGTAAAGGGGGCGTCATGCTCATAGGCGGCTTGGGCTTTTTTGGGCTGGCTTTTTTGGCAAATGGCCTCGTACCGATTCTGCTGTACCGCCATATTCCAGAAAAATCGGCCGAAGAAGTAGTAAATGTTCGCATCATGTATCAGTTCGAAGAATTGAGCCGCCGGTATCCGGAGGCATTTCAGGAAGCCTTTGGCGAGGTTACCAAGCAACGCTGCGCTGAGGCGCTGCGGTTGGGGCGGCAAATTTACATCGCCGAAGGATGCTGGCATTGCCATAGCCAATTCGTCCGGCCCGTATCCAACGAGCCTCGCCGATGGGGCGACGTGTCGCGGAGCGAAGAGTATCAGAACGAATTGCAACGGCCCGTACTTTTCGGAACTAGACGTGTCGGGCCTGACTTAAGCCGCGAAGGAGGGCGCCACAGTAACGATTGGCACGCCGTTCACTTTTTCCAGCCGACTCTCGTATCACCCGACTCGCCCATGCCGGCCTATCCTTGGCTGTTTGACGGTAGTCCCGACCGGCCGAACCGACGAGGTCTAGCTCTGATTACCTACATTCAGTGGCTAGGATCCTGGCTGGAAAGCTATCCGTACTACGAGGAACTGCACGAATTGGAACAGGAGGATTACTGATGTCAACTGCAGCCAAAGGGCGCACATCCGCCAAGTGGCTTACCCTGGCATTTGCCTTCACCGTTCTTGTACCGAGCCTTTGGGGTTTTGGAAGTAAGTTCGTCGAATTCGTCTATGTGCTGGCCCACGATAGCACCGGTGCCTTTGCCATTGCGCCCATCTTGAACTATTTGTTAGCCAGCGCCGGATTCTTACTCCTACTTGGTTGGGCCACGCGTAATGGAATGTTCCGTGAGTTGGAGACGCCCAAATTCACTGTGCTCGAGCATGAGCAATGGCTCGATGGCTACGAGCATAATCCTCAGAATGCTGCTGCTATCGAGTTACCTGTAGCCAGCGGTGTGCCAGCGAGGCGTTCCGCTGAACAGTAGGCGATGATCATAGGAGTGCGTCATGAGCAGTGTCGACCAACCCTCCGCCGAAGCCGAGCATGAGCATCACCAATATGCAGGTAACACCATCCCTTGGTACGTACACCTCATGTGGATCGGGTTTTGGGTCTTCGTCATCGTGTATACGCTTCGCTATTTAGTCCCTGCCTTGGATGTGGAGCTTGTGAGTCCTCCATGACGTCGGACACTGGCCAGGCGCGCTGCACGTACTGCGGTTCCCCTCTTACTGGTGTAAACTTCTCTGCCCAAGTGCAGTACTGCTGTTTTGGATGCCAGCTTGCACATGCCGTAATCCGAGAAGCGGCTGATCCAGAATCGTCCCATCGGACACTAACTCGATTGGGTTTTGCCATATTCTTCTCGATGAATGTCATGCTTTTTTCCATGGTGCTTTGGTCTAGCGACTGGGAAGGCGTGGCACACCACGAAAAAACAGCAATCATATTTTTCGATCTTTTACGCTGGCTGTGTCTGGCATTAACGGGGCCGGTTATGGTGCTGCTCGGGATTCCCATCGTGCAGGGATCTTGGAGCCGCGCACGAGTTGGGCGATTCGGCGCCGACACACTGATCGTTCTCGGTGCAAGTGCCGCTTATGTGCATTCGACGTGGAATGTCCTGCGTGGTGAGGGACACGTTTATTTTGAAGTGGCTGCAATGGTGATGGTGGCCTTTACTCTCGGCAAATGGCTGGAAGCCCATGGTCGTATGCAAGCCAGCCGACTCATCGAATCGCTGATGCGACTGATTCCCGAACATGTCGTGCGTCTTGGCGCGGAGGGCGACGAGTCCGTAGCGATTCAGGACGTGCGCGTCGGCGACTTGATTCGCGTGCGGCCTGGCGAGCGCCTGGTTGTCGACGGACACGTGGTACGCGGTTATGCCCACCTCGACCAGCGCCTGCTCACCGGTGAAATCCGACCACGAACCGTCGGTCCTGGAGATCGCGTGCTGGGTGGAACCCTGAATCTGGATGGCGACCTAGTGGTCTCCGTTACGGAACCGCCGCAGAGTTGGTCACTCTATCGACTGGTTGACTCGGTGCGAAACGCCGTCCAGCACAAGGGATTCTATCAGCGGCTGGTCGATCGAGTTAGCCGAGTTTTTACTCCCGTCGTTCTAGGTGTAGCTTTGGCGAGTGGGATTTTCTGGTCGCAAAGCGAGTCGCTCGAACGCGGCCTCCAGGTGAGCTTATCCGTCTTACTTATAGCGTGTCCCTGTGCCTTGGGCCTTGCTACGCCCATGGCACTTTCGGTTGCGATGGCCACCGCCGCCCGATACGGAATATGCTTTCGCCACGGGGACAGCCTCGCTCGCTTGGCCACAGTCCGCCTGATCGCATTCGACAAGACGGGAACCCTTACCGACGGCATTGCTAGGGTCGTGTTCGTGAAGCTGGCACCTGGCGTGGATTTGGAACAAGTGCGCTACTGGACGGCTCTGGCAACTTCCACGACGAATCACCCGATCGCTGAAGCGTTGCGCACTTGGGCCGGCCCTGCCAATGAATCGTCGCACCTACTTGCTAGTGCACAGACCTTCGCCGGTAGTGGAGTGGTGATCCGACTGCACACCTGGCCCACAGCGCTTTGGCTTGGCCGTCTGTCCTGGCTGGTCAACCACGGGCTCGAACTCCCTGAGCCACTGGAGGGTGTCTCGCAACAAGCGATGGAACAAGGCCATAGTGTTACGGCCATCGGTTGGAATGGTCGCGTACAGGCCGTATTTGTCTGCGATGAGTGCCTTCGACCGGAAGCCAGCACGGCGCTCCGTCAACTCAAACGTCTGGGTTGCCGGGTCGCCCTCTTGACCGGTGACCACCCGGCACGCGGTAAGTACGTCGCAACACTATTAGAAATCGACGATGTGCACGCCGGCCTACTGCCCGAACAAAAGGTGGAACATCTGGTGCATCTATACCGAAGGTGCGGCAACGTAGGTATGGTGGGTGACGGAATCAATGATGTTCCTAGTCTGGCCGCGGCGCAGGTCGGCATTGCCATGGGTAGCGGCTTGGAATTAGCTCGCCAGAGTGCCGACGTGTGCTTGTTGTCCAATGACCTTCGGTCGTTGGCTTGGGCCATCGAGTTGAGCCGCAAGACGTGCCGCACGATTCGCGGGAATCTGTGGTGGGCATTCTCGTACAACAGCTTCGGGATTGCTCTTGCGGCGGCCGGTTACCTTCATCCTGTTCTCGCCGCTTTAGCCATGCTCTTAAGCAGCAGCATGGTTATTGGTCGCTCGCTCCATTTAGGGCGAACCACCGGCGCAACGCACGACGCAAATGCACGCTGCCAGGTAGATCCCGAACAAGTCGCTCAACACCAAACACTCGGCCGGCCCGCAGGAGTAGGAGTGTAACCATGTCGACCCTGTTTCCGTGGTGGCTAGGGATCCTATCGGGTGTCTCCAGTTCGGTGCATTGCGTCGGGATGTGCGGTCCGTTCGTCCTGTTGCTCATGGGCCCGGCGAACACTCCGTGGCGGCGCATCCTGCAACATATCCTGTATACCGCGGGTCGATTGACGGTCTACGCCGTACTGGGAGCCGTGGCAGGTGCAGCAGGTCAATGGTCTGTGCGTGCTTCGGGAATGCTTCTGATACCTGCAGTGCTCGGAACTTTATCCGCCGTGTTCTTGATACGAGAAGGTTTGGCACTGGGCGGTATCTGGCCATACGCGATGCGAGGCGCCTTACCCGCTGGTTGCATGCTCGTCGGATGGTTCAGACCATGGCTGAGGCAAACAGGGCCTTACGCTGCATTATTCGTCGGTATGAGCTCTGCGCTCCTGCCCTGTGCCTTGCTATACGCGATGCTGGCATCGGCCGCAGGTACCGGTCATGTCCTGCCAGCCATTGAACTGATGCTTCTGTTCGGCCTGGGAACGGTCCCCGCTCTTGTATGTTTGCCATGGATCGGTACAGCAATCCTCGCCCGTTGGCGCCTGTTGGCATGGCGCGTAGCCGGCATGGCGTTGGTTGCTGCAGGAAGCGTTGCACTGTGGCGATCAGCACCGGTATTTCTGGCTGCGCTATGGCCAGGATCGCACGCTGCGTTCGGTTGCCATTGAATGAATTGCAATTTGCTCGAATGCAAGGCAACGGGGCAAAGATGCAACTATCAGAGGTAAGATTCGAATATTCTCACCTCATTGTCCCTCTGCCCTTTGCGTTGAACTCTTCTGCCGCTGCCTGACAGTTGCGGCTCTGTAAAGCTATTCATGTTCGGAAGCGATAGGGCAAACCCCGGAGTGATGGCCAGGTCCGTTACAGCCACGCCCTACCTACAAATGAGACGCACACACAACGCAGTACTCGGTTCGATGCCCACGCCGTGAGGTCCGCAGCAATCACTTTGTTTCCGTTGCTCCTTGCGTACGTAGAAGCTCAACTGTGTTGCCTTCCACTTCGAACACCAGTCGGAAATGCAGAGACTGGCCTTCTAGTTGTTCACACAGTTGTTCGACGGCTTTCACCTTTTTCCACTGATCATTTAAGCGATTGTAATCGGTGAGCGCCAGATTCTTGGCCCGTGCGATCTGTTCGGATTGAGTTCGGTCGGGAATTCGTTTTGGATCAATGCCACTGTAATGATCGACTTGTGCTTTTAGCACCTGTAATTGCCGCGGCAGTTCGCGCACCAACCGGATACGGTTGGCTTTCATAGCTCGCCGGTCGCGCGACTCGAGCCATTCCTCTGACGGATCCTCGCCCCATTGAAACAGTGCGTTTCCTGTAATCGCTAGATTACCTCGTAACGACACTGCCAAATGCAAGGCCAGATTCTGTTCTTGACGCTCCTTACCGAACAGGATCCATTGCTTGCCGCTTGACGCCGGTATCAAACGATCCGGATCCGCCTTGAATAATAAGTCATTTGAGATCCTTAGGACCTCGAAGCGACAACTGCCAGGGTCGGGTAAGTGCGGCACTTCATACCGAGCGGTGAACGTTCCGCGATCCATGTCCAATTTTACAGGACGCACCAGGTTAACCTGGCGCAGGGCAATCAATCGTCTTTGGTTCCCGCTACGCGCTTGGATCAAGCAATTGGCCAATAGCGGTGACAACTTGAGTGGCTCCGCTTCGGGAGTCCATCGAAAGTCGAAGCTTCCACCCAGGAGTCGAAACTGGGCAATAAGCGTACGGCCACGGCTCTGCATCCCCTCGCTGAGCGACACATCCCACATGCGAGCCTCTGTGCCGCCACGTGCGTTGGATAACTGAAACGAAACTCCCTTGGCAATGCGGTCAGCTCCCAGGAGATCGAAGACGATGGGCGACTCGTCGTCAATTGAGACTTGTGCCAGACGTGTCCAATGCGTATTGTCTATCGTCGGGAGTGCGACAGAAGACGGCAAAACATTAAGATCGGCAGCCGGTGCGGGGCGATTGTTGGTGGTCTCTTGTGCGGGTACCGCCGCAGGCTGCGATGGGGCCACCGGTGTACTGGAAGCGGCCTGGGTTGGCGACGAGCTTTCCGCGCCTCGCGGTGATTCTGACGGCCGGTTGTGAACTTCCTCCGTCTGCGCAGGAGTCTTTGTTGCCGCCTGATCGGAAACTTGATCATCAGCCGTGGCTGGTTGTTGCGGCATCGCGGAAGAGTCCCCAACGTGACCCTGTTCCTTGGCAGCCGGGGGTGCCGAGGCCAAACCGCCACCGGCGCGCAGGTGCAACGGGTCGGGCGGCGGTTCCGGAAGCGCCTGGGCCGTCGGTGGCCCGTTATTTTTAGGTGCGTCGACCTCGGGGGTCGACGACTCGGCGGCCTGCTTCGTTGCCGAAGGCCGAGGGCGATTGCCGCCCGCCACCGATGCCGGGCGGTTACCGCGAGTGTACTTCCACCATAGCCCGGAACCCACGATGAGAAAACTCACCACCACACCCACACCGCATACCCACAATAGCCATGCCGACCGGGTCCTACCAGTCACTACACGTTGCTGTTCCGGCGGTGTGGAGGCCGACGAATCATTTTTGGGTAGCTGCTTGGGCCTAGTAACGATATTAATCGTCACGGTATTCGTGCTCCTTCCGGCCGGCTGGCTGAGCTGTGCATCCAACGTAGAAGCCGACGGGGCGGGCACTGGTGGTTCGCTCGCGGAAGCGACCGCCATGGCGGGCTTCTCTTCTGAAGAACGAGCCGCCGAGGTTGTTGGCTCCGAGCTACCTCTATCGACCATTTGCCGGCACGCATCAACTAACGTTGCCACAGATGGAATAGCGCCTTCGGTATTGGGATTCGTTAATCGAGCTACAAGACTTCGGAGCAGCTCGTGATCCGCGACGTTCCGCCCATCCCGCCACCACTGCGGCGCTTCTGCAGATTGCCCCGTCTCTGCCGCCTCCAAAAGATAGGCCCAGGTGCGGCCAATCATGAATAGGTCGCCGGCTACCGAGGGTATCGCCATACTCCCCGCCGGTGGCAGCCATTGCTGGGCATCGCTAGAATTCCCGAACTGCCGAATCCAACTAGCTACCAACGCCGCTAAGCCGACATCAGCTAGAACCAATTGACCCTGTTCCGAAAGCCACAGCGACGACGGAGTTATCCAGCCATGGACTTCACCAGCCTTGTGCAAAAGCTCTACGGCTTGCGCCAACTTGTCGAGCATGTCGAGGGTGGCCATGCCCGATGGTTGCCCCCAGCGCTGCACGGCTTGAGCAATCGTTTGCTCGCCAGGGATGCGATAGATTAGAGCAACTCGCCCTTTCAACATCTTTACGCTGGCGGTCGGGCCAAGAGCAAAGTGTACTAGCTGCGCACTACGGTTAGCCGACTCTTGTAGTGCGCTTTTTACGGACTCGTCGTTGGAAATCTCGGGCGACACAAGTTTAAAAAGGACGAGCTGCCCGTCCTGTGTCCGGGCTTTGAAAACCCTGCCGAACGGCCAACCTGGTAGTTCATCTAATAGAAGGTACTGCCCATCGCCCATCCAAAAAGCAGAAAAGCCTTTCAAGAGCTGTTGCGCTTGCCACGACGTGAGATTACCTGAACGGACCAGCGCCGCGGCAAGCTCAATGACCGTCGTACTATCACGTGCCAGTTGCTGAGCGTCGTTCAACTTGTCACGCGACAACAGGCCACTCTTGCTGACCAGTTCCAACAGTTGTGCTGTATCCTGCGGCGGGGTGGGCATGGTTAAACTAACTCCCCGGCGACGTCGAAACACTAGCCAAAAAAACGCGCGGTATTCCTGGCTTACACAAACACACCAGACATCCTGAACTGACAACGGTACGCTACAGGGCTAGCCTTCAGTACGTCTCATTTTCGTGCCTGAAAGCTTAAGCTGCAACAACATTGGTTGGGTACCTTTGTATCTTTGGAGGAAAGGTTAATCCAACACAGGTGGAGCTCTGGGGAAAGAACGATATTTTTTCAACGGTTTTGCCGATTATGGTGACTGTGCCGGGCAAAGCGGAAGTAGTAGCTTTGCCAGTTACACCAGGCCGATATGGTAGTCGTAAAACCGTCGCAGACTTTGCGAGGAATCGGTCTTTGCTACTAGAAGCGCGTCCGACAGGGAGGATTGGCTGGGTCGAGGGCCTGAAGCGCTGTGCGGTTATCACCCAGCTAAACGGCCGATGCAACGCTGCGGAGATACACTGATGAAGACACGTTGGGCCCGGCTCGTGGCCGGGGTTTGGACCGCTACGTTGTGCTGGGCGTGCACGCTCGAAGCGCAAATGGTACCTGGCGCGCCTACCGAACCAACAACGACCAGCCCTGTTTTCACGGGAACACTGATAGCTAAACCCCAGGCATTGCCTTTGGGGATCCCTAGCAACTTGGGAAAGTGCGGGCCGGCGGAAGCGGTGAGCGGACCGGTCTCGCCTGGAGCTGCCCCGATGATGGGCCCGGCAGGGATGATGCCAGGCCTTGGTCTTGCACCGGTTGGCTGGAGGGCCGATCCGCTGTTGCCACCGGCCGTAGCACCAGCCGGCTATGGACCAGAATTCTACGGCCCTGCTCCGACGGCCGATCCGGCGTATAGTGAGTCGTATGACCCATCGATCGGCGGGCGAGCCGAACGCGGGTTCGACTTATTGCGGCGCCTGGGCCCCTATCCGGCCGGTGGGTGGTGCTCACCGCGCTGGTTCGATATTGCTGCTGACTTCCTGTTCTTGACGCGCGAGGATGTCAGCCGCACCGTGGACTTCACCTCGGATGGTCCTGCTGGGTTGGGAGCCCCGTTTATCGTGCTGAGCACGGACAACTTGGACTTTGACCACGAACCCGGGTTCCGCTTCCAAGCAGCGGTCCAATTCGGGTCCTCATCCAACATTGAGTTTACCTACTTCGGCCTTTTCAACTTCGCGAAGAGTGCTTCCGTAACCAGCCCCACGGATGATTTGTACTCGATATTCAGCGATTTTGGCACGAATCCGCCACCGCAAGCCGGTCCACCCATTGTGCGGGGTGGATTCACCGACACCGACTCCGCTGAGTTTCACTCGATCGAGTACTCGTCTGAGTTCGACAACTTTGAACTCGGCTTTCGCCGGCGGTGGATGGCACCCAACTGTCGCATCCAAGGTTCGTGGCTTGCCGGCGTTCGATATTTTTGGCTCAAAGAAGATTTCATCCATCGGACGCGCGTCAACTACCCGGATCCCAACGGGGGTGGGGCTCCCGACATCACAGGTTTCATGGACTATCTGGTGGGAACGACCAACAGTATGACCGGCTTCCAACTCGGTGGCGACCTCTGGGCCACCCTCTTCCCCGGAATTCAGGTTGGTTCGGAGTTAAAAGCAGGTATCTTCGGGAATCGCGCCAAGCAGCGGACGACCATCAACGCCCAAACGTTAACGTTGCCCGTGGAAGAATCTGCCGACCGAGACGTGGTATCGTTCTTAGCAGAAGCCAATCTGGTGGCCAACTGGCGAATCAACCAGCACCTCACGGCTCGCGGTGGATATATGCTGGTCTATATTGATGGTGTTGCCCTAGCACCGGAGAATTTCAATTCCGAACCGCCCTTTGTTGCTGGAGCACGGACCGTGTTCCTCAACGACAACGGCGACATCTTCTATCACGGGTTCACGGCTGGCCTTGAGTGGATGTGGTAACCGGGTAGGGGCACGTTGCCACGTGCGGCCCTTTCGCTTCAAGCTAACGTGCACCTTTCCCTCGAACATGCCTCTGTCGCTTTAACGCGCCCTATCCCCTCCGCGCGCCCCTCTCTCCACGCTGCAAGGTGCCTCCACTGGCGCCCACCGTCCGTGGTGACAAGGAACTGCCCGTAGCACGCTTGCGTGCGCGTATTGATCGCAGGTACGTTGCCTCCTCGTAGCGGCACGCGCCCCGGATCGTGAATTGTCAGAAAGCCTATGGCATTATTCAGGCTCCCTTCCTTGGCAAAGGCGAGGCAACGTCGAGGCACTTGGCCGGGACACGACCCACGGGGACGGCTGGAAACCACGCGCCGATCAACGAACGTGGCTCGATTCAAATAGCGCCCCTCCCAAATGGTCACGGCTCTGTTGCGCTACCGCGAAGAGTCCCCGAACCAAGGGTGTTCGACAACCTTCACCGATTCCCGGTGCTGTACCGGTGAGCGCTTCCACACCGGTGAAAATCGGCGATTGCTGTGCATGCCGTCGGGGAACTATTCTCTGGACACCGGTCGTCTAATTAGGATGATTGGAGGTTGGTATCATCAGGTGCAAGTGCTTGGCAGTTAAAAGGCTTGGCCGGAACCCCCGTGTCCACCTTGAACGCAGCGAAGGCGTCCCGAAATTGTAAAAATAGGAAGAATGGGGCAAATGGGAAAGATATGGATTTTTCTATCCGCGCAATTAGACTGAACGAAGATTCGCGGCGCAAAAGGCGCTTGGCGTTTTGTCTTGAACGGATACCAGCGGCCAGTTTGGGACTGTAGCCAGCCGCGATCAACTGCGCGATAGGGAAAGCCAGTTGGCCAAAGTGCAACGTAAGGCAATCCCCGTTTTGTGGTGCAGGGAAGTGGTTTGCCGTACGGACGGATAGTTGTAATGCGGGTTAAAATAGGCTCACAAAAGGCCGGCGACATGCGGGCTGGGGTCTGTGTGGCGCAGACCTGCCAGGTGTGAGGCAGCTTTTTTCTACGGTATCGTGGTCATTCTTTAACGGGTGGAAAAAGACGTGAAAGCAAAGAAAGCCACGCGTTGGGGTTGGTTGCGCAGAAAAGCAGAGCGGCGATCAAAACGTTGTACGCGATATCTCGCGCGGTTGGAACACCTTGAAGATCGGCGATTGTTAGCTGGCGCATCCGAAATGATGCCTTGGGGGGATATAGGGGCGGGCTCAGCCGGTGGCGAGGGGGAAGGGACGGTTTCCAACTTTGTGCCGGACCAATTACTGGTGATGTTTCGTCCCGGAACGACACCGGCTCAGCGGGCGCTGCTTGCCCACCAGGCCGGTGGTCAAATCGTTCAGTATTACTCAGCGGTCAACACGGCGCTGGTGCAGTTGCCTACCGGTAGCAATGTGCAGGCCGCTATAGCGCGCTGGTCGGCGTTCCCGGAGGTACGCATCGCGGAACCCAATTTTACCGTTGAGCTAGCGCGCTTACCCAACGATCCATTGTTCAACGACCAGTACGGCCTACACAATATTGGTCAG
>CAYRMD010000005.1:18908-50393 GCA_964425225.1 uncultured Pirellulaceae bacterium | reverse complement strand
ATATTGGTCAGTTACCGTTTTTCGGCACGCCGGACGCGGACATCGACGCACCGGAAGCTTGGGACATTACCGTTGGTTCGTCCGATATTGTCGTTGCTGTTTTAGATACAGGCATAGATATCAATCATCCGGACCTGGTTCCCAATCTTTTTATCAACACAGGCGAGATTCCCGGCAACAATCTGGACGACGATGGGAACGGATTTGTCGATGACGTTTTCGGATGGAATACCGTTGCCAATACCGGGGACGTTACGGACGCCAACGGTCACGGTACGCATGTAGCCGGCATTATTGCAGCCCGCGGGGACAACAACTTTGGAGTTGCGGGAGTAGCGTGGAACCCGAAAATTCTCACGATCAAAGTCTTGCCGGACGCCGGGTCCGCCACGGTGGCGGAAATCGTCGCTGGGCACAATTACATGTTCACCATGAAGCAGCGCGGGGTGAACATTCGCGTCAGTAATCACAGTTACGGCAGCGCTACCTTTTCCGGGCTGCTACTTGCCATGGCGCAACAGGCATTCCAGGAGGGAATCGTCTATGTTGCCGCAGCCGGCAACAATGGTACGAATAATGATATTATTCCGCACTATCCTTCGGGTTTCGATGTACCGAACATCATCTCGGTGGCAGCCACCGATTGGAACGACCAATTGGCAACCTTTAGCCGATTTGGAGTGCAAACCGTCGATCTAGCGGCTCCGGGGGACTTTGTTCTGAGCACCTACCCGGCTAGCCTTGGAAGTATCGGCCCGAATCTTGAGTTCGAGTACTTGTCAGGTACATCCATGGCCGCGCCCATGGTGTCGGGCGTAGCGGCTTTGCTATTGTCTTTGGAACCGTCCTTGTCGCACGTTCAGGTAAAGTCGTTGATTTTAAACAGCGTCGATGTGCTTCCTCAGTTGCAAGGGAAAGTTCTCACCGGTGGTCGACTCAATGCCCGCAAGGCAATCGAAGCATTGCCCACTGGTGCATTCCGTGGTGTAGTTTATGAAGATCTCAATCGAAATGGCAGTCGAGAATTCAACGAGTTTGGCATTGCCAACGCCGTGGTGTTCGTGGATTTGAACGGCAACCGTTTGCGGGATCCTTCAGAGCCATTCGCCGTCACAGGAGCCGACGGCTCGTACAATATCGTGAATTTCCAGGGAGCCGGTACGTTCACGATCCTAGTGGAACCGATTCCAGGTCTCCAGCCTGTCAATCCTCCGGGCGGTGGCCAGCAGGTTACCGTTCCGAGTCGCCCGGATATCATCCCGGGAATTGACTTCGGCTTTACGCGTCCCCCGGGACTGGAACCGGGCGGGCGAGTGTGGAATGACTTGGACGGCAATGGCCAGCAGGACTTAGGCGAACCGGGAATTGTGGGCGCCTTTGTGTGGTTTGACGTCAACAATAATGCTCGTCTAGATTTCGGCGAACCGGCTGTACGCTCCGGAACGGACGGGCGCTTTGCGCTGCCGCTTATTGCCACAGGTAGTTACACCGTCCGAGTCCAAGTCGGGCCCAGTTGGCAACAAACATTTCCAGCCGCGCCCGGAACGCACACCGTGGTAATTGGAGCAGGGGGCACGACGGCTCAAATCGTCGATTTTGGTTTCACGGGAGGAAATCTGTTTGATTTCGGAAACGGTACCAACGCGTCTCGTGATACCTTCTTGAGCGATAATGGGCCACGTCACGGGATTCTGAACGGTTTCCAGTTGGGGCCGACACTAACTGGCGAAGTCGATGCCAACGGGGCTGACGAGAATGATGGCGTTGCCTTCGCGTCGCGGCTGATAGCCGGCCAACAGGCGACGCTTTCGGTAGACGTGCGGTTAGGGGGCCAATCTCGAGGACTGCTTCAGGGTTGGATCGACTTCAACAACGACGGCGATTTCAACGATCCCGGCGAACAAGTCGTGCGGGATCTGCGCTTAGGGGAAGGCATACACCAAGTGCCCATCAGTGTTCCGGCCACTGCGCGAACCGGCGCCGTTCGGGCGCGGTTCCGTTACGGTTGGGAACGGGGCATCGGACCCACTGGCCCGGCGATGGCGGGTGAAGTGGAAGACTACACAGTATTGATCTCCGGGGATATTCCTCAGGCGGTTAACGACACGTTTAGTGTCCCGCAAGACTCTGTCCAAGTAGTGCTCGATGTGTTGGCCAATGATTTGGCAAGTTCAGCGGGCGGCTTGCGCGTGCAGAGCGCTACCTCACCCACCTTGCGGGGCGGTACGGTCACAGTGCCTGCCGGAGGCCAGAATGTTCTCTATACACCACGTACCGGTTTCTTTGGAGCTGATTCCTTTGACTACACAATAGTCGACGCGGTGGGCCGCACCTCCACGGCGCGTGTTACGGTCAATGTCGTGCCGACATTCGTGGCACCACAAGCTGTCGATGACCAGGATTTCGTAGCCAGAAACAACGATCCGCCGAGTCTACCGTTGGATCCGCTGAATCGAGGCAAAGCGATTGCCGTGTTGGCAAACGATATTTTGGGTGCCAATCCTCCCACACGTATTTCGGCAATCATTTCCGGCCCACGAAACGGCGCGGCTGTGATCGACAATCGTGGCACGCCTCAACCTGACGACGATGTGATCCGTTACCAACCAGCTTCCGGTTTCGAAGGGGTCGATCAGTTGCGCTATCGCATCACGGACGCCGTCGGGGCCAGCAGTGAGGCAACGGTGACGTTGTTTGTCGGTGATGCGTTTAGCAATGATTTGGTGCGTTACAGCGTATCGTTTACCAATTTGTCCGGAGCCCCCATTTCCAGTGTAGCCGTCGGGCAGGATTTCGTCGTTGTCGTTTCGGTCGAGGACATTCGCACCACAGCTACGACACCAGACTTGCCGCCAGACAGCGACCGGGGCGTGTTTGCGGCGTATCTGGACCTATTGTATCCCGGTACGCTGGTTCAGGTGCAGCCGCCCCTACGGTTCGACGGAGACTATCGCGATACGCCGGAGGGTGACACATCCGTACCCGGGATCATCGACGAAGCAGGCGCTTTCCGATCGGTCGATTTACCGCCCCCTGGCCCCGGGTCAAAAGTGCTATACCGTGCCGTGTTCCGAGCGGTAGCAACCGGTACAGCCACTTTTTTACCCGACCCGGCGGACGATATTTTCGATCCAGGTCCGCCGCCTGTGTTCGGTAATCATGACACGTTGCTGTACGAGCCGCCGTCGTTCGTGTCGATTGGCGACATTACCTACCTTGGGGCATCGATTAACATCGTGGCATCGGGTGAGGGAGAACCGATGCACAATTATGCGTTAGCCAACGACGTAAACGGCGATCGACGGGTCACGACGCAAGACCTTTTGCTATTGGTGACGCGCTTGCGGCAAGGAGCAACGGGCGAAGGTGAATTGTCAAGAAATACACTCTATTACGACACGACAAATGACGGGCGGATTAATACGCTGGATGCATTCAGTGTTTTGCGCGAGCTGCGCTCGCAAACGGTACGGCCAGCCGCTCAGGGTGAAGGTGAACCTGCAGGTGTTAGCGGTCTAGTAACGGCCGAGCTCGCCAGTAGTCGGCTCGATAATGCCTTGGATCCCTTGAGTGTTAGCCCCGGCGTTGCTCGGCACCCTCAAGCAGACAATTCACCGCCACCGACAACGCCCAATCACGAGCGTCACAGCGGCTCGTCGACGGCCACATCGATCGTCGGGCGTCCACACGAAAAAGGGCGCTTTGCTGAACAAGTTCGGGACCGCGCGTTACGCGAATGGACCAGCCGAAGCGCAAGCTATCGTGAAACGCTCGTCGGTCAGTTAGACAACGCGTTCTTTGAAGAAATTCTCAGTAAATGGAATAAATAGCGTACAACGTGTGTGCGTCTTGATTGTAGGCACGTTGTATCCTCGGAGCTGCGACGCACTCAAGATCGCGACCTTTCGAGATAACCTACGGCATACCTGGATCTTCCTACCTTGGCGTCTGTGCGTCTCATTGGTAGGTAGGATGTGGCTGTAACGCAGCTCATCATCACCAGGACTCGCCATATCGCTTCCGAAGATGGATAGCTTTACAGAGCCGCGACCGTCCGGGAGCAGCCAATTCCATTCAACGTAAAGGCGCGCATGCGCAAGGAACTTTAACGCAAAGGCGCAGAGGCGTAAGGGGACAATGGATTTGCCTATTTCGTTTGCCTTGCGCCTCTGCGTTAAATCGTTTTCGATCCCGGCAATATCCGGCCCGTTCGTGATTGAATCCGTTGAGGGGTTCCGTGACCGCGCTAGTTGACTTCTCCTCATATTGAGCGATAATCACGCGTAGGTACGTGGGCATCTAGGCCCGGGGTGTTTTTCTCCTGTTTAGTTATGGGGGTACGGTTATGCGACGTCGTAGTGCTTTTACGTTGGTCGAGCTGTTGGTTGTGATCGCGATCATTGGGATTCTGGTGGCGTTGTTGTTACCGGCTGTGCAAGCCGCGCGTGAGGCCTCACGACGCATGGCATGCAGCAACAACCTCAAGCAATTGGCCTTGGCCGTGCATAACTATCACGACACCTATAAGGTTTTTCCGCCCGGAGGCATTACGCCAGGACCCTGCTGTTCGACACCGAGCGGTGCAACCTGGACCCTGTTCATTTTGCCGTTCTTGGAACAACAAACGGTGGCCGATCAGTACAACTTTAACCTGTTCAATGACGCTTCGCCGGGACGGCCAGGACCGAATGATTTCGTTACCACGATGACGCTGAAGATTTTCTTGTGTCCCTCGGATATCAACACGCGTACCACGGATCGGCCTGAGTCAGGTCCAGGCAGCGGTTTGCAGTATGCGCCGGGTTCATACCGGGCCGTGAGCGGTGCTGCCCACCGCGGGGGTCAATGGATGGACTCGAACCAGATCAGCACCTGGATCATTCAGAATCGCGGTGTACTCCACGCTGTAGCCGGAACTCACGCTGGGCTAACGCGTCGGACGGCGAATACAACTTCGGCTGAATCGTTTTCGAGTATCCTGGATGGTACGTCGAATACGCTGTTGCTAGGTGAGTACATGACTCGGACGCGGAACCGGCGGCGTACCTTCTGGGCTTACACGTATACGTCGTACAACCAATCGTCTCCATCGGTTGGTCAACCGCGCGTCTTAATTCCCGATTACAACCGATGCTTAGCCATTGGCGGCACGGGAGGCAGCAACCCGTGCAAACGAGCCTTTGCCAGTTTCCATCCGCAAATCATCCACTTTGCGTTGGCCGACGGCTCGGTGCGGGCCATCAATACGAATGTTTTCATGGGCATTGAAGGAGCAAGGCACGATCGGCCCATCGATATGGGTGTATTACCGTCGATGGCCACAATCCAAGGCAACGAACCGCGGTTTGTCTTCGATTAAGGGAGTATCGGGCGAAAGAGTCGGCTGGCAACTATCTTCTATTTTTCCACCGTCCGGGTAGCACGATCGACGGGGTAGCATTAGCTCCCGAAAATAGCAGTGTGCGCCAGGGTATTGCACTGCGCCGGGATGTGAAGCATCGGCCAGGAGGTGGTCCGCCCAGGGGTGCAAGAGGCCTCGGGTACAAGGTTGCCAACCACTGTGGGAGTGCCCCTGATCGCTGTACAGATCGTTCCTCTGCCGTTTGCGCCTTGGAGGCCGGCGGAAAGAATTCTCCAGGCCAGTGCTAGGGAGTTTATCTGTGACAGCCGCGCGCAGTATTCCGCAAACCCGGTTGGTCGCGCTGCCTAGGTAGCGATGTAGCCGTCCCAGTTGAGGGCCAGTGGCAAGTTTTTTGCCGCATAGCGTAGTAGGGGCACGGCATGCCGTGCCCGCTGCTAGTTTCTGCCCTTTTCGCGTGCTGCCTTCCGTTGTTGGCTGCACGGGCTCCTCCCCGCAGTTCATCTTGTCGCTGTCAATCCTGAGACGCGTATGAGTGACGACGCTCGCAACCCAAACCGGCGAAGGTCCGCATCGGGCCCGGCAAATGCCTGTTCTCGTACGGTTGAGTTTCTCTAAAAATGCGGCTTGATGTAGCCCGTTAGCGGAAGTCCGCCCGTTGACCACGTACCATATGGCAACCAGCGATCAAGAATAGCCCACCGCAGGATAACGTACTGCTTTAGGGACACGCCGCACCTACCGGAGGGATACACCCGTAAGCGCCAGAATAATTGACAATTGCGTTAAGATGGCAATAATGATAGGTTGTCGGTGCCGGCAATCGGTGGTCGGCTGAAGTCTTTTGTCTTTCTTTTTTGGAGGTCATTTTATGAGAGTACATGCAAATCGGGGGTTTACCCTAGTGGAGTTGTTGGTGGTGATTGCGATCATTGGGATTCTGGTGGCGTTGTTGTTGCCGGCAGTGCAAGCCGCGCGTGAGGCCTCGCGACGCATGGCATGCAGCAACAACCTCAAGCAATTGGCCTTGGCCGTGCATAACTATCACGACACCTATAAGGTTTTTCCGCCCGGAGGCATTACGCCAGGACCCTGCTGTTCGACACCGAGCGGTGCAACCTGGACCCTGTTCATTTTGCCGTTCTTGGAACAACAAACGGTGGCCGATCAGTACAACTTTAACCTGTTCAATGACGCTTCGCCGGGACGGCCAGGACCGAATGATTTCGTTACCACGATGACGCTGAAGATTTTCTTGTGTCCCTCGGATATCAACACGCGTACCACGGATCGGCCTGAGTCAGGTCCAGGCAGCGGTTTGCAGTATGCGCCGGGTTCATACCGGGCCGTGAGCGGTGCTGCCCACCGCGGGGGTCAATGGATGGACTCGAACCAGATCAGCACCTGGATCATTCAGAATCGCGGTGTACTCCACGCTGTAGCCGGAACTCACGCTGGGCTAACGCGTCGGACGGCGAATACAACTTCGGCTGAATCGTTTTCGAGTATCCTGGATGGTACGTCGAATACGCTGTTGCTAGGTGAGTACATGACTCGGACGCGGAACCGGCGCCGTACGTTTTGGGCCTACACGTACACTTCGTACAATCAGTCGTCCCCGTCAGTCGGTCAACCGCGGGTCTTGATACCCGATTATAATCGTTGCTTGGCGATCGGTGGTACGGATGGTAGTAACCCGTGCAAACGGGGGTTTGCCAGTTTCCACCCGCAGATCATTCAGTTTGCGTTGGCCGATGGTTCGGTGCGGGCGATTAATACAAACGTCTTCATGGGGATTGAGGGTCCCAACCAGAACAACCCCATTGACATGGGCGTTCTGCCGTCGATGGCGACAATCCAAGGCAACGAACCCCGCTTTGTCAACGATTAGCGCTCGGTTGATGTTTACAGGAGCGTAATTGGTGATGCGGTAGGGCGGTCGAAACCCGGCCGCTCTACCGGAGAGTGAGGTTGTTTCCCTACGTAGGAGAAGGTGTCCATGTCGCTCGGTCGTGGGAGCGCAGGTGCTCTTATAGTCTGCACGCTGTTTGTTCTGGGTTGTAGCCGGGGCATTAAACTCGCTCCCGTCGAAGGGCAAATCACGTTGGACGGCCAACCGGTGAAAGATGCGGTCGTTACGTTTACGCCCGTTTTGCCACCGAAGGGGCTGGAGGCTGTGGCCTCTACGGGGAGAACCGACGAACAAGGACGCTATCAACTGAGGCTACTGTCGGACAATCGACCCGGCGCCGTTATTGGCCCGCACAATGTAACGGTGACGATTAACGTGGAGAGCGAAAGTGACGTGTCAACTCCCGAAGAAATTGAGCGTCAAAACGCCGTCCCGACGAACTACTTCAAGTATGAGGTAAAGCCGGGTACGAATAGGGCGGATTTTGCGTTAAGTCGTAATCCGCAAATCCCCCAATAAGGATGCCGCAGGCACGTCCCGGAACGGCTTACCAATAAAGCGCCACTCTGCCCCTGAGTGCCCTGCCGGGTAGAGTAGCCGTGTTTGCCGCTAGCAGTTTGCAGTCGGAAAAACGAGGTCCAAGCGCCTGCCGAAATCCACTAAGGGCCGGGGCTGGTTGCACGTCGCTCGTCGGGGAATACTGTGTTTCGTGGGCGTATGGTGACGGAACGAGCAGCCAGGCTGAACATCAAAGGTTACACCATGGTACGCTATTTGAGGACTTGGCCGATAATCACCGGTCTTGGGCTGTTGGTAAGCGTCCTGGCATGTCGAGCCCACGTGGCTCCGGTGAGCAACACGCTAGGAGCGGCTCTACCGGCTCGTGTTCAAACGAGTCGACTGGAGAACGGTTTAATCGAGGTCGCTATTGAGCGAGGCTCTATCGATTCGAGGATCACGAAAAAGGTTGGCGATTGGGGGTCGGTTGTTTCCGTGCGTATCCAAGAATGTAGCCCGGTCGCCCCGGACTTTTGGAAAACTTTGGGAACGGCTCGTCAATTGCGCAAGCTAGAATTGATTCACGTGCCGGTAGCCGATGACGAACTTTCGATGCTGCGCGAGTGTCGGGATCTTGAGGAACTGTTGTTGGCCCATACCCATGTTCGTGGAGACGGCTTGCGGCACCTGGCAGCGGTGGGTTTGAAAAAACTTTCTTTCCATAGCCGTCAGGCAACAGGAGAAGGTTTGCGCTCTATTGAATCCCTTACCGAGTTGCGGGAATTGGAGTTGAATTGCCCTGAATCGCAACTTGCTGCGCTACCCCACTTGAAGGCCCTGGCCCATCTTGAA
Source organism: uncultured Pirellulaceae bacterium (assembly GCA_964425225.1). GTDB lineage: Bacteria > Planctomycetota > Planctomycetia > Pirellulales > Pirellulaceae > BPJU01. Next base: position 41,772 of record CAYRMD010000005.1, on the reverse strand, counting down.
AAGCTTACCGCCCACGGGACGCCATTGGGGCCCGAGGGCATCCAGGTGCTGAAGGATCACGCGGCGCTCAAAATGGTTTGGATCGATGCCAGGGGCTTGGAGGACCGACACGTGCCCGCGCTTAATACGTTGCAGCATTTGGAGGACCTGACGTTAGCATGGGCTGCGGTCAGCGATGCGGGACTGGCCCAGCTTAAACTGCCGCACCTGCGAAGGCTTTTCCTCGACACCTGCGCCAACGTGACTGATGCGGGGCTGTATCACTTATCCGGAGTGCCCGAGCTCGAGGAATTACTATTGATGGGTTCGTCCGTAGGGGGCGAGGATCTCATGGGACTGGTTCATTCCGGTTTAGTGAAATTACGACGCGTTTTTATATCCGCCAATCAGTTTCGAGGCGACCGCCGAGCGATTGAATTGCTTCGCGAAAAATTACCCCAATGCGAAGTCATTATCCTTCAGGGTTGAGACGTTCCGCAGCCTCGATCTTGCTCCCAACAAAAAAACCACGCTCGCAAATGCGCTTGCGCGCAATTTGGAGCGTGGTGCACTCTAATAGGTAAACGTCGGTGTCGAATCGGTAAAAGTCGTTTTACGTGCTCGGCATTTGGAATTGGGGGCGGAGCCGCTTGTTGATATCCGTCTCCAACACACCGAAAATTGCCTCGTGGCGCTGCACCGACATTTGCAAAGCAGCCAACAACCGCTTCGCCGTGTAATAATTCAGGATTACCCTCTGGCTTACCTTAATGGGATCCTTGGGAATTCCGATCGGCTGGGGATTCAAACCAAAGTCAATGATCAGCTCTTCCGGCGACCCGGTCACGCGACAGAAATTCGAATACGTGGCGATGACATTGCTGTCGTCAACCATCACTTGGGCCACAGCCGGCTGTTGTTGCTGGGCGGGCTGTTGCTCGGTGCGAGGCGGCACGACCGGGGTGTCCGACACCTTGGCTGCCTCCCCGGCAGACATTCTCACGGCCTCTTGTTGCTTGAGAGCTTCGTCACTCATGTCCTACTCCCTCTACGTGGTTACGTACACAGCTCCCAGCCCTGGTTCGGCGGGAGATTACTAGCCCACAGTGGCCCGCTACTGACCCACGACTTGGACGCTCGATGCGGGCCATCCGTTCCCCGTTTCGATAAAGTATACTGGAAAACCCTGAAAGAAAATGTCAGGTGGTCGGATTTTTCGCCAAGAATTCTGCACTCCTGGTTCATTTAACCCGTAAATTCTTCGTAATCGGATAGGCGAAACTTGCTGCCTTCCAGGCTCCACTTCTGGTATCTCATGGGGCTTGTCTAATGCAAACGATTTCAACGTAACGGCGTTACGGAGCACAGGCGCGATTCATACAGAACCCCGAGTATTACCCGGGTTGTGGACCCTCATCAAAACCGATGTTGCATTTGTCTTACAACTCGAAATGGAACGTACGAGCCAAGTACCGATACCAGCGATGTGCCAACGGGGTCCAATCCACTTTGATACGTGCCAGCCCGGCCATGCCGATTTGGAAATCCGGGTGCTTTTCGTCCAAAGTGACGCGCACCGGATACGATGGGTGCAAAGGTCTTGGTTGCCCCGTTTCATCCGTCACCGTTTCAATACCCCCGCTGCCCTCGCGCGTTAATCCAGCCGGTACCGTCCGGAGTTTGTCCTCCCCCACCTTGTCGACTCGTCCCGTCACGACGCGGTGCGGAAAGGCGTAGAGCTTTAGCCGTACCGATTGACCAGGTCGAATGCGGTCGACCACCGACTGGTCGGCGACTAATTCGGCGACGACCACTTGAGGATCACCGATACGGCAGAGCAGATCTGTTTCGGAGATGCGAGCCAGGCGATTGCGGCGGTCCAATAGCGAACCGCTCCAGACGGGCAATACGCCTTCTTGTTGTTTGCTTGCGGGTCGCGGTTCCGGCGCAATCACAGTGCCATCCACAGGTGCACGCACCTGAAGGTAACTGAGTTGTTTCTCGATTTGCCGGATCTGGGTTTCGGTAGTAGCCAAGAGCTCTTTTAATTGGGGAATTTGTTCGCTGACGGTTGTGTCGATTCCTTTTAATCGTAAGCGCTGCTGTTCCCAGGCAGTGAGCTGCGCCTCGTATCGGCGCCGGTCCGCTTGCAAGCGTGCCAAGTTAAGGTGCAGTTCCATATTCTCCAGTCGAGCCAAGAGGTCGCCCTGTTTAACACGTTGCCCTGGCTGGACGAACACCTCGACTAATTGGCCGCCGACGCGTGCAAACACCGGCTCGGCTCCGTAGGGCTGAATCGTAAAAGCGCAGCGCACTTCATACGGCAAGGGCACAAACAGAATGCCCCCGACCACACAGAGCACTACGGCAGCCGTTGCCCAAACTCGATGTCGTTTCACTTTGTGCATCCTCCCCGGAACATAGAAGAATCGGACCAGTTGATACACCGGCTGTACCACCAAACCGACGAACCCAGCTACGGCAATCAATCGCCCGAGGATTTTTAAGCCGTAGGGTTCCAGCACTTTATTCAGGAAATACAGGATCGAGAACACCACGATCCAGCGATACACGGCCGATGCCATGGTGTAAAGTCCGAATAAAAACTGATGGCGCTTCGGTAAAAAAGGACTTTCCGGTTGTTCAATACCCAGGCAAAGTCCTACCAGGAAACGCCGCAGGATTTCCGAGGACTTTTGCCGGAGGTTGGGTATCTCCAATAAATCCATCAAGATGTAGTAACCGTCGAATCGCAACAGAGGGTTGCCGTTAAAGACCACAGTACTTACCGAGCACACGAACATGACCGACAGACAGATCTGGTTGAAGAGCCCCGGCTCACTGAACCACCAGAGAAAGGTGGCGATCGATGCCAGGAACAATTCGACATACATACCGGCAGCCCCGATAAAAGCACGTTGCCATTTGTTGGGGAGCATCCACGAGTCGGAAACATTGCAGTAGAGGCACGGCGTAAAAACCAAAAGCATCAACCCGATCTCGTGGCACTCGCCCCCATACCGCTTGCACGACAGTCCATGGCCGAACTCATGCAACACCTTGACGACGGCCATGATCACCGCAAGATAGAACCAATTGTGCGGTCCGAAGAACTCATGGAAAGCAGGCAACCGCGACCGAAACACGTCAAATTGGACCAGGACCAGCAGTCCAGCCGCCACAGCTAGTAACACGACACATAGGATCGCCAGCGGCGAAAAAAACCAACTGGTCAGCGGTAACAACCAGCGTAGAACCCTTTCGGGGTCAACGCCGCGGAATCGCAGAGCGAATATATTGGCCAGTTTGGCCAAGAGTTCCTTGCGCCGCTTTTCGTCCCTGCGCCGACGCAGTTGTGCACCTTGACCCGCGACCTCGGAGATCACCAATCCACTGCGATGCAACTGGCCGATAAATTGCTGCAATTCACGGTAGGGCAGTTTCTGCGGAGCAAAACGGGCTTCGAATTGTTCCTTGATCTGCTCCATGCTCGTGTGACCATCGAGCATTTGGAGGATCGCGAATTCCTCTTCATGAAAACGAAAATAATTCAGGCCTACGGGCTCCTTGACCACCCAATAGACACGGCCATGATAGCGATGGCGTCGCACCTTCAGATCCGGCCGCAGGCGTAACGGCAACGGTCGAGAAGTGCTGCTCGCTAGACTTTCAGCCAGAGTCGCCATGATAAGTCGAACTTCGCTCTATTGTTTACGGTTCAACCGAATGCTGACATGGGCCGTTAAGCCCGGTTGGAGAAGCCAATAGACGCGGTCGCTTTCCTGCAACACGGGCACATTATCGATTTCAATTCGGACACGATAATCTTTGCCTTCCACAATTTGTGCCACGTAGCTGACCGGCGCCTGGACATTATGGACGCGTCCGCCGGGCAGATCTACCTGGATATTCGCCACTTGCCCGATCAATTCATACGGTGCTGCCGCGTGCGCCTCGACATATCCTTCGACCCACAGGCGATCCATTTGTACCAAGCGCAAGACCGGATCGCCTGCCTGAACCCATTCGCCTTCCTGCTTGTAAAGTTCCACCACCAGGCCAGCAAATGGGGCCACAATACGGCGCGTTTGGATTTCATGTTCGATGACCTGCATTTTGGCCTGTTGGGCTTTGGCGGTAAGTCCTGCCACGGAGAACTCCATTTCGGCCACTTTGACCTGCAAACGGGCGCGTTCGGCCGTCAACTCCTCGCGCCTCAATTGCGTCTCAGGCACAGCACCAGGCGACCGGCGGTTAGCTGCCAAGGAATCGTCCCGTTCGGCCTGTGCCACTGCGGCCGTAGCTCGTGCTTCTTGCACTTTGACGTCTTCCTTGGCTTGCTCGGCAGCGGCTTCGTATTCGCGACGAGCGGCTTCTAGCCGAAGCTTCGCCTCGGAGCTATCGATCTCTCCCAAAAGCTGCTCTGGAGCCACCATTTGCCCTTCCATGACGAGTATTTTTTCCAACAGCCCCGGTTGGCGTGCGGGAACTTGGACGTGGCGGATTAACGTCACCTGGCCACTAAAACGGACGCTAGCGCCGTTCGACGGCGAATCGGGAGCCGCTGCCAGCAGCAGCGGCGCGCAACAGCTTACATAGATTGCACCCAACATGGTATTTCCTCGTCTCCAGCTAAATCAGTCCCTAGCCCCGCAACTGGCTCCTGGTCCAACTAGAACAGCAACCGAGTCTGGATCCATGCCAAAACCTCGTGGAACAACCGGTAGCCCCAATTGGTTGGCCCGCAGTGGATGCGTGCGTGAACCTTGGCTCCCGGCCGAAGCTCACTGCGAAGTGCCTCCTCGTCAATGTCCACCCGAACCATCACGTTGTGACCTGCTTGCGGATCCACACGTGTTACTTGGTCGACGTATTTGATGCGACCCTGATGGCGGTGCCGCGGATCAGTTGCCACAACAAAATCCACCGCCAAATCGGGGCGATCCTGACGAGCGCGGTTGACATGTCCCATCCGGCGGTCCGGTACCGACAACTCCAGTTCCCAATCGCCTGTCGGATCAGCAATGGCCATGAGGATTTGGCCCGGCTCCACTTTCCGGTTCAAGAGCGTACGCTCCACATCCCAGCTCAACAGAACCCGCCCACTGATCGGAGCGCGAATGTTGAGCTGCTCGATCTGTTGCTTGCGCAGGGCAATCTGTTCCTCAAGACTTCGCAGTGCCTGGGTTAGCTCCTCCACTTGACCGGCCAACTTCGTGCGTTCATCTTCTGTTAAGCCGCGTGTCGACAAGGCGCGCCGCGTAGCTACCAATCGCTCTTGAGTCGTCAATCGCTCTCCTTCGACTCGATTCAACTCCAAGAACAAGTCAGGGTTGTACGTCTCAACGAGTAGGTCTCCTTTCGCTACCGGTTGCTGATCTTCCACCAATACACGTGTGACCGTTCCTGAAACGTTGACGAACACATACTGCTTGGTAACCGGTTCCAGTTGGCCCTCAGCACCAATCTTCAATTCGGTCGGAACAACAAAAAGCGCACCCAGTAGTAGAAGTCCCATCAGGATGGCCAGCAGTGTCTTGGGCAAATTACGCGCTTCGACCAACCACCGGCTCTTTCCGATCGCGCGCCATACCGGTAGCAAGAATACACTGTGGTGTTCCAGGCTGTTGGACAGAGCTCGTGCGGCATGTTCGTACACGAGGTCGATGCGTTGCGCGAGCACTTCCCGAGGCACATCGGTCTCGATCTGCTCGACGACCAAGGCTCCAATGATCGGATTCGATTCGTTTCTCTCCGCCGACGCTTCGTGCCGCTTAAGCTCCAACTGGCGCAAGGCTTCGCCCTTTGGTCGACGCAACGGCAACACGGTGATCATCTTGGCATACGATTCTTCGCAGTATCGGTGGATTGCTGACTCCAATTGAGGCGGCAGATCGTCCGTCCTACCCTCATACCAGAGCGGTTCGCCGATGACGGCTACTTTCGATGTTAATTCGTTAAGCGCTACGACAAGGTTCGATCGGCTTTCGACCGTATCTTGGCCGCTGATGGCATAAACGACACACTTGCGCCCGCGACGAATGGCCAACGTTATTCGATCGCAACCAATTAACCGACGCCCCTCGTTGACGATCGTATACGCAGTGTCGCGCAAATCCAGCGACTCGTGCACCAGGCGGGCAAACTGGTCAGCCTGTGCCCACAGCGAATGGCGCTGACTGAACTCGCGCAACTTTTGTGACTTCAGCCACTCTGTGGCCAGCTCACACATCTGAACCACGAAGCGTTCGTAACCCCGTTGCGTGGCTGGGGCTGACTCGGGCCTTTGAAAAATCTCCACTAGTCCCGCCGGATCGCCCTCCGGCCCAAAGGGAGCGAGAACCAACAGATAGGGCGTCGGATTGGCGCCCATCTCCTCGCGCTCGGCACTGAAAAGCGGCGGGACCAATTGAGAGCGTCCCGTGGCCAAGACATAGGACAAGAGCTTCAGGTGGCGCTGCGCTTCGTCGGACTGCTCGTCATTGAGCGATCCAGTAACGTTGATTTGGCAAGCCAGCCGAAACCGCCGTCCCTCACTCAAAATCCAAACGGCTCCCCCGATCGCGGCTAATGCGGCGATCAGTCGCTGCAAAAACGCTGGATAGAACTCGGCCGGTCCCAGATCGCTCTTGGCCAACTGAGCAATCTCGTTGACGAGCGCACGAATTTGCGCTTTGGTCTGCTCCAGCGCCTCGGTGTTGATCGATTCAGAATCCGACATGCCACTCTCTTCTAGTGCTGTGAGCCCTAAACGTCCTATCGACCATACCGCCGAAATATTCCCCGTAGACCTGCCTACGGTTCAGTCTATCCGACACAGGAAGCACGAACAATGAATCGGTCGGCATCGCAGGGCAGGCTTCCCGTGAAGGTACGCTAGACGGTAACCGTGGTAACGGTTGCAGCCGTCGTTCCGAATATATGAATGCCAGGTTATAGGCTGCGTGCATCGACTGTGTAAGCTTAGGCGTGGGAGGAGCGAGTACTCACATTTGTTTATGGATCAGTACTCTAGTTTTGCTAGTTCCCCACACAGGCGGCACTGAGTACTCGACACCAACGTAAGCGTACTTAATCGGGAGTATCCAGGTAGGGATCTTGTCCCAATTCGCGTTGCATCTTTTTGCGCTGCCGTTCGTGGTATAGCAAGGCGGCCCGATCTTGGAAATGTCGTTTTTCCACGCGCCGCTGGGCCCGCCGGAACCATCGCCGGACGTGTTCCCAGGGTCCGGGCGGATTTTGCGCCCCGCGTGCCTTCCAGCGCTGAGCGACTTTGGGTCCAAAACCGTTCAAGAGAATCTCGTCATCCAGCGCAAGGAATTGCCGGTAGGTTCCCGGATCGCCTTGCCGACCACAGCGCCCTGCCAGTTGCCGATCGATTCTGGCCGCGTCATGCATTTCACTTATGATAACGTGCAAGCCACCCAGTTCGGCCACGCCGGGTCCGAGTTTGATGTCCGTTCCGCGTCCCGCCATATTCGTCGCGACTGTGACTCGCCCGCGTTGACCAGCTTGCGCAACAATCTGGGCTTCTCGGGCGATTTCATGTGCATTGAGCACCTGGTGAGGGATACCCGCGGCCGATAACATGAACGATAGGTGCTGCGACTTGTCGATCGAGCGGGTGCCGATCAACACAGGTCTTCCTTGCCGATGCAGCTCTTGGACCTCGTCGACGATGGCTTGCCACTTCGCCTCGCTGGTGCCAAACACTTTGTCGGGCCAACGAATCCGAATAATCGGACGATTTGTGGGAATCCGTACGACCGGGGTACGATAAATTTTTCGAAATTCGCCGGCTGCCGATATCGCCGTACCGGTCATGCCCGCCAGATAACGGTAGCGCAGAAACAGATCTTGTACCGTGATCCGAGCCGCTTGGCCGGTGGGTACCGTGACGCGCAAGCCTTCTTTAGCTTCGACGGCTTGGTGGATGCCGTCGCGCCATTTGCGTCCCTCGGCCTTCCTTCCGGTATATTCGTCGATGATCACCACTTCACCGTTTTCGACAATGTATTGTCGATCCCGATGGTACTCGCGGTAGACCTTGATGGCCCGTTCTACGTACTCATATAAATCGACTAAACCCATGGACCGAACCGGCCCGTGCCGTGGTAAAGTCCGCACCAGTTGTCGTCCCGCGGCGGTCAATTCTACTTTTTTGTCTTCATGGTCGAATAGATAATGTTCATCCTCGACGAACTGAGGCGCCACAGCCGCACTCCACTGAAATGCTGCCGCGATACGCTCCTGCAGTTGCGAATCGATCGCGCCGATAATAAGCGGCGTCCGAGCTTCGTCGATGAGCACGCTGTCGGCCTCGTCAACCACACCAAAGTAAAATCCGCGCTGAACCGGTTGCTCACCGGTAAGATCCCACCGTTGGGAACTTCCCTGGCCCAAAAAGTCGCTCGTTGTCACCCCCATACGCCTCAGCAGAAGCCGATCGCGCAAGAAATCGAACCCGAACTCCTTGGCCGTACCGTAGGTGATGTCAGCTGCGTACGCTTTACGCCGCTCGTCCGGAGTACTGCTGGTCAAAACTAGTCCTACGCTCAGTCCCAGCAGCTCGTATAGCGGTCGTAACAGTTCGGCATCCCGTTGGGCCAAGTAATCATTGACCGTTGCCAAATGAGCTCCTTTGCCGGCCAGTGCGTGCAGGTACAACGGTAAACTAGCCGTGAGCGTCTTGCCTTCCCCGGTGTCCATCTCGGCAATAAAACCATGGAACAATGCGATGCCACCGAGTAGTTGCACATCGTAATGCCGCAGCCCTGTGGTGCGACAACTTGCCTCGCGCACCAAGGCATACGCTTCGGCCAGAAACTTACCCGGATTCTCACCCGCCCGGGTTCGATAGCGAAGAGCAAGGCTCCGCTTGCGCAACTCCTGGTCCGACAGCTTTTGCAACTCAGACTCCCACGCGTTGATCTGCTGCACTAATTTCCACCAGCGGGCCAACCGCAGCGGGTTCGACCAGGACGTAGCTCGCACCCACCAATTCGACCAGAGATTCATTCGGTTGCTTCCCTCATTTCGACTCCGGGGAGCTTACCTTCCGCCACCCTAAACCGATATAGTTACGGGGCTGCAGGGACAGCCATGGCCGCAGGGATTCCGTAACCGAACGATGGGCATGTACTCAGTTGCATTTTAACCGCCCTGAAATGGCCGGTCCCGTTCTAAAGACGGTCGCTAGCCAGGCGGGCGTTCGCCGTTTTCGTTGAACCACTACAACTATCATAGCCGAAATAGTCAATAAAAGTTTCCCGTGCGCGGATGAAGGAAGTTCACTTGGGGAAACTATGAACAGTGTTGCTGACTAGGCAAGCCTGGTAATTCGTTTCCAGTAGTTCGTGGACCGTTAACGGAACACGGCAAAAAGCCGATTGAAAAAACACGTGTCCCGATCGACCAGTAGTCACGGATGATACAATGAAACGACTGGCACTCCCCAGCTCGGTGGTTATTGCGCTTATGGCCTTTGGTAGCGCGTTGGGACAAGATCCTCAACAATGGCGCCCGGCCGTCGTACCGGCTCCGGGGCTGCCACCGGCAGCTCCTGCCAGCGGCTGGCAGCCGGCCGTCTACGCTCCGATCGTCGTGCCGGGCCCACCTGCGCACCAGCCGTTTGGAACGACGGGCTTTGCAACCGGCACAGCAACAACTGGCTGCACGGATCCGGTGGGTTGCTCAGACCAGAAATCCTGTACCGAGTGTGGCGGTGAGGGCTGCATGTGGTGTGGCCATGGTTGGCTTCGTGATCGATTCGGGATTCACGGACTTTGGGGAAACGTCGAGTTCTTGCATGCCTGGGCCAAAGGGCGCACGCTGCCCCCCTTGATCACAACGAGCCCGGATGGGACACCGCGCGGCTCGGCAGGCGTGTTACCCGGTGCTACCGTGCTGTTCGGCGACGAACGGATTGGCACGGATCGTCAGTCGGCCGGACGAGTCACGTTCGGCGTTTGGCTCGACGACTGCGAAAACACCGGCGTCGCCGCACGGTTCTTCGCCATCGAAGGAGCCAACGACGGGACTACGCAGGTCTCCGGGCCTACGGGCTCGCCTATCCTCGGAGTACCTTTCTTCAACGTACAGCTTTCGGCCAATGACGCGGTCCTGGCAGCGTTCCCCAATGAGCAAATCGGTTTTATCGACGCACGCACCTCGCAAGATGTCCTTATGGGTGAAGCGCTGCTCCGCGCGTTGCTGTTGCGGGGCAATGGCTATCGACTGGATCTACTTGGCGGATACCTGTATAGCCAGGTTTCCGACGGACTTGACCTCAGGCTCAACACGACCACCATCGACCCAGGTGGCATCTTCCCGGTCGGGTCGAATTTCGATTTCATTGACCGGTTCGACGCCCGTAACGATTTCCACGGTGGAACGGCGGGGCTGTACGGAGAACTTCGCCACTACAACTGGCGCATTCACGCTATGGGCAAGGTCAGCTTCGGCAATATGCGGCAAGTGCTGACCGTAAACGGCCAACAGACGATCGATATTCCCGGCGGTGGCGGTCCGGTTACTGCACCGGGAGGTATTTTCGCTCAAACGTCCAATATTGGAACGTTTGTGCGCAATGAGACGACTTATGTCCCCGAGGCCTACCTGGGCATTGGCTATCAGGTGAATCGCTGCCTGGAACTAACGGCCGGCTACTCGTTCATCTATTGGGCCGACGTCATCACGGCCGGTGACCAGATCGACACGTCGATTGATTTTGTGGGTGGAACACGGCCCGTCGTAAATCTCCGTGACACCGACTTCTGGGTGCAAGGCATTAGCTTGGGCGCAAGCTGGAACTACTAAGCGTGTGTGCGCATTGACTACAGGTGAGATTATTCCATAGTTTGGCGGGCCTAGCGCTAGACCGTTTTGTCGCTCATCGAATTCACCACACACTTGGTCAATACGTGATTACCGGAAAGGTGTCTCGTCGAGCGACTCACAGAGCCGCGACCGCAAGGGAGCGGCCAATTCAATGCAACGCAAGAGCGCTGTAGCGCACAAACGCTAAGACGATCACCTCCGACGTCGACCGCCTCATTGCGCTTTTGCGTCCTAAAGCCTTGGCAGGTCTCTAGTTCGTCCCCATCCCACCTGCAATAAAAGAGCATACGGTGGCGAAACTGGCCGAAGTCTCGGTGGTCTTATCTACAATCAGGCAAGCGCACGTGTTGCGCGGCAGCCGTCTATGCCCAACCGGCTTCAGCCATGATTTGATCGATAGCCTGCTGATACTGGGCATCGGCAAGTTGGGCTTCGGCTAAAGCCTCGGCCACGGCCTCACCTTCAGCGGGCAGCTTGCCTGATTCGGCCGCAGCCAATGTGAAGCCAAAATCAACAGCCGCCCCGTCGAAGCGCACGACCCGCTTGCCGCTCCCGTCGCGGCCTAATACACGGATACGGCTCCCATCCAGGGGGAAGTTGCGCACCTCAAGATCCACCCGGTCCTCAACCGTCGCACTGACGACAGTTTGATTGCTTTGCAGTGTCGTCCTTGCCGACCGCAAATTGTCCCAGCCGTTGAGCACCACAAACCAGAAATCTTCGCCGGCCGGATCATGCCCGACCACTAGTCCATTGTCGCTCGTACCATTGCTGCTCAAGCCCCGCGAGGCCAGAAGTTCGTGGATTGTGAAGAATTGGGCATCTAAGCCGCGCTCGCCAAAGTTGTTGTTCCGACTGTTTATCCCACCAGGTAACTCCAGGGTGATTGTGAACTCATCGTTCCCCACCGAACCACCGTGGGAGCCAATCGTGTCACGACCATCCATAATCAAGCCTGGCGAGTACTCAACCACGCGGTACGTTCCCGGCCGCACGACAATAAACTCATAAAACCCGGCAGGATCGGTCCGCTTCGTTTCAATCACCGTGTTGGTTGATATGTCCACTAAATCGATCCGGACCCCACCAATGCCTCGCTCCTGAGGATCTTTAATTCCGTTGTCGTTAACATCCAGGTACACGAACCCCGACATGGGGCTGGGAATAAAGTCGATCACTTCCAAGTTCAAATGGGCCTCCGTTTCTTTAAAGTCATCGACTCCGTTTGTTTTCCCATTATCCTGGACGAAGTACGTGATTACGTCCGGTCCCAAATAATCCGTCGGAGGCGTATAACGAATCGTCTGGCCATCCAATACAACCGTGCCGCCCTGTTGGCTAACTCCTATTACCCGCGAGATCCGAAGCGTCTGCAACTCGGGAGGCAAGAGCTCGTTCGGCGGTCCGGGCAAATCATTAGCCAACAGGCTCGACGCCGAATACGCCGTCGTAAAGTTCTTCACCCCAATGTCGCTATCATCCGTAACCACTGGCGCGTCGTTTACCGGCGTAACATTTACCGTCACTGTGCCAACGGCTGTCTTGGGATCGTCAACACCGTTCGACGTGCCATTGTCCTGGAGCACGTACGTGAACGTGTCTCGACCAAAGAAGTCGAGTGGTGGCGTGTAGCGGACCGTACTTCCATTGAGAGTCACCGTTCCGCCTCCTGAGCTACTGGAACTAATCCCGATGATGCTAAGCACTTGTCCAGCTTCGTCAGCCCCACCACCCGGACCATCGTTCGCTAAAAGAGAACTCACCGAAATGTCAACCGGCGTATCCTCAGCCGTCGTCGCTGAATCGTCACCCGGCACCGGCGCATCGTTTACCGCGCGAACGGTTACCGTGACAGTTCCGGTGGCTGTCTTCGGATTGGGCACGCCATTGGTCGGACCATCGTCTTGAACGGTATAGGTGAAGGTATCCGTGCCGTTGAAGTTCAGGGGCGGAGTATAGCGCACAACACCACCGACCAGCACGACGGCGCCACCCTGAGAGCTCGCAGAACCGACACCAATGATCGTTAGGCTCTGTGATGCTTCAGATGGGCCAGGACTGTCATTCCCGGTCAGTGTTAGTGCAACGATTTCGATCGGTATATCCTCGTCGGTGCTAACCAAGTCACTATTGGCCACAGGTGGGTCGTTGATCTCGGTTACTGTTGCCGTGACCGTCGCCGTATTATCGTCGCCGCTACCACTGGTGTCGTTGATGGTATAGGTGAAGGTGTCGGTACCGAAGAAGTGGTTGTTAGGACGGTAGATCAACCGATCATCGGTCAAATCTCCCGGCGTACCGCGGTCGTCACGGGTCACGGTACCGTTGCTCGGTTGAGTAAAGCTGACCAGCGTCACTTGAGCTCCGACGTTGGGAATATCGTTAGCCAACACGTCGATGGTAACGCTGGTAGGCGTGGCTACCGAGCTTTCGGCTACGGTCACCTGATCGTTGCGCGCTCGCGGTCGCACCCGCGGCTCGACACTAATCGTTATCGTGTCCGTATCGGTTAAACCTCCCGGCGGCCCACTACCGGTGTTACCAAGGTCGTTCGTCACCATGGTCAAGGTCACATCACCGATAAAGCCAGAAGGCGGCGTGTACACGGAATTCAAGAGGGCTGCCCGCAGAGCCGCCTGGGAACCGCGCAACGTCACCGAAGCACTCCCATTGGCGCCGCCAACAATCGTCACACCCGAAGTTGAACCGAGCGTGAAGGTACCTGGATTAGGCCCGGCCGTAGTCGACAGCGTAATTCGCGTTTCGATCGTCGCCGTACCGGCATCTACATCGCTAAGCGAAATCACGTTGCCGTTAGCAGTTGAAAACGTCAGCGCCGTTTCCTCTTCTACTACCTGACTGCCCGGTAGAGCGTTGACCGGCGGATCGTTCACGGCCCGTACAACGATCGTTATCGTGTCCGTGTCCGTCTGGGGTCCTCCATCCCCTGTATTGCCCAAGTCGTTCGTGGCCACCTGCAAGGTGTCTTGCCCATTGAAATCCGTGTTGGGCGTGTACGTCAGACCGGTCGCCAGTGCAGTGTTAATGGACGACAGGGGACCAACCAACCGCATCGACGAGGAATTCTGGCCCGAAACCGTGAGCCCGTCAGTCGAACCAAGTTGTAATCGTCCATTTTGCACGGTAAGATCCATCTGGACATCAACACCTCCAGCATCCGGATCGCTCGCGGAAATCGCATTACCGTTCGCCGATGAAAACACAAGCACGGTATCTTCGTCGATCGTTTGCGTACCGGGAACACTATTGACAGGCGGATCATTCACCGGGCCGACGCGAACTGTCGCCGTCGCCGTGGCTGTTGTGCCTTGCCCGTCACTTATCCGGTAGACGATCAACGCCTCTCCCGTAAAGCCCGTCGGTGGTGTGTAACGAATAAAGTCGTCGTTTCCAACAGTCGGCGTACCATTATTGTCCACGACGGCCGTGCCGACCGACACACTCAAGATCGTCAAGCCGCCCAGCGAAATACCGTTGATCGGAATCGACGCAGTCGGAAAGATTATCTCGCTCTCCGGCACGATGAAGCTGTTGATATTGTTCGAGTCGGCGTTGAACGTCGTTACCTGGTTGGAAAGACCGTTGGCAAACTGACCTCGCATCGTGACGCTACCGTCAACCGTGTCGTTTGCCAACACATTTAAGGCAACATTGGTACTGTTTTCGTTAACGTTAAACGAATCGTTGTTAGCACGCGGATCGCCACTAATAACGCGAAAGGCGACCGCCACCAAATCCTGCTCGTTGGGCCCCAACGGTCGGAACGTAGTTAGATCGTTCAAATCAAAGAACTGAACACCACCGAGGTCTTCAATGATTCCCACCCCTAAATTGGGGAAGGGGACACCCTCGTTGCTTCCCTCCGACAAGGACGAGTTGTAGGGCGGCAAATGGTCGAACGTGCGCGTCGGATTGGTGAAAAAGTTCTGGACGACCTGCGTGTTCAAACTGAAAATCAAATCCATAAACGCTTGGGTGAGCCCGAGATTGTTCGGGTCGCCGGCTAAGTCCGGAAAGCGAGGGTCATTCGGGTCACGAATATCTTGCACCGTTAGCTTTACTATGAACGTTTGACCGACGGAGACACTCGTGATCGGGCTGCCAGTCGTGCTTTGGAAGTGAATTCGGAAGCGCGCTTGTGGGTCTCCGGGAGCAGCCTCAGCCAGCTTCTTCAACACAGCGGTGGCATCCGCCGTAGTGGCACGCCCATCGCCGTTAACGTCTACAAAGAAGCGGCTGGTCGCACTACTACCGGACGCCTCCCCCTCACCCGCGAGCTGGCTAGACGCCAAAAGACGACGCGCTCCATGCTTAGCCAAGTCACGCACCACAGCAATTGCGTCACCCCCCGTAATGCGAAAGTCCAAATTAACATCATATGGGTTGATCGGGTTTTGAAAGTCCGAAGCCAAAAGCAAACGGTTTTCCAGCGCCTCGGACCTCAGTGAGCAATCCGACACCTTTCGGCTACGCAAACGACGTTTGGCCCACCAACCTTGTCGTGTCCGATGTATGTTCTTTCTCATAAGCCTTACCTGACCCTTATGAAACGAGTGACCGTTGTTCGTCACTTATCCTTTAGAACCGACCAGAAACAACCCCCAGGAATGAATAGCCCTCTACCGGTTTGTTTAGCCATCGCCCACCAAGTACCAATCGCCGCTGGCTATCGCGCATAAAAAGTTATCCCGATTTTCTAAACTTCCCACATTATCATTACGAATTCCCGACGTCGCAATACCTTCGTCAAGAAATTACACTCCTGCTCTGGTATGACGCTCCATGCGGCCGTCAAGTTCCTTCTTGTCGGCATACTCCGTTTCAAGCGGTCCAGACTTCCTCATTCCAACCGTCACGCAATACCTTATCTACCAACGACTCTTGCAAACCAGTGGTCCGAGAAAGCGTGGAACTTCTTATATGACCGGGAACCAAAGTCCGGTCACAAGAGGTCGCTGCGCTGCCGGTGCCATTCGATACGGTGACCTTGCCGAAACTACTGGCCGCCGGTCGGTCCAAGTCCAAGACAGGCCGAACCCCCACAACGTTCCGGCTACGAACCGCAGTAAGCATGGTAGGCAAGCGGGCCGACACCGCGGACGGCTCGCCAGGTGGTTCCGACGCCGCCGCTGCCCACACGGCATCACTGTGATTTGGTTGCAGAACTTCGCTACCCACGGTGCTAAGCCTCAAGGTGCTTGACTTACTCGGATGGCCGTGGGAAGCCTCCAGTAGCCCAGCCAATGGCAATCGGTTGGGCTGCGTACCTGACGATGTCGAGCTCGTAATTCCAACCCATTGGTCACCCGACGGTGGGTTGCTGACACGATACGGGGATCCTGCCGGACTTTCTCCCGAGCCACTACCGGACCGGAGGGCCGAAAGCACGGGAAACACATCCAGCGTCGTTAGGGCATTGTCCCCATTGACATCCAAGAACGGGGCGGGGCCAACCAGATCGGTTGGGGCAGGCAATTGGCGCGCTCCATTACGTGACAGTTCCGTTAACAGGGCAAGTACATCGAACGTCGTGAGCAGCCAGTCGGCCGACACATCGACTGCTCGCACGGGATTTCGCCAAGGACGATTCGGTCGGAAACCAAACGCCAGGTCCGATGCGGTCTGACCGGTTTGAAGATTCACGGTAAAGAATCCGCCTGACGGCGCGGTAAGCTGGCCGGCGAGCGCCGGCTGAAGCTCGATGAAGTAAGTCGCGGCTGGAAGCGGCCCGAGAGCATACGCGCCAAAGAGACCGCTCGACGTTGACGCTTCCGGACCGTAGCGCAGATTGTCCAGGGCCACCGACGTGCTCGCTCGTCCAAAGGCCTTCACGAGCACGACGTCGGCTGCTGTACGAGCAATACGCATCGTTTCTCGCTGGCCGGCTGCTAACTTACCGGTGTTATAACGCGCTATCAAGGCTCCGCTACCGTCATAGGCTTCCAATCGCCCATAGCTATCGTTGTTGATTCCGATCGCATCTATCGATACGAAGCTTTGCGGTGCGTCAAAGCGGATGTGGAGCTCTTGCGCATCGCGCCGCCAGTCAAGCCCTACGGACACAGGTGATGCGGCGAATGCAAAGACGCGATTGCCGGTCGATGCCAACGTGGCGTCACGTGAAAGCACACGTTCATTAGCCGTAGCCCACCCGACGGCCGATAGGTTCAGTCCGGAGCGGGCATTGTTCAATATCGTTGCATCGTCGAAATCGTCCGGCTCCAGCCCATTCCGCGTCGACACTGGATTGCCGAGCGCATCGATCAGACGAACCGCTTGTCCCGGCAAACCGATCTCTTTAGCATCCCAAACGCCATCGCCGTCCACGTCGTTCCAAACGAATCCCGCCAGACTAAAGTTGCCGATTTGAGTCGGCCGGTTCGTAAGTCCGGTGAATACAGGCGAGCTGGTGACGAGTTGGCCGGTAATCGGGTCAAGGCTGATCGTGCGGATTTCGACCGTGTGTACTCCCGCAGGTACGTTGATCGACAGATTGAGATCGGCCGTGTACGTGCCGAAAGGGGCGGCCGTTGTCCAAGGCCCACCGTCGATACGGAACTCGGCCCGAGTAATGGTGTTGATCGTAATATCGTTTTGTAGCCCACTGGAGTTGCGGTTCGGCAAGGTACCGACCTCGGCCCTGCCCACAAAGCGATATTTGCCGGTGGCCGGATCTCGGTAGCCGATTCCCGAAAGCTCATGGGGAACATCCAGCACGTCGAACACGCCATCCCCGTCGCTGTCTTGCCAACCGACTTGGGCCAGCGTACTAGGAGCACTGACGTGTGCGGTGAACGCATTGAGCAATTTTGTGCCGGCCGCCATGATACTGTCTTGTTGGACGAAACCCGGCGTGGGGTTGTCCGCCGCGTTCCAGTTCTGCGTATCGTAGTAACCTCTCCGATCTGTCCACGATCCGCCACCTAAATATTCATCCCGAGCCCAAAAAATATGCCCGGTTTCATGGGCGAAGGTCGAAGTGGGGCGGGTCGACGGGGCTACGATAAACCGACCGCCGGCGAAAGCGAACGCTTGTGTGAAACTGCCGCCGGGTGCGAATTGACCATCTAAGTCGTTCGTGGCGTTAACGACAAATATGGTAAATGCCCAATTCGTGTCGTGTGCCAAGCGCTGCGCGTGATTAAATAGCCGAATATCTTCGTCAATGCTCTGCGGACTATTGAATCCAACGAAGTCCAAGAACTCATTTACCCATAGCGTATAAGCATCGGACGTACGATTGATGGGTTCATAACGAGTGGGAACCGGGTTGTCAGCGTACGTAAAGTCGAAGACAAAGTCGAGACTGTGGATCGACGTGTAATTGGCAAGCGTTTCACGCCACCAATTCACGCCCTCTTGCACTTTCTGCTTAACCTGCTGGATAAGCTGCGGCGTCCAGTTTTCGGTACTCGGATCCGTTTGGCCATTGGATTCCATCAATACAAGAGTGACAGTAACGCTCCCGAGCATGAACTCGCCGGTATCGGCCGGAGCAGCCCCCCAAGGAATCGCACTCAATACATGGCGCACTTCCAAGGGTTCGAAGACAAGCCGTCTGCGATGCCTGTCGACCTTTCGGCGCCGCCAACAGTTGGCGACCAGCTTCCAGCAGCGCGGGATCGATCGTAGACAAGGTACCATCATGCCAGTACCACTTAAAATCATAAGGACGAGCGAGGATGCGGATCGGACACAGCCGGCATTCTTTGATCGTACGCACGACCACAGCGTTGCACAATAGATGATCCTGCGAATCCGCAAACAGAACGCAACGCAGCCCCGCCTTATAGCGGTTTTGTCGGTCGTACGAAGCGATTGATTACCGGCTACCCTCTGCCTTCCATGCCGCGACTATGGCAGGTTAGGAGTTTC
This sequence comes from uncultured Pirellulaceae bacterium, assembly GCA_964425225.1. Classification (GTDB taxonomy): domain Bacteria; phylum Planctomycetota; class Planctomycetia; order Pirellulales; family Pirellulaceae; genus BPJU01. The sequence goes on along the minus strand of CAYRMD010000005.1, from coordinate 23,058 downwards.
CCCATTCGGCGAAAATCGCATCCACGTCACTCGCCACTTCCACCTCCCGTTTGTCAATCCACGAATGAGCCAAATCCTCCGACCAGGGCCCATCCAACACGTCCGTCAAACTCCGTTCTTTGCGGTCACCCCACTCGGCAAAATGCAAATCGACCGGCTTGGCCAACTGGAATACGACTTCTCGCATGCCAGAACTTCGAGAACCCTGATTAGCGACCGGGTGGTTAATCCCCACCACGGCACGCTGCACCGTGGAAGCATTGGGAAGCTGCTCAATTGGTGGTACCAGTTGGTTGGAAACAACCGCTACCTGGTTCAGAGTGGCGCCGAGCGATTCTCCTTCCGCTAAACCGGGCGCTTCGCCTTCACCGCCGCTACCTCGTGAGCGCAGGAGCCGCAAGATATCAATCGCGTCCAGCGTGCTGGCTATCGTATCGCCATTGACATCGATCATGTTGTTGGTTGGGAAAACCTGCTGGCCGCTCGGCGCAACAAAGGGCGGAGGAACCGGTAGTGCCACCGTTCCGAACCGTTGCAAGAACCGCAGCAACAACAAAACATCGAAGGGCGTCACACGCGTATCGCCGTTGACGTCTTGTCGCAGCACGGCGTTTTGCCACGGGCTGACCACCACATTGACCAGATAGTCTTCTACCTCGCCATCGGAAGCCTCACCAAACGGAGCCAATCCGCCCGTGCTACTGAATCGGAATCGGGCGTAGGTGGGCCCGGGCGTAGCCGACAAGGGCACCGTCACGTTCAGCGTATTGGCCCCATTTAACAGGACCGACGAACTGGCAATCCGCTCACCCGGGTCATCCCAGTCGCCGTCTCGGTTCCAATCGATCCAAGCATCAAGCATTCCGGGACGTACGGCCGTAATGCCCGAAGCCGTCACCGCAATCGTAGCTGGGTAGCCTCGCGTCAGCGTTCCGAACAACACACCGTCTTCGTCATCCAAAGCATCACTGTCATCGCCATCGGCGTTGCCGGTAGGTTGGCCGTTTACATCCATGTCGAGATTGGCACCCAGGTGGAAGCCAGGCACAATCGTATGCCGTGCACCGTTCTCGCTGAGCAGAGTCCGGTACGGGGACGGAGCGTCGCCATAATCCAGGCCAGATCCCAGTTGGATAATGAACTCGGTAGTACCCTCGGTGGTATTCGGTTGGAGCACGTTACCAGCTACATCGCGAATACCGGCGACGAACACCTTGACAATCCCCCGCACGTCTTGCGCACCATTGACGAATACCTGGTCATCTTGGTGGGTCGCCGTGACGTCTTGGAGCGTCGTATTCGCGTCGATCAACTGAGCGATTAGCGACGCCATTCGGGCAGCAGTAAATGAGGCATCCGGCACATAAACGACAGCCACGGCACCAGGAACACCCGGCGTACCAAGTTGCTGCAGCGGGCTGGTGAGAGGATTGAAAAAGTGGGCTGGTGTGTCATCGTTCAGAATTACCCGGCCGGCCCCAGCATTGACCGGTGTCAGTCCAAGACCGACACTGGCAATCGCTTGAACCATGGCATTGGCGATTTGGTCAAGCGTCGGATTGGCAGCCGGGATGCGAATGACCGTGTTGCCCGGCACAACAATGTTGTTGGTGTCGAACTCGAAAGTAACCGGTAAACCTATGCCGTTACCGATTTGGAATGTCTGGCCATCGGCAATGCCAATGGGCTGCCCAGCTTGACTGGGGATGCGGATCCCGAACTCGGGACGGACTCCCGGCGTTCCTACTTGCGTTAGCCGGCTTTGGCTGGTATCCAGCACTGTCAGCGGCCCGCCGCCGAGATGCACCTTACCGTTGCCCAGATGTACGGGAGTCAGCCCAACGGCGTTTGCCAGAATCGCCGCAACAAACTTGTTGGCAATTTGCTCATGCGTGTCGGATTGCAAGAAGCTGATACGCGTATTGCCAGCGGCTACTTGGCCATCCAGGTCAAATTCGAAACGGATAACACGCCTGCCATCATCCAAAACGACAATATCGCCGTCACGAACGCCACCGTTAATCGACCCGGTCAGCGAGAGGCTTGGAGCATTGCTGATGTCCACCGTGTGGTTCGGCAACACACCCAAGTGCACCACGCCTCGCCCCAAATGAACGGGAGCCAAATTCAAATTCGCACTCCGCAACGCTTGCACTACAGCATCGGCCAATTGCTCGGCGGAAAACTGCGGAGTAAAAACGATCGGCGTATTGCCGGCTGCTACACTGCCGTTGTTGTCGAACTCAAACGTTACCGTAGCGGTACCGTTGGAAATCGTTATCGTCTGCCGATCCGTCATCCCGCCCAAGCCACCACCGGCAGCCGGCATGACTAAGGCCAACGTCGGTGCGACAGTCACCGTGTAGCCGCTTTCAAACTCGAACGTCACCGTGTTACCACTTCGGTCGGTAACGGTGAATTGGTCGCCGTCACTCGTCTGATCACCCGGAGGGGCGGTGATAATAAACTGGTCCTGATTAGCCAACCGAATCACATAGGTATGATTGGTTTCGAAGATACCCGGTATAGGAGTCAAACGAATCACATTGTTCAGGGCATCGTAGCGGAAGCGATAGTCGACTCCTTCGATCAATCGCTGACCGTCGCGGAACAAAGTGAGTTGTTGCGGGTTGACTGACCGATCGTCGATGCCCGCTCCACTGTTTGGGTCGGACGGTTCGAGCCCGTCCAACAATTGAATCGAGAAACCTTGTACAGAAACGGCAGCAATCTTTACCCGATGGCTACGCGGATCCAGATCGCGCCCAGCAGCATCGTTGTCCCGTGGATCGAGAACAAAGCCGGTTGGCCGAGAAAAATCGACTCGGTCGATACCCCCTCGATCGATAAACACATTTTCACCAGCGCCAGGGGGTGGTTCGATTGTCGGGTCGTCCCCGCGTGCTTGGCCCAATATGTCGACGCTCGGTGCCAAGATCGGCGAAGGAGGAATCCCCAAGGGGCTGCGCACTGAAATTAAGGCTGGCCGGTCGGCCATCGAATTGATGCTGCTATCGATCGCCAGCGATCCGGCCTTGAGGTAGAAGTTGCCCGCCGCCGCTTCCACAAACAGTGGATCGCCATTGGAAAGCACTATGGGGAAACTGCCCAGCGACCCGGTGGAATTCACCCCGTTGTTCTGATAGAGCGTCCCGCCGACAACCGTCGACGCCGACGAAGCATCGATGCTAAGACCGGTAGCCAGATTGGCAACGATATTGTTCAAGAGTGTCGGCGACGCGTTATTTTCCACCAGTATACCGACATCACCTAAACCTAATCCGTAGATCGTATTGTTCACCATCCGGCCAAAGGGTACGGCGCCCGGTTGTTGACCGGCAGCCGCTGGAGTACCGGCAAAGCGGATGCCGCCGGCGATGTTGCTGTCCAGGATATTGTTAACAACCACCACACCCGGCACCAGTCGCTGCGCATTGACTTCGCGCGTCACGCGCGGCGGCCCTTGATGCGGATTGCCTTCGGGTCCATCGCGGCGACCTGCATCGATATTGATGCCAAATTGGGCCGAACGGGAAACACGATTTCCCTCCAGGATCAGTTGCCCCTGATCACGGAAGCGGTTCCGATCACCTACCTCGTCGAACTGCTGGAATGCGATGCCACCGGATTGCGCCGTAACCTCGATCGTGTACGGCCCAACACTGAATCCAGCCGTCCCACTAGCCGGACTATCGATCGAGTAGGTGAAATTATCGAATGCACTGATGCCGATAAAGTATGTACCGGTAACCGGAATAATGAATTGCAAGTACGAATCTAAAGTGAATGGTTCGCCGGGTGCCGGAGCGTCGTCAGAAACTGCCAATTCATTTCCGGCCGAATCGAAAAGACGGATTACCGAATCAAGTGGCGAACCATTGATGGCAGCATCGATGTCGATCGTCAGAATTGTTCCGGCCGTTAACTGAAACTCCAACAGGTCGACGTCCAAAGCACCATTGTTGCCCAGCAGTGTGGGATTGTCACCGATCACGCCGCTTGCGCGGAAGGTCGATGTAGCGCCTGGAACGAGCGTCCCGCGCACGGCCTGATTCTTCGTATCGTTGATCTCCGTACTTGCCGAGAGATCGCCGAGTATGATCGAGCCGGCTAGGGAACCGATCACTGCATTGCCGTAGAGATTGATCTT
>CAYRMD010000005.1:0-18808 GCA_964425225.1 uncultured Pirellulaceae bacterium | reverse complement strand
TAGTCCAGCGCGCAGCGCAAGCACGTTTTGCACTGCCGGACTGTTGATCGCATCTTGAATGCGCTGAGCTAGAATTCGTGCTTCTTCAGCCGAACGCCCGCCCTGAGCATCGAAGGCCAAAGGATTAAACGGTATAGCGATGTGTCCAGGTGCGACCCCGTTGTTTAGCGTAACGTCATCGAACTCGAAAACCACACTGTTCACTCCGTCGCTCAACGTAAACGTCTGGCCGTCGATCACCTGGTAGGCAGCCGGAGCAACCAGGGTGAACTCTTGCGAGAGCCGATCGTTGGTGTCGAAACTCCTCCGGAGAGACAGATTCGGTGGTGCAGACGGGTTGCGCGCGCCATACTCGGCGCTTCGCCGAATCTCAACTTGATAATCGCCGACCACGATCTGGTTGGCGGGTGCAATCGGGTTAGCTATGTATGCTGCGTTACCGGTAGCTCCCGTCGCCATCTCACCGCGTTCGGCAAAGCCAATAATGATATCGTCAATGTAGACTCCTTCGAAGTTATTGTTCTGTGCACGCAGGGCGCCCGGGTTGAAAGCGTCGGTACCCCCATCGAACCGCTTCGACGCGTAGAACGAGCCAAAAATGTCCCCCGGCAACGATGTCGTGAGCCCAAATGGTCCGGGGCCGAGCACGGTATGACCTATCAGCGTCACCCGTTCCTGCTCTAACGGAACGACACTCAGCGCCCCGCCGGCGTAACGATCGGCCAGAGCCTGCCGCAGCACGGTTGCAACCTCATCAGGCGTCATGTCGGCATGGACAACGATCGGCAAACTCCCCGCGGCGACTCCTGCTGCTCCATCGATGACCATCACGGCGCCAGAGCTTTGAGAAACCTTCACCGCACCATCCAGTTGAATGCGATTCTGGTGCAACCTCGGCGTAACGCCGCTAAACCCATTAACGGCGATCTCCAGCTCGTAGTCGCCCGTACTACCGGGGGTCCCGAAGCCGGGCACAACGGGGTTATAGCTTGTGTTTGGAGCTCCGCTGACACCCACGTAATACGTGCCGGCTCGAGGAACGGTGAACACCAACCGCGAATCGCGGCCCAAACCTGGAGCGTTGTCGTTGATCGCCAATTGAATACCCGCACCATCGAACAACCGCACCACCGGATCCAAAGGTGAACCCAAAGCCTGGGCACGAACGTTGATTTCGAGCGTATCGCCAGCATTGAGCTGCATTCGTACCAGATCCACGTCCAATCCGGGATTCACCGTGAAGTTCGGGTTGTCACCAATATTACCCTGCGCGCGGAAGATGTCGGCTCCACCTTGCAACGTAGAATCGACTGCCGTACTGGTCAGGTCGTTGCCCGCCGTCTCGGCTCGCAAGTTCGCCGTCAAGGTATAGCTAGTATTGGCCAGGATATTGGCGATTTCCGTTGCCAAAGCAGCCGCCGATTGCGTGGGGTCGAACGGAACCCGGATGCTTCCTACGGAAACCGCTCCGTCGTTGTCGAATTCGAATCGGCGCCGGTGAATCGTGAACGTCTCACCGTCTTGGGCCGCCGAACCCGTGGGAATTACCAACGTGGCACCTAAATCAATTTCAAAGGTATCGCCATCGATCAACAACAATTGACCGTCGCGCAAACGGTCACCTGAAACCGCATGAAGCGTCACGCCAACCGTACCCGCGTCGCCCACGTCCATCGAGGCGGCTGTACTGAAATCGAATCGCAGCCGCAAATCCTTCTGGCCTGCAAACGGAGACAAGTCGACGCGCGCCTGCCGCCAGGAATTCGGTGCTCCGTTGTCACCAACATCGAATAACTCCTGGACTGGCGTGATGCTGTTGTCGTACTCATCGTCGTTCAAATCGGGACCTCGGGCCGAATTATTCGTGGCTACCAAATGCCATTGCCCGTCGTCGGTTCCCACAAAGACACGGAAGGCATCCCGCATGAATTGCGGCGGATTGGTCAATAGGGCGCTGGCGTTTTCGGTTTGCAATCGGTAATTGAAGTACAACACCGGTGCATCGGCTGCCGCATAACCTTCCAGGCTAAAGGGATGCGAAATGAGCGAGCCATGAGCGCCGCCGGGGAAATTGTACGTGTTGACGCTGTTCACCGGATCGAAGAACGGGTCGATAATCACGCCGTTGGCAGCCTGCGACTCCCAACCAAACCAGAAGCTCGAACCCCCACTTTGACTCTGGCGGCTTCCGTCGAATGACGCATTGATGCCATGTCCAGGATCGTTGGCGCGTTGATTGGTGATATGCCACAGGTTAGTATCCAGTGTGGAGAACGCTAAGCCATTGGCATCCACAATTCCGGTGTCGATAAACGTTCGGCCATTGGCAAACACCGGCTGCAAGCGGCCAGAAGTGTCGAAGGCGTAAAGCCGGCCGTTGCTATCGATACCAAACAGCATGTCCTGGAAGGCACCGTTCGCCAAATTTCGCGGTCCGGCGGCTAGAGCTTGGAAATCAATCCCCAAAAGCTCCACTGATGTGTCAACGTAGTCCAAGAACGCTCCCCCGGCCGACGTCGGGTTCATCACGCGATACAACCCGCCGCGATCGCTTACGGCGTACAACGTGTTACCGACGAAGGCCATGCCCGTGACTAGCCCACCTGGTGCCCCTCCTGCGATGCGCAGCGGCGGGTCGTCTGTGCGAGCCGGATCGAAGCGTGCTCCTCCCGACAACGTTACCACCTGCCCGCTGCGCGTGACAGTAAAGCCTTGCCCGGCAATGGCCGCTTCTATTCGGGCGGCAATTTGATTGGCCGTATCATCGGCTAGAAAGCTAACCGGGATAGCACCCGGGATGTTCGGAGCATTGTCGTGCCCAAGATCCAGGACCGCCCCACGATTGACCAATTCGACAAAATTACCACTGGCAGGTCCCACGAAATTGACGCGCGTTCCCTCCCAACCAACCGTGATACCCGGCACACCCGGCACAGCATTGAAGACTCGTACCAGCGCCTGTCCAAAATCACTGTTGGTGGCAATTTCCTCCAACGGAATAAGCACCGTACCGGGTGGATTCGGAATACTTCGCGACGTACTACGACCCGTATTACCCTCGATATGCATCCCGGCTGACGTTTCCGTGGCTGCAATACTATTGATGAGACTGATGCGGTTGGTGTTGCTTAAGCGCTGGGCTAACGCATTGAAGACACCCGGACTGGTCTGACTATTGATCGCATCGACCATGGCAGTGATCAACTGCGCCTGGCTCATCCCGACATTGAAAGGCACCGGCACGACACCGCCGGTGATCGGAGGCCCAGAGCCGTTATCCCACTCGAACACACGGGTCACCGGCGTACTCTGGTTGTCGGTAACGGTAAAGCGATCTCCGTCTTGAATGAAACTGCCGTTGATCGCATCCATGACGAATACTTCACCGGTGTCGATTTCATACGGTACCCCATCGAGGAACAATGTATCCCCATCACGCAGGAAGTTTGGATTGGGAACATTCGGGTCGAGCGTCAGTGTGATTTCGGGACCGCTAACAAACTCAAACTGCCGCACGATCGCCCCCTGCACAATGGTGAAACGCATTCCGTCCTGAAGAATCGGCAGAGTCAGTCCGGTGGAACTGACGGTCGTGGCTTCCGGAGCGATAAGGAGCGTATTGCTCCTTCCAAATGGATCAGCAGCCGTATCCAAGATGCCTCGCTCGACAATCTGCGTTCCCGGGCCAGCCAACAGCGCTGCCCCCGATCGGTTGGACGCCGGAGCACTAAGAGCGGTACCCGTCGCGGGTTCAAATGCATAAAGGATGTTCTGCGTAACGCTGATTCCGGGTGGGTTGACTCCCGGTGGGCGTCCACCAACGGCAAACCCGCGCTCCAGGCCGTCACCCACGTTGCCAAAGGCCAGAGCATGGAAATGAATGCCATGGCCTATGCGATTACCCCCAACTAAGTTGCTTCTTACAGGGTTACCGGGGTTGGCCGGATCATCCTCGTACGTTTCGATCCCGGATGAGCCCACGACGGTCGTCGCCGCCGTTCCTGTATCAATTTGGAAATAAATCCCGGCGGTTGCGTCCGACGGTGGCGGATTTTCCAAATCCAACGAGAACGACATCAAATTGCCATTGGGACGGAACGCGATGTCGCCGACGTCAAAGTTAAACCGACCGACAATCGTTTCCCGCCGACCCGTAAACGGATCGACCGTATACAGGTTCGTCTGATCCACCGTGCCCGGATCTTGGCTCACGTAAAGCGTAATGTCGCTAAGCGTCCATGGAACCACACTACTCTGGTCCAGTAACACCGGCACGACCGGCAAATCAGCCGTGCCACCACCGGACGAACCAATGTGGTCTTCCGCGATGCGCCGCACGGAATTGATGGGCTCCAGCCGCAGCGACGGGTTGGCTGGATTGGCAAACGTAAACTGCCCTAATTCGGTGGGAATCTGCGTGACAGGCGAGACGGCTACGGAGTACGTCCCGACGGGCAGGGCTACCGTTCCGATGAACGGATCGAGCTTCCCGGCACTTCCTCGCGATAGGTCATCCATATTGATGCCGGCCAACGGTCCCGGCTGATCTTCGGCGATATTGCTCTTTTGACCCACCAGCACCAAGTTTCCGTTCTGGTCAAACACCGCCAGGACCGTGTTTGGGCGACCCAAGCCGTCCGCGTAATCGACGTCGAAGGTCGTATAGACCCATTGCGGGTTGCTAGCGCTAGCCTGCTGTTGTACGAACGCGTACCGGGCATCGAATTGGAAGAAATCCACGTCACCGCCCGGCCCCAAATTGCCGGCAATAGATAAGGCAGCTCGGTCCGTCTCCAAAAAGTTGCCCATCTGCTGGGCATTGCCTATCGTGTCGTTGGGAGTAATGTCTTCAATTATTTCTCCTGTCAACGGGGAGTGGATCGGTTGACCCAGCACCTCGATCCCCGTCGTGGCGAACCGAATGTCAGCCCCACGAATTGTCGAACCAGGCACTTCATCCAGTTCTCGCAGCCGCACCTGAAGTTGGTACACACCTTTGGTGCGTCCAGCATCCAGTTGCTCGAGCGTCGGACTGCTGCTACGTACGCGGACGTAGTACGTGCCGCGGGTCCCGGCTACGCCCGGCAGTACCACTCGCATCCCAGCATCGCGCGGATTAATCGAGTAGCGATCTTTGCCGTCAAATGGCGACTTCTGCAATGGCTGTACGCTGTTGGCCGCCACAGATGGGTCGCGATACAAAAGCGCCGGGTTAGCCTGTTCGGCGAAGGAATTGTCCGAGCGAGCCAGCACCAGCCCCTCAGCGGTAATCAATTCCACGACGCTGTCCAACGCCTGAGAAGTGCGGTCAATGTCGAACCAAACTTCCGTTCCGTCATCAGCTGTAAACCGATAGACGTCGACGTCCTTCGGGTTATTGATGACACCGTCGACCACAAAACCGAGCCGTAACCGGTCGTCGCCCGCTTTTTCGTGAGGGGCCAAATCTCCTAGGAATTCGGCTCGATCCGGCGTGTTGTTGGCATCCGGTAGGCTCCCGTCGGCCGACTCGATTTCAACGACTCGAGCTACGTTGCGATCATGACTGTATTCTTCTAGACGCACACTGCGCCAGTCGCCGGGCTGGGCTGGGTTGCCGCCAGCCTGTTGGACGATAGAGCTGACAAGGGCGTTGGCAAAACTGACGGCTGTCAGCCCACCGAATTGAATCTGGTCAATATCTCCGACAGTCCCCCCCAGTGCATGTACCATGTTGGCATAATCGGGAATCGTGGTATCGAATCCCGGTAGAAAACGTCCACCAGGGGCTTTGATAAAACCACCTGCACCGTCCTCGGTGTAGGAGTTACCTTGAGCATCCAGAGCCAGCGCCGTGTTGCTATTGGCGTCAACGATCTGAACGCTCAAGATTCCTTCAAGTTTGATACCGGCGCTCTGCAATTTCGCCAATGTGTTGTTGAACGTTGCTGTGGGATCGACCAGGTCCCGATCGTCATTCGTGACCAAAATTACGAATTTAGCAGCCTCCGGCCGCATGAGCGGTTGGTACGTGTCGACTGTAAAATGCAGCGCCGACCAACCGTCCGTAATTGCTCCCGTTTCCGTTAACTGGCCGGCTGCCACCGCGTACTCAGCAGCCGTCCCGAACAAGGCCCCACCCGCGCCTACGGGGATCGCACGCGGCACAACGTTCCTATCACCGAACCCGACGAGGCCGAATCGATTGATGCCGCGCGAACCATCCCCGATGCCAGCAGCCGCCAAACCTGCATCCAAGGCTGCCACCATTCCCACGGAGAATTGTTGGGCAAACGCCATCGAACCCGACTCATCCATGACTACAACGATATCCGCGTATGGCACTCCTACTTCAGCTCCACACAATCCGCTGTTGTGCGTATCGACCTGCGGAGTACCGTCGGGAGTGAAACCGGCGCCCACGCTGCAATCGTTTAACGAGGTGATTATCACCGGGTGCCGCGGTTGACCAAGAATCTGAATCGCACCGCCGATGCGGTCGTCGATATCGAGCGGTACTCCTCGGGCAGTAAAGCCTGCATTGCCACCCTGGGCCTTGATCACCAAACTCTCGGTCGGTCGACTAACGAGCCGTAATCCTCCAAATGTATGGAAATCCGGGACGTCGATGCTGTCGAAAATCACATGCACAATGTCCGTGTCGTCCCATACACTTTCGGTAGTCAAGCTGGCAGCTCGTACCACCATTCCGTTGATGGCGTTATCGTCCAGGCGATTGCCCACCACCAAGGGGCCATGGTTACCGAGGCTCGGTGGATGGACATCCGCCGTTCCCGTCGCGCGGCCCCAATCTTCGACCAACGAGGCGTTGAGCGAGTTAACATTAATGCTAATGGCCGGCCCCAGGTTATGACGCAGGATATTGTCGACCAGCACCGGCTGGGCCCCGCGCACAAAGATGGTAGCTTCGCGGTTGAAGCCCCGCCCGAATCGCGACTCGGTACTCTGCGGGTTGTTATCCACGGGTTGAAATCCGTGGTCATTGAATTCCAAGATCGATCGGCTGATCCGCGCATCGGCTTGATGGACCTCGACGACGTTAAAAGCTCGAAATGCGCCTTCTAACCGTGCTGTTCCGCCACCGAACGCCAGGACGGCGTGGTCCAAACTCAGTGAGCTGCCTGGCCCGGCATAAATACCCGACCACGCACCGGGCTGTGCCGCGCTGGAGCCTGTACTGGACGTGTTGAATGTTCCACCGGCACCGTAGCGCAGATCGGTTAGTGCCGTAAGAACGATCGGTTGGCCATCCAAGCCCTCGGCAATCAGGTTGGCGCCCATTCCCAACGATACCAGCGCCGCTTCGCTCTTGACGATTGCACCCGGATCGATCCGCAACCGGCCGTCCAAACGCCCACGCACCACTTCAGGCACTTCGCGCAAAGGGCCACCGGCCGTCGTGCCGTCGTCTAAGAATGTGCGCGAGGTACCGTTGAGTTCCGCCACCAACGTATAGGGCCCACTTCCCCCGGCAGTGCTCCGGTACAGCCGCCGCGTCAGAAAACCCGGAAATCCGCCCACGGTCGGCAAATTCTCGAGCAATATCGCTCCCACGTTGGGATTGCCCGAAACGTCGGGGTTACCCGGGATCGTCACCGTGCGCGTCACGTCCGATGCAGGCCCTTCGTTTCCACTGGCATCGACAAAGGTGATGCGGTAGTTGTAATCTCCCGGTGCCAACGATCCGCCTGGAGAGGAAGCAGGACTGACTTTCACCAACACAACCGGTGGTGGGTTGGTTTCCAAAATCGGGCCGCCTGGTGTTCCGGCCACCGTCAGATTCTCTTGTAACACGTAAACGATATCCGTCTCGTTCCAGCGCGCGGCGACCGTTAAACTTTCCGGCTGCGCACCGGGGGCCGTTCGAATGCGCACGAATAGTCCGTTAATCGAGTTGTTCACCGCCTGGTTACCATGAATATCCGGCCCCAGTCGCTGATAGTCCGACGTAAAGACAACGGCCTTTTGGAACTCAGCACTGTGAAAATTCGATTCTTCAAAGGCGTTGGGGTTGGCTGAAATCGCTGCGTGCGCGCTTCGCGAGATGCGGCTATTGGCAATCGTCGGCCGGGTATCCGCAATATGGATAGGGTCGACCAGCGTGGGAACCCCGTTGATCGTTACATTCCCGCCGCCATAGCGAATATCAGCAAAGGAGACACTGTTAAGAAAGATCGCCTGCTTTTCGTAACTGAAACGGTTTGCGTCTCGGTGATCCAGATCGGCCCGGAACACCAGCCCACCCCAATCGCCGGGTGCCGGTGCCGGAGGACGGGGATCGGGATTGCTTCCCACGCCGATCGACTCGTGTAGCGACGTCAAAATAACGCTGCCCACGACGGGCTGTCCGAATTCGTCAAGGACCACATTGCCTTGCGCATCGAGAAACCGGGGTACCCCTAAAACCTGGAAAGCCCCCGCACTGCGATCGATCGAGGGCGAAGAGCTTCCCACTCCGATCCGTGCCCGCCGCAGTTTCAGCACGGCACCGGCATCGACCATCACCGTAACGCCGCGGGGCACCTCCAGTGTCGTACCATCCGCCAGCGGTTGGCCCCCTAGGGCGCTGAATCCAATTTCGTAAGCGCGATTGTCATTGACCGTCGCCAAGATGCCGTCGGCACCGCCATTGCCGACAATGCGTACGATATCCCCAGGCTGTGCCGCGGCCAAGGCTGCATTGATCCGATTGAAGGGCCTGGCTAACGAGCCGTCGGCCCCGGTCGCCGGAGCCGACTTATCGACGAAAATCGACCGCGGCGAGGCGCGGAACCAGAAATTGAACACTCCGCCAGGCACCCCGTCACCATCGCCATCCAAAAGTGTTCGCGCAGCCAGCGACAGAGCGGCTGGGTTAAGAAGATTGTCCTGATCGAAAATTGCATTGGCGGTATCCGGTCGAAAATCGAGCCGCAACTGATATGCACCCTCCGTGCGCCCACCAAATCCCGAATCTTCTATGTTAGGATCGTAGATATTGTTGCCACTGGCGCTAACACCTAAGTAGTAAATCCCAGGTTCTAATATCAGTTCCAGGTATGAGTCTCGGCTAAAATAATTATCATTTCGCGAGACAAGCTCTCTTCCATTTACGGTTTCCCGATAAAGTGTGAGCACTGTATTCAGGAGGCTGTCATCGGGCAGCCGTTCGGCAAGTGTTTCCGCAGTAAAAAGTCCACGCTGCGTCACCTCGAATTTATAAAGATCAATATCCTTGCTTTCAGGTCGATACAAGAATTGCCCGTGTACAATGTCATGATCACCTGGGAATATCGGCTCATTGCGATCCGTGATCGGCTGAGAGAATCCCGACATTACGGTAATGGGAGGTAGTTCCGTGCTATGGCCGATTCCCAATAGATGGCCAATTTCATGCATTGCGGTTTGGAAAAAAAGACCGCCATACTCGTCGTTCTGTGTTTGGAAATCTTGCAGGTCCAGCACCAGGCGGCCGTTGAGCCCTCCTTTGGCAATGCCCAATATTCCGCCGGGGCCCGTGGGCACTTGCGGGTCAATCGCGCGCATGTCACCCACGGCGATGGTCATTCCGCGCGTGGCACTTTCGATGAATTGAATACCCAAGTATCGACTATAAAGCTCAAAGATTTCACGGACCCGCTCTTTCTGCGTCTCGGTAATCGCATTGCGCAGCACATTACCCAGCGGATCCCTACCATATTTAATCTGAAAATTATAGTAGGCAGTCGTGATTCGATCGGTGCTGTCCGGACCTAAAATAAAGTGACTTTCGACTTCGGCTGGAATGTCCCGATGCCCCGGCTCGTCGATTCCGCCAGGAAGGGGTAATGAGAAAGGCTGCCCTGAGTTATCGACCGACCCTGACACAATAATGCCTTGGCGGCTTTTGCCAACCGCCACAATCGACGGATCCAGAATCACCTGCTGATCGCCACTTAAGAAAACCGAGGTGCCAATCGCATTGGCAGTGACCCCAAAAACGGCGTTGTTAATGGCATTCGCCAAAGCTTGTGCCAAATCTTCGGTCGTCGACGCGCTGGTAAAAGGAACGGGAACGTTGCCGGCCTCAACCCCTGTGGGGCCGCTAATGGTGTTTTCAAACTCAAAAATATGCACACCACCCGACTGGCTGGCAATTCGAATTGTTTGACCGTCGCGCACAGACCGCCCATCGTCGCGCACCACCAATACGGGTCCCGTGTCGAAGGCACTGCGCAAATCAAATGCCGTATCGAAGCTCGAACCGATCTCGATCCCCGGATCAAACTGGACGGGAGCAAGTGGCAGCATCTCATCGGTGCCGATCCGCAGACGAAAAGTCGTGGCGACTCCGGGTCCCAGCAAATTCTCCAAATCGGCCGCAAACGTAAGGATGGCTCGGTCCGCCGCAGGATCGTATTGAACCGAAATCGGTCGAAAGACCACGTCGTCCGTGTTCGTAGCCGTATCGCGAGTAGCGATCAACTGATAATAGTTCGGGTTTTCTGCCGAGGAGCGATCCAGGTCGTCGTCGTTAAAATAAACGTGAATCTGGTTTCGCGCCTGGACCAGTTGCCCGCTTACATTGCGGCTCACGGGCTGCGGAACCACGGATAGCACTTGCGGCGCAAGATCAAGCTCGAAACCCACACTCGCGTTCGCCTCGCCGTTGCGGAATCGTACGCCATTGACATCGGCTACTGGCTGGCGGCCAGCTCCGGGCCGCGCCAAAATGTTGATGCGATAAAAGTCGTCCGGCAGATTCTCGGCAAAGCGCACAATGGCTACGTTTGGCTTGTCTCCTAACCCGACAAAACCCGGAGTAATCACTACGTCGTTGGCACCACTTAAAAGTAGACTGGGTATAGCCGTCGGGCTCGTGACTTGAGCTGTCGGTGAACCGGCGATCTGCCGAGCGCGCACCAATTGCGTCGCTGCGGGATCGGCATTCACAGCACCGACGACGGCAGCCGCCGTACTCTCATTCCCCGGGTTGGTATTCAACGTAATAGTGATGGTGCGATTGGTTACCGATATGCGCGGTGCGCCGGCGCCTCCGAAATTGCTCTGTTGAATCACAATCCGAATGCCATTTCCCGGAATGCCCGGTTGCACAGCAACGAACTCGATTTCCAGCGTGTTACCTTGGTTGAAGTTGCTGGAAGCTCGCGCGTGATTGGCTTCGGCCAAAATCAAAGGTGAGAACGTAATATTACCAGCCGTCACATTCGTAAACGCATTGCCACGTACCACGTCGGCACGCACCAACTGGCTGGCTATTGGATGGCCATTGATCGCAGCCCGGAGATCTAACGCAGTCGTTTGTGCACCGGGCGCGGTGTTCAAATCGATCTTGATTATCGCCCCTTGGACATCGATTCCCACACCACCAGTCGGGCCACGGTTGTTCTTGGAAAACACCAGTTGGATCCCGTCCCCGGCGCTTCCGGGTTGCACAGCCCGGAACTCCATTAGGACCGCCCCATTGGTGTTAAGGTCACTTCGCACCGAAGCAGCTTCAAACGTTCCATCTCCGCCGCTACGAATCACTTCAATGCCGCTGGCCAGACTGGCCGGGTCAAGACGAGCTCCATCATTGAAGCGAAACTGCAACTCGCGCGGCGCAACACTAAAGATCAACCCATCGCGCAGCAACGCCCCTTGGTTCGTCGCGATGCCTGCTAACTCTAGACCAGCTAGCAATCGACGATCCTCTAAACGTTCTAAGAACAGATCTCGACGACACCGCCGCAACCGCCGGCGCCGCTCAAGTAATTGCCGTCGCTTGGCCTGATTGTTGGATCGCACGGCCCGCTGGATCATGGTTGTAACCTCTTGTCCTTCACTGTCTTAACGAATTGTTTGCCTACAGCGTTACGGCTTGGCTCTTAAAGCCCCCATCTGACCCGCTCCCTAGCCACCCGTGTGACCGACGGATCACGCCGAGTGAAAATAGGAAGACTAGGATATTTGGAGTAAATTAAAGGTCGTCAGAATTGGATTGTAATTGCCCGCCAGCACTTTGCAACGCAAAGCTACCTTCCGCACCAAAGCCACCCGCAGCCTGAAACAGCTCGCTGAGCGACCTTTCGCTGAGCGACACGCCCCTCAAGCCTCGAGAACACCCCGCGTATACAACGTCACATCCTATGGCAAGTTTCTTACTTACGTTCGACGACTGCCAGGGACTGAAAGTTCCGTCACCGACTCCAACAGTCGCCAGCTTACTTGTCCCAAGGTAGCGAACTACCTCTTAAATGAGTGAACACGGTTTCGGTCATGAGTTGCCAAAGATGGTAACGCTGCTCCCGATTGAGCACAGCATGGCGATTTCGGGGATAGATCATTAAGCCGAAGCGTTTTCCGTTCTTTTGCAATGCCTCGACCAGTTGTAACGTGTTGGCCAGGTGCACATTGTCGTCCGCATCGCCGTGAATGAGCAACAAGTAACCGGAAAGTTGTCTTGCTGCTTCCACCACTGAGCTATTGCGATAACCCGTCACGTTATCCGAAGGCAGTCCCATAAGTCGCTCGGTATAGATGGCATCGTAATTGCGCCAATCGGTAACCGGCGCCCCGGCAATTCCCAAGCAAAAGCGTTTTGAGTGCGTCAATGCATAGGCTGCAAAGTAGCCTCCGTAGCTCCAGCCCCAGACGCCAACCCGATCGGGATCTACCCAACCTTGTTGGACCAAATGCGCGACCCCATCTTCAAGGTCGCTCAGTTCTTGTTCGCCTAAACGCCGGTGGATGGTCCAGGTATGTTTCAATCCGCGGTGCGTCGCCGCCCGATTGTCACTGATCCACACTCCGATACCGTGTTGGGCCAGCATCCGGTGCCACAGGTAGGTAGTAGCGCCCCAGCGATTGCGGGCTACCGGGGCTTGGGGACCGCCGTAGACGTAGCAAAGCAGGGGAATCGGTTTCCGCTCCGACAGGTCGTTCTGGACCGCAGGCAGCAAATAGCCGTCTAAAGGGAAAGCATCCCGAGCCAGAAAGCGGATTCGTTTCGGCTCGGCCAGCCGGTAGTATCGAACCTGGTCATCCCAAGTCGGGGCAATTACGTGTGTCCTCTGGCCCGCGGCGTTGCGAACGACCAGGGAGCGTGGAAGCGCAAGGGACGAGGCAGTGTCAAAGAAATACGACCGAGTTGCGTTGAATTCCACGCTGTGGCTGGCGCCGGCTTCCGTGATTTGTTCCGGCGCACCACCCTGAAGCGGCAAGCGATACAGGTGCTCTTCGAGAGTCTCGCTATTGGTAGCTGTGAAATAGACCCATTGTCCGGACGCATCCAACCCGATCAAACTGCGCACTTCCCATGCTCGGTCGGTCAGGGATGTCCAGGAGACTTCAGGACTGGGCTGCTGTGCAGGATGATCCGTGGGTTCCTCGGTCGCACTTGCTCTTTTTATCTCGCCACGATAAAGGTGGACATAGCCCGTGCGCGGGCTTAGCCACAAGAAGCTCGATTCGGATAGCCAGATCGGCTCGGTCATCGGCTCGATCCACGCCGGGCTTGTTTCCCGAAATAACCGGCGAGCCCTGCCATCAACGATACTGACTTCCACCAGGTCCAACCACGTTTGGCGGCGGTCTTGAACCTGGAGATATACCTGCCGCAAAGACGGGTGCCACGATACACGCACCAGTAAACGGTCTTCCTCCGCATATCGATCCAAGTCGGCCCAAGTCAGTGGTCCGCCGCTTACGCGGACAATCGCTAAGCGTGCTTTCGGAAGCCGGTCGCCCGCCTTCGGGTAGTGCGACGTCTCTACACGTTGTCGGTATGGGATGTGGTCAACGACCTGGTGGCGATAGACGTTCGTTTCGTCCAGGACCAGAAGGGCAATGTGCTGTGAGTCGGGGCTCCACCAATAGCCACGATAATTGCCCCGGCCATAAACCTCTTCCTGATAAACCCAATCGAGTTCCCCAAAAAGGTGGTTATCGTTTCCCTGTTCGGTTAGTGCCCAGGTACGGGCATCCCGTACGGAAGCGACGTAAAGATTGTGCTTCAGTACGAAGGCAACCAGTTCACCGTTGGGGCTGAAGGTTGCCAAACGTTCCGGTTCCGGCGAATAGGTCAAGCGCCGCACGTCGCTTCCATCTAGCCGGCAATAATAAAGGTCGTTTTCGAAGACAAGTATTTGCGCATCGGCTTGCGGGCTAAGTATTCCCAATTGGCTGGCAAGGCGTTGCGCGGTCGGCGGATCGATTTCCGGCAGGCGTGCTAGAGCCTTCGCTACGACGTCCGGGTCATAAAGCGGACTCATCGCTCCACTAGCCGGATCAACTCGCCACGTCCGCCGGTTGTACTGGCGCACATAATGGTCGCCGCTGGGCAACCAGCGCAAGCCCGAGGGAGCAGGCCACTCCCATACCACTTGTTTATCCGGTGCAAATAGCTGGTCCACATCGAGCTGCTGGGCTGGCTCGACAGCCGTTACGACTCGAAGCCGTAGCGCTGTGGGCTTCGCCAACCTTTCGACGGGGAACAGTTCACCAGCCCGCGCAGCGACCCGGTCGAAGAAATTCCAGGTGGCCAACCCGTCTTGCGATTCGGGTTCCAACAGCCATACGGCCAGCGCCGCACGAGCTTGATCCATCCGGAGTACATATGTTCCGGCGGGAACGGTACGCCGCACGGTATATTTTTCAACTTCCAGTTGTATCAACCGGTGACCTTGGAACGCCGTCGAAGTGGCGCGTCGTTGCTTTAAGCGATATTGCTCAACTTCGAGAGTTGCATCCTCGAGCAACTGCTCTAAGCGCAAACCATGCATCAGGAGCCGGTCGGCTACGCGGCTTGATTCTTCTGACAAAAGATAAGCATATGGCCATGGTACTTCACGAGTGGCCACGGGCATCGCCCAGTGCTCGACCGAGTAGTCGCGCGGAGTTAGCCCCTCGGACGACTGATCGAACGCCCGGATCGTGATCCGATCGGGCCACGGCGCCAGTCGGCCTGCAATCGGCAGCGTGGATGCCTCAGCCGGGTTCCTTCCACCCTGGACCGCACGCTCCTTGATCTCACGCCGTAGTTGGTGCACTTTCGGGATACGCTCGGACAACTCGTCCAGCACGGCATGCACGAAACTGCGCGTAACTTGAATACGTTCACCAAACGGTGCATAGGAGTACGATTCACTGAGAACCGATACGGCGCCGCATAGACCAAAGTACTCGGTGGAATAACGTGGCTCTAAACCATACGTGGTCCAACGAGTGTTATTCTCCTCAAATGTGCCGTAGTACTGTGTGGCTATCCCTTGGCGCTCCAAGCGCTCCTGAACCGCTGGGATTAATTCGCTACGTAGCCAATCAACCATGGAACGTGGCACAGCCGGATTGTGCGGAATGTCGAACAACAAAGGGTAGCGATGTCGCGATCCATTGGTCGTGTGCGTGTCGATAAAGACGTCCACGTCCCAACGGTGAGCCCACCCGACCAGCGCACGTACTTCAGGCGACTCGAGTTTGACAAAGTCGCGGTTTAGATCCAGCTCCTGCGCATTCTCGCGGCGACCACATAACGCCGGACCGTTTTGCCCGGGCCGGTGAGCTTTGCCGATGCGCTGCGCTCCGTCGACGTTAAAATCCGGCACGACCAGCAGAATAAAATTCTGCCACCAAGGATGGTCCGGCGCGACGGCAAGCTCGCGAAGAATTTGTAGGAGTGCCTCTTTTCCGTCGCATTCTCCGGCGTGGATACCACCCAATAAAAGAACAACCAACCGCGGATCGTTGGCCGGACGCTCTTCCGGTGAACGAATCAACGGGCGCGACGCGATGGCGCACTGGATCGGTCGGTTCTCGATGCTGTGTCCAATGGTGGCCACGTGAATGGCATCCGACTTGGATGCCAGCGTCTGGAGCCACGTGTTGATCTCTTCCGGTAAAGCCGTGGCCTTATAATCGGAGCGCTCCGGGATCGTCACTAGCTCCGGTGGCCAGGTTGTACCGGGCGTTGGCTGCCCCGTAGCGGACTGCATACTCCCCGCCAGGATGATTACCGCGACAGCTACCCGGAACATGACATGGCGGGTGTTGTGAGGATCACAACGTACGGCCATCCAATGTCGCGCTCGATCGAAGCCATAAGATCGACGGATACGTGTGAGAGTTTGCCGGTAGATGCGTCGTATCATGCATGTTGCCCCATATTACGCAAGCACCAAACACCGAACTGTGTTACCGGTATGACAGACCGCCAATCGAACTTCATTACGCGGGACGAAGCGGCTTAGCCATTGCCCATGAATTACTGCCAGAACGAGTACGGTTTTCTGTGCCCTTGGCCAGCACATGCCGGTCCTACATCGCAGGAAGTCCATCCTGTGTAGCGTCCAACTCACCGGAATCCTTGATTCGAATAAAACCGCCTCCAGACGTTTTTTTGTAGGAACGACGCTGCTCACGTTCCCGGTCCGCCGCTCATTATAGTTGGTCGTTAAGTTGTCCATAGAAATGATTTACTTGCTCGCGACCACCAGTAATCGTTTGACGATAAACAAGCAACGGGGACGGCAACGAGGTTTCATGATTGTCTGCGTCGGCCCCGACAATCCGCCATCCGGGAATGAGTAACCCGGAGGTCGGAACAGCGGTCGAACGAGAAATGTGTTGCAAAGCGCAGCGACTCGCGCGACAATATGATGAATGCCCGTGTCTCGTCGCACTTGGAATTTGGCAGGCATGCGCAGGAATGGTACGCGCAACGATGTGGTTATCGCGACGCAGAATCTTGTGGTTGGGTGCTTTAGGGGGTATGGGACTTACCCTGCCGCGGCTCTTGCGTGCCGACGCCGCACGCAGGGCAAGGCCAGCGAAAGCCAAATCCTGCATTCTATTCTTTTTGGAGGGCGGCCCGTCTCACATTGATCTATGGGACATGAAGCCGGATGCCCCGGGGGAAGTCCGCGGGGAGTTTCAGCCGATTCAAACACGCT
The DNA here is from genome assembly GCA_964425225.1 of uncultured Pirellulaceae bacterium. Taxonomy (GTDB): domain Bacteria; phylum Planctomycetota; class Planctomycetia; order Pirellulales; family Pirellulaceae; genus BPJU01. The sequence goes on along the minus strand of CAYRMD010000005.1, from coordinate 1,901 downwards.
TGGCCGGTGTGACGGTTTGTGAGCACTTGCCATTGCTTAGCCAGCAAATCCACCGGTTAACGCAGATTCGATCGGTCCATCATAAAATCGTCGACCATAATGCGGGCACCTATTACATGTTGACGGGGCGGTCGCCGGTCGTCGGGGGCGAACTCATAGTGCGCGATCTTCCGGAGAATTTTCCACCGATCGGCTCAGTTCTCGCCTACTTGCGCCCCTCGGACATCTTACCTCCGTTTGTCCACATCCCCGAGTACATGTTCAACAATGGCGCGGATTTGCCCGGACAAAAAGCGGGTTTTTTGAGACCGGCCTTTGATCCGTTCGTGGCTGGAGATCCGAGCGCTCGAGGGTATCGCGTGCCCGGTTTAGCTTTGCCGAACCACCTGACGCGTGAGCGGCTCCTGGATCGTCGCAGGCTATTGGACGAATTGAATCGACCAGATGCGGCAGGAGATTGGGCGGACTCGTGGGACGAGTTTCGTCAAAAAGCGCTGCAACTTATCACGTCACCGGCTGCACAACGTGCCTTCGATTTATCGCAAGAACCGGCCTCGATCCGTGAGCGTTATGGGCTGCCGGATCGGGAGGACCGATCGGTAGAGGCACGCAAATTCGGCGGCCTGCCACACTTAGGCCAGTGCATGCTCTTGGCGCGGCGGCTTGTGGAAGCGGGGGTCCGTCTGGTGACCGTCTGCACGGGCCGGCGTATTGATCAGACGTGGGACACCCATCGGAACCACTTCCCGCTTCTGAAGCGCTCGATTTTGCCGTATTTCGACCGGGCATTCTCTGCGTTGCTAGAAGATCTGCAACAGCGTGGGCTCTGGGAAGAAACGCTGGTGGTGGCCATGGGCGAATTTGGGCGTACCCCCAAACTGGGGCAGATCACCAGCAGTGCCGGGGCAGACCCAGCCGGACGTGATCATTGGCCCCATTGTTACACCGTGTTGCTGGGTGGCGGTGCTGTTCCCGAGGGCTGTCTATACGGAGCATCCGATGCCCACGGCGCGTATCCCGTCGATCGGCCTGTAACTCCGGAGGATGTGGTAGCCACAATCTACGATTTACTGGGTGTTTCTATGGAAACGCGCATCTACGATCGTCTGCATCGGCCACACACCGTTGCCTTGGGTAATCCCATCCATTCGTGGCACTAATCGCTGGTAGAAGCCGTGGTGGTCGGTTCCAAATGGACGAGCACGTCACGGATTAGGGGAAAATCGGCGATGAGCCGATCCTTGACGTGATGTGCAATTCGATGGCCCTGGCACACCGTGGCGTTTGGATCTACCTCGATATGAATGTCGACGAAGAATTCTAAACCTGCTTTGCGCACCCAGAGTTTCTCCACGCCGGTTACACCCGGGACCGCAGCTGCCGTTTGCCGGATTTGGCTCACAAGACCCGCTTCGGCTTGCGCGTCCATCAGTTCGCGAGCGGACTTCAAAAACAACTGAGCTCCCATGACAAGCACGGCCAAGGCTACCAACAACGCGGCTGCGTCGTCAGCCCACGACCAGCCGGGACCACCCCAATGCACCACCCCAAGACCGGCCAATACAGCCAGCGAGCAAAGGGCATCCGCGCGGTGATCCCAAGCGTGTGCCAAGAGGGCTGTCGATCCGGTGCGGCTCCCAACTCGCACCTTGTACTGATAGAGTGTTTCCTTGAACAGAATGTTGGCTGCCGCCACGCCGAAGGCCCACAGGGGTATCCGTTCATGAGGTACCCCCCATTGCCGCAGCGCTTCCCACCCCACGGCCAGCGCCGCCAGAATCACCAGTAACGCGACATTCGAAGCGGCAATCGCTTCGGCTCGTAAATAGCCGTACGGATGTTTCAAAGTAAACGGGCGCTGTGCCACTTGCAGCGCTGCCCACACGACGCCGGCAATTAAG
>CAYRMD010000004.1:0-99740 GCA_964425225.1 uncultured Pirellulaceae bacterium | reverse complement strand
ACCAAAGGTGGGGTCTTTGTCCACGCTTTTCAGAGGCAGCTAGCCACGTACGGCTAGAAGATCCTCGGCTTGTAGACGGCGCATGCTGCATGGTCTTACCTTTTCAGCGATTGGATCGGTGATCTGCAGAAACTCATCCACGGGTGACAACGCCCACTATCTCGGGCCAACGATCGGCCCAGGAGACAATGCAAGTGGGGGCTCCCCTACATTGGCATCTACACGAAACTCTTGGACACCCCGAAGAATAGTGTGCCGTGTCAAGAGTCGAAAGCGCACCGCATAACCGTGTGAATGTGAAGTAGATCCCACCGCGACAAACTCGTACAAGTTCACCTTAGTACGTGCGTTAAACACAGAAGTGGTGGACCGTAAGATGTATCGTTAATAACCGAGTTATTATCCTACCAAACAATAATGCAAAGGCCGGCTGCGCACACTCGTTTGTCGTGCAGCCGGCCAACGGCTCTTTGTTTCGGAAACGGGCTGCGAAAGCCACCGTTACCGCGTTTGATTTAACGGACAGCACATCGGACACGGCAGCTCTTGCCCAGTCACCGGACAAGTGTAGGCGGACGCCGCCGACGCCTCGCCTGTCAGGCGTCCCCTCAACTCGCCGTACAAGGCCACGGCGCCTATCAACGCGAAAACGACGGCCCACAGTGCAGCGGACCTCTTACTGAGTAACATGCCTTTCTCCTCATGTCATTGCTGGCTACGCAATCGATCTACCAACAAGGATCCTGTGGCGTGCTAGCCAGCCCGACCACACCCAAGATCCCTACGCAACGACATTGTAGACCTTGCACGCACGTGTAAGGTCAAGTCGGTTTCTCTGAAGTTTCACGACCTTCGTGTTTTCACAAAAAAATGACGACATTCCCAACGGTTTCATGCGAAGCGCCATTCGCAGTGGGATTCTCTTGGTACCCAACCGCGCTGCCCAGTCAGGGCTCGCAGGTGATCTTCAAAGGGAGAACATTCTCGCAGCCGCTCGGGACTCACCTACGGCCCACCGTTTCCCGGACGTGGTTCATACGTTAGACTCTGTAAGGCAGGTTACTGCTCAGCCGTCATCTTTTCGATCTGTTGGCGGCCAGGCGGTATGTCGGCTAGATAAGGCCATTATTGCCTCATAAAGATGTTCACCTCGTTTTGGGGATCTGGTGTGCCATTGAGGGAGGAGCCGGTGGGTAACGATTCAGAATCTCGCGGCAGAACGCTCGATCCGGAAAACTGGGGTCAGCAATACGGGGATCAGTTGTTTCGGTATGCGATGTTGCGGTTACGAAATGCTGCCGATGCCGAAGAGGCAGTGCAACAAACTTTTCTGGCAGCTTTGGAGAATCGTACTCAATATTCCGGGGCCGGAACGGAAGGAGCTTGGTTGTTAGGCATATTGCGTCGCAAAATCATTGATTTGGCACGCCGGCGCGTGCGGGAAATGCAGTCAGACTCAGACGTGCGCGATTGGGATGTTTTTTTCGACAGTTCAGGGAGATGGCGCGAGCCATACATGTCGCTGATGCAGCAACCACTGGCCCAACTGGAGCGTGACGAGTTTTGGCGGATTTTGCGGGAGTGTTTGCAGGGTCTGCCGCCGCGCCAGGCAGCCGCTTTTTCATTGCGTGTCCTGGAAGACATGGAAAGCCAGGAAGTGTGTCAGGAGTTGGGAATTTCGGCGTCGAATCTTTGGGTGATGTTGCATCGAGCACGACTGCAACTCGCTGCGTGTTTGCAAGCACACGGACACCCTCACGAGCCTTGATGACGGTAGCGCCATGCGTAGTCCAGGTCTACGATAAAGTGTCGGAGCCCTCGAATCATGCTCAATTGTCGCGAAGTGTCCCGCTGGGTCTCTGAGTCGTTCGAGCGCCCGTTGCCGTGGCGAGTCCGTTTTGCCGTCTGGTTCCACCTGGCAATGTGTGGGGTATGTTACGGATTTCTACGTATGGTACGGCGCATCGATCGCGAGGTTCGCCAACAAGCAGGCCGCTTAGATGATCCGCTTGCAGGGAACGAAGGGCTTTCGAGCCAGGCGCGCGCGCGTCTGGATGATATAGTCCGCCGATCGCTTCGGGAGTAGGATCGGCCGCCGCTGTTACCGCTAATCCACAAGGTTCGGCTGTCCGGCCTCTCAGAATCGCGTAAGGTAACGCGGCGGTGGTTCGTCCTCAATACAGAGGGCCCGTTTCATTGGTTTGTCACAATAACGTCTTAATTGCATATCCGAGTTATGGCCGGCATAGAAACGGCGGTGGTGCATTGCGAACTATTGAATCAATTGGGGCCCGAACAGGCTCGCTCCATGCTTTGGTCGGCACGTAGTCGCCGAATGCCTGCTCGAACCGCCGTCTTTGTGCCGGGAGAAAGATCCGAATCGCTTTATATTTTGGTCTCCGGGACGGTGAAAATCTCGCACCTTACCAGCGATGGCAAAGAGCTGATTCTCGCGATTGTCGAACCGGGGGCGATTTTTGGAGAAGAGTCCGTTGTGGGTGTTGGCCGGCGGGACGTGTTAGCCATGACACTTGAACCGTGTGAGGTGTTGATTGTGCCGGCTAGCGAGTTTCGCCGTTGTTTGGACAATCATCCTGCTGCCGCTCAAAGCTTCGCGCGACTAATGGTGGAACGGCGGCGGCGCATCGAGGAACGTCTGAAGCACATTATTTACTTGCCGCAACGCGAGCGACTGGTTCATGCCCTACTCGACTTGCTAGAACTGTTCGGCGAGCCGTGCTCGCACGCCATCCAATTGCGGGTCCGCCTCACGCACCAAGAGTGGGCGGCTTTAATCGGGGCTACTCGTGAGACCGTAACGTCGATTTTATTGGAGCTGCGCGCCGAAGGACTGTTGGCGGTCGGGCGCCGCCGACTGGTGTTAACCGACGTGGCACGATTGGCAGCACTCGTTGGTCGTAAACCACCAAGCGACATCTTTCCCGTTTCTCCTAATACAGCCGCGACGACTGGCCCACACTAAAGCAAGGGGAAACCGGTTGGCGTCTTATAGAACCAAGGACCGAGGCTCACTCCGCCGGCACGTGTTCCCGCTCCCCCCAGCAAATTGCTTGAGAACTCTACCCGCGTGTGGCCACGCGCCGTTCAGGATACCCTGTGTGACCCGTACCCCACAGTCCATGTGGCAGGCAAACAAAACGCTGACCGCGCGTTGAACACCCAAGACACAAAGAGCTGCAGAGGAAAAAAACTGAGCCACCAGACTAGCTTTTCGGCCAGCACCTACTATGCGCGCTCCTCCAGTGAATCGGTATGTTCGGGTCCGAAGTATCTCTTGATCTTTAATCTCCGCGCAAACGCCCCAGTCCCATATCAACAAATACGGCAGACTACGGCCGAGTTGGGAACGCAGTCCGATTGGGGGCAATGCTCCATTGACTCATCTAGATCAACCTCCGCGACTACCTGCAGCGTTTACGCTATTTTCGAAGCGCTTGCAGATTTGTAGGGCAACTTTTGGAGGCGCCGCAGATCCTTCCCAAGAACGCGTTATTTCTTTCCGATAGATTGCGTAGCTTTGTGCCGAGCACACTACCCTTTGAGAAACGCCTTGCAAGAAACTCTCCCCAGCCGGCTCCTATGTTTGGAAGTAATGCAATTAGTCGACAGCAAAATGAGCCCCAACCGATGCTTTTCAGCCTATCGGACTATGCCACCGGTGGCGCAGAAGTGGCCTTTACAGTTCAGGGCATCCTCAAAAAAATTAAAGGTACTCGTGGCGATTTATATCAACGTGAGCAAGTTTCCAGCCAGATGCGTTCGTATCTCAAGGAAGCAGACTGGGTAGATAGAATGTAGGGTTGGTCCATGAGGGAGATCTATGAGCGATATCATTCCGATGACCCGTGAAGCTTATAATCGAAAGAAGGCGGAAGTGGAGCGGTTGGAGCGCGAAGAATTGCCGCGTATCGCAGAAAAAATCGCCGCTGCGCGCGCCGAAGGGGATTTAAGTGAGAATGCCGAATACCATGCGCAGCGTGAAACTATGGCTCTGCTTCAGGCTCGCATCAACAAAATGAAAAGTGAGCTGGCGCGGGCCCGGATCATGGACGGCGCTGAAATTTCCAAAGACGTCGTGGCATTCGGGGCGACGGTCGTTGTGCGCGATTTGGATTTGGATGAACTCGAGACGTTCACCTTCGTCGGTGCCGGGGATGAGGACTACGACTCAGGACGCTACCTGATCACCAGCCCCCTTGGTCAAGGACTTTTGGGCAAACGCGTAGGGGAAATTGCGGAAATTAAAGTACCGAAAGGTGTGCTGCGCTACCAAATCGTCGAGATTCGTTACGACCAGTGAGCCCCACAATCAAAGTTTATTCGAGAACTCAAACTGTATCGACACAGCGATCCGCCATGGCAGCTCGCCGCTAGCCTGTAGCGCTAGTTCCAAAGCCCATCGGTGATACTCAGCAGCATTAGGCGATTCGCAATTTTACCATCGAGGGCTTTGGCACTGTCGCTCGCGAAGCCATAAAAAAGGCAAGACATCGAACAGACCATGATACGACGCAGATGGTGCTCATTGCCGTGAATTGCAATGGGTGTGTACCAGCTCCCGGTTTCAGTTAAGGCCGTCGATTGCTTGGCCGGTCTACTTCTTAAACGAACTTTTTTAAACGAGCTTTAGCCTCGGTTTTGCCATTTCGCGGGGAGATGATTTAACACAAAGTCACTACGACGTCGTAGGACGCAGAACAAAGATCAGAACAGGATGTGTGCGATTGCGAGCCGAGCAGGCGAATCAAAACACGATAACGAAGCCGCCTTGCGGTTGTGCAAAGGCAGCGACAAAACTCCACACGGGCACCGTGTCCCCCTCGCCCAAATTGCCTACGGGCTTTCCCGACGAATCGAAAAGCTGCCAGGCAAAGCGCCCCGGTCGGTTCCAACCAGTTCCCTCGCTCCAGGCGCACAACAGATAACCGTCTTGATTGACGGCCAATGCCGGGTGTCGGCGTTGTCCACCCGCACCCGGCACCTGAACTGTGCTTAGCACGGAACCAGTTGCCGGGTCGCATTTTCCTAAGTAAATCTGACCCGCCGTTTCCCAGGACACCCACACCCAACGGTCCCACGCAGCAAATGCGGCGCTGCTCATCGGACATTGACCGATTTGCCAATGCCCAACCGTAGCGGCGCGTACGTCCGCTCGATTTACCCGACACAGCAAGAACATATCGCGTTGGAAACCGTCCGGCGCAGCACGAAACAGCACCAGCAGATGGTTCACCGTCGGATGAACGTAACACTTTAAACCACAGCAGGCACAAGCTCCGCTGCCGGTTGGATTGATCGGCTCTTCGCGTTGGAAATGTACCCCGTTATCGTGTGAGACAGCCACATAGACACGACGATGCGCTTCGCCCTCTTCTTCCCCGCGACCGTGCCAAACTACGTAAACATTACCGTTCACGTCAACGGCAACATCACTACCTCCGTCCAAGCCATATCCGAATTGGATCACATTCCGCTCCGGCTCGAAAGTACGTCCTTCAGGATCACTCCGGGTATAGTAAAGCGGCAGGTCACTGTCGTGGCTGCCTGACGCCGCCGGACGTGCACCGTTCCAGACCACGTGAACACGCCCGTCGTAACCTACGGCAAGCTGTCCACCGCGTATGGTCCCGAGCGCCACGGCACTTCCAGCCCGGTGATTGACCCATACCGGTGCAGCCCACGATCCCAGAGGGGTAGCCTGCTGGCGATAGTAAAGATCCCCTCGGCTCGGGTCACCACGGAATGTCAGCAAGTGCAACTTACCATCCGCGCCGATTCGCGCCTGAGGCTGGATTTCGCCGTGGGGCAATCGGTGCAAAGATACCTCCGGCCGATTCGAATCGGCCACCGCAACCAGCGGTGAACTCGATGCCACAACGATACTGATGCAGATGTAGTAGCCCCATAGTGCCTCTAACCGAAAATAGGGCACGCATGAAACCGAGCCACACCACCAAGGCCCCCTACGACAAAAATTGTCGGCACTGGACCGTTTTCGTGACACTGCCATGCCTGAGTCACTTCGTGCGTCTAATTTGCGCCGCTCCAGTTTCACCAATGCGTTGGAATTGCTCATCGTATTGGTTATCGAACCACAAGTCGATGCCGTCCGGAAACCGGGCAGACCGACGAACCACTTCGCGACCCTTACCCTGAAACGTGACAACTGACCTGTGTTAGATCCGAAGCATAACTTTGAAGAATATAGCATAGGCTCGCATGTGGATCACCGCTCATTCCGAACAGACCATCCCACCGTATCGTTCTTTTCTGTTACTGTCGCGAGAAACCGCGGGAGCAACAGACCCACCGGCGTGGGCTTGGAATTTATGGGCCAGAGCGATCAGCCTGGCCCGATACACGACCCACTAAGGGCCTACTACCGGGTACCGCGTATTCGAGCTACCACTTACCACTAACTTCCTGGTCATGTGCCATGTTGCAAATCGCTGAAACCCACCCCTAGCCGAGTTGCTTAGACGTCGCACACTTCGACCGCCTGACGTAAGCGCGCTAGCGGATCCCGTGTAGGTATAAATTCCTGCCCTACAAATCCATCGTACCCAATGTCGACCAATGCCTGCATCACTGCACGGTAATTGATCTCTTGGTTGCCGTCCAATTCGCCGCGTCCTGGGTTGCCGGCCGTATGTACATGGGCAATATACTCTTTTAGTTGATGGATCCGACGCACCAGATCACCATCCATGATTTGTACGTGATATACATCGAAGAGAAACTTCAGATTGGGGGAACCTACTCGCTTGATAATCTCTATGCAATAATCCGTGTGATCTCCCTGATAACCTGGATGACCTTTCATCGGATGGCTGCCATCGCGTGTGTTAAGCATTTCCAAGCAAAGGGTAACTCCCTTTTGCTCAGCGTATCCGATGATCTTCTTATATCCAGCCACGCAGTTGCGAATACCATCCTCGTCGGAAATATCTTCTCGCATACCTGTGAAACTGATCACTCGCTTGAACCCAAAATGAGCACAAGCATCGATGGCGTCGCGAGTAGCTTTGATGACTTGGTCATGATACTTCGGATTATTAAAGCCCTTAACAAATGGTGGATCCGGACTCATATCAATTGTGGCAATGGCACATTCGAGTCCGTGTTCCTTAAGCAGTGGAAAATATTTTGGATCAAGTAGCTCGATGCTTCGGCAACCGAGTCCTTTCGCAACACGGATCATCGTTGGAACGTCCCAATAGTTGGCAAAACACCAATGGACAATTGATTGTTTGAGGCGTCCGTTGCGGACGGCCGGCACCAATTCTTGGAGCTGCGCGCCGATCGAGGCACACGGAAGGGATATTACGGCTGCCGTAGCACTCCCTACTGCACGCAGAACTTGACGTCGGCTCCTGCGGTTGGAACTCTTTGCTTGGCCACCCATGGTGTTGCCTCCTAGGCAATTATGTGACACTGATTTCACAAGCGATCTTGATTTTCGTTTTCGCCGGCACGTTGTGCAAGCGCCACCGAAGCATTACGATTGCCGAGCCTTGTTGCTGTCCCGCGAGGCTCATGCCTAATAGGAACCAGCCCCTTGCCACGTAAAGCATCGAAGACAAGCAGGCGCAGGCCCGACATCCGCGAGGGCAGAAGAACCTGGGGCTCGGGCAATTGATCCTGCCTTCGTAAGGCTGCCGGAGCCCCCACAGCCAAAGTGTCCCTTTACGTGAGCCCCGTTTTGTCTCAAATCCGTTGAAACCAATCGCCCCTAGTTGCTTTAGTTTTGTAATACGATTGCCGCAGTCCGATTGTCGTTAAACTGCGCTTGTGTGCTGTTCTTTTACTAGAATTCCTATCCATAACGAACTGCCGGGACACGAGCAATTTGTAAAGCTATGTTTCTTACGCAAGTTGTCCAGATCGCCAGCGATTACCACTGAATTTGGCGTTGCATCGGGAGTTGGACGCATCAGACCAACTAAATCCATGTGGCCACTACCGGACCTTCGAAATATAATCGCGGCTCACAGCTTAACGGCACCCGGCGATGGATAACCAGTTCCGGGGGCAAGACCCGGGAATATTTCGATCATAACGGCTGGAGCGATGCTACCAGGACAGGGAGGTCCTCAACGTCACGCCACTGGCCCAACCGCACGCTCGGCTTGCGGCATAGGCCATTCTGCGCGAAGGAGGCTGTTGCGTCAGGGGTTCGCGGTTGCTACTGGGCTAGGACCGTGCAACGCAGTACGATTCCTAGCTGCATTTTTGTTATTCGTAATTTGGCCTATAGCTGGCCAATCTCAAGAGCCGTCTGCGATCTGGCAACTGGAACTCCGTGCAGCCTGGGGTGGTGCAGCCGCCCAAACTTGGCAGGGACGCGTTCGGGTCAATTCAGGTAGTGTCGTGCGGGTTCGCGATTTGGGTGTCGACCCATGGTTGCGCACCTATAAGCATCTCGAGGCGGGTCAACTGGTGGTGGAGCCCTCGGGCAATGTCGCCTACGATGCTTGCGATCTACTAATTCAAGCTACCCCCGAAAGCACTCTGTCCGTCGAGTGGACTAGCCCAACAGATCAGCGAATTCAGCGACAGTTTGAGCTTCCTATCAGCCGGCTGATTGACGGCTCCCATGTCGAAACGCTGGATGATGCAGGAAATAGGTTCGTGTTGCGGCGCGCTCCCGGCGATCAGTTACGCGTGCAGTGCGAGCGAGACCACTTGATATTCGCACCTGGAGAACAATGGACCGTCGCGATTGTTCCTAATGTGCTGCGACTGGAGCCAAACGCTTTTTACCGCGTACGAGTCGCGATCGTTCCGTTAGGCGGTAATACCGAGACGTGGTCATGGCAGTCGAACGTGCGCGCCGATTCGGTAGGGGAACTGGCATCAATTCGCCCAGAACCCATTCCGATGCCTATGGATGAAGGGGTCTATGAGATAGTTGTGGAGCTCGCCGAACGCCCACGCTTCGAGGTTCCCGGGTGGCGAGCTGTAGCGGTCGCCACACGCCGCGTGCAGGTCGTGGTTGTTGCTCCGGGTAGTCAGACATCGCAGATCGGCCCATGGCACGAACAATTAGCCATTGACCCGACTCAGTCTACCGCGGGTACTTGGATTTCGCATCTTCCGGCAATTCCGTGGCTGGCAAGGCGCGAACCGGTACGTATGCGCTCCACTGCATCCGTGGGTGACCTCGTGGTGGCTAATCAGCGCATGCTGCGTTTGGAACCCGGCGCCTGGCAAGCGATCGAATTGAGTCTGACCAACCCGCAACGACCGCACTTGCTGGAGATCGAATACCCAAGCCATTTGCCGCAAGCGCTTGGGGTCAGCCTCCTCGAGCCGAACACTTTGGGTTACGTTGCGCCACTTACTTTAGATGGTGGAATTTATGTGCCGCAAAAAGTAGTCCCAGAGCCAGAATCCATCGAGCGGTATCGGTTGTTGTTCTGGCCCAAATCTACTTCCCCGATTTTATTGTTGACGAACCTGCGTCAGGACGGGATCGCCGTGTGCGGCAAGATCCGCGTCTTAGCTAGTTCTTCCGATGTACCGGGGCCAAAAGCCGCGGCAACCGACCAGCGTCTGGCAGCCGTATATTTTGACCGTCCCTTATTTCCCACGAATTTTTCAGCCGAACCGTTAGCAACTTCGGCGAACCGACACGCTTACGACGATTGGTGGAAGTTCTACCACGGTGCGGTCCGCCTTGCGCAATACGTGAAGTATGCCGGGTTCAATGGGGCTGTGATTTGCGTGGCCCGCGACGGAAGTCTCCTTTACCCTAGCCGTCATTGGCCGTCGACCCCAAAGTATGACATGGGGGTTTTCCAGGACACGGGGGCCGATCCATTCTCCAAAGACGTTGTGGAATTGTTAGCCCGGGTATTTGATCGCGAGGGGCTGCGGTTGGTGCCCGCGGTGCATTTTTCCGGCCGCATCGAAGCACTCAGTGCGCCCAACACCACAACCAGCTCTTCGGCCCGTAGCGGACCATACCTTTTCGACGCGCGTGGACGCGTCCTTCAAACGAGTTACAACCCGCTCGATGAATCCTTCCAAGCCTTCGTCCAGTCCATTGTGACGGAACTGGCAAAGCGCTACGGACATCATCCATCGTTTGGCGGCGTGGCGATTGCTTTGGCCCCCGATGCACACCTGAGTTTTCCGGACGGCGCCTGGGGATTCGATCAAAACAGTTGGGAGCGCTTTCACCGGTCGCTCGCGGCTGACTCGCCGAATAACAAGCCGACGAATCCAGAGGACGTCTTGCATTCCCCCGAGCTACGTCGTCAATGGTTGAATTGGCGCGCCGAGCAATTAGCCGGGTTACTTGCACGCTGCACCGAAGTGCTGCGCTCCAAGCGGCCCGACGCGGAATTGTTCTTAACAACAGGCGAATGGCTGGAGAATCGCGCGGCAGCTCGGCTTCTGCAACCCTCGCCACTTGAACCACAACACGTGCCGATCGCCGAAGCGGCTCTGGAAACGGGAATTGATGCGACGTTATATCGTCAAGTGCCCGGTTTGGTGTTATTCCGCCCTTACCGCTCGCGTATGAGTTTCCGATTACCCGAGCAAGCGGTGAATTCAGTAATGCTGCTTAGCGAATCGTTCGACCGCTATTTTGATGCATCGGTGGAGCGATCCGCACGCCGCGGAGTGTTGATATACCACGATCGAGTCGTGTCGAGGTGGCCGGATTTTGACAAGCTCAGCCCTTGGGGACCCGAGCGCACGCGAACGGAACTCTATACGCACGCTCCCCTGGCCGGGGCCAACGTGCGGCGGTACTGGATCCAGGCACTGGCCGCGCATGACGCAAACGCAGTGCTCGAGGGCGGCTGGTTACTGCCGCTGGGTCAGGAAGATGCTTTGCGTCCGTTATTGGAAGTCTACCGTTCTTTGCCCGCCGACCAGTTTCAAACCGTGGAACCTCGTTCCCAACAGCACGTTCAACCCCTCCTGGTCCGCCGCTTACCACGAGGTGATCGCATCTATGTTTATCTTGCCAATCGGTCACCGTGGCCGATACGGGCACAGGTTTTTATCGAGGGGCCGGCGGATCTTCAACTTCACACGTTTGGCAGCCGTCGCTGGCCGTCCCTGGCACCTTATAACCAGCAGTGGCTATGGACCTTGGATCTGGCTCCCTACGACTTGATCGGTGGATGGTTAAGTAGTCCTCGAGCACGCATCGTCGATTGGCAGATACAACTACCGCCGGAGGTACCTCAAGCCCTCGCCGAAACACTCAAGCAGGTCAATCTGGCGATCAACGCCGCGGTAACTCGCCCCCCGCTTGCTGTTTTAGAAAACGGCCATTTTGAACTTCCGTCATCCGGTTCAACTATCCCGGGCTGGCGTTTTAAGCCGGACTCGGCCGGCAGTGTGCGGTTAGACTCGGACGCTGCCGGTGGCCGCCAATCCCTGTATCTGCAAAGTAACGGTGAAGAGCTCTGGGTGCGCAGCGCACCGTTCGCCCCGCCCCCCACCGGACGCCTATACGTTCTAGCACGCATCAAGACGCGCCCGGGTACTCAACCCCAATTGCGAGTCGTATTGGATGATGATCACGATTTCTATTACCCCCTGGCAATCGGCCGAGGCGGAAGCGTCGCCATTCCTCACCAGTGGGCTGACGAGTTCCTCTTTCCTTTCGAAAACCTACCTTTGGCACGGCTCAAAGAGATCCACGTCGGCTTTGATCTGATCGGAGAGGGCGAAGTTTGGATCGACGAAGTACAGCTATTCGACATGTGGATCCGACGCGACGAGCGTAACGCTTTGTTGATCGCGTCCGGAATCGCTTACCGTAACCTCGAGCAATTCATGCACGTGACGGATTGCCTGCACTTTTTAGAGAGTTTCTGGCCACAGCTCTTGTTGTTGTCCCGAGACCCTGTCGGTGCCAAACCAGCCGATACAACGCTGCGCACGGCTAGTCGCCCCGACGCCTCGGACGTTTCATCGGGTAGCCGCAAACCGTGGAGTCCGATTAAAGATTGGGTCTCGCGCTTACCGTTAAACTGGCCAGGGCAGAAGTAACCTCGGCTACGCACATCCAGAAGAGCCTAACTACCCCACTGCGGAAGCTGTCTACGATCGCCACGCGGTCCGTTGCTCTCGATGGGTTATTGCAGTCCGTAACAGACTTCCCACCATCCATCCGCTCCGGCCAGCCCAGTGCCGGTGGATCGCGTTGACGGCACCCTCGCACCATACCTCGTATGAAATGGGGAGCATGACGATTACGATGAAACACAGGTAGATGGTCCAAGTGTCTCATGGATCGAGGAACAAGCACCCCGAGGAGCAACGGACAGCCGGACTCCCATTCAAACCGATCGCTGCCGGTCGCATAAAGTTGTCCATTCATCCGTTTGGGGCATGTGTAGCGATGGAAAACCGTTCCGAAACGTTACTGGTTGAACAACCGTTGGACGTGCTTGCGATCGCTCCGCATCCGGACGATGCGGAATTGGGCATGGGGGGAGCATTGGTAAAATTGCGGCGTAGCGGGTATCGCGTAGGGGTGTTGGATTTGACCGATGGAGAGCCGACGCCCTATGGGTCCGCGGAAACGCGGCGGCAAGAAACACAAGCCGCCACGAAACTGCTGGGACTCGATTGGCGGGGCAATTTGAATTTGCGTAATCGGTATCTTGAGCCGACGCTCGAAGCGCGTGCTGCTTTGGCAGGAGTGATCCGCCAATTGAGGCCTCGCTGGCTGTTTGCTCCCTATTGGGTCGATGCGCACCCGGACCATGTGGCTGCGACGCAACTGCTAGAAGCCGCCCGCTTTTGGGCAAAACTCACCAAGTGCGATCTGCCTGGGGAACCCCATTTTCCCGAACGTATTTACTTTTACTATTGCGTGCACCTAAAGCTTATCCCTCAACCGGCGTTCATACTCGATATTAGCGACGAATGGCCGGTTAAAATCGAGGCAATTCGGTGTTACGCCAGTCAATTCCTCACGGGGCGCTCCGAGGAACCGCCTACCTTTCTGGATCGATTACGAGATGAAGCCGCGTATTGGGGGAAGATGATTGGAACGCGCTACGGCGAACCGTTTACTTGTCGAGAGCCCATTGGTTTACGATCCCTCGACCGCTTGATCTAAGAGTACCTGGCCATATCGTGGTGGCTGCCAAATCCCACCGGGTGCCGCTCGGCAACCCGACGAAGCTTTTCGCACGAAACGAACCCTCACGTGCGCGGGGTTTTTCGACAGCTTACGTTACGCCAAGAATAACGTGCTTTTGCCCAAGGTTTGCCGAAATTGTTCAAGAATAGGCCCAATTTCGCCGATAGAAGCGGCACCGAGGATAGTTTTTACGCGTAGGGGGGCTAGCCGATGGTCGTCGCTTACACATGCGCACAGCACTCGTTTTAATGTTGCTGGCCTCAAGCTGCGGGTGTAATCTCATCCCCGATGTCGCTTATCAACCACGTTTTCATAATCCGTTTCCTCAACTGCACCGCGTCGCCATTTTACCTTTTTTTAACCTGTCAGAGTCACCTTATGTCGACGCTGACCGAGTAACGTTGCTTTATTACGAGGAGTTACAGGCGATTCCGGGTTTCGAGGTGCTACCGGTGGGTGTCGTCAAAGAAAAGCTTGCGAAATCTTGGCAAACGATCGATGAAAACACCGATTTTCAAAAGCTTGCTCAAGATTTGGGGGTGGACGTCGTACTGGTTGGCGCCATTACCGATTACACTCCATATTATCCACCCCGTTTCGGATTGGCGGTGCGGTGGTATGCTGCCAATCGCGGCTTTCATCCGATTCCTCCGGGATACGGCTTGCCCTGGGGAACTGCCGAAGAAGAGTACATACCGGATTGGATTGTATGGGAGGCGGAATTTGCACTAGCCCGCGAACAACTGGCTACACAAACGCCCCAGCCACCGGAAGCCGGTTCGAGCTCAGAGTTACCGGGCTCGCAGCCGATCGCATCGGACGTACCTTCTGACCTACCTTCGGATTGGCCAGATCCGGCCGGTTTTATTCCTCCGGGCCCGTCGGCGCACCGTCCGGCCTTTTCGCCCCAAACCGAACCAATCATTCGCCACACGCGCATCTACCACGGGAATGATGAAGAGTTTACGCGGCGGCTAGCCGATTACTACTTTTTCAGAGACGAGGCACGTTTTGGCGGATGGCAGGCTTATTTGCAACGGAGCGAGGACTTTTTGAGATTTTGTTGTCATTTGCACATAACCGAAACACTGGCATTACGCGGTGGGGTACGCGAACCGAAAGTCGTGTGGAGGTGGCCCCTTAGCCGATATGACCGGTAGCCGACTCAAGCACTACCCGGCTCGTGCCGACAGCTATCCACGGAGGAAGCATAGAGAGCCGAGATGATGCGCGGTGGTAAGGACGAAGCGCCAACGGTTTCTTGCGTGCATCGGAAAGGACGATTCGTGTCACAAGACATCAATGTACTGGCCTTGGTAAAAGGGAAAGAGCGATACATTTTCTTGTTTGACGACGACCATCGCGCAGAGCTGCTGCGGACACTGGGGCGATTCGCGTCGGATCCGGAATTGAGCTTCACGTGGTTCGATGCGGCGGTACTGAGCCATCGAGTCCGTCATGCCTTTGGCCCCATACCGCCTGCTTCGCGTAAAGCCGACCGCTCGTATTCGATCGACGCTGTGGATGAATTGGACTAGTGACAAGAAGCACCTCCGGTTTGGTGGGTGCCGCGGAACGAGAACGTGCAGCGTGCCATAGCCGACTTTTTGCGATATTTGCGTGTCGAGCGTAACGCGGCGGCGATGACCATTAAGTCGTATCGTGAGGATCTGATGGCAGCCGCCGATTTCCTGGAACGTCTGCTAGGGCGATCGGCGCAACCCGACGAGATCACGCCGGCTCTGTTACGGCGTTTTGTGGCGGCCATGCACGAAGCCGGATATGCTCGCAGCTCCGTGGCGCGCCGCTTGGCCTCGCTGCGGTCATTTTTCCGCTATCTCCTGCGTGAGGGCCGTGTGAAGGTCAACCCGGCCAAACCGCTACGCAATCCGCGCCCCGAACGAAAACTCCCCCATTTTTTGACAACCGAGGAAGTCGGGCGACTTTTGGCGGCTCCCGACCGAACGACAGCGATGGGCTTACGGGATGCAGCCATCCTCGAGACACTCTATTCAGCCGGTTTGCGCGTCGGAGAACTCGTTGCGCTTCAAGACTCGGACATCGATTGGGCCGCTGGGTTAGTGCGCGTTCGTGGTAAGGGCCGTCGCGAACGGCTAGCTCCCCTGGGTCGTTTTGCCCTGCGCGCTCTACGCGACTGGCTGGCTCATCGTCGACTGGCTGGCGGTACAGATTCGGATCCCCCGGTGTTTGTCAATCGTTTTGGAAAGCGATTGACCACACGGAGTGTCGCGCGGATGCTTGATAAATATCTGGCACTTACAGGCCTGGATCAACGCACTTCGCCCCATTCGCTGCGGCATTCCTTCGCCACTCACTTGCTCAATGCCGGCGCCGATATCCGAAGCGTACAGGAATTACTCGGCCACAAGAATCTATCCACCACTCAAATCTATACCCACTTATCCGCCAGCAACCTACTGGCAGTATACGATCGTGCGCATCCCCGCTCGCGTTCCCAAGCGGCGCGTACGCCAAAATGCCGAACGTCGTAGTTGCGGCACCCTGAGAAAACTACGGTCTATACCAAGCCGCGTTTGACAGCCCACACGGCGGCCTGAGTACGGTCGACGGCCTGAATTTTGCGCAATATGTTCTGCACATGCTCCTTGACCGTCTCGACGCTAATGCCCAGCGAACGACCGATCTCGCGGTTGCTCAACCCCATGGCAATATGCCTTAAGACCTGAAGTTCCCGGGTCGTTAACGGCCAATCCGGGGTGTCGGTCTTGGGACGCTTTTCGAGTGAACGCTTCACCGCGTCAAAGTTGCTTCCTTCCGGAGCCGGCTCCCGACGCGCCGCACGTTGAATCGCTGTGATGAGTTCACTACGCGATACACCTTTCATCAAAAACTCGGATGCCCCCAGCGCCACACTCCGAGCCACATACGTCGGATTGTCGAAACTCGAAATCATCACCACCGGCAGATTCGGCAGTTTTTTCCGCAGCTTTTCCAAGCCATCTAATCCGTCCACATCCGGCATCCGCACATCCATCAAGACCACATCCGGTTTACATCGTACGGCTTGCGTCACCGCCTCCGCGCCGGTCTTCGCTTCACCAACCACATCAATGTCCGATCCACGCAAGACAGCGCGTAACCCTTGCCGCACTACTTCGTGGTCGTCCGCGATCAAGACCCGAACCGCCATAAGGTATCCCTCCTTCTATCAACGTACTGCGGCCCCTCGCACCTCAATACCGTGTGGCCCCCTCGTCGCTACGCAAGCGGCACGCTTCCCCACAACCGGCTCCCCTCCGGTTAATTGCCGCGCATGGTTGTAGCTACCCCACGCGCGCCGTATAGGTTGCATAGCGTAATCTGGAAACGTGTCTTCGAAAACCCAACATTAATGATAGCAATCTATACACCAAAAGCTAGGGTAGGAGGCGAACCCTAGACCGGTTCGTTATGTCCAGATACCCGGCCATTACGCGGAAATCATTGGCAATATACCACTTATGTTGCACTGCAAATGTCCGATAAATGGGGCAACAGGTGACGCTTTTTGACGACACCTAACTTCTGTTCTATGAGTCAGGTAGGTATTGCGATGCCCAAACACGTGATGACCGGAAAGTGGCTACCGCATACCTCTGCCCGCCGAACCCTGACGCCACAGTCAGTTGACACTGGGAGAAAAACTGTATGGTTCGAGGAAGGATTCTGGTTGTGGACGACGATCAGTTGCTTGTGCGGTCGCTAGCCGACTGGCTCGAACAGTTGGGCTACCGGATCGAGCAAGCCACGAACGTTGCCCAAGCATGTCAGTTACTTGAGCGAAGTACTTTCGACGTGGCGCTAGTCGACGTACGCTTAGGAGAAGAAGACGGCTTTGCCGTATTGGAACATGCGCGTCGCCATTGCCCGGGTGTCGCCGTCGTGTTGATGACCGGCTACGGCACAGTGGAGATGGCAATTGAGGCGTTGCGTGCGGGAGCTTTCGATTTGTTGACCAAGCCCGTGCTGGACGCTGAGTTGGAGCTGGTGTTGGAGCGAGCCTTTTCGATGCATCGCGTGGTCCAAGAGAATCAGCACCTACGTCACCAGCTCGAAAAACAGTTAGGTGAATTTCTGGTCGGAACAGGCCCGCACATGCAGCGCGTCTGGGAAATTGTCGAATCGATCGCAGATACGCGCGCCACGGTTTTGATTACCGGGGAAAGCGGCACCGGCAAATCGCTCTTGGCCCGCATGATCCACCGCAAAAGCAGGCGAAGGAATGGCCCATTCATCGAAGTAGCGTGCGGGGCACTTCCGGAACCGTTGTTAGAAAGCGAGTTGTTCGGGCATGTGGCCGGAGCCTTTACCGGTGCCCTGGGGGATAAAAAAGGGAAATTCCTGCTAGCTGAGGGCGGCACCATTTTTCTGGACGAAATTGCCACGGCCTCGCCCTCGCTCCAGGTAAAACTCTTGCGCGTGTTGCAGGAGTTCCGTTTCGAGCCGGTAGGGGGCGACCAGACGTATCATGTCGATACGCGCGTCATTTTGGCCACCAACGAAGATCTGGCGCGCCTCGTAGAAACCGGCAGATTCCGTCAAGATCTATATTACCGTATCAACGTTATTCACATCGAGCTTCCCCCGTTGCGCGAGCGTATTGAAGACATTCCTCGACTGGCCGAGCACTTTATCCGCAAAGCGTGCGAAGAAAGCGGCAAGCCCCTGAAGTCGTTGGCACCCGAAGCGCTCACCGCTTTTGAACGGTATTCCTGGCCCGGCAACATCCGCGAATTGCAGAATGTCATCGAGCGCGCCGTATTGTTGGGCAGAGGAAGCCAAATATCGTGTACCGACTTGCCGTCCCGCCTCACCGAATGTCTCCATCGTCCAAGCGCTCGATCGGCGGGAACGTTAAAGCAAGCTTTGGAAGATCCCGAGCGGCAAATTATTCTGGACGTGTTGCAGGCATGTGATTGGAACCGCACGCTGACGGCCGATCGATTGGGTATTAATCGCACGACCCTCTACAAAAAAATGCGGCGACTCGGTTTGGACGTTTCGAAGTTGGGTCGCCAGCAGCCACGTCCCTAATGCGCACCGTCAAAGCTCTTACGCCCCTTAAACATGCCCCCACCGGAACAACCGTTCTTATCGTCATCAAGAGTAATCCTTTTCCGAGAAAAATAACAATCCGCTATCGAACCGCTTCCCATAGCCAGCGACCGACTGTGCTGCTGCAATTCCGATCCAATTCCCAATAGGACGCGGTGCCCGGTTCACTGAGCCCGCCACATTGGGCTTTGCCCCATCGCGGAGTCATTGCCTTGGAGGTGTGATTCTAACGCGCTGGACACGCGGCAATTGGGAAGCAAGTCCAAACCGCCAGTATGGGCCCTTTCGCCACGCTCGTGTACCCGGATGCTCGACAGCCACCCGGGTGCTGTTCGACGCGCAAGATGGCTCCTATAATCCGGTCATTTCTGTGAACAGCTAGACCGTGTAGCTCGTGAACCACGTAGAGAACCGGGCAATGAAAATCCACGAATATCAGGCCAAGGAGCTATTCCGGCGCGCTGGGGTGCCAGTTCCTGCCAGTCACGTAGCGGCCACCCCCGAGGAAGCAGCGGCGGCTTTTCGACAATTAGGTCAACCGCTAGCCGTCGTTAAAGCGCAGATTCATGCCGGCGGGCGCGGCAAGGGCACCATTTTGGATAACCCCTCGCAACGCGGTGTGCAATTGGTCCGCTCGGATGACGAAGCTTTCCGCGTCGCCTCGGCACTACTGGGCCATAAGTTGGTGACCGTGCAGACCGGTCCGGAGGGCAAGACAGTGCAGCGCGTTTTGGTCGAGGCCGGCTGCCGGATCGAGCGCGAGCTTTACCTGGGGATCGTCCTGGATCGATCGGTAGCTCTGCCGGTTGTGATGGCCAGTTCCGAAGGGGGAGTCGAGATCGAAAAAGTTGCCCAGGAACATCCCGAAAAAATTTACAAGGAGCACTTCGATCCAGCGCGCGGCATCCAGCCATACCAGATCTGCAAGTTATGTAAAAAACTCCAGCTTTCTGGTGCTGCGGCACGTGCGGCTACATCTTTCTTTTCCAATCTTTGCCGATTCTTTGTCCAAAACGACTGTAGCCTCGTTGAGGTCAATCCACTGGTCGTCGATGCCGAGGGTGACCTTCTAACTTTGGATGCCAAAGTAAACTTCGACGACAATGCCGCGTTCCGTCACCCGGAGTGGCAGGCACTACGCGATTTGACCGAAGAGGAACCGGCGGAATTGAAAGCCGCTCAAGCGGGCTTAAGTTACGTCAAAATGGACGGAAACATCGGATGTTTGGTCAACGGTGCGGGATTGGCGATGGCCACCATGGACATCATCAAGTATTATGGCGGCGAGCCGGCTAACTTTTTGGACGTTGGCGGTGGGGCGAACACCGAGCAGGTCATCGAAGCCTTTCGGATCTTGTTGGCTGACCGAAACGTGCGCGCCGTACTGGTCAATATTTTCGGCGGAATTATGAAGTGCACTACCATCGCACAAGCCCTATTGGAGGCCTATCGCACGGTGGGTTTCAGCGTGCCGTTGGTAGTACGTTTGGAAGGAACCGAAGTCGAACAGGGACGGCACATCCTCTCGGAGGCGGGCGTGAACATCATCACGGCCACTGACCTGGCCGATGCCGCCGAGAAAGTCGTTCAAGCCGCTCTCGGAGGTCCATAGTCGGGCAAGGCTTTGGGCACATGGTGGCTACCTCGAAACGTTGCTTTGGGGCGATCCCATAACCGAACCAACTTCACCAAAATAGTCGTCGGAAATCGCACGTATGAGCATCCTGGTTGACAAACAGACACGCGTCCTCTGCCAAGGTATTACCGGGTCGGCAGGTCAATTCCACACCAAAGGCTGTCTGGATTACGGCACTCAAGTCGTCGCGGGCGTCACTCCTGGTAAGGGCGGCCAACAGGTGCTGGGAGTTCCGGTGTTCGACACGGTCGAGGAAGCCGTGCAAAAAACGGGAGCCGATGCCACGATGATTTTCGTGCCGGCTCCATTTACGGCCGATGCCATTCTGGAAGCGTTGGACGCAGGCCTGAAATTGATTGTGGCGATTACCGAAGGCGTCCCGGTGTTGGATATGGTGCCGGTTTATCATGAAGTGCGGCGGCGAGGGGCCCGGTTGATCGGCCCAAACTGCCCGGGAGTCATCACCCCCGGGGCATGCAAAATCGGTATTATGCCCGGATACATCCACCAGCCGGGAAAAGTCGGAATTTTAAGCCGTAGCGGCACGTTGACCTACGAAGCTGTGTGGCAGACAACTCGGTTAGGCCTCGGTCAGTCTACTTGCGTTGGTCTTGGGGGTGATCCCATTGTGGGGACATCGTTTGTTGATCTTTTAGCATTGTTCGAAGAGGATGATCAGACTGAGGCTGTGTTGTTGATTGGCGAGATTGGTGGCACGGCCGAAGAGGAGGCGGCGGCCTTTATTCGGGACCATATGCGAAAGCCGGTGGCTGCTTTTATCGCGGGTCGCACCGCGCCGCCGGGCAAGCGCATGGGGCATGCCGGGGCAATTATATCAGGCGGCAAAGGTACAGCAGGTGAAAAAATCGCCGCTTTGCAAGAGGCCGGGATCGAGATCGCTCAAACGCCCGCCGATATGGGTCAAGCCGTCGTGCGGGCGCTCGAAAAACACGCCTCAGGCTTCCAAGCCCCCCGACCGAATGGTCCGAAGTCGAGCGGCTCGTGACGTTGCCGACGGCCAATGCGCACCTATCATTGTACTGGGGTGGAATTGCTCCCAGGATAGGGACTACGGATTTTTCCACGCGGCCGCTGGACTCAGGGCAAGGTGTTCCCTGCCGGGTATTTGCAAAAGGCCACCGAACAAAAGGACGACGAGCGATGGCGGTAGCTGTCAGCCGACAACTGCTCACCGTGGCCGAGCTTCGGCGCCGGATACAAGAAGTCGAGCCGGCAGCTCTGGTGATCGAACCGCGTATTTTGCGACGCGTCATCAAACAGGATCGCCGTATCGCTGGCTTGGGCATCGAGGTACCGCATCATCGTGTCTATACCATCCAACGTGACCGGCTGCTGGTGATTGCTGATCGACCGGAACTGGAGTTGTCGCCCGGTGAGAATCTGCCGCGTAAAGTGCTGCTCTTGGCACAGCCGACCGATGGGGATGCTTGGGAGACAGCACCGGCCGAAGATGTATTGCGGGTGTATTGGCGGCTGTTGTTCCATGGACGCATTCACATGGTGCTCGAGCAGGCTCGAGCCGACGGGCGGTTAAGTGATGCGGAGCTGCTGCGCCGCCGGGCATGCATCGGTCCAGTGGCCTTCGACGAAATCCATAACGTTCTGCACCGTGACGATCAACTGTTGCCACCGGAAGACCTCTGGGAAACCTATGTCGAATGTGCAGCTACGTATTGGGAGCTGTATCATTTTGCCCCGGAACATATCCCGGTCTATTTCCCGGGTATAGTTCGTTGGGAGCCGGTCGTCGAACTATTGGAGCAGGATGTGCCGCACCAGCAACTGTACGAGGAAACGCGGTTGCCCGGTGCGGCGTTGGAAAGTCCCGGAACGCGTGCGCGCCAGATCCCGCCGCTGGTACCGGCGGCACGCGAAACACCGCCCGATCCGTTGGCTCCTTCTCCGCCACCTTTTTGGAAGCTCGTAGCGCGCGCCGAACGTGCCAGTCGCTTGGGCAATTCGGTAAAGGCTTCGATCTTGCGAATGGCCGCTGCTCGTATCGGTTTGCCCGACCGCGCACAGGAGATGCAGCATGCGTCTCGGGCCGAACTGCGGCGGTTGGTGGATCGCCTTTCCACGGCGTTACACTTTTCCCAGCCGTGGATTGACCAGTGGTTTGAAGCCTTAGAACCGCTGTTGGGGCATGCTGCGACAGACCGATGGAGTGCCGAAGCACGCTTGTTGTATGATCTCCAAAAAGTCTGCATCGAAAGTGAACGCAATCTGTACCGATGGGATTGGTGGCGATGGCTGCGGTCGTTGGGCAAGGTGCCGTTGCGGCGGCCGTTACCGCTACTGCGCCAGGTGCTGATCACCAAACATTTGCGAGTTGCCTCCCGTCGCTTGTCGACACTCCGCGTGGAAACCCACATTCGCCAGCAGCTCGAACATCTCTTGGAAGATGCTTTTCGACGCGCCGAACACCTGATGCGTGACGCCCTGCGCCCGCGGATCCGACAAGTCCTGGACTCGGTAGGTCTGCAGCCAAAGGAACCGGTCGAGCAAGTAGCCCGAGATAAAGTGACCGAAGAGCTTTTGGACCGAGTGGTCGAGCGAGGCTTCTTCCATATGGGAGATTTGCGCGACTCGCTGGCCGAAAGCGATCTAAAACTGCCGGACATCCATGCCTTTCGGGAATTGGTCACTGGAGACGAGTTGTTGCGGGCCGATCGACTGATGGCTCGCCAATTGGAAGGTGTCTACCATGGCGGACCGATTTATTTGCGGTTGCCGCAATCCTTAAGCTCCCTCGCTTTTGGAACGGTAGGTGGCCGCACGTTGACGAATTACTTGATTCTTCCGTTTGGTGGCGCCTACGTGGCCTTGGAGGGGCTGCGTCACTTATTGCACTTTGCGACGCATGGTGTGGCCGAGTTGGCTCCTTCGCCAGCGGTTGTCGACCAACAGCTCATCGAAGGCATTGCACAGGACACGCTGATCGCAGCCACGGTACCCGAAGCCCTTTCGATCTCGGTACCGCATACAGCGACTGCACTGGCCCTGGAGACTCTCACGTTGCATCCGACCGGCGGACCAACCACACACAGTGTGTTTTGGGCCGGCGTTATTGGACTGGGATTCTTACTGCTGCTTCTGATCCACTCGTCCGGCTTTCGGCGCCGTTTCGTCTGGATGGCCACGCAGCTAGGACTGTGGATCAAATGGCTTTTCGTCGATATACCGGCCCGTGTTATCCATTCGCCGTGGGTGCAGTATGTGTTGCAGAGCGAGCTTTACCGAGTCGTGCACAGCTACGCTATTCGCCCCGCCGTGTTTTCAACGTTGGTGCTGGCGCCTTTCTGGGCTCGAGGCTGGTTTCTTTCCTGGAATGCCACCTTGCATGTCTTCTGGGTAATGAATCTGTTTTTACACACGCCCATTGGCCGCTATGCTGACGAAAGGTTGACCGATATTTTGGTTCGCGCATGGCTCGAATTACGTGTCCGTGTCTTTGCGGCCCTGTATCAGTGGATTATGGATCTATTCCACCAAATCCTCGAATCCGTAGAACGCTTTTTGTACGCTGTGGACGAGTGGTTGCGGTTCCGCCATGGCGACCCTCGCTGGACCCTGGCTTTTAAACTTCTTGTTGGCCCTCTGTGGGGGATCGTGGGTTACGTCGTTCGCATGGTGGTCACGCTCTTAGTCGAACCGCAGATCAACCCAATTAAACACTTCCCTGTCGTTACCGTATCCCACAAAATCATTTTGCCCACACTGCCCTTGTTGGCCGTGCAACTAGCCCCAATTCTGGGACGCGGAATGGGTTACACGGTGGCGACCGCCATCGTCACGCTTTTGCCGGGTGTGTTCGGTTTCCTCGTTTGGGAATTGAAAGGCAATTGGCGCCTCTACGCGGCGAATCGTCCGCGACAGGTGCCCCGTGGTCGCATCGGCAGTCACGGTGAGACGCTGGTGGGACTGTTGCGCCTGGGTTTTCACTCCGGCACTGTTCCCCGCACGTACGCACGTCTGCGCCGTGCGTACCGCCGTGCGGATCAGTTAGGTGACTGGAGGGCTGTCAATCGCTATCGAGCTGCCTTGCACCATATTGAAGAACGGCTTGTGCGATTCTGGGAACGCGAATTCTGCGCATTGCTCGCCCTTCGAGCCGATACGGGGATGATCGTGCCTCACGTCGAGTCTGTGCGACTGGCGACCAACCGCGTCGACGTTTTTTTAGCAGCGCCCAGTAGTGCGACTCTGCACTTAACCTTGGAAGAATGCCACGGATGGCTCACCGCGGCTATCGGCCAAAAGGGATGGTGGAGTGACCTTGGCCACGCTGACCGCTACACCGTTGCCTGGGCATTATCGGGAATCTACCAAAAACTGGGTGTCGACCTTGTGCGGGAAGAGATTGAGTCCCTACTGCAAGTGCGCCGGGATCAGTATGAGGTAACTGCATCGGGGCTTGTATTGCACGATGCTCACTCGCCCACGGCTCACCGGACGATCGTACTGCGGCGCGGAATGACGCCAGCCCACCGCTCAACGTCGTCTACTGCGCGAATGGACCACGGCACGTCCAACGGCCCGCGTGAGTTGGTCCCGTTTTCCGCTCGCCGCGTTCAGTGGTCCGAATGGGCCCGGTTTTGGCGCGAGTCGGAGCCGAAACAGCCTGTCCAGGGCTGGGACCACCTGCCCGCGGTGCTCGCCGAGGGAGCAAGCCCTTCCATACCCGAGTCGGCTCCCGCCAGCAGCTCCATCTGAGGATCATCGTCGGGTGTTTTCGCATCTAGCTGCCTAGTGACCTACCTCACCTTTTCCCACAGGCCAATCTACGCTACAACCAGCAAGTGCACACACCAGAACGAGCTGCCACTATGAACCTTGGACGATTTTATGAGAATCGCATCGGGTTATCCTTTGAGCTTTTCCCGCCCAAGACGGCGCAGGGTGAACAATCGCTGTTCGAAAACCTGGCAGAATTGATGGCGTTTCGACCTGATTTCGTTACCTGTACCTACGGAGCGGGAGGTTCGACCCGAACGAAAACTCTGGAAATCGTGACCCAAGTCAAACAGCGGTTTTCGGTTCCTGTGGCTTCGCATCTAACATGTGTCGGGTCGTCAGTCGAACAGCTATGCGACTACTTGAGGGCAGCCGCCCAACAAGGTATTGACGCGATCGTGGCCCTACGCGGCGATCCACCTCGAGGGGAAACCACCTTCCGCCCTGCGCCCGATGGCTTGCGGTACGCTAGCGAACTGGTGGAATTGATCCGTCGCGAGTTTCCCCAATTCGGCATTGCGGTGGCCGGCTATCCCGAAAAACATCAAGAAGCTCCCAGCTTCGAAGTAGACCTACAGAATTTGAAGCGAAAAGTCGATACCGGTGCTGACATCGTCATTACACAGTTGTTTTACCGAAATGCCGATTTTTATCGATTCGTCGAGGCGTGCCGAAAAATCGGTATTCACGTCCCTATCGTGCCTGGAGTATTACCCATCACGAACTTGTCGCAGATTCAGCGCATTACGTCGCTTTGCGGTGCCACGCTGCCTGAGAAACTCGTCGAACGACTCGCGCAACACGATCATGCCGAATGGCAATTCCAAGTGGGAGTCGAGTATGCCACCGAGCAGGTCCGCGAACTGCTCGCACAAGGAGTCGTCGGCCTCCACTTTTACGTGCTGAATCGTTCGCCAGCTACTTGTGCCGTTCTGCAAGCAGTCGGCTGGAATAATCGAAAGATTTCATGACAGTCGGTCCTTGACCGCGGGAACTGCCTATGAAAGTCCTTGTTACCGATGCACGACGCTACGACCAGGCTGCGTTGCTTGAGGCAAATCGGAAATACGGGCACGAGTTGATTTTCGTTGAGACGCGTCTTGAGCCGACTACAGCCTCGATTGCCAAAGGATTTCCCGTCGTTTGCCCGTTTGTTAATGACCGGCTGGAACGCTCGGTACTGGAAGAATTAGCCCGTGGCGGTACCCGGCTAGTAGCGCTGCGATCTGCTGGGTACAACCACGTCGACCTGGAAGCGGCATGGCACATTGGTTTGCGGGTAATCCGAGTCCCGGAGTATTCACCGTATGCGGTGGCCGAACACGCCGTGGCGTTGCTGCTGGCCTTGAATCGAAAAGTGCACCGGGCTGTTTATCGAGTACGGGAAGGGAATTTCTCCTTAGAAGGACTTGTCGGCTACGACATTCACGGCAAAACGTGCGGTATTATCGGCACCGGGCGTATTGGTACGGCTTTTGCGCGCATCATGCGCGGTTTTGGCTGTCGCTTGCTGGGGTACGACCCCGCACCGAATCCCGAATTAGTCGAGCAGCTTGCCCTTAGCTACCTTCCCTTGGAAGAAGTATACCGGCAGTCTGATATCCTTTCGCTGCACGTGCCGCTTACTCCGGACACTCACCACATGATCAATGAGCGCGCCATAGCGATGATGAAACCCTCGGTATTCCTCATCAATACCAGCCGCGGTGGTTTGATCGATACTCGTGCGTTAATTGCGGCACTAAAAGAAAATCGCCTGGCGGGTGCAGCATTGGACGTTTACGAAGAGGAAGAGCATTATTTCTTTCGCGATTTGTCAGATCATATTATTCAAGATGATGTGCTTGCTCGCCTTATAACATTCCCTAATGTTATTATTACGGCGCACCAAGCCTTTCTAACATACGAGGCACTCGCCAATATCGCAGAAACAACATTGCGAGGAATAAGTGCATTTGAAAGAGGCGAGAATCTGCCACACGAACTACGCCCCACCGCAAATTAGTAGCGTCGGTTATCCGTCGTGCGACAAACGAATAGGCGGTGCCGATGGGATCGCTTTAAACAACTTATCGGCTCGCTATTGAAAGATAAACGCGCTGCTCGTGCCATTCCTCATGAATATCATGGAGCGAGTCAATAGGCCAAGGGATCACGGGTCCATTTACCATAGGCTTTCGTGCAGCACACACGTCGCTATTTCGTTCCTGCGCCTTTGTGTTAAATCTTTTTTTTACTGCGCCTCTGCGTCTTTGCGTTAAGACTTGCGTCACCGCGCCTCTGCGTTAGATTATTGAACTGTTGAAAATACAAAAGCCGAGCCTGCGTCAGAACCTGGCAGCTTGTAGGAGGGACTCACCTCCAATCAAGACGTACGCATCTTGTGAGCGGTCACGATCCAGTAACCACCCCGTACTGCACGGCATTCCCACTGGCCGTACCAGTGTTCTAAATTTTCGGCGTACCAAGTGGGATGTTTCGTTACCACCAACAGGGTTCCTCTTTCGACGAGTGCTTCGGCGGCTCCTTGGACAAAGCGCTCGGCAATTTGGAAACGGCCGTAATAAGGTGGATTGGTCAGAACAAGATCGAAGCACCCGAGAGCGTGGTAGTTACTCGTGGAGAAAACCCGAGCTGTAATGTTTGACAGTTGGTTATGTAAAGCGGCTTGTTGCACGCACTGGATAGCTCGCGGGGACGAGTCGATTGCCGTCACCTGCGCGGTGGGGCAGCGCGCGGCTGCCGCGATGCTCACCGCCCCGCTCCCACAACCGATCTCCAATATCCGCATCTTCGCTCGAATCGACATAGCTTCGATGAGCCGTCGAGCCCCTGCATCCACGCGCCGATGAGCGAATACACCGGGGCGAGTGTAAAGCCACAGCAGCCGGCCGGCGTCCCGGAACGGGAAACAGGCCGAGAAGTTCCGCAGCTTCTTCGGTGGCCCATGACGCGCTGCTTGATACACCACGTCGTTGGCCCACACCAAGCGCCGCACCGTCGTAAAGTATTCACGCAGCTGCCGCTCCAGCCAGTGGTCATGCGGGTTGTCGACCCAAGTCCAGAGCACTCCCCCCTCCACAAGCCGCGTGTGCGCCTGCTGGATCAACTCGCGAGTCAATTCTGCTTCGCCGCTACGCGATGTGGGAAGCGCTATGGCATCGAATGGTCCATCCGGCAAGTCACTGCTACAGACAAGCTGGGCTGTTTCACCTGTACTGGATCACTCTTGTGCCACATGCCAGTGCCAGGAGTCCAGGAACCACTGTGTGAGCGAATAGTCGGTGGGTGCCAGCCATAACTCGGGCCGTTCTTTTCTCAGAGCATGGCACCATAAGACGCGCCCACGAACCGCGATCGGCACTACGGCCTGGCTCATGTCGAGTCCTTTTTCCGGAGTATTTTTCGTGCTTCGTTAAAGCTGCACAGGCGCCCCGTGACCAAGTCGGATCGCAGCCCAGCGGTCGGCTCCGACACTGCTTGGGAACGTCTGGCGGCTCGATCACGGTAAACTATCAGAAGTCGAGCGTATCCACCAAATGCATGCCGACCACGGGTGCTGGTAACCGGCTGACGGACGGTGTAGGATCGTTCCGAATCACGGTAGGGCAGTGGGGTTGGTTATGCGACAGTATTTGGATCTTTTGCAGGACATTCTCGAGCGCGGAGTCCGCAAGCAAGACCGAACGGGAGTGGGCACGCTGAGCGTTTTTGGGCGCCAGTTGCGGTTCGACCTGTCGGCTGGGTTTCCTTTGGTGACAACCAAGAAGATTCACGTAAAGTCGGTGATTCACGAGTTACTGTGGTTTTTGCGCGGCGAGACCAATGTTCGATCGCTTCAAGCGGTAGCGGTGACAATTTGGGACGAGTGGGCGGATGCCCAGGGGGAATTGGGCCCGATTTATGGTTACCAGTGGCGGCGTTGGCCCACCCCGGACGGTCGGACGATCGATCAGTTAGCCGAGGTGGTTGAGGAGATTCGGCGGAATCCGGATTCGAGGCGTTTGTTGGTTAGCGCGTGGAACGTGGCCGATTTACCCCGGATGGCCTTGCCTCCGTGTCATGTCCTTTTTCAGTTTTACGTGGCCAATGGACGGTTATCGTGCCAAATGTATCAGCGGAGTGCAGACGTGTTTTTAGGCGTTCCTTTCAACATTGCCTCGTACAGTCTGTTAACGATGATGGTGGCTCATGTAACAGGATTAGGACTTGGCGAGTTCATTCATACGTTTGGGGATGTACATCTTTATTTGAACCATATTGAGCAAGCAAAACTGCAGTTGTCACGCGAGCCTCGACCGTTACCTCGCATGCATTTGAATCCGGAGGTAAAGTCGCTGTTCGATTTTCGCTATGAGGATTTTCGTTTGGAGGGGTATGATCCCCATCCGGCCATTCCAGCGCCGGTGGCGATCTGATGTGAACCCAGGCCACGGGCGTGGGCCGAGAAATGGTGGCGACGATATGAAATCGAATGGAATGAACGGTATGTGTGGGATTAAATCCGTTGCACGCGTGCGACAATGTGGGTATGGAATGGTGAACGGTCCTTTCAGGGCCGCGAAATGATTTCGCATCGGATATCCGTGGCGTGTTGTGTTTGGCACCCGTCTGAACCCAGGCCTAGGGCCGGGGCTGACCGAAACGGCCCTTCGGGCCTTACGTTCAAAAACCCCGAGCCCACGGCCGGAAAGGCCGTTGCTAGCAGCCCAGGCCAAGAGCCTGGGTTGCCTGGGCTCGGTCGATATACGCGAATAATGCAAAGGTAAACCACGAACCGGTGCAACGATGCGACCCGCATGTTTGGCAATCATAGCTGCCGTGGCTAAAAACGGCGTGATTGGCTGCCAAAGACAATTGCCCTGGCACCTGTCCGAAGATTTGCGCCATTTTAAAAAACTCACCATGGGTCACCTGATCATCATGGGCCGGCGTACACACGAATCGATCGGCCGCCTGCTGCCAGGCCGCAAAACGATTATCCTCAGTACGCAGCCAGGTTTTCATGTGCCTGGAGCGATCGTAGCCGAGACTTTCGAAGAAGCACTGTGTCAAGCCAGCGCCGAACCGATCGCCTTTGTTGTTGGGGGAGCCTCCGTCTATCGAGCAGCCCTTCCGCATGCCGATCGACTCTATTGGACACAAATCGAGGCCGACTTCGAAGGGGACACATACTTTCCCGAAGTGAACTGGTCCGAGTGGCAGTGCGTTCAACGGTTGGCCGAAGCCGGGCCGGGTGCTTCACCCTTTTCCTGGCACATCGATCGCTTCGACCGCTACCCCGCCAAAAGTACCGCCCAACAACTTTCCGGTCAGCTCGACAGAACCGAGAATCTCAGGGAACGCGACGCGAGTAGCGTCAACGGCACCTTGCGCTACTTCGAAAACCTCAGCCGGCCAGCAAACGCTTCGACGGCTCACCCGGTTGCTCCACCACCAACCGTGGCACGGCATAGCCCGGAAGACGATCCCGAAGAGCTGTGACCAACGCAATGGCTTCTTCCGTGGGAACAGCGAAATGGTGAGCACCCTCGACGGGATCCAATTGGTGCAGATAATACGGCAGCACGCGAAGGTTGATAAGCTCGCGGCACAACTGTTCCAGAGCTTCGACGGAATCATTGACTCCGCGGAGGAGTACGGATTGATTTAGAACAGGAATTCCGCGATCCACGAGCATGGCTAGAGCCTCGCGACAGGCGCCGTCCAATTCTTGTGGGTGATTGACATGAACCACAACGATCGTCGTCAACCGCGTGCCGCGCAACCAGGCCAGCAACTCCGAGGTTACTCGTTGTGGGATCACGATCGGCAGGCGCGTATGCACGCGCAGCCGTTGCACATGCGCCAGGCGCGCAAGTGACTTGGCCCAGCCCTCAAGGCACGCGTCGGGCAACACCAGCGGATCGCCGCCACTGAGGATTACCTCTTCGATCGTCGGATCGGCTGCAAGTTCTGCCAGGATTCGCGGCCAGCGGCGCTGCGCCGCAGCCAACTCTTGATACGGAAAATGACGTCGAAAACAGTACCGGCAATGGACCGCACACGTGCCGGTGGCAATCACAAGGGCACGACCGGCGTACTTCTGTAAGAGCCCCGGAGTACGACAACTTTCCTGCTCGCACAGCGGATCCGCCGTATATCCGGCTACCGATTGCATCTCTTCGGCCACCGGCAACACCTGTCTCAGCAACGGGTCATCCGGATCACCACGGCGCATGCGGGCGAGGAACTCCCAAGGTACAAGTAAACGGAATTGTGCGGCCGCCTGCCGAGCCTGATCCTGCCAGTGGTTCGGTAGCCCCAAAGCCTCAGCCAGCGTACTGAAATCGCGGATGGCACGCCGTAGCGCTTCGTGCCAGGGTACAGCCGAAGACCCGGCGCCGACAAATTCAAAGCTCTTGTCTAAAATTACGCTCATGTTAGGTAGCATATCCCAGACGATGACTTTCGCGAAGTAGGAAGCACGAAAGTGGTTACGTACAAGACAAGTGAATTCCGCAAAGGCCTCAAAGTCCAAATTGACGGTGAACCCTATTTGATGATCGAAATGAACTTTGTAAAGCCCGGCAAGGGCAACGCACTCTACAAATGCAAATTGCGCAACTTGATTCGCAACACCGTTATTGACCGCACCTACAAAGGCGGTGACACGCTCGAATCAGCCGATGTCGAAGAGATCGAAGTCCAATTCCTTTATCGACAACAGGATCGTTTTATCTTCATGGATACCCAATCATTCGAGCAGTATGAATTGACGGCCGAACAGGTGGATGAAAACTGGAAGTATCTCAAAGAAGAAATGCTCTGCTCGATGATGCTCTTTAACGGAAATCCCATCGGCGTAACGCCACCCAATCATGTGGAACTGCGTGTGGAGTACTGTGAACCTGGGGTGCGAGGCGACACGGCAACAAGCGTCACCAAACCGGTCCGCGTCGAGACGGGAGCTGAGTTCATCTGTCCGGCCTTTATCGAAATCGGCAACATTATAAAAGTCGATACGCGTACCGGAGAGTATGTGGAGCGTGTAAGTACGTAGCGAGTACGAGCTTACATTGAGTCAAACTGGGTTTTGCCGCGTGACGCCAGGCGTTGGGGTTAAAGATTGTTTCGATTCGTTCGAAAGATCGCTTCCCCTTATCGGATCTTTCGAAGCGATGTTGGAAAAGCGAGCAGCGTTGCTGCGCGCGGTGCGCGATTTTTTTCAAGATCGAGGGTTTCTCGAAGTCGAAACGCCCCTCTTATGCCGCGAAGTAGTCGTGGATCGGTTCCTGGACCCGTTCGCCGTTCCTGTCCACCCGGCAACTTGCGCAGCCGATAGCCTCTACTATTTGCAGACGTCGCCCGAATACGGAATGAAACGCCTCCTTTGCCTCTGTTCGCGGTCGATCTATCAAATCACCCGTGCGTTTCGCCGCGACGAGCGTGGCCAATGGCACAACCCGGAATTCACGATGCTCGAATGGTATGAGGTGGGAGCCGATTATCAGCAAGGGATGCAGACCACCGCTGAGCTTGCCGACGCGCTACTAGGGCGAGGCATTGCCCAACGGCTCACCTACCGCGAGGCATTTAAACGCTATGCGGATGTGGATCCCTGGGAGGCTTCCGACGCGGAGCTTCGCGAGCGTGCTGTCGCGGCATCGGCTGCCGATCCTGACATCGAGCTGGATCGCGATCAATGGCTGGACCGACTCCTGGTGGCATGTGTTGCTCCCAATTTAGGAAAGGACCACCCGACGCTCGTTTACGACTATCCGGCAAGCCAGGCTGCGCTGGCCCGTATTCGTCGCGATATTCCACCTGTGGCTGAACGATTCGAGCTGTACGTTGATGGAGTAGAACTGGCAAATGGGTACCATGAGTTGGTTGATCCGGTAGAGTTGCTCGAGCGAATGAAAAACAACAACGCATCGCGCTTAGCCGACGGTAAAGAGCCGCTGCCGATTCCGAAGCGATTGATTGAAGCTCAACGTACTGGCTTTCCCGCGTGCACCGGCGTGGCGCTCGGTTTGGATCGACTGGTGATGGTGGCACTGGGGGTATCGAATATCGACGAAGTACTGGCTTTTCCCTTCGACATAGCATGAACAATTTGGGTTCAGTCGCTGGCAGCCGGGTAAAGCAAGCGGACGATACCAATGGCTACCAACGCCACACAGGGGAATCGATCGATGGAAGGCAAAAAAGCCTCCGAGCAACCGCGTCCGTGGTACCACGCAGGCTTGCGCTTCACCTGCACGCAGTGTGGCAACTGCTGTACAGGCGCACCAGGTTACGTGTGGGTGAACGACGAGGAAATCGCCGCTCTGGCGGCGCGAGTCGGTACAAGTATTGCCGAATTCGAAAAGCTATACGTACGACGCGTAGGGTCGCGGAAGAGTCTTCGCGAATACCCCAATGGGGACTGTGTGTTTTTTGACGGCCAGACGCGTCTTTGCATGGTCTACGACCAGCGCCCACGCCAATGCCGCACCTGGCCTTTTTGGGATTCGAATCTGCGCTCCCCGAAGACATGGGCTAAGACGTGTGAGGTGTGTCCCGGCAGTGGGCAGGGACGTCTCTATTCGCTGGAAGAAATTGAAACTCACCGCAAGGTAATTCAGATTTGAGCCGCGCCCGTAGCCCCACGGTAACCGGGATTCGCTAATCGCAACTTCTACAAAAATGATTGCCACGCTTGGGCTCGTTGCCTCGCACGGAATCCACAAACGTTGTGTCAGGCTGTGGCAAGCTACACGCCTCAGGCCAGCCCATACTGATTGACTGATCGTCGACCGCGATGCGGCGGCAGCCCGACTTATGGGAAACAGGACTGCAACTTTACTCTCGCAACAGCTCGCCATAAACTAACGCCGTACCGGCGATCTACCAACCAGCGTGTTGGCCGGGTCGATACAACAACAAGCTGGGCCGGACGTGGACGGAGCAGGCCGTGTACGCTTCCGTGTAACGCATGACGTGGACGTCGATGCGTAGTTGTGTAATTGGATCGAAGTGGACCTTATCGTCGATCGGTGATCACCGTTATGTCGCGCAACGAGAACGAACCAAGGATCAAGCAGCCGCCGGGTAAGGCACGCACCAAGTCCGTGGCTCAAGAGGCTTCCATGCCGAGTGATTCGTCGACAAGGACTGAGGAGTCTCCTGTCGCAAGCCATCGTACGGGCAAGCGGGCTCCCGCTTGGGAACGTTGGCTCGTGCGTCGATTGTGGAAGTCGTCCGGAGCTGCGCCGATCGGTGTGAAACTTTATGATGGGAGCTGGGTGGTAAGCCGGCCCGACGCGGCATCACCCGTTCTGGAGTTCCAAGACCGAGGTGCTTTGTGGAAATTGGTTCTCGACCCGCTGTTTCAATTTGGTGAGTTGTACATGGCCGGGAGGCTCCACGTCGAGGGTGACCTCGCTGAGCTACTGACCCGGCTGTTCGGTGCCATGGAACATCGAGGTCTGCGGCGGCGCTCTAGGCATTGGTTGTTACAACCCATCAATACGCTTGCTCGCTCGCGGTCCAATGCAGCTCATCATTACGACCTCGGTAACGATTTTTACCGCCAGTGGCTCGATGAGCAGATGGTGTACACTTGTGCTTACTTCCCGCAACCTCACCTGACCCTGGAAGAAGCTCAAGTAGCCAAGATGGAGCACGTTTGTCGAAAATTGTGCTTGGCGCCCGGCCTGTCCGTATTAGAAGCCGGATGTGGTTGGGGAGCCCTGGCACTTCATATGGCTCGCCGTTATGGCGTGACGGTCCACGCCTACAATGTTTCTCGCGAGCAAGTACGTTTTGCTCGTCAGAGGGCCAAAGAAGAAGGCTTAGCTGATCGCGTCACGTTTATCGAAGACGACTGGCGGATGATGAAAGGTAGCTTTGACCGATTCGTATCGGTGGGCATGCTGGAACACGTTGGGCCGCCGAACTACCGGCGTTTGGGACAAGTCGTCGCCAAGTGTTTAAAGCCCGGCGGACTCGCTTTGATCCACTCGATTGGCCGCAATTTTCCAGCGCCGGTGAACGTTTGGATTCGCCGGCGGATCTTCCCGGGCGGGTATGCTCCGAGTTTGAGCCAAATCACGGAGATCTTTGAGCCGTTTAACTTTTCCGTGTTGGACGTTGAAAACATTCGCTTGCACTACGCGCTGACGCTCCGCCATTGGCGGCAGCGATTCGAAAAAGTCTGGAACCAAGTAGTCGACCAATTTGGCGAAGTCTTTGCCCGCATGTGGCGATTCTACCTTTGTTGTTCTCAAGCCGCTTTTCAGACGGGCGGTCTTCAACTTTTTCAAATCGTGTTCTCTCACGGTACCAGCAATAATATTCCGTGGACCAGAGATCACATTTATCATGTCGAAAGCGACCGCGCGGCGATTTCTGCCGCGACATCCGATTCGGCAACTGGATGATGAACGGTCAAACGTATCAAGCCGATGTACTGATTGTGGGAGGCGGCCCGGCTGGCTCGTCTTGTGCTTGGGCCTTGGTGCG
The DNA here is from genome assembly GCA_964425225.1 of uncultured Pirellulaceae bacterium. Taxonomy (GTDB): domain Bacteria; phylum Planctomycetota; class Planctomycetia; order Pirellulales; family Pirellulaceae; genus BPJU01. Next base: position 64,644 of record CAYRMD010000004.1, on the reverse strand, counting down.
CGCCGGCATGAATGTGATAGTGTTGGACAAGGCGTCGTTTCCTCGAGACAAGCCGTGCGCCGGCTGGATCACACCTCAGATCGTCTCGGCACTCCAACTCGATGTTACGCACTACTGCCAAAATCGTGTTTGGCAACCGGTCCTTGGGTTTCGTTGCGGCTTGATCGGTGGTCGGTCTATCGAGGTACGTTATCCGGAACCGATAAGCTACGGCATCCGACGTTGTGAGTTCGACACGTATCTATTGAACCGTACTCAAGCCACAATCGTGACCAACTGCCCGGTCCGGCAACTGGAACGGCGCAACGGCACGTGGGTAATTAACGACCGCTGGACGGCTCCTATGTTAGTGGGCGCAGCGGGGCATTTTTGTCCGGTGGCCCGACAACTGGATGCCCAGCGTAGTCGCCGACCGCTGGTGACTGCCCAAGAGGTCGAATTCGCGGCACCCGATGACTGGACGGAACCATCACTCGTTGCGACAGATATACCGGAACTCTACTTTTGCCGCGACCTAAAAGGTTATGGATGGTGTTTTCGTAAAGGGCGTTTTTTCAATATCGGACTCGGAAGACTCGAGACACGGCGGCTGCCCGAGCATGTTGCCGAATTCTGTCGAGCGTTGCACCAGCACCGGCACGTACCGAACCCATTACCGGCCCCATTCCGAGGCCACGCCTATGTCGTGTACGAACATGTGGCACCGCGTCTGTTCGATGACGGGGTCCTTCTGGTGGGTGACGCAGCCGGCTTAGCGTACGGCCGTAGCGGCGAAGGCATACGGCCAGCCGTCGAATCGGGGTTGTTAGCGGCCGAAGCGATTCTCGACTGTCAAACTGATTACCGGCGTGAAAAGCTATCGACCTATCACGATCGTATCATTGCCCGATTTGGCAAGCCTCGGGTGGTTCGACGCTGGCTTCCCGATTCATGGATCAGTTACCTAGCCAGGTGGCTTCTTGCCCAAAGCTGGTTCGCTCGCCACGTGGTGATGGACCGGTGGTTCTTACACCGCCAGCAGATGCCGTTGCGGTTCGATTAATCCCACCACCAACGGCTGCCTTCCACTTGACGCTGTTCTGGGTCTGCGTAGATCCTTTCATGCCCAAGTTCGCCCCCCGGATCGTTGCCTAAAGCAGACGAGCTTGTCCAGCGCGTCGGTTCAGCCCACACGCCACCGCTAACTACCCCGACAAATCGACGGTTGGCGAATGTGCGTCCGTGCGCAACAGACTCCACAACGCGAGGTACGGTATCTCTGGGCAGCGGGTACGCTTGTTCGTCCAGGAAAAACGCCATGGGCCAGTCCGCCCGATCGGCTAAACCATGTTCCTGGATCAAAGAGGCCACCAAAGCCAACTGGAAGATGTTTTTCAGCTCTCCGTACACGGGGTACTTTGCCGCCAATGGATCGAAGTGTCGCGTGAAAGCCGCAGCGAATCGGCTACTCGGCTCGTCCGATCGGCCGGTGGCGACCCGTTGGCCTCGTGCCGCCAACATTTCGTTTTCGCTCAAGACTTTCACAACTTGGCCTTCCAATTCAAAAGCAGTTTTTTCGGGATTTGCACGCACTGCGTCGTAATGCATGGCAAACCACCACCGGAGGATCGTCATGTCCGGAAACGTACCATGTTCGGCTAATAAGTCGAAATACGTAGGAACGCCCAGGACACCCTCTTCCAAGCCAAGCCCTACGAGTTTCATTCGGTAGTCGGCTTCCACCAACACCCGCGCGGCATGACTGCGCGGGTCGAGACCAAATACTTCGATGTCTTGCATCCCAACCTTCCGGCGTAACTCCTCGAGCCACCGCGGTTGCTCACCGGGGCGCAGCGCTCGGCGCGACGATTGCGCAAGGAATTGCTGGGCTTGTTCCAAGTTTGCGGGACGCGGATTAATCGAACACCCGAACGGTGCACGGGACGTAGCATATCGGCGCACCATTGCCACCATATCATCCAACGAGAAAACCGGCATTCCCGAAGCGTCACTGAGCATCAGACCGTCGGGGCCAGGATGCCAACCGGCGGCCGGACCGGCAATCACCAAGTCGCCCTGCTCTGGATAGAGAAACACGTATCGTATCGCTGTTAAACCAGCCAGATGTTGCATCGCCTCATCCGGCCCTTGCCCGCGCACCCAGCGCGCTTCCAAGGCTCGTTCCAATCGGACCAGCGACACTTTACGAAGCGCGGAAACTTTGTGGACTTCCGAGTTGCGATCCGCCCGCGCTCCTTCGCGGCGCAAAGCCTCCAATCGCCGGCTGTCGGTCTGGCCGATCTTGCGCAGCGTCCCCTGCGCATCGACATACACTCCCGCCACAAACGGCATAATGGCTCCATTGCCACCGTTGATGTCCCAACTGTCCGGGGCAATCGTAGCCGTAATCAAATCGATCAGTGGCTGGAAATCGTCCTCGGTTACCCCTCCCCGCGCACCAGCGGATGGTTTACGCATCGAGTCGGAGAGCGAACGGCGAAGCCGACTGTTGCGGATGGATCCCAGCGAATCCGTAGCACCATCGTAGGCTCCGGTTTCCCATTGGCGGCGAGCCAGTTCAGCGCGCCAATAATCGCGCTGATCCGGTGGCAATTGGTTGATGCGCTGGAGAGCAACCGAAAAGTCGCCAAACTGCAACAGCCGCTCTAATTCCCCTCGTACAAGGCCATCACCGGCCGATTGCGGCCACAGTGCTGATGGCACGAGGAGCCACGCAAGGATCAGCCCAAAACCAACTCTGGACCATAATGACCGCCGCTCAGGGACCGAAGCCCCACTACGTTCTGCACCCGGCCGACGCATGACTTACACCTCCAACTGGCGGTTTTTTATACGCGAGCGCCCCACCGGCCGTTCAACGAGCCTACTCGGAACCGGGCTCGACGTACCCTTCGCCGCCCCGTAAATAACAGCCTGACATATGGGGCAAGATCTAGTCAAGTTTTTTTCTGTACCCAGAAGTCACCCTCACCGTGGCCGCCGCCAGTTCGGCACAGGCCGGACAAAGTCAACGCGGGTTGACGCCTCGACGGGTTGCGACCTAGCATAGAGCATTCCCACCGAAGCAACCGCAAGTATTGTACTCAATATGAAGGAAGTAAAAGTAGCCATAATAGGTATGGGTACCGTCGGCACGGGTGTTGCGCGACTGCTCGTTGAGCAGCAGCGGCGGTTGACGCAGCGTGCCGGTTGCCGCATGGAGCTGGCACGGGTGGTCGTGCGGGATCGAACGCGACCTCGAGAATTCCGGCTTCCGGCTGACCTCCTTACGGACAACTTATCGCTGGTCTTGGAAGATCGCGAGATACGGGTGGTGGCTCTGTTGGTAGGTGGTTTGGAACCGGCCCGATCGATCCTGCTACAGCTTGTGGAAAGTGGCAAAGATGTGGTGACGGCCAACAAAGCTTTGCTGGCTGAATATGGGCCGGAGCTTTTCGATCGGGCTCGCGAGTTAGGACGGTCCATCGCCTTTGACGCTGCCGTCGCCGGTGGGATTCCGATCGTGACCAACATCGCCCAATGTTTGGCGGCCAATCAGATCCTGTCGCTGCACGGAATTTTGAACGGCACATCGAATTTTATCATTACGCAGATGGAGGAGCACGGAGCGGCCTACGAGGATGCTCTTCGCGAAGCGCAACGCCGGGGATATGCCGAGGCCGATCCATCGTTAGATGTCAATGGTACTGACGCGGCGCAGAAATTGGCCATCCTTGCGCAACTCGCTTTCGGCGCTCGAATACCCTGGGAGCAGATTGCTCGGGAAGGCATCGATCAATTGAGTCAGGCCGACATCCGTTTTGCGGGTGAGTTGGGGTATCGCATTCGGTTAATTGCGCAGGCCCGGACGCTCGCCGAGGGTTTAGAGTTACGTGTCGCACCCATGCTTGTGCGTAGTGGTAGTCCCATGGCCAGCGTCCGCGATGCGTATAATGCGATCAGTGTCGTAGGCGATGCGGTTGGCCGGATTTTTTATCACGGTTTAGGAGCTGGCCAGATGCCCACCGCATCGGCCGTAGTGGCGGATATGATCGATATGGTGGTTGGGCGCATGCCGATCACGTTTCGCACACTGAAATTGTGGGATTCGGTCGGTGGCGTGCAGGTCCTTTGTGGGCCGCAGCATCAATGGCGGCGCTATTATTTGCGATTGGACGTGGTGGATCGACCCGGCGTGTTGGCGGAAATCGCAGGTGGGCTCGGGCGACACGCAATCTCGATCGCCTCGGTTATCCAACACGAACAGCAAGGTGATGCGCCGGTCGTGCCTTTGGTTATCATGACCCATCGGGCCAGCGAACATAACATGCAAGAAGCATTAGTCGAGATTCGGCGCTTGGCGGTGGTGCAGGCCCCCGGGGTGTGCCTGCGCGTGTTGGATGACTGAGCACGCGTTGTGCTAAGGCATCGATCTACCGTGGAGCCATGATGGGATCCGAAAGATGAAATACGCGATTGTGATTCCAGACGGGTCGGCGGATGAACCGCTTCAGGAACTCGGTGGACGCACACCGCTGGAGGCTGCTCATACGCCGTCTATGGACCGCATCGCGCAGTTGGGCCGTGTTGGACGCGCGCAGCACGTTCCGGCTCATCTTCCAGCCGGTTCGGATGTAGCCAATTTGAGCCTGCTTGGATATGACCCGAACCGTTATTTCACGGGACGTGCTCCGCTGGAAGCCGCAGCGCAGGGCATCGCCTTAGGGCCGTCGGACTGGGCAATTCGCTGCAATTTGGTCACCATTCAGAACCAGCAAATGCAAGACTTTACCGCCGGTCATATCTCGACCGAAGAAGCACGCGAATTGTTGGCCGCTTTGCAAGAAGCGTTGCCAGCCGATGCCGCGGGTCATTGGCAGTTCGTGCCCGGAGTAAGTTACCGCAATTTATTGATTTATCGTGGCCACGATGCGCAAGCGTTGTTTAGCCGGGAAACGCGTACGACTCCACCCCATGATCTTACGGATAAATCGGTCGAAGATGACTACCCGCGCGGCCCCGGAAGCGATGTTCTTTATGCGTGGATGGAGTTGAGTGAGCGCGTATTTTCCCAGCATCCGGTTAATCGACGGCGCCGCAGTTTAGGCAAACGTGCAGCCACCCATGTTTGGCTCTGGGGTCTGGGCCAGGCGCCCCGTTTGGAGTCTTTCGAAGCTCGTTTCGGAGTGCGGGGCGCCATGATCACGGCGGTGGATCTTTTGCGAGGTTTAGCACGTCTGATAGGCTGGCGCGTCATCGAAGTACCTGGAGCAACCGGTTATCTCGACACTGACTACGCAGCTAAAGGCCGCTACGCCGTGCAAAGTCTCAACGAAGTGGATTTGGTGTGCGTGCACATCGAAGCCCCGGACGAAGCCAGTCACGAAGGCCGCGCCGACGCAAAAGTACAAGCTTTGGAGCACATCGACCAAAAGATCGTTACACCTCTCGTCGAGGCTCTCCAACAGTACGGATCCTACCGCATTCTCATTTGCCCGGACCATCCGACTCCCATCCGGCTGAAAACCCATAGTCATGGTTGGGTACCGTTTGCGATGGGAGGTACAGGAATTCCACCGGATGCCGCGACGGTGTATAGCGAAGCTGCAGCCGAGCGTTCCGGTTGGGAGTTTGCCGAAGGTTGGAGGTTGATGGAGAGTTTTCTTCAAGAACGCTTTTGAACGGAGGACGGAAGATTCCATTATGGGCTTGACTGTGCAGAAGTTCGGCGGTTCGAGCGTTGCGGATGCTGAAAAGATATTGAGCGCAGCACGCAAAGCCATCCGCGCTCAGCAACAGGGCCACCAAGTCGTGGTGGTCGTCAGCGCCATGGGTGACAATACCGACAGGCTTATCGAGTTGGCGCACCAAATCAACGAGCATCCGCCGGCTCGCGAAATGGACATGCTGTTGTCGACGGGCGAGCAGGTAAGCGTGGCATTGATGGCCATGGCCATCGAGGCGTTAGGGCACCGCGCCATCAGTCTTACCGGAGCCCAAATCGGCATCATTACCGACAGCCGCTATACGAAGGCTCGCATCCGGTCGATCGCGACCGATCGGATTTTTCGGTGGCTGAACGAAGGCCGTATCGTGATTGCAGCCGGATTCCAGGGCATTGACGAGGATTTCAATATTACGACGTTGGGACGCGGTGGGAGCGACACGACAGCCGTGGCACTTGCCGCAGTGCTTCGGGCGGACCAATGCGAGATTTACACCGATGTGGACGGGGTCTTTACCACCGATCCGCGCGTGGTGCCAGAAGCTCGGCGATTAGATCAAATCAGCTATGACGAAATGCTGGAAATGGCCAGCCTCGGTGCCGGAGTGATGCACAACCGCTCGATCGAATTTGCCAAGAAATACGGAGTCGCGGTCCATGTGCGAAGCAGCTTCACCGATGCGCCTGGCACCATGATCGTCGACGAACCTGAGTCGGCCGACGTGGCGGTCTGCGGTGCGGCATTGGTCAAAGATGAGGCGCGGATAACAGTAGCCGGTGTGCCGAACGTACCGGGTACCAGTTTCGAGCTATTTGCTCCGATTGCCCGCCGGAACATCTCAGTCGACATGATTGTGCAAGATATCGGTTCACCGGATCAAGCCAACATATCCTTTACCGTGCCGCGTGCCGAGTTGGCGGCAACGCTGCAAGCAACCCAGGAAGCAGCTCGTCGATTAGGCGCTGCGGGTGTCTCTTGGGACGAAAACGTTTCCAAAGTCTCGGTAGTGGGACTGGGCATGGCCCATCAAAAAGGGGTGGCTGCCACGATGTTCCAGGCCCTGGCCGATGCGGGCATCAATATCCAGATGATTACCACCAGCGAAATCAAGATTTCGGTGCTCGTAGACCGCCAGGAGGCGCAGCGCGCCTTGCGTGCCGTACATGCCGCGTTTCATTTGGACAAGCCCCCCGAGGCGCGTGCCCCGGCGGAACGGTTCCGTTCGACAGCCATACCGCGGCGTGAAACGAACGCTGTGGATGTACTGTCCCGCCTCCAACACGTCAACATGGAACAACTGACCATTGACGAAATCACACTGGACGAAACCCAGGCACGTGTCACGATTCACGGTGTTCCGGATCGCCCCGGAATTGCGGCTTGTCTTTTCCGCCACGTGGCAGACCACGGCGTGTTTGTCGACATGATCGTGCAGAGTCACAAAGGTGCTAATGGAGCTGCCAGCATTTCGTTCACCGTACCGCGGTCGCAAGTCGGACTGGCCGTCGAAGTTTCGGAAAAACTAAAGAGCACACTGGATTGGGGGCGTGTTTCGCATGCGCCGGCTGTGGCCAAATTGTCGGTAAGCGGTATCGGTTTGCGCAGTCATACCGATGTGGCAACCCGTACCTTCGAAGCTTTGGCTCACGCCGCGATCAACGTGGACATGATCAGTACCAGTGAAGTGCGTCTCAATGTCGTAGTGGAAGCCGACCAAGGTCAACTGGCTCAGAAAGCGCTGTGCCAGAACTTCCGTGAATTCCAAACTTGAGTGCGCTCGGGCTCCTGGCTGGAATCACGAGCAGGTGCACGGGTGAGCCCGTTCGAGGGCCACGTTCGGTGCGGCTACCGCTACGAGCTATGCTGGGCGCGGTTATAATGAAGAAGGTACCTAACCTGCGTGTGACATCCGACCGTTGGCGACGCGACCGGAAGTTTACTGGGAAAGGCACCCGCCATGCTGGTGCAGATGCAACTTTCACGCATTATCCTGAGCGATATTATTGACCAGCAGATCATTTACCTCAAAGAGGTCGATGGTGAGCGTGAGTTTCCGATCGTCATCGGCATATTCGAGGCACAAAGTATTGACCGGCGCGTCAAACGGATTCAAAACGAACGTCCGTTGACTCATGACCTGGTGGTTAATGTGGTAAAGGCTTTGGGGGGCGAGCTCGACAGCGTGGTGATAACCGAGCTACGCAATCATACGTATTATGCGCACCTGAGAATTCGCGTGAATGGCGAACTAATAGAAGTTGATTCGCGGCCTTCGGATGCCATCGCCGTTGCGATGACTTGTCGACCGACTCTGCCGATTTATGTGAACGAAGCCGTACTTCAAGAGGTGCTCGAAGGCGGTACCTAGCGTCGCCGGACGCTTCCTCAAGATCGCAGCCCGGTCACGTCGTAGCAGCGGGCGGCAGCTGCGATAAAGCTAATTGGATACCACTAAGCTGTTGGCGCAGTTGTTCCAGACTTTGCTCCTCGCGTTGCACCACGTCCTGAGGGGCGCGTTCGCGAAATTGACGATTCGCCAACTTCTTTTGTTTCGCTTCGATGTTGCGCAGCAGGTCGCCATACTGCTTTTCCAATCGTTTACGCTCAGCCACGACATCGATGAGGCCGGCTAAACTCACGTAAACATCGGCCCAACTTAAATGGCTAACGGCGTGAGGTAACGGAGCGGTGATCTCGGTACCCGCCGCCGTCAATTTCGCGTTGGCCATGCGTCCGAAATAGGATTGCATCGACTGCAGCGTTGCCCCATCCGCATCGCTACAGCGCACGCAGAATTCGATGGGACTCCGTGGCGCGATGTTGTGTCGACTGCGGATTTCGCGCACCGCCCCCAATACTCCTTGAAAGACGCGGAAACGTTGCTCGATGGCAGGATCGATCCAGGAGGCCTGCAGGCGCGGCCAAGGAGCCACAATCAAGGCCTCCGGTGCCGCTTCGGCGTTCCAGCCTCGCCGCAACGCAACTTGGTTCAGCAGCCGCCATACTTCTTCTGTAATAAACGGAATTATGGGTTGGAGTAGCCGCAACAAAGCATCCAAGGCGAAGGCAAGCATGCGCTGCGCCAGAACACGTTGCTGGCTATCGGCCAAACGGCCCTTCATCATCTCGATATAAAAGCTGCAGAATTCATCCCAGGCAAAACTGTAGAGTTCACGGGCTGCGTCCGCATACTGGTAGGCTTCTAAGGCCGTGGTAACGGTTTGACTGACCGCAGCCAAGCGGCTGAGAATCCACCGATCTTCCAGATGCAGTTCGCTGAAGGTGATGGCTCCCGGCTGAAAGTCGTCCAAATTACGGAGCACAAACCGAGCAGCGTTCCAGAGTTTATTGCAAAAGTTTCGCGCTTGCTCGAATCGCTCGCTTACCACGGCAGCCCGTGGCAAGGCCTGCTCCTCGGGTCGCGCGGCCCACTGCGTAGCAAAATCTTTGTTGCATTTCGGGCACGTTAAACGCGGCAGCATACGGTTTTCGCGCGTTTGCTTGATCAGCGATTCACAATGGGGACACTCGAACTCTACCGGCATCCGAATGTCTTGAGTTTCGGTAGTCAAATAAGCCATTGCAAACCGCAATGCGTCGGGCCCAAACTTGGCGATAATGTCCAACGGATCGATTCCGTTACCCTTGGATTTGGACATCGTCTCGCCTTCACCGTCCAAAATCTTCGGGTGCACATAGACCTCGTGGAACGGAATCTGGCCGGTGTTATTGAGGCCCATCATTACCATACGTGCGACCCAAAGCGTGATGATGTCCCGACTAGTAATGAGCGTACTTGTGGGATAGAAGCATCGGAGTTCTTCAGTGGTATCGGGCCAGCCAAGCGTCGAGTGGGGCCAAAGAGCCGAACTGAACCACGTGTCGAGCACATCCGGATCGCGCACAAAGCCCCAGGATTCGAACTGCGATTCCAGCACAGGATTCTCGTCGCGTATCGACACATGCAGGCGACCACCGTCCGTTCCTTCCACAGGCTCGAACTGATACGCCACTTGCCCCTGGTGGAACGAAGGTAGGGCTTCGATTCGGTCGACCCATTCGCGCCGTTGCAGCTCGTTGTGAACAGGCCGAGTCCACACCGGGATCTGATGGCCCCACCAGAGCTGCCGGCTGACCGGCCAGTCACGTTTTTCTGATAGCCAGTCCAGGTACATTTTTGCATAGCGCGCTGGAACAATTCGGATCCGCCCATCCTTCACAGCAGCCATGGCCATTTCAGCCAACTGTTCCATTTTGATAAACCACTGATCGGTCAACAGCGGTTCAATGGGTGTTTTGCTGCGGTCCGAATGTGGTAGATCCACCGTGTACGGCTCGACTTTTTCCAACAGCCCCTGTGCTTCTAGCGCTTGAACAACCGCTTTTCGAGCTTCCTCGATGGGTAAGCCGCAAAATGCGCCCGCCTGCTCATTGAGCGTGCCATCAGGGTTCAAAATATTGATCATCGGCAACCGGTGCCGTAAACCGACTTGATAGTCGTTCGGATCATGTGCCGGTGTGATCTTGACACAGCCGCTACCGAGCTGAGGTTTGGCCCAGGTGTCCATGATCAACGGTATAGGCCGGTCGACGAGGGGCAGCCGAACACACCGTCCAGCGCGTGCCATGTCGCGCAAGGTTTCCAGTAGCGGGAGCAACGTTTGGCGGCGCGCCACCAGGTCTTGATACTCGGCCTCGAGCTCTTTTTGCTCTTTGGCCCCCGCTACGGCTCGCTTGCGTTGCAGCTCCTCCAGCGCTTCATCCAAAGCCGCTCTTGGATCCGGATGCACGGCAACCGCCGTATCCCCCAGCATGGTTTCAGGGCGCGTTGTCGCTACGACCACGTACTGTGGTTCCCCCGGTTGCGGATCGATGACCGGATAACGCAAATGCCACAAATGGCCAGGAACGCTTTCGGTGAACACTTCGTCGTCGCTAATCGCCGTTTGCAAATAGGTATCCCAATTGACCAGGCGTTTACCGCGGAAAATCAGCTCCCTGCGAAATAGATCGAAGAACGTATAGCGAACCGCCCGAGCGCAGATCGGGTCGAGCGTGAAGCGAGTACGACGCCAATCACAGCTACAACCCATCTGCTTCAATTGGCTCAAGATCCGCGCTTCGTATTGGTCTTTCCACTGCCAAATGCGCGCGACCAAACCTTCGCGGCCCAGTTGATGGCGGGTCAAACCTTCTTCCTCGAGCAACCGCCGCTCGACCACCGCCTGCGTGGCAATCCCGGCATGGTCCGTCCCGGGCACCCACAGCGAGTTGAAACCCAACATGCGGTGGAAACGAATCTGAATATCTTGCAACGTGTTGTTCAGGGCGTGTCCCAGGTGTAGAGCGCCCGTGACATTCGGGGGCGGGATCACGATGCAATAAGCTGGGCGCACGGGATCCGGATCCGCGCGAAAATACCCGCCGGTTTCCCATAGTTCATAGATTCGCGGACAGACGGTGGCGTGATCAAACCGGTTGGGCAAGTCGATGGAGTTCATGGTTCGTCGTGCATTCATCCAGAAACAACTTGTATTCGATCGCGTCGACCAGCGCGATCCAACTGGCTTCAATAATGTTTTCGCTGACGCCTACGGTACCCCATACTTTTTGCTCATCCGTGCTCTCGACCACCACGCGGATACGCGCGGCTGTACCGGCTTCCGAGTTCACGACACGAACCCGATAGTCGGTCAAACGCATGGTCCGCAATTGGGGGAAGTGGCCGTTCAGGGCCTTGCGCAATGCCGCATCCAGGGCATTGACCGGACCGTCCCCTTCGGCCACCTCGTGGCGCACTTGGTCGCCGACGCGCACCTTGACGCTGGCTTCCGTAATCAGCCCTCGCCCCTGTTCAGCTTCTACCTCGACGTGATACTTCAGCGTCTCGAAATGTGGGTGGAATTGCCCAGCACATTTCTGGACCAACAGCACAAACGAGGCTTCCGCGGCTTCGAATTGATACCCTCGGTGTTCCAATTCGACGACGCGGCGCAACACGTCGTTGAACAACTGTGCGTCGGCTGACAAACCGTATTTTTGAGCTACCGCTGCTACATTGGAGCGGCCGGACAACTCACTGATCAAAATCCGCCGTTCGTTACCGACTAAAGCCGGATCGATATGCTCGTAGGTGTTCGCCGCGCGCGCCACGGCGTGCACGTGCATGCCGCCCTTATGGGCAAATGCGCTTCGGCCGACAAACGGCTGATTGGCACGCCAATTCATGTTGGCCATTTCGTACACATAGCGCGACAAATCTGTCAAGCGATCCAACGGGCGGCCTCCGAGCACGCGGTACGCCCCCTGCTTCTTGAAAGCCAGGTTGGGCAGGATCGAGATTAAGTCCGCGTTGCCGCACCGCTCGCCAATTCCGTTGATGGTGCCTTGAACTTGCACGGCTCCTGCGTCGACGGCTGCCAGCGAATTTGCCACGGCCAAATCGCCATCGTTGTGGCAGTGAATACCCACGGGTACTCCCAGGTCCTGGATCGCTCGCCGAGCCTCGGCAGTAAGCCGCGCGATTTCCTCCGGAAGACTACCACCGTTTGTGTCACACAAAACCACCAAACTAGCCCCTGCTTCAGCGGCTACACGAATAGCCCGCCGCGCGAAGTCCGGGTTGGCTTTCCACCCGTCAAAAAAGTGTTCCGCATCGTAGATCACCTGCCGACCGTGCTCGACTAAAAAACGCACGCTATCGGCAATCATTTCCAAGTGTTCTTCTAAAGAAACCCCCAACACGTTCGTCACGTGGAAGTCCCACGTCTTACCTACGAGGGTGCAGATTGGCGCTTCGGAAGCCAAGAGGGCTTGCATACCGGCATCTTGTTGAACTGGCACTCCACGGCGTCGCGTCATACCGAACGCGCAGATTTTGGCATGCTGTAGTGGCAGGCGAGCGACACGGCGGAAATATTCGGCGTCCTTGTCATTCGATAAAGGATAGCCGCCCTCGATGTAGTCGAAGCCCATGTCGTCTAAACGTTGTGTGATTTGCAGTTTGTCGTATAGTGAGAAACTCACGCCCTCACCCTGGGTGCCATCGCGAAGCGTCGTGTCGTAAATTTGAATATCGCGCATAGCTGGTTACCTTAGGCAAACAAAAAAGCCCTGAAACCTTTCGGCTCCAGGGCTGCGTGGGCTTCTGTAAAGTTCAGAACCGTCGCCACCCCGGCCGATCCGGGCAATGAATAATCACTACCGGAGCGATTGCCTCAGCAGCGATCGCTCGGAAGTAAGTCGCAAAACAGTGGATGGCGGCCAGAGCTAACAACGGTTCTTTCCTTTGCGACAGGAAACCTGCGTCAGATTAATACAAAGCTATGTTATAAGGACAGTTCTGTCAATGCGACCTATCACAGTTCCGACACGTCCACCCTATTCCCCCACGCGACGTTTGGCAACGGACTTAACGGAGGTCAGGCGACTGGTGGACGGTTCGTTTTCCGAGTCGGATACGGTCGTTGGGTTCTGGCCTAGAGCTTGACGTGGCGTAGCCCCAGACTGACTCCACGCTGCTCCGGCGCTCGAACCGCCATTGGCCGGCGGCTGGGTTCTGGTCACTTCACCATTCTCAGAAGGCTCATCCCAGCCGGCCGGTGATGGTCGGATGCGATTCGAAGGACGCGGGCTCGGAGCGGCCGCTGGTGATCCGGCACCAGATTGCATCCGCCGCCACTCATCGAGACAAATCAGCACTTCTCGTGCATGTTGTCCGGCATAGGCGCCCACGATACCGTCTTCCTGCATGAAATCGATCAGGCGCGCTGCGCGCCCATAACCGATCCCTAAAGCGCGTTGGAGTAACGAGACACTACCGCGTTGCTCGCGCACCACGACCTCGATCGCCTGCTCGTATAGCTCGTCGCGCTCCTTCCAACGATCGGGATGACTCTCTTGGGGCTCCTCGATACGCATCGACATCAACTCGTCGACAAACTGCTGCTCGCCGGTCGAAACGGTGTCGACAATCCGCTCGATCTCTTCATCGCTGACAAACGTCCCTTGGCCGCGGATAAGCATGCTGGTACCAGGCCAGAGGAACAACATGTCGCCGTTGCCAAGCAGTTTATCAGCCCCCATTTCATCCAACACGACTCGGCTATCAGTCCGACTGGCCACTTGGAACGATATACGCGCGGGCAAGTTCGATTTGATAAGCCCGGTGATTACATCGACCGTCGGCTTTTGCGTAGCCAGAATCAAGTGTATTCCCACAGCCCGGCTTTTTTGGGCCAGCCGAATAATGTGCTGCTCGACCTCTTTCCCCGCGGTCATCATCAGGTCAGCCATTTCATCGGCAATGATCACGATAAAGGGCAGCCGACGGGGTATCTGTCGGCGTTCTTCATCCGAAGCCGGCGCTAACCGCTCGAAAAGCTCTTCTTCGGAAAGCTGGTTGTAACTACTAATATGGCGGACGCCGGCTCTTGCCAACAACGCGTAGCGCTCTTCCATTTTATCGACCGCCCATGCCAAAATGGCCTCGGCTTTTCGCATATCGGTGACCACCGGATGCATTAGATGCGGGAGACGTCCGTAGCAACTCAACTCGACCATCTTCGGGTCAATCAGCAACAGGCGCACCTCGTCCGGGCGGCGTGTCATGAGGATCGAGCATATGATGGCGTTCAAACAGACGCTTTTGCCGGTACCTGTCCGGCCTGCGATCAATAAGTGCGGCAAGGTCGACAGGTCGACCACCAATGGATTACCCGACACGTCCTTGCCGAGAAACAGCGGGATCCGCATCTTGGCGGCTCGGGCTCCGCTTTCCTCAATTACCTCGCGTAAGCGAACGATTTGCCGTTGTGAATTCGGCACTTCGATACCTACCGTATTTTTGCCCGGGATCGGAGCCACAATCCGAACGCTCGGAACGCGCAGAGCGATCGCCAAGTCGTCAGCCAAGCTCGTGATTTTCGATAGCCGCAAACCGGCCTCTAATTGCACCTCGTACTGAGCGATCACCGGGCCGGTTTCGATTTCGACTACCTTTACCTGGTAACCGAAATCCAAAAAAGTTTGCTCCAAGATCTTGGCATTGCGGCGCACTTCTTGCGCTTGAGCTTCATAATCCACCCCGTCACCGGTAAGGAGTAGGTCCAGGGAGGGAAGCTGGTACTCTTCCGTTACTCCGACGGAAACTGCCTGATCCAGCGACGCGATGACTTCCTGTCGTTCGGTTGCCGGACGGCGTTTGATCCGTGGTTCGCGTTGAGCGTCGAGTGATGCGTTCTCCGCAACCGTTTCATCGGTCGATCCCCGCGCTGCCTCACTGCCGGGCACGGCAGACGATTTACTTGTGGCTGTATCCGTCAGACCTGCGGATGGCTCGCTATCGGCCTCGGAAAGTAACTCGTCTTCCGGTAATGTGTCGCGGGTCACGGAACGGCCGCGTATGCGGACGGCTGGTTCTTCGCCTGTTTGCGCCGGTTTCGCAGCAACGACTGATGCAGGTCGCATGCCGGTACGGGACCGACGGAACCGGCGTAGTAACAGCGACACAGCCCACATAGCGTAAAGTGGCAGTCTCAGAACCATTCGCCAGAAGGTTTCATCCCACGTAAGCAATAACCCACTCCACGCGACGCTGAGGCTCAGAATCACAGCTCCTGGCAACGCAAAATGACTCTGCAACAACCTTTTGCCCGTTAGACCCAAGTACCCCCCCGGCCCTACCCATGGCCCAATCGATGAAAACAGCTCGACACTGCAAACAGCCGTCGCGACGCCGACGGTCGTCAACAGCACGCCGAGGATTCGCAGGAGCACGCTGTCAATCGGCCGCCGCATGATCTGGCACACGGTCCACGCGGCCAGCGCGATCCAAACGTACCACACTGTTATGCCTAGGGAATAGTAGAGCACATGCGCGGCCATCGCTCCCCAATAGCCGCAGGCATTCACGGGCTGTTCGCGCACCGGATAGACAACAATGTCGGGTTGGTAGATCTGGCTCCATGGCGGGTATGCAAACACTAAGGGATCGGCCGGATCATACGTAAATAGACTCAGGCCCAAGAACACCACCAGAGCCGCTAAACCCAGGGCGAATATGTCCCGTCGCAATCGGTCGGTGTCATGCATGGGGCATACCCAATCGCCAAACCGGCACCTTCCGGAGCGTGACGCACACGCTCGGCGCCTCCATGCTGACCCGAATCTTGATAGCCAAGAATGCTCCTTGTGTGTACGTCGGCAACGTGTGATCCCGACGGTCAACTTCTCATGGCCCGATGTCGAGGCTTACCTGCTCGCCATAACCGCTAAGTCTCACGCGAACGGATCAATCGCTACGATCGAAACATCGCTACTCAAATTCCGGCGTTTGCGGCTTGTTTGAACGCATCGTATCCCGGCGCATTTCACCAAGTCGACCCATTCGATAAACCACGCTTGCACGAAGTTGGGTGAATCGCGTACCGAGTGATCCTCGACAGTCAGATATCCGATTCTCAACGCCCGACGCCGGCAACAACATCAGGACAGCGAACCTTACCCGGATCCCACCGGTGTTACCGAAGCGGTCTTCTAGAGGAGGCCGCAGACGATCGAAGTTTGCCTTGGACAACTCGCACAGCTACAGAAGCTCCCCTTGGCCATTCGCGGAACAGTTGCTAAGCTGAGGCTGTGGATTATGTGTTGAATCCGTATCTCGGCAGGCAACACGGGAACCTGTTCATTATTCTGCGTTGAGGGGGCCACGGATCACAGGCGGTCAGCGAGGAGGAAGACAGTGTACATCCGAACGGGTGATGTCGTTGAAGTTATCGCTGGAGACGATCGTGGGTTGCGAGGCAAGGTGCTGCGGGTCGATCGTCGCCGCCAGCGCGTTGTTGTGGAAGGCGTTAATCGCGTCTTCAAACACGTGCGACGTAGCGCACGCAACCCACAGGGAGGACGACTCTCCAAAGAGATGCCCATCCATGTTTCCAACGTGATGCTCATCGATCCCAAAACCGGACTGGCCACTCGTGTGGGGGTACGGATATTGCCTGACGGAACCAAGGAACTTTACGCCAAGGGTTCAGGAGCGACAATCCGCGTACTTTCCAGCCCCAAGCGGTAGCGCGGCTGTGAACCACGCGCTTCGCCTTTTTGGGATAACGCCTCCTCCCTTTTGCGGGTAGAGCGCGACAGGAGCTGTGTCCTATAATGAAAGAAACGTGGTTTGGCTTGACCGATCACTGATAAGCGACCGATTCCGAACGGATAAAATAACATCGGATAATCCACTGCTCTGGCTCCCAGTAGATAAGAAGCTATGGCACAAGTGCAATTAACCCCCGAGCAGCTTGTCCAGGAGTTCCAGTCGTTTGATGATTGGAATGACCGGTTTCAGTATTTAATCGAGTTAGGCGACACATTGGAACCATTGCCGGAAGAGCATCGGCGCGACGAAAATCTCGTCCAAGGCTGCCAAAGCAATGTATGGTTGGTGGCCCGGGTTGTAGACGATCATCCTCCCCGAATGGAATTGTTGGCCGACAGCGACTCACAATTGGTCCGCGGCTTGATCGCCATCCTTATGATTCTGTTATCGGGAAAGACACCGGAAGAAGTACTGCAGACCGATGTCGAATCGGTGTTTCACCAACTGGAATTGCAGCGCCACCTGAGCCGATCGCGTAGCAACGGCTTTCATTCGATGGTAAAGCGCATTCGGCAGTTGGCAGCGCAATACGCGCACGAGTCGAATCACCGTTGACGGTGGGGCCATCAGCTATAGGGATGTGCCTATCCTGTCCTATCGCTCCTTTGCGCTTACGCGTCTACGCGCTTTGACGTTTACACTGCCACGGGAACGGAACCACCTCGGATAAGATCTGGAAACGTACCGTCGCAAACACGCGCAGCGACAAAAGGGGCAACGGATTCGGTCCAACTTTTTTCGAGCCGCACGCACGGGCCAAAGTCGTGCTCGGGGCTGCTTGCTACAATACTTGTCGCGGGGACACGTGATCGTCGCTTGTGTTTTGGAAGAAGGGTATTTCGATGGATGCAGCGTTCACGGAGCATTTGTGCCGGCAGTTGGCGGCAATTAGCGATGCGGGGTTGGAGAAGCGCGAACGGGTTATTGTCTCGCCGCAAAGCGCACATATCTTTTTGGAAGATGGCCGCGAGGTGATCAATCTTTGCGCGAACAACTACCTGGGACTGGCGTCGCATCCGGAGGTAATTCGCGCGGCATCCGAAGCGCTCCAACGTTGGGGCTACGGCATGTCGTCGGTACGTTTTATTTGCGGCACACAACAGGTGCATAAACAACTTGAGGCTAAGCTAACCGAATTCCTTGGGACCGAGGACACCATTCTTTACAGCTCCTGTTTCGATGCCAATGGTGGATTGTTCGAGACGCTTCTGGGAGAGGAAGACGCTGTTCTCTCGGACGAGCTGAATCACGCCAGTATCATTGATGGGATTCGATTGTCGAAGGCCAAACGGTTTCGTTATCGCAACAACGATATGGCCGACTTGGAACAGAAGCTGCGCGAGGCACAGTCGGCTCGGTTTCGGTTGATCGCGACGGACGGCGTGTTTTCGATGGATGGCTATGTGGCGAATTTACCCGCCATTTGCGAGTTAGCCGATCGTTATCGGGCGGTGGTGATGGTCGATGATTCTCACGGCGTAGGGGTTTTGGGGAAGCGAGGTCGTGGCAGCCACGAGTACCACAAGGTGATGGGACGCATTGACATTTTGACGGGCACCTTGGGAAAAGCCTTGGGTGGTGCCAGCGGCGGCTATGTCAGTGGGCGTCGCGAAATCGTAGCACTTCTGCGACAGAAGTCGCGCCCCTATCTATTTTCAAACACACTGGCTCCGGTGGTCGCTGCAGCTTCATTGCGGGCCTTGGAATTGCTCGAGCAATCACCAGCTCTACTCCAGAAACTACGTCACAACACCATGTTTTTCCGCCAGGAGCTGGAACGCCGCGGCTTTTCGCTCCTACCAGGCAGCCATCCGATTGTACCGATCATGATTGGCGATGCGGCCATGGCCAATCGCATGGCCGACCGGTTGCTGGAAAGAAGCATCTACGTCATTGGCTTTTCATACCCGGTTGTGCCCCTAGGCAAGGCACGGATACGGACGCAAGTTTCCGCGGTGCACTCCCAAGAAGATCTTTTGCGGGCTGCCGAACAATTTGCCGAGGTCAAAGCAGAATTCCGGGTCTGATACACCGGAAGGCAGCGAACGCTCGTGCACGAGCGTCCCCGCTCCGTCTGCAATTGAGCTTCTCACCGGGAAAGTCCGCCGGCAGTTCCCGCGGCATAAAGAAAAATGCGCCCGCACTGACCGCAAAGCTTCGCACGTACCACACCTGCTGCTGGAAACGTACCGGTAAGTTCGCTCGGCGAGACGCTCATCGACGCATATGCCAGTTCCACATGCCGCACTCCACCTCCCATGGCCCGTTCTGTTGCGTCGATGATGCGAATGGGCGTCAACGCTGATCCACAGTCAGGACACGTGGTACGAGATTCCCAATGAGCGTTAGTTGTATTCATGTTCTCGATTTCCCGAGGAGCCCACACCTTGTTGAACCACCGCCGTATCGACCAGTGGCATGGCTCGGCGCCGAAACCTACCTCTGTTGCCAGCCACAAAGCGTTGTATCGGTTAATTTCTCGTAGTACGCCAATGCAAACTCTTTTTCCGTTTCCTGTCCGTTTTGTAGGAATGCCTCGCTCTGGTGCAGCAAGGCTTGCTGGATTGCATCACGGGGAGACTCTTATTTTCCCATTTCCGGCTCATCGTACCGATCGCTGTCTAGATACACAATGGTGGCTGGCGACAGCTCGTTTAAGACGATGGCGCGAGTGGCAGCAAACCACTGTCTACAGAAATCCAAAATCCCTGCATCGGAGGTACACACGACGTCGGAGGTTTCCCGCAATCGAACGTCGACGGCATCCAACACTTCCACCTGCCACGGCCAGTGGTGTTCGGCTGCCAGGTGTCGAATCAAGGCCGCCAAGCGAAGCGAGTTGGAAACAGGACGATCCAGATACCAACACACGCGTCCCACGGCCAGCGTGTTATGCAAGGACGTGCCGATGGCCCGAAGAGCGGGAACGGTTTCCATCACTTTTCGATAAGTGCCATGCATACCGGCCAAATCGCGTAGCGAACCATCACGGCCGTACAGCAATATCCCGCCAGCCAGAGCCGCTTCGACTGTCGTCAGCACGTTGAAGCCGTCCAGTGCCAAATCGCACCCTCGGACTTGCTCGATTGTTCGCTCTGTGGCGCGTCTTCGGGCAAGCGCCTGATCCGAGCAGCTCGAGCGGTGGACCGCCAAACGTTGCCGTTGGTCGAGCCGATAGCGATCTCCCACGAGTTTCAGTGAAGCGTTTTCGGAATAGCCGCGCGACAGCAACCAACTAAAATCCGCCACGGCCCGACGCAGCACTGGCCACCAGTCGGGTGCGAAACGTCGCTCGTCCCCGGGGTGCGCTCCACGGTGTTTGCGAGTGTCGGGCATAGTGTGCCCCAATCCGACGAATGGAATGCCGAGCTCAGTGCGCGGTCGGCCCCACCATCCGGTTCACAGCTTCGGGCCGGGTGACCGGCAGCGCTCGAGGAATCTTAACACATCTTCGGCCAGTTGGTGCCACTCTTGATCGATGGGCAACACGTGCGCCGACCGCTCGTACAGCCGTACTTCTTTGATCGGGCACGCCGATTGGCGAACGAAATGTTCCGCCACATCATTGGCCACGATATGGTCGTGGGCGGCTAGGGCGAGGAAACACGGCACGGCGAATTGAGAGGCCTGCCGGCGGACTTGCGCAAAAAGCTGGAACATTTGGCCGTGCATCTGGCGCCAACTGAAACGTGTGGTACAGGGCAGCGACGCAACAGCAGGCTGCATGACGTCTAAAGGAAAAAACGAGTACACCGCTTCGGTAAACACCAGCAGATGATCCGCTAACCGGTGCCAGCTTTGCGCGCTTAAAAGCGGGCTCCTCGCTCGAGAAACAGCCAGGGCCGGAGCCAGGAGTACGCACGCATCGGCAAGGACTCGATGCTCAATCAAAACGGCCGCTGCCAAAGTCCCCCCCAGCGAGTGACCCACCAGATAGACATGCTGGTGCTCGGCACGCAGTGTCATGAGCTCTTCGATAACCGCCCGCAGCCATTCGGAAATGCCGATCATGCGCGCCTGTTGGAAACGTTCGGCAAATCCCGGCAATCGCATGGCGCGCACGTAGTAGCCTTCTTGAGCCCAACGTTGGGCAAGCAATTGAAAGACGTGAGGCGAATCGTTAAATCCGTGAACACACACAATCGCACGCTCCTCGTGCCCCGTTCCCACGGTATACGAGCCGCAATCGGTGCGGACCCCTCGATCATCGAAGGTCCATCGTTTTTCCCACTTCTGCCACCGCCACCGCACCCACCGGCTGTAAAGCCAATCGCCCGCAAACCATAGCGCTAGCAAGATAAAAAACAGTAGCGCGATATTTTGCATCGACGGATCATCCTATCAAACAACTTACGGCCAATCCGAAGAACAAAGCGGATCGTACGACGTCATCGAGCAACCAGCCCATCTGGTTGCAACGCGTAAACCGGACGCGCGAAACTTCCAACCTCCGTCAAATCGATTCATCACGCGGCATCTGGTCGACGCTGGGCATATTTAACCAAACGGCCGCCTAGCTACGCAAAGAGGCATCGTTAACGCATGGACAAAAATGATGGACAATCTGCCCACCCTTTCATTTGCGTGCTTCTGTCCCATCGCCGAGACTACACCGACCGTTACCGTGCTGGGCGCTACGCAGCTTTTCCTGTTTTCTTCGCGCCTGTGCCTCCTAGTGCCTCGGTATCGACTCATTTGCGATCCTGAACGCGTCCGTACATAGCAATAGTCGAGTTTAGGCAAGTTGTTTGCGGAACCGCAGGAGGCTTAAACCGAAAATCATGGTACCACAGATAAGCAGCCCTAAGACGTGGGGCCACAGGTCCTCGAAATCGGCCCCTCGCAGCACAATTCCTCGGAGAATCTCCATGAAGTAGGTAACCGGTATTAAAAACGTCACCAGATAAATGGGGGCCGGCATTTGGTTGCGTGGGAATACAAATCCCGATAACAGCACCGAAGGAAGCATGACGACAAATGCCAACTGCACGGCTTGCAACTGGGTAGTGGCTATCGTCGATACGAGCAGTCCCAAGCCCAACCCACACATTAAAAAAAGTGCAGCCAGGGATAGCAACAACTCTAAGCGGCCGCGTATGGGAACTCCAAAGACATACACCATGACCGTTAGAACGATGAGCGTCTCGACAAACCCGATAAGGGCATAAGGTACCAACTTGCCCATTAACAGCCCGGAACGTCCCACGGGAGTAACAAAAATCTGTTCAAGCGTGCCCCGTTCCCTTTCGCGAACTACGGCAAACGATGTCAAAAACAGAGTGACCAACTGGAGGATAATTCCTACCAGGCCGGGTACGAAGAACCGAGCACTTACCAAGTCGGGGTTATAAAGGAGGCGCGGACGCACGTCGACCGGAACGGCAATGCGGCCGGTTGGATCCCGAGCTGGTACAGTGGGTAGTGCTTCGCCGAATCGACGCGCCAATTGTACGGACACGTGCCCGCCCACCAGTACAGCTGCATTGAGCGCCGTGGTAGCCAGTTGAGAATCGCTCCCATCGATTAGTACTTGTACCTGAGCCTGTTCACCGCGTAACAGTTGGGCAGTATAGCGCGGTGGGATGCGCAAGCCCACTCGTGCCCTACCGCTGGTTAAGGCACGCCGAAACTGCTCCTCACTGTGTGCTCGCTCCACGACTTGAAAGGTGCGTGTGTTGTGGAAGGCCCAAATCAAATCCCGTGCCTGCGTGTGCCCGTCCATATCGAAAACGACTATGGGGATGTTTTCGACTTGAGTGTCAATGGCCACACCGAAAATGAACGTCTGCAACACCGGTACGACAAACACAAAAAACAAGGTGCTCGGTTCCCGTTGGATGTGGGCGAACTCTTTCAGCAGTACCGCACGAAATCCTCGCCAGGTCCCTGTCTTGCGATAAGCAGCTCGACGCCCCACACGGGAGGCCATCTCGGACTGGCCGACCGGCGAGGTATCGCTCCGGCCCCCACCTGAGCTGGTCCTGTCAGCCGCTTGTTGACTAGCTGTCGTGAGCTTAGGCGCAACCGGCCCAACAGACTCGGCAGATAACGCCCCATCCGCCACAGGCTGGATTTCCGCGGGTCGGTCGGCCAGCAGCTCGGCCGATCGAATTACATTGCCGCTCGGCGGTTGCTCCTCAGTAGATTGCCCCGGGGACTGAACATCGCCACCACCAATTACCTCCTCTCCAGACGGAATGCGTTGGCGAGTGAGTGCTACGAAGACGTCTTCTAACGATGGTTCGATGGGGCGCGCCACAAGCTTTTCGGGAGGCACCTCCAGTTGTGGAGCTAACGCATGTATCGCGAGTTGCTCCCCTGCCAACAGGTGGATTGCTTGGCCAAACAGCGTCGCGTCCAACACGCCGGACATCGCCCGCAGCCGCGCCAAGGCTTGCGGTGCGTTCGGTACATGAAGCTCCCAGCGACGTGTGCCGGGGGGCGTCACATCCGGCAAACGTTTTAGCTCATCGGGCTTACCTATGACCAACAACTTTCCCAAATACAGATAGGCCACATCGGTGCATCGTTCCGCTTCGTCCATAAAATGTGTCGTAACGACCAGTGTCACACCTCGTGACGACAGCTCGAACAATAGGTCCCATAATTCCCGCCGCGCTACCGGATCGATTCCTGCAGTTGGTTCATCTAAAAACAATAATTCCGGTTCGTGGATCAACGCGCAGGCAAGCGCAAGATGCTGTTTCCAACCGCCCGACAATTGGCCGGCTAAGCGCTGTTCGTAGGGCTCTAAGCCCGTAAGCGTCACGACGCGCTCGATAGCCGTCTGGATCTCATCGGTTTTCAGCCCATAGATGCGCGCGTAAAACTGTAAGTTTTCGCGTACACTTAGATCGGCATACAGGCTGAAGTTTTGCGACATATAGCCGATCCGCTGTTTAATCGCTTCAGCCTGGCGAGCCGTATCGAAGCCCAAGACACGCGCCGTGCCGCCGGTTGGCACCAGTACGCCGCAAAGAATACGCAGGATGGTCGATTTACCACTGCCGTTGGGTCCCATCAGTCCAAAAACGGCTCCCCGCTCGACACGAAACGACACGCGGTCCACCGCGACTACGGGACCGAACTTTCGCGTCACGTCCTGCATTTCGATTACGATTTCAGGAATCGACTCCACGCGGCATGCTCCTCGGTTCGCCGCAAGAACCACGCTAGAACTTTGTCATTGTATGCACTGCATCACCCCGCGCAGAGCCGATCGTATATAGCACACCGGCGCTTTGAAGGGTCTTGCGGACGGCTTGAGCTAATCCGAGCTAAGTAACCAAGTATTTGCTTTCGGGTTGCCCGTGAAGCCTTGGAAATCGCACCGGGTAACGGGGGTTCGCTCGTGTCACAAGCAGGTCAACTTCCGGCCGCCGCTTGCAAAGAATTGGATCAGCCACGTTTGCCGGCGGCCCCCATTTGAAGACACCCAACCAGAGCCACCCGGTTTACGAAAGCGCAGGTCGGTATTGCCAAGGTACCACGCGCCGTGCGGTTTATTTCTGTTTTCCTCATGCCTTTACGCCCTAGCGTTGAATCGGTCTCGATGCTAGTGCCCTGGAAAGTCGAACTACTTGGGTTGGGGTAACCAGACATCGGCCGCCATTCCCGGTCGCAGTTTATCCAGTCCCTCTTCAATTAGCACTTTGATGCGAAAAACCTGCTGAGAGCGCTCTTCAGGGGTTTGCACGTTTCCGGGTGTGAACTCGGCTTGTCGAGCCACGAACGCGATCCGTCCTCGAAATCGCTCACCGGGATAACTATCAACACTGATCCACACCTGTTGTCCCGGTTGGAGCGTAAGCTGGTTTTCGGGCAGATAGGCGCGCACCCACATTTGCGACATGTCAAGAAGCGTTAGGGTGGTGGCATTGGCCGGAACGAGGTCGCCCGGCCGTAGCCGAATTGCCTCGACCGTGCCATCGATCGGAGCCACGACTTTCAATTCGGCCAATTGGCGCCGCATCGCGTCGCGTGCTGCTTCCGCAGCGCGCAGTGCGGCAGCCGCCTGATCGATTTCTTCTTTGCGATAGCCGTGCTCGAGCAGTTTCCATGCCTGTTCGGCCTCCTCCAACTGCGCCTCCGCTCGACGCAAATCCTCTCGTCGCGTACCTTCTCGCAATAGATCCAACTGTTCGTTGCGAGCACGGACGCGGGCCTGAGCGACCTGCCATTGAGCGATCGCTTCATCGAGCGCCTCCTGAGTCGCAGAGTTCTGGGCTAGGAGGGCCTGCGTGCGTTTGAGTTTCTCTTCGGCCAGCTCCAATTCAGCCATAGCTAGCTTCCATTCGGCTTCGGCTGCGGCGATTTCCTGGGGACGAGGTCCGGCGCGGAGCTTTTCCAACTCGGCAAGCAGTTGTTCGCGGCGGGCGCGAGCCTGGGCGATTTCCTCGGCTCGATATCCTGAACGCAACCGATCGTATTCGGCTTGTTTCTGGGCCACAAGGGCTTCCGCCTCTTGCAGGCGCTGCTCCAGGTCAAAGGGTTCCAATTCTACTAACACGGTGCCCCGGCTGACGTGCTGCCCCTCCTCGACATGGACTTGGGCCACACGCCCCCCGATGCGCGAACCGAGCCGGATTTCATGCACTTCGATGAATCCGGAGACATGTCCTGGGGGTTCGCTGCGCTGAGCCACAATGAGCAAGGCGAGCAATACAGCCGCTACAGCCATTAATAGGATGACACGCTGAACCATCGATACGCACCATCGTCGGCTAACGCGCAGCGTGCGCAAAACCCCGAGAATCCATTGCAACACACGCTTACGGCGCCAGACGCACCCCGGATGCTCCATCGACTTGGGGAGGTTTGTGCCAAAAGTTGTCGGCGACCTCCAAATTGCGGCAACGCCGAATCACGACCGACGCCGAACTGCTATCGGGACGGTTGTCAGCCGTCAAGCAGTCCGAAATCCGACTATCTATGACCTCCTCCATCAGCATGGCGGCCTGGTCGCAATCCAAGACTGTACAACCTATCACGTTCATGCGCCGACAGCGCAATAACCATACGCCCGCAGGAGACCGCCAAACCGAGCTGACATGCAGTTGGCTGATGGTACAATCTTGGCAGTCACGAAACACCACGGCATTATTGGCATCTTGTGTGTTGCCATAATCATAGCGCGGGTTGCGATCCAAATTGTTGCCCGCCACTACGATCGCTTGAGAATTCTCAACCAGCAAGTTGTGCTGGTAACCCTGCCACATGGTGTTTCCGGTTATGACCACTCCCCGACACTCCGATAAATGAATGTTGGTCTGTACGTCGCTCAAGACGTTGCCGGTAATCGTGATATTTCCTTCCCGCACCGGACTGACGCGGGGCGTGTCCAAACTTCTCCCCAGAATGCGAATGTTAGCCGAGTCCCGTGATGGATTGTTGTGTTGAATCGTGCAGCCGGTTATTGCGACTTCGGCTGTACCATATTGACTGTTGCGACAGTCGATCAGGATGTTGGCTGTGGGTGGTTCTTCCGGCGCCATATTGCTTTCTAGGTCACAGCCGGAAATGTGAATATTCCTCACATTGCCGCCCCGCGCGACGATCCCTCCTTGACGATTGTAGCTGATGTGGCAACCGATAATATTCGACTGGTGCAAATTCACCTGGTCGTAATAAATGCCGACGCCGCGATTTTGATAAATGTGGCAGTCGCTGATGATCACGTTGCGGTTGTTCTTAATCAAGTGCACCCCGTGGCGAAGCATCCTCAGATGTAAACCCGCCAGTCGAAGCTGCATCGTTCCTTCAGCGCAAACGCCGTCGGCTTCCGGGTGGCGACCTTCGATCGCCAAGCGCTCGATGACCGGCATACGTTGCCGTTGCCAAACTCGCTCTTCAAAATTCTCCGGATCCGCCGTTCGATAATGAGTGCCCACCAGGTGGACCGCTGGACCAGCACCGTCCATCACCAGCGTAGCCACTGATTGGCCGTCCAGCGCGAAATACCCAACTTGATCCAGATCCACACGCAAGGACCTCGTTATACGATAGCGTCCTTGCGGTAAGACGAGCGGGCGCCGGCCGGCGTCGATCGCGCGCTGCAAAGCGTCTGTGTCGTCATGCTCGCCGTCACCGACAAGGCCCTCAATCCCCTTAGTTGGATTGCCGGAAGGCTCCGATGATGTGCCCACGGGACGCGCTGAGACGGTCCACCAACCACCCCAGATGCCTCCCACAAAAAGCCCAGTAATAACCGCACACCTGGCCAACGAACGTCCCATGACTTTGCCCTCCCCAGATCGACTTTGCCCTGCATTGGCCCCGACAATTGAGCCGACGCTATTAGGAGTAGGCAACCCAGCTCTAATGCAAAGCTAGGTAGGACCTTCCAAAACCCCATTCACGTCACTTAAAGAGCCTATCGCGACGACACGGCTTAAACCAGCCGGGAGGCACAGCAGCGATTGCCGTAGTTGCATTACTCGATAACGCTCTGGGGCGTGCGGAGGATTTCAGCCGCAAATCTTGGTTGAGGCTCTCTTACGTAAAGGCGCCGCGGAAAATGCAGGTGGAGCGTGTGCCAGCTCCCCATTCAATACTGAGGCGACACTTCGCGCGCTTTGGTCAGGGGAAGGACGCGGTGCGTGTACGAGCGCAACGCCGGGCATCTATACAATATTACATTATATGACACGATCGACTGGTTCCGAAAGGGCAGGCACATGCGTGCTGCTATTAAAGGACGTAGACAAAATAGTTGACGGACCGGTGAACTTTGGTATCATAGCCAAAGTCACAGGGGGTACGCGCTAGACTTTAGGCTATGCGGGCTGGTCTAGTGGCGTGCCTTTTTGTGTTAAAGGCGGAACCAAAGACTTTTTTAGGTGTTACAACCTTCAAGAGCGTGATTTTGTGGTTAACTCGCGGAATTGATTGTACCAGGAGGCCGGGCCAAAACTAATTGTTGCTGGCGGGACGATTCGTATTGGGAGATTTAGCGTCGGTATTAAGCGTTTGTTTAGCCGTGATTCTTAGGTTTTCGTTTCTGTTACGCACATTGTCGATACTCGGTAATAGCAGTTTTCAAGTCGCGGTGGGTTACATGTCCACCTACTAAAGAGGTGTCCTCTATTAATTAGGGAGGTTCTTATGGTACGCATTGCGCGTCGGAAGAGGGGTTTTACCCTTGTCGAGTTGTTGGTGGTGATCGCGATTATTGGCATTTTGGTGGCGTTGCTACTACCTGCTGTGCAAGCGGCACGTGAGGCGGCTCGTCGTATGTCGTGCGGGAACAACCTGAAACAAATTGGTTTGGCGCTGCACAACTACCACGACGTGCACAAGGTTTTTCCGCCGGCGTTGATTGCGTCGGGCCGGTATAACAATGCAGCGTGGCACTTGGCCCAAAGCGGCGGCATCAAGAACACCACCGGTTGGGCTCTCCTGTGGCCGTTCATGGAACTGCAGACCTTGTCGGACAAGTACAACTACAATGTTTGTTCCAGCATGTCTTCGCCGTACGGAATCCCGGTTGTTGGTAACGACCAGATCAACAACGGACTATACAACGCCCGGATGACCGTGCTCGAATGCCCATCGCATCCGGGACGTGGAGAGATTTTCAATCGCAATCCAGGAAACTCCCGTGACTTTTACACCATGGTGAACGCTCGACGCACGAGCTATCTCTTCTGCACGGGCGTGGACACCGACTACAGCGCCTGGTGGCAAATCCGCTATCGGAACGATATCCGCACCGGCGTGTTCGGCAATAGCGGTGCTGCTTCGTTTTCGGAGATTCTCGACGGAACGAGCAACGTAATCGCCGTGGGGGAATCCGTAGGTGGACCCTTCAAGACGAGCACGCTATATGGCCCTTGGGGCGCTACGGGAACACATACCTGCTGCCATGGCCGTGTTGTCGCCGGTGTGGTAACCGGTCAAGGCCCGCTGGCTCCGCCGACCAATCCCAACTGGCCGATTTGGCAACGTGATTGGCATTTTAACTCTGCGTACCGAGGCGATGCTTTGCGCCGCCAGTACGCATGGGTATTTGCCAGCAAGCATCCGAACGGTTGCCAATTCGTGTATGCGGACGGTTCGGTACATTTCTTGCCGAATAATTTGGATTACCGAACGTTCTGCAATTTAGCCTACATCCGGGATACGGAAGTCGTGCGGAATGTCGATTATTAGTGATTGCCAGTTAAGTTAGCAGGAAGCTACGACTCGTTCCGTGTTGTACCAGTCAAAGCAAGCGCGACGGCGCGTCCTATTGACAAGCCGTCGCGCATTTTTATGAGGGCAAAACTCGAATAGCGTCGTGCCGTGTTTGATAGTTTGCCACTGGGTATTTGACGTAGGCTCCGGCAGTCCGATGGGTTCGTGACCCTGATGAAAGACTTGACCTCGGTTGCTAGCTGGGTACAAAAGCCGTCTTCCGAGATACCGAGCCCTTGCCCTTGCAAAGCGCAGTTTATGCTATAATGGGCCTGTTATAGGGAATTGGTTAACTGGTTTTGTGGTTGCTGATGCGGGGATCAGTTTATGAACGGCGCTGCCATTACGCAACTCAGTAGTAAGCAATGGTGGATTTGGGCGACTGTCTGTTTAGCCCTAACAATGCTCGGTTGTCAGAAGCGCCAAGCCGCGGCTCCTAAACCGGTCAGGGTGTCAGGAACCGTCTATTTGGATGGAAAACCCATTTCCGGCGTGGTGGTTCGTTTTAACTCACCGCACTTTCAAGGTGAAGGCAAGACGGACGCCAACGGGCGGTATGAGCTCATGCAAGGGGCTACACCGGGTGAAAACGTCGTGACGTTCCATCAAGACGTCCAGGGCCTCAATCCGGAAGAAGGTCTTGACCTTGGCCAGTTGGAGGCTGCTGGCGGTAACTTGCCGGGAGTAAAAGTCGCTGGCGCCGTGATCCCGCCTGGGTATTCGGATTCAACCAAGAGCCCTATCAAATATGTGGTACCGCCCGAGGGAACGGATTCGGCAGATTTTCGTTTATCGAGTTCGGGCCCGTGAGACTTTGCGGAAAGAACGGTTGTTACGCCAGGTCCAGTACGGCTCGAAAATCGAAGGGCACTTGGATTTAGCTGTATACAACGTCGATTCAGTTGTCGAGGTACTTTCAGCCCTCTGCGCGGCCGGCCCACAGGTTTGCCGTCGCGTTCTCGGCGGGTAAAAGTTGATTCTTCGAATCGACAAGTAATATTCTTGGCTCATGATGGCGGCACTCTGCCTCCTCGTACTGCGCGTAACTGGCAATAATCACTAGGTCGCCAGGGCGCACCAGATGAGCAGCCGCTCCGTTGATACAAATCGTACCTGACCCACCTGGTCCGGGAACGGCATAGGTTACAAGACGACTGCCGTTGGTAATATCATAAATATGGACTTGCTCAAATGGCACGATGTCTGCAGCTTCCATGAGCTGCTCGTCGATCGTGATGCTGCCCACATAATGAAGGTCCGCCTGAGTGACCGTCGCGCGGTGGATTTTGGATTTTAGGAGTATTCGATGCATGCGGCCTCCTTGACGTATCGTGCCCTATGGAGTGCCTACCTGGGATATGCTGGCTGTCGTTGCTTCTCATTCTAGTATTTCAAAGCAAACTTTGATAAGCGGAGGCACGTATGCCGGCACAGGAAACACCCCTCTCCGATACGCTTGAGCTTCGGGCACCGGGTCGGCGCGCCATCGTGGTGATTCCGGCGCGTCTGGGTTCGACGCGCCTGCCCCAAAAAATGCTTCTGGCTGAAACCGGTAAACCCCTTATCCAACACACCTACGAGGAAGCGCGAAAAGCCAAGCTTCCGGCCGAAGTAATCGTGGCCACGGATCATCCGTCCATCGTTCAAGCCGTGGCTGCATTCGGCGGTCGGGCCATATTAACGAATCCCAATGCGCAAAGCGGAACCGAACGACTCGCCGAGATCGCTAGCCAACGTCCCGACGTCGACCTCTTCGTTAATCTACAGGGAGATGAACCGGAATTGCCCGGTTCGCTAATCGATCAACTTATCGAGCTGCTTGCTGCCAATCCCCAAATCGACATAGCTACGCTGGCCGTACCTATTCGCCAATCTTATCTCTTGGACAACCCGTCATGCGTCAAAGTCGTATGCGATGCTCATGGGCGCGCCCTGTATTTTAGCCGAAGCCGAATCCCCTACCCGCGCCGGTGGACGGATGAGTATCTTTCGGCGGATCCGCCACTGTATTTACAGCACTTGGGGATTTACGCCTATCGCCGGACGCTGCTACTGAAGTGGAACGAACTTCCTTTACGGCGCTTGGAGATGGTCGAGTCCCTAGAGCAACTTCGCGCTTTAGAGAACGGCATTTCCATACAAGTGGGGCTTACCCAACATGCCTCCAAGGGCATCGATACGCCCGACGATTACCGAGACTTTGTTAACCGGTATCGGCAGCGCGTTGGCATGTAAACCACCGGTCCGATTGTGGATATTGATTGTAGGAGTGTCGAACGACCTTATCAGCAACGCGCCCTAACGTAGGCTTCGAGTTGGCACCACAGAGACACAGAGCTTCGGAAAACGCCAGCATAGACGTTCCGGAAACTGATCATTAAGAAACCTCTGAATAACGTATTTGTAGTGTACCAGAACCTTTCAGGCAGTCGGTGGGTGTTAATCGTGCTGCAAGGGAGAGGACCGACAGCACTTTCTCAAGCGGGCACCTGCATATGCAACACGCACCATGAGTTCCTCCCGTGTGACGACGGCAACTGGCATTTTCGTTCCCTAGCGTGTAAGTGCCGATCGCAATCGGACGGTCTGGTCACGAACGAGAATCCAGGCGGCACGGGCTTGCCGGGAGATTTTTTTCAAATTGCTGTTGACTTTCGGTCAGTAACCGTTACACTGAATCTACAAGAAGTAAGCCGTTCGGCCTCGGACACTTTTCTAACCTTTTATGAGTGGGGGGTACGTTTATGAGACGTCGCAGTGCGTTTACTCTCGTTGAATTGCTGGTGGTAATTGCAATCATCGGTATTTTGGTGGCCTTGTTGTTGCCGGCTGTTCAAGCGGCGCGGGAAGCGGCCCGTCGGATGTCGTGCGGCAATAATCTGAAACAAATTGGGTTAGCGCTGCATAACTATCACGACATACACAAGGTGTTTCCACCGGCCTTGATTGCATCGGGCCGTTATAACAATCCCTCGTGGCACTTGGCAGAAAGCGGTGGCATCAAGAACACCACCGGTTGGGCTCTCCTATGGCCCTTCATGGAACTACAGACCTTGCACGATAAGTACAACTTCAATGTCTGTTCGAGCATGTCGTCGCCATACGGAATCCCGGTTGTTGGTAACGACCAGATCAACAACGGACTATACAACGCCCGGATGACCGTGCTCGAATGCCCATCGCATCCGGGACGTGGAGAGATTTTCAATCGCAATCCAGGAAACTCCCGTGACTTTTACACCATGGTGAACGCTCGACGCACGAGCTATCTCTTCTGCACGGGCGTGGACACCGACTACAGCGCCTGGTGGCAAATCCGCTATCGGAACGATATCCGCACCGGCGTGTTCGGCAATAGCGGTGCTGCTTCGTTTTCGGAGATTCTCGACGGAACGAGCAACGTAATCGCCGTGGGGGAATCCGTAGGTGGACCCTTCAAGACGAGCACGCTATATGGCCCTTGGGGCGCTACGGGAACACATACCTGCTGCCATGGCCGTGTTGTCGCCGGTGTGGTAACCGGTCAAGGCCCGCTGGCTCCGCCGACCAATCCCAACTGGCCGATTTGGCAACGTGATTGGCATTTTAACTCTGCGTACCGAGGCGATGCTTTGCGCCGCCAGTACGCATGGGTATTTGCCAGCAAGCATCCGAACGGTTGCCAATTCGTGTATGCGGACGGTTCGGTACATTTCTTGCCGAATAATTTGGATTACCGAACGTTCTGCAATTTGGCGTACATCCGGGATACGGAAGTGGTCCGCAACGTAGACTACTAAGAAGTGTTTGTCTTGCGTGAGCGTCCGAGGCCACACAGGGCTACTAGGCGCTGGACGAATCGGTCCAGCGCCTTTTTTACTGGCCTGTTTCAGTCAACGTACCCTCTTTTGCACGTTATTGCGTAACGCTAGGCTGAAGAGAGTGCAGCGAGCGCCCCGGCTCGTGTATGAGAAACGGTAACGGATTGAAGGGTGATCGAGCATGGCCAAGCATATCTTCGTAACGGGAGGTGTGGTGAGTTCTCTTGGCAAGGGTTTAACAAGTGCCTTGATTGGTATGCTACTGGAACGGCGAGGCCTATCGGTCAAAATGCAAAAGCTCGACCCGTATATCAACGTCGATCCTGGCACAATGAGCCCCTACCAGCACGGTGAGGTCTATGTATTGGATGATGGAAGTGAAACTGACTTGGATTTGGGCCACTACGAGCGATTTACTCACAGCCCGCTAACTCGATATTCGAATTGTACCACGGGGCGCATTTACCTTTCGGTCATCGAAAAAGAGCGACGGGGCGAGTTTCTAGGTAAGACTGTGCAGGTCATCCCGCACATTACGAATGAAATCAAGTCGGTAATCCGTAAACTAGCTGACCAAGACACAGACGTGGTGATCACCGAAATTGGCGGTACCGTAGGTGACATTGAAAGCCAGCCCTTCTTGGAGGCCATTCGTCAATTTGCACTAGATGTGGGCAAGGAGAATTGCCTCTATATTCATCTTACGCTTGTTCCATATTTGCGAGCGGCAGGGGAATTGAAAACCAAGCCGACTCAGCATTCGGTCGGACTCTTGCGGCAAATCGGTATTCAACCGGACGTGCTCATCTGTCGCACAGAGAAGCCCTTGCGGCGCGAGGATCGCGAGAAGATCGCGCTGTTTTGCAATGTGCCAATCGAAGCTGTGATCGAAGAGCGCGATAAGGACTTTTCCATCTATGAAGTACCGCTCAGTTTGGTAGAAAATGGCCTGGATGAACTGATCGTCCGCCGCCTGCGGTTGGATGCTGGCCCATTGGATATGGAGGATTGGCGGGAATGGCTCCATCGACTGCGCAACCCCAAATACGAAATCTCGATTGCGGTCGTAGGGAAATATGCCGAACATTTCGACGCCTACAAATCGATCTACGAAGCTTTGGACCATGCCGGCGTGCACCACGAAACCCAAGTCCGCGTGGGGCGCATCCAAAGCGAACAGATCGAGCGTGACGGGCCAGAGCGGCTCTTAGCGGGTTATGACGGCATCTTGGTACCGGGGGGCTTCGGAGAACGAGGGATCGAAGGCAAAATCGAAGCGATTCAATTTGCCCGCTGCCGCCAGATTCCGTTTTTTGGCATCTGTCTCGGCATGCAATGCGCCGTCATTGAGTTCGCACGGAATGTGGTAGGCTTAACCGGTGCTCACTCCACAGAATTCGATAAAGACACCCCTCACCCAGTTATCTGCTTATTGGACGAACAACGTAACGTCATTGATAAGGGAGGAACCATGCGCTTGGGCGCACAACCGGCCGTGTTGGAGCCCAACAGCCTGGTGTACGCATGCTATCAAAAGGATTCCATCCGTGAACGCCATCGACATCGATATGAATTCAATAACGCATATCGAACCCGGTTGGCCGAACGCGGATTGAAGGTCGTGGGTACCAGCCCTGACGGCCGCCTCGTTGAAATTATCGAACTCGAAGGCCATCCGTGGTTTGTTGCCGTTCAGTTTCATCCTGAGTTCAAGTCAAAACCGACAGCGCCTCACCCCCTGTTTGCCGGATTCGTGGGTGCGGCACTGAAACGTCATCTAAGCAAAGCCGATGCTTCGGAAACAGTCGCCCTTATCTGACGGCATTCCAACGTACTCCGAAAGCGGCTACGCCATAGCCATTACTGGCCGATAATGTGTGCGTCACGTTTGTCGGTAAAAGATATTTTAACGCAGAGACGCAGAGAAAACAACAAATATGCTTTAACCCAGAGACGCAGAGACGCAGAGGAAAGAAGGAAAATTGTTTAACGCAGAGACGCAGAGAAAACAACAAGTATGCTTTAACCCAGAGACGCAGGGGAAAGAATAAGTCAGCTGGCAACCCCCGGTGCCAGTTGGGAAAGAACCCTTTCTTGCCCAAGGCCTCTACACGCGACCCCAGTGATGATAATGCCACAGCTTGGGTTAGCTAGTTTCACCAAAATCACGAGGGTTGAGCGAGAAATTTGTGACTAAGCCGCTACCCGATCTTGCCAAGTGTCGGTTTTGCTGCGCCTTGGCTTGCTTGCGTCAAATCCTCAAACCCATAAAATGGCATATGCCGAATATGCATCACAACGGAGTACTCAGCGCAAACAACTTACCTACAATCAAGATGTACACACCGCGACGTTAGCGAGCGGTAAAACAATTCAACGCAAAGCCGCAACGAAGACAAGAAGTACCTGTAAACTGTTTCCTTCCGGCTTAGCGCCTTAACGTTGAATTGAACTGGCCGCTTGCTTACGATCGCGGCTCTGTTGAGCGATCACTCGCCGGAACGCCTTTAGCAAGAAGCACCCGCATCGGTTCCCATTGGGTTGGGCCGAAAAAGGCATGCCTACGCCACGCTCGGCAAATTACCGAACCCTTTCATCTACCATTTAGAAAGATACCTCGTTTCCACTCCTGCCGCCAAAAATAGGCATGCTTCTGCGATTGCGAGCCTCTTACACCAACGTTCCACCTACAACCGAGGCGCACACACAACGGCGTGGCATTCAATTTGCCATCCTTGACAAAGTATATGGTCGGTTTCAGAATGCCCTAGTGTTTTCGCGTTAAGGGGATTGGCTCAGCTTCAGAGGCCGATCGCGTACGGGTGTGCACTGGCATCGGTAATAGCCAGGAAAGTAAGGAATGTCGACATGAAGGTCCGTATTACCTATTGTGTGCAATGAAACTACTATCCCCACGCAGCCAGGGTGGCTGACGAGTTGAAAGAATTACCGGGTTGTAAGGTCGAGTTGGTCGAAGGAAGTGGCGGCATTTTTGAAGTTGACGTCAATGGTCAGAATCTCTTTTCCAAGCGCAAAACGGGCCGTTTTCCTGAACCCGGAGAAGTTGCTGCGCTAATCCAAAAACGCGCGGCGCGGGCCTAAGACGTGCTTGCGCCCCTCCCATGCAGGTACACGGGGTGGTCCGGCAACCGAAGCATCTTCCACAGAGCGACCACCGTCTGACGGCGGTGCGACTGAAGCAGAGCGGTGCGATACTACTCTAAGTAGCGCAAAGGCGCTAAGGCGCACCGGCGCGATGACAGCATGACTATGGCCGGAGTGCGCACGGGCGTCCGTGGGGTGTTACGTTTCGAAAACACAACGGGTCTTAACCCGTTCTCTGCCTGTGGAGGATTCTGCTCTTCCCTTGGTCTTGTATCTTCCTGATGCTTCACTATCTTGCAACCATAGGTTTTGATATCCGCGGAAGAGAATCGCCTCGGATGGGCTGTAGTTGATCATTACGAAGGGATCATCGAGAGGAGAGACCTACGATGGCGACCCGATCGCCCGAACTGATGGCACGAAGCGCTCTTCTGACCGACCTCTACCAACTGACGATGCTCCAAGCCTACTACAAACACGGGATGACGGATACGGCCGTATTCGAATTCTTTGTGCGGCGTTTACCGAAACAGCGACCGTTCTTACTGGCAGCCGGATTCGAGCAGCTATGGGACTATTTGGAAGACCTTTGTTTTCAACCCGACGAACTGGAGTGGCTTGCCGAACAACCGCAATTCCATCGCGATTTTGTCGATTATTTGCGTGGCCTGCGATTTACCGGAGACGTATGGGCCGTACCCGAAGGCACAGTGGTGTTTGCCGACGAGCCGTTGGTGCGTGTGGTGGCCCCATTGCCCGAGGCGCAGCTGATCGAAACGAGGTTAATCAATTTAATTCAATTTCCGACTCTCATTGCCACCAAGGCAGCCCGTTGTCGGCTGGCTGCTCCTGGTAAGATGCTAGTCGACTTCGGTTTTCGCCGGGCACATGGTGCCGAGGCGGGTTTGCTGGCGGCTCGCGCGTCTTATATAGCAGGGTTTACAGGTACGGCAACGGTGGAAGCCGGCAGGCGCTTTGGGATTCCGCTATACGGCACGATGGCGCACTCGCTGATTCAAGCTCACGCTAATGAAATAGAAGCATTCCGCAGTTTTGCCAGCAGTAACCCAGGACCAATCGTCTTCTTGTTGGACACCTATGACACCGAACGAGCAGCACAGCTTGTCGTTCACTTGGCAAGAGAGTTAGCTACAAGTGGAATAACCGTACAGGGTGTGCGGATCGATAGCGGTGACTTAGCTGAACACGCATTTCGCGTACGCAAAATCTTAGACGAAGGAGGCCTCAAGGCGACGCGTATTTTTGCCAGTGGCGGGCTCGATGAATACACTCTGGCGGAGCTGGAACTTCGAAAAGCGCCGATCGATGGCTACGGGATCGGCAGCCGGTTAGACACATCGGCCGACGTGCCCTACCTCGACTGTGCATACAAGCTACAAGAATGCGCCGGCCGCCCGTGTCGAAAACGCTCCGAAGGCAAAGCTACCTGGCCAGGTCGCAAACAGGTATTTCGGCGCAAAGAGCACGGCATGTTGGCTGGTGACTGCATTGGCCTGGAAGGCGAGGTGCAAGCGGGTGAACCGTTACTACGGCTGGTGATGCGGCAGGGTAAGCGGATTGAGCCGTCGCCGCCGCTGTCTTCCGTGCGGGAATGGGCAATGCGTAACCTGGAGGAACTGCCTCCGGACCTTCGCCGCTTAGAAACCGAGTATACCTATCCGGTACAAATCGCCGACTCAGTCCGTGTGTTGGCCGACGCGTGTGATGAGCAGCACCTGCGCTAAAACGATGGGCTAGCCACGGGCATGCTTCGTTTGCACACGTCGAGCAAACCGCTGTTTGTCGATGATCCGCAAACGATGGAATCCGCGCGCGATTCTTTCAAGCTCATCGCGTGCCTCGAGCTGAAATGCTATAGCAGCCCCCTCCACGTGTATCACCTTCGCGAAACAGACGATCGACTTTCCTACGGGCGTCGGCGCCAGGTGTTGGATTTCGACGTAAACACCTACAGTACTCTCACCAGGCTCGAGCGCAGGGAGCACCGCTTTGCGCGCGGCGTGTTCCAGAAACCAGACAAGCCACGGAGTCGCCAGGACAGCCGGCATTTGGTTATCGGCAAAATCGATAGCGTGTTCTGGCCCGACAACAAATTGTTCCTCAGCCACAGTACCTATTTTGATGGGTCTCGCCATCGGCAGATGCTCTTTCCCGTTGCCATCAGAGCCTCGAGCGCCGCTTGCGTTTCGGATACTGCCCGCCATCACGGCCCGTCACGATTCAGTAAGTAGCGGACACGACCGAGCGCCGGCAATGGAAACAACCCCCTATGGTGACGCGGAGCGGTTCGAGCGAATCAATCCAGCCGCTATCCCGGCCACCAAGCCGCCTGCATGTGCATGATTGGCTACGTTGGGAATGACGTCAAAGACGCATAACAAGAACCACGTTACGGCTACCAACCAGGTGAATGGATCTAAATGAAACCCGGAATCCGGATCGACCATCGACTTGATCCAGACATAACCGAGTAGTCCATATACGACCCCCGACAAACCGCCAAAATCTGGACCCTGGAAATAGGCCTGGATGGTGTTTGCGGCCAGGGACGTTAATAGCACCAGTAATGCTAGCCGAGTCGGCCCTCGAAGCCGCTCGATCTGCGAAGCCACGTAATAGAACATTACGATGTTGAAAATGATGTGCGGGTAATCGAAATGCAAAAACATCGGCGTTATCAACCGCCACAGCTCGCCCTGTCGAATGGACACGAACGCCTCCCATCCACTGACCGAGCCGGCGGTTGGCGAGACAAAGCGAAGCTCGCGGTAAATGGATCCCCCCAACGAATCGACTGGCAAGCGCCCAAACCAACCAGCAATGCTTACTGTGAGTGTTAGGGCGATTAGCAAACGCGTCAATGGAATGGCGGCCCGAGCCGGCCGCGCGGCTTTCCGTCGCTTCAGCGGCCAGGGCCAACTTTGAACCGCCGCTCGCGAACTACTGGCTGCCGGTGCGCTGGTGTGTCGATACCGGGGATGGTCTGGTTCGACGAGAAACTGGGCCAATTCGTCTTGGGCCTTTTGCCGATGATCTTCCTCGCGTACCCAAATCGCCCAGCCTTCGTCGCTCGGTTCTGCAAGCGCATCAATACCCTGTCCGGCCAAGTAGCGCACGAACCGCTGCGCATGAGCCTCATCCGACAACACGCCGATTTGTCTCATGGTTGCTCATTTCCTGGAAGCAAGGCGCGCAGTCCTTCGCGCTCGAGCCGCATTTGGGCCTGTTCCATTTGTCGATAATACTCGCGCCGTTCCAAACGGCTGGCGGCTGCTTCATCCAGTATGACGATGACGTCGCGGTGAAGTTGAAGAGCAGAAGCAGTTACCTGAGCCGTTACCGGGCCTTCGACCGTTCGCTGCACCGCTTCAGCCTTCGCCTCACCGAACGCTAATAACAAACACCGCCCGGCCTCCAATATCGTACCGACGCCCATGGTTACAGCTAGCCGGGGAACCAATTCTTCGCGGCCGAAGTACCGAGCGTTATCGCGGATGGTTTCGGGGGTAAGCATTTTCAGGCGGGTACGACTCCCCAGCGACGAGCCGGGTTCGTTAAACGCAATATGCCCGTCTCTGCCTAAACCAAGCAACTGGAGGTCAATGCCACCAGCTTCCCGAATCCGGTCTTCGTACGCCCGACAATATCGTTCGAAATCCAACGCCCTTCCATCCGGTATATGGATGCGCGACGGATCGACATTGATATGATCGAATAGATGCTGCTGCATGAAGAACCGATAGCTTTGCGGATGGGTGGGGTCGAGCCCGACGTATTCATCAAGGTTAAAAGTCGTCACTTGGCTAAAGTCCAGTCCTTCTTCTCGATGCATCCGCACCAATTCTCGGTACACACCCAAGGGAGAGCTGCCGGTAGCCAAACCGAGCACACAATTGGGCTTTTGTCGCACAAGCTGTGCGATGAAAAGGGCTGCGCGGCGCGACGCCGCCTCAAAATCCGATTCGATAATAACACGCACTTCGTGCCCTCCCCACTAGCGCCGCTTGAATAAACCTTCGCCGCCCGAGTGCCAGCAATCGGCGACTCCCCTCGCCATACACCGGTAAACCGATACAGTCGTACTTGTAACGCAGAAGCTGGAACAGACCAAGTAGGCTACGCGGCCCGTTAGACCTCGGGCGTCCCAATAGCATGCATGTATTCGGCCAATCGAGCTTGCACGTCCAGCAGTTCCTGCCATTCGGCCCAATCCAAAGTCACACGGCCGGTGGCATTGATTGGCTTGACCGACTCGATCAGTACGCGAATACGGCGATGAATGTATTCGAGCATCTCGTAGAGTTGCGCTGCCTGAGCCGGGGAGAGTTTCGCGGGTAATTCTGGCGGCTCATTCCAAGCCGTAGGCTGGAACAGCTCCTGGCCCATCTCAATCAGATCTACATCCGAACTACTGACGTTCACATCGGCCGTGGGAAATTCCACCCCCTGAGCCTCACCCTTCATGCGGCGAATGCGTCGGGCAATCTCCTCCCGCGAGCCAAAAAGAAGCACGGTACGGCCTACCGTGATGATGTCGCCGTGACGCAAGATTCGTAACTGAACCTCTTCACCGTTAACTCGAGTACCATTCGTGCTATCGAGGTCAGTCAAAACGATCCGATCGTGATCCTCTTGGATTTTCAAATGGAACCGACTGACGCGCTCATCGTTCAATTGCACCGTATTACCTTCTTCGCGCCCCACGGTCACCGGGGTGCGCAACATATGAAACACGCGTCCTCGATCAGCCCCATCAATCACACGTAACGTAATCTCGGCCATTCCCCTCAACCCGTTCGCAGAACTGCCCGGCACGATGATGCGCTCGGCCGCATCTCTACCGACGGACCACACCGCTCCACATCCGTGCTGGGCGTGATGCCAGGGGTAGGCCCCACTAAACTAGCCCACAACCCGTCATTCAGCCAATTTATCAGTGTAACTAAATTGCGGGTTTTAGGGCAACGCCGATATACCAATCCAGCCGATTTTTCGACCCACGCGTGCATACCTCCGGCTGTGGCTACTTCTCTATTTCGACAACTGCACTGCAACCACAAATCGCCTTATATACTTCAAAAAGGGTAAACTAATGTTAACTAAAGCTAGGCTCCTAACCAAGCACCCAAAGTGGCCGCTTGGCGGGTAAGCCGGGCACTTCGGCTATCGCCGTCAAAACTGTTTGCGCCATCAGCACCGGCTTGTACTGAACCGAATTTGGACTCAGGTGATCATCCACCGAGCCGCGTGTGTGCGTCGCGTTTGTAGGTGAAAGGCTTAACGCAGAGACGCAGAGAAAAGAAGAAAAATCCTTTAACGCAGAGACGCAGAGACGCAGAGAAAAGGAAGAAATTGCTTTAACGCAGAGACCCAGGGGAAAGAAGAAGTAAGCTGGAAACCTCCGGTGCCGGTTGAAAACGAACCATCATTGCACAAGGCCTCTACAGGGGCCCCCAGTGATGACAATGCCACGGCTCGGGTTAGCTAGTCTCACCAAAATCACCCGGGTTGTGCGGAAAACTCGTGACTAAGCGGCTACCCAATCTTGCCAAGTGCCTGTTTTACTGCGCCTTTGCTCGGTTGCGTCTAATCCTCACGCCCATGAAACGGCAAATGCCGAGCACACATCACAACGGAGTACTCAACGCAAATAGCTTACCCACAATTAAGACCCACACACCCGAGCCCCGGCAAAAGGGGCGCCGCTTCGATCCGCAAGCTGACCGCGATCCACAAACCAACCGGGTAGCCCAAAAGAACGTATTGTTAACCAGTGTAAACGCGCAAGAACGTAGTCCAGGTGGGTATCCGTTTTATTTTGCTATTTAGCGCCTTCCCGCCTTTGCGTTACAACCTTCTTGCCAAATCCCAAAAACATGCGAAACGATAACATCGTAGAGGAGGTTTTCGAGGCAGCCGCATTGCCGGAAAGCCCAAGATGTCGTATCGTGAAGTCAAGCGCCCGTAGCTCAATCGGATAGAGCATCGGTCTTCGGAACCGAGGGTTGGGGGTTCGAGTCCCTCCGGGCGCGCTTGCGACGTGGGCGGTGCGGCTTCGGCCAGTCGACATCGAAAGCCATCGGTTTATTCCATGGCGGCCGGACTACCCATCCGTGAATAACCGGGATGGTGATGCGATTCGTTGGTTTCGTTCCGACTAATGTTCGGACCGCTTTTCGAGGCTTCACTGCAGGGGGGCTTGGTAAAGAATGGAAGCGTACGGGCGACGTTCACCATAACAATCGACCGTGATGGTCAGCCATCGCTCGATTAGGATGTAGGCTATGACTAACCCCGCTGTCAGCAACATCTTTCAGCCGTTGTTCGAGCTAGCTAGCGACACCACACCCTATCGCAAATTAACCGACGACTACATTGCCCTGGACACGTTTCGAGGCCAAGAAGTACTGGTGGTCGAGCCTGAGGCACTCACGTTATTGGCTGCCGAAGCATTTCACGACATCAATTTCTTCTTAAGGCCGGATCATTTGCGGCAAGTTGCAGCGATACTCGATGATCCGGAAGCTTCGGACAATGACCGCATGGTGGCTCTGACGATGCTGCGGAACGCCGAGGTTGCTAGCGCCGGTGTGTTGCCTTTGTGCCAGGATACGGGCACGGCCACCGTGATTGCGAAAAAGGGCCACGCCGTTTGGTGCCAGCAAGATGAAGAAGCCCTGGCTCAAGGCGTCTTTCAAGCCTACGCCGAAAACCATTTTCGGTATTCGCAAGTAGCCCCAATTACGATGTGGCAGGAAAAAAATACGAATACGAACTTGCCGGCACAAATTGATATTACATCAGTCGATGGAAACGAATATCACTTTTTATTTATTGCGAAAGGAGGTGGCTCGGCTAACAAATCGCTTTTGTTTCAGGAAAGCCGAGCGCTCCTGGAACCGAAGACTCTGTTGCCTTATCTAGCCGAAAAAATGCGATCCTTAGGAACAGCCTCGTGTCCACCGTATCATCTGGTATTTGTGATCGGCGGACTGTCTGCCGAGATGACTCTCAAGACGGTCAAGCTCGCGTCAACTCGCTACCTCGATAGCTTGCCGCGGACGGGTAATGCATTGGGAAGAGCCTTTCGGGACGTGGAACTCGAAGCGCAGCTCCTGGAGGAAGCCCGCCGTTGTGGTATCGGAGCCCAGTTCGGCGGCAAATACTTCGCTTTGGATGTTCGTGTTATACGCTTACCGCGCCACGGCGCATCCCTGCCGATTGGAATTGGTGTCTCGTGCAGTGCCGACCGTCAAGCAAAAGCAAAAATTACACGCGACGGTATTTTTTTGGAGGACCTCGAATGGCAGCCCAGCAAGTATATACCCGATTCATTGCGACAGTGGAAGGACGATCGTGCCGTCCGCATCGACTTGCGTCGACCGATGGATGAAATTCGACGTCAGCTCAGCCGGTACCCGATTACGACTCGGTTGCTCCTTTCTGGACCGATCGTTGTTGCTCGCGACATGGCGCACGCGAAACTCAAAGAACGGCTCGAGGCCGGGCAACCTTTGCCGGACTATTTCCGGCAACATCCTATCTACTATGCCGGCCCGGCGAAAAAGCCCGATGGATTGCCCAGCGGTTCATTCGGTCCCACAACAGCCGGCCGCATGGATTCCTACGTGGAACTCTTTCAACAACATGGCGGTAGCCTCGTCATGATCGCCAAAGGAAATCGCGGACGGCAAGTAGCCGAATCCTGCAAGAAACACGGTGGGTTTTATCTGGGTAGTATCGGTGGCCCAGCCGCGATTTTGGCAAAGGAGAACATTCGACGCGTCGAATTACTGGAGTTCCCCGAGCTTGGGATGGAAGCGATCTGGAGGATCGAAGTCGAAGACTTCCCGGCGTTTATTCTCATTGATGATAAAGGCAACGACTTTTTCGCCCAGTTTTCTGGCGGTTGCTCACTGCCTAGCTAACAAACGGATTGGACTCTCCGCGAACGGGCACTGTTGCCCGGACTTTGGCCCCGAGTAGTGATCGTCAACTGTCCAGCCGGAATGGTTCATTTGCTTCTCAAAAACTGGTTCACACCGTCGATCGTGCTTTTGCAGAATGGTTCCCAGGCTTAGCACAACGTGAAGAGTCGTGGCTACGGGCGGCTTGTGCGATGGTGGCGGACAAGGTGCCGGCTATTCCCAGATTGCTTCGGTTGCAGAAAACGATAACCGTTGCGTTGGGTGATTACAATTCAATGGTTGTGGGACCGAATGCTCGGACCGCAACAAGGAATTGACGCCAGTTTGCTTATCGTTACTGTTTAGTTTTTTCCCTGTCGTCCCAACGATAGAGCTTTCACTAAAGTAGCGCTGCTAGCTATAATTGGGATGATCGACCGGCCGACCTGTTCGTATCGCGGACCATCCTTCAGCTAGGGGCCAACGCCGGATAGCCTCGGTAGCCCTGGCGCGTCGCGGTTGCTCGACAGTAACAATGTAGATAAGCTGGACGGTGCGTCACGTAAAAA
Source organism: uncultured Pirellulaceae bacterium (assembly GCA_964425225.1). GTDB lineage: Bacteria > Planctomycetota > Planctomycetia > Pirellulales > Pirellulaceae > BPJU01. The sequence goes on along the minus strand of CAYRMD010000004.1, from coordinate 20,205 downwards.
CGCCATTTACGTGGGGCTGATGCCAGCTTTTTTCGTGAAAAAAACGTATTGGCAATGGGGCTGCTCTTCTTCAAGGGCGATTCGGTTGGATAAACGCGAAGCACCGAAAAAGCCGCTGGACGTGACGACCGATACTGGTTCGGACCGGTCCTCTGCTGCGACAGATTCCGAGGCCATGTTGCTTCGTCCCGATCTACAGCTAGGAGCGGCTCCAGTGTCGGCGGTTCGACGCTTTGGAAGGTTCTCGGTCGTGCGGGTATTGGGCCAAGGTGGCATGGGGACGGTTTACGAGGTCCAAGATATGCAGTCGGGCCGGTCGCTCGCCTTAAAGACATTAAGGCTCGATACCGGAGCTACCTGGACGAGGTTTTTCTCGGAATTTCATGTCTTGGCCGGGCTGCGTCATCCAAATCTGGTCCGTATTTACGAGTTGGGCATGGAGGAAGGCGTCCCTTTTTTCACTATGGAGATCTTGTCCGGAGTACCCTTGAATCAATGGGTAGGTTTTGCCGGCGAAAATGGGTTGGACGCGCAGCAACTGCTGCGGCTACGCGAAGCGCTACGGCAACTGGTCGACGCGCTTGTGTACTTACATAGCGCCGGCGTGCTCCATCGGGACCTGAAGCCTAGCAACGTGTTCGTCCTACCTGACGGCACGGTCAAGGTACTGGATCTAGGCCTGGCCGTTCCATTGTCGGATCGCGGTACATACCAACCGAGTCTTCCGGGGGCGATCATCGGTACGCTGGCGTACATGGCACCAGAACAAGCCGAGGGCAAGGAGTTAACCCCGGCTACAGATTGGTACAGTGTGGGAGTCCTGTTGTACGAGTGCCTAGCGGGGCATCGCCCGTTTCAAGCCACAAGTTGGGAGGATTTGCTTCGACTGAAAAAACAACGTCCGCCTCCGCTACGTGCTACGTGCGCACCGGCTGAGTTAATAACGCTTGTTGGTCGCCTGACGGATCCTGATCCCAGCATGCGCCCCGACGGCAAAGCCATCGCTTTGGCGCTGAGCTTCGGTGGGAGAATCCACACCGTAGTGCGCGACGAACCTGTCGGTCGGCAGGTCGAGCAACAACGGCTGCGCGACATCCTGGAACGCACGATTACAGCTAGCGTCACCTGTGTCACTTGCCTTTCGGGACCATCCGGAATGGGCAAGTCAGAATTGGCCCGATGGCTCTACCATCAGCTACAGCAAGACGGACGCGTGCAAGCCTACCTAGGGAAGTGTTACGAGACCGTGTTGTTACCGTACAAAGCGTGGAGTTCGATCCATTCGGGTTTGGCACGGAGCCTGCTTGCGCTCGGCCGGATCGAGCGCCAGGCCGTTGCGCCGCTTGATGTCGATTTACTGTGCGAGACGTGGCCAGTTTTCGACGAGGTGTTTCTTGCGCGTTCGGTGGAACGTCGCCTGTCGGCTCAAGACCGCCGCCAGCGGGCCTTTGCGGCTCTTCGCGAGCTGCTCTGGCGGGTGGGGCCGCGCGGCCCACTGGGACGCGCACTACCGGTCTTCATCGTGGACGACCTACAGTGGGCAGACCTGGACAGTGTTTGGCTTTTACGCGACTTACTACAGCACGACCCACCTCCGATGTGGATGGTCTGGTTGGTGCGTCAGGAGGATGAGATTAATAGCCCTGCCCTGAGGATGTTATTACCGCACGTGCAATCGTTAGCAGCGAGCGGCCGACTGGCGTTTCATCGCGTACATCTCGGGCCACTCGAGCCGAGGGCGGCTCGCGCGTTGGTACAACGCCGACTAGGTCCACTGGCAACACGCGACGAACTGGTTCATCAAATCGCCGCAGAATCTAACGGTAATCCGTTGTTGCTCTGTCAGCTTTAGGCCTACGCAGTTCAGAAGTGCAGTCGTCCCTCGGAAATCGCTTTTGAGGGCCATGCCGGCAAACTGACGGTCGAAATGGTAGTCGCCGAATTGGTTGGCGATTTACCGAGTAACGCACGAATGCTGTTAGAATCGGTTGCGTGTGCCGCGCGTCCCATTGCGCAGTCCCTCGTAACGCAGTCAATCGGCCTGAAACATACGGATGATCAACTCTGGGATCATCTCTTACGACACAGTCTCGTACGATTGGTTGGGACTGATCCGGAGCCGATTTGGGACTGTTATCATGATCGGGTGCGTGCGGCCATTGTCGATCGGCTCGATCCGCAGTCACGACGGAATGTACATGCACACCTGGCGGCTGTACTGGCCGAGCAGCCGGAGCCCGACGCCGAATTCGTCGCTCAACAGTATTTGGCAGCCGACCGGCCGGCCGACGCGGCGGCCTATTTGCTTCAGGCAGCTCGCTCCGCCGGTGAAACCTTAGCTTTCGATCGTGCGGCTCGCCTATACCGAATGGCATTGGATTGCCCGCTGAGTGATTCCCAAAAACCTATTGCCCTCGTGGCGTATGCTCTGGCACTGGCCAACCTTGGACGCTGCCGGCAAGCCGCAGATGTGTTTCTGGAAGCGAGCGGCTGCGTACCGCCAGATCAAGCTCAAACCTACATGTGTCAGGCAGCCTGGAACTATTTGGCCAGCGGCCACACAAGCGCTGGTCTTCGGCTCTTGCGAGATGTTCTCGAAAAGGCGGGACTATCGTTGCCGAGTAACGCAGTAACGGCTGCAATGGAACTGGCACACTGGTCCGTCAGGCTGGCGTTACCGAGCCGGCGTCGGCCAGGACCTTCCTCTCCCAAGCTGATCCGACAATTGGATGCTTGTTGGTCGGCTGTGGCGGGGTTGACTCTGATTGATCCGTTGCGCGCGGCCGCTCTCACGAGTCGTCTCTTATGGCTTTCTCGCCGCTCGGACAGCCCGCGTCATCACCTGCGTGCTTTAGGCGTTTACATTGGACACCGAATGATCGGCGGGACTACGGTACAACGTCGCGGCGAACGATTACTCGCTGAGTTACGCAACTTAGCCCTACGCTACCCCAGCACCTATGCCGATGCGGTCGTCGCACTTACCGAAGGTGTCGTCGCGCACTTACAGGGCGATTGGCAACAAGCGTGGAGTCGATGCGATCAAGCCGCGGAGTGGTTTTCCGTCGCCGAATATCCGGATGTGGCATGGGAGATGGACACCGCTCAGACGGTTTCCATGTGGGCACGGCTTTACGGGGGGAGGTTTCACGAGCTGATGCTTCATCAACCAGCCGCTCGTCAGGCCGCCCTGGAGCGTGACGACTTACTTGCCCGCTGGAATGCCGGGGCACGTGTGCTTGCGATGCTCGGTTTGGCTAATGACGAACCGGCCGCAATCTGGCAAGATTTAGAGGAAGACGAGCGATTACTACCTTCGGATTGCTTTTATGTTCAGCACCACAATTTGTTGTTGGCGCGCGTGATGTGCGACTTGTATGAGGGTCGCGCCATCGAGGCGTGGCAGCGCATCGCCAATGCTTGGAATCGCTATCGAAACGCTTTGTTGTCTCGGGTGCAAAAGGTCCGCATCGATTTCTGGAAAATGTATGGACTGGCAGCTTTGTCTGCCGCTGTCGCCATCCGGACACACGAGCAATCCCGCGATCAACCTGGGTCTCATTGCTCGATCAGCCAGTTTGAACTCGAAGTTCAACGCAGCATGCGGCGTTTGCGCGCGGAACATGCTCGATGGGCGTCGGCCTTGGCTGAACTATTCGATGCGTGCTTGGCGTCGTTCCACGGACCACCCCACTCCGTAGCCCATCGATTTGCCGCCGCCGCCACGGCTTTGGACCAAGTGTCCATGAGCTTGTTTGCCGAAGCAGCGCGTTGGCGAAGTTGGCAGTGGCAACAGGTTGTGTCGAGCGCCGATCAAAGTGCCCCGAAGAGCCCAGCTGGTATCCGCAATTGGTCTCGATGGCTCAACTGGCTCGCCCCATCCGTTTGCCCCCAATAGCCCGATTAACCTCACAATGGACAAACCAGAACCAGCGTCGAGCCGGTCGCGCAGCGGTCGAACCGAGTATACGCCACGCCTCCTACGGTTGCCCCTCACCGGACGCCGGAAGCGTGGCGCGCTCTCGGCACCAGGCTGATATGCGTTCCACCAACCCATCAGACGACACAAAACCCGCGTGGCGTGCTACCAATTTCTTGTCCGGTGCTATCACCAACAAAGTCGGATAGGCTTGCGCTCCCCAACGCTCCGCCCAGTTCCGGTATTGATTGGCGTCCACACGCGCTATCACAAAGCAAGTCTGACGCTTCTCTTGAACACGGCGGTCGGTAAACGTCCGCTGCTCCATCGCCCGGTAGTAAGCACAACCCGGAAGCGTCACGTAAACAAGCAGTGGTTTGCTTTGCTCCTGCGCAGCCCGCCACGCCTCATCGAGCGACAACCAGACCATCCCCTTCCCAGGTACATCGCCGGCCATGATCGCTTGCCCAACCAACAACCAAAATACCACAGGTTTAATGACTGGCTTACCGCGCATGATCATCTCCTCGTCGTTCAAATGACACCAGGGCGTTCCTTGCTCGACGCACACCCCTAATTCCCGAGTATCGGGATAGATTTCGGGGTGTGATCGATAAATCGGTCACCGTCCCATCAATCGCCAGAATTCCTATAACAGGAAAATCTCTGCACCTTGCTCACACAAACCGGCGGTTCGCATCTATGAACTCGCTTCCAATGCGCTGATGCCGCAAATGTGTCGGCATGCGACTTATATTTGAAAGTCGACCAAGTACGAATCACCATTTGTGCCTTTGACTACCACGGCAAACGACGTTGCTTGAGCCGTTTTGTACTCCATCGAACATTGTGGAGGGTTTCGCTATGCGAGCTCGCAAACGAATCTGGGTCAACGCGGAAATTCAATGGGCTTTCGTCCAGCGTGTGGCACTCTATTGGTTAGAATGCCTCTTGACCGTGTTCTTCATGACCGTCTGTTGGACGGCACTTACACAGCCGGTCAGTACGTCCGGCCAATTATTCGGTACCGTCGCCGCCAACAGCCTTCCCGTATTGGGAGCTTCGTTATTGCTGCTACCACTGGTTATGCTAGATACCATTCGCACAAGCCATCGGTTCGTGGGACCGTTGGTTCGTGTTCGCCAGACACTTCGTGCCCTAAGTTCGGGTCAACCCGTCTCACCGATCAGCTATCGTAACGATGACTATTGGAAGGAATTCGCCGACGACGTAAACCAACTTATTCACGAAGTCGAGCGGCTCAGGAAGTCGGCATCTACCAAAGGTCAGCAGCCGTCCGTTGCCTTGACATCTGTGGGGCACAACGACGAATAACCGGCACCCCCGTCGCCTACTGTTTCTGGTTCTATTTAAGCGGCCGGAGTACTTTAAGGCAAAGGCGCTAAGGCAACGGCGCCGCGAAAACAACATCCAGCGTCAATTGCCTCGCTGCATCGAAACGTCTTTGCGTTTGTGTGTTTATTCAGTTCGTACAAATCTTACCTACAATCAAATGTGTGCGTGTTGACTGTACGTAAGTTGTTCGCGCTCAGTACTCCGTTGTGATGCGTGTTCGGCATTTGCCATTTCGTGGGCGTGAGTATTTGACGCAAACGAGCCAAGGGACACTCAAACAGACACCTGGCAAGATCCGGAAGCGGCTTGGCCACGGATTCCTCGCACAACCCTAGTGATTGTGGTGAAGCTAGCTAACCCGAGCCGTGGCATTATCCTCTCAGGGGCCCCTGTAGACGTCTTCGGCAAAAATGGTTCTTTCCCAACCGGCACCGGAGGTTGCCAGCTTACTTGTTCTTTCCTCTGCGTCTCTGCGTCAAACAATTCTCCTCCTTTCCTCTGCGTCTCTGCGTTAAATAATTTTCCTCCTTTCCTCTGCGTCCCTGCGTCTCTGCGTTAAACAATTTTCCTTCTTTCCTCTGCGTCCCTGCGTTACAAGACTTTTTCACCTACGAACGCGACCCACACACTACAATCAAGAAGCACATACGCCAAATTCGGCCGGCTCGTCTGACGTTCGCAAGACGGGCCAAGCCCCTCTTCCTGAAAAACCCCAGTGGAGCAAATGTGCATCGGCTCCAGTCCGTAGTGGGTCTGGACTCTAACTTGACAACTCGGACCAAGCTGGCTAGGGGCTCGCGGCGGTTTCGCTGCGCAGCGTCGTAAGATATTCAACGAGGTCTACCAGATCTTGGATAGCAAGCTGTTTTGCAAGGTCTGCCGGCATTAAGGAGACTTCCAGTTTCCGCACAAACTCCACATCAGCAATCGCCAGTCGACGCACGACTGCCTCTTGCGTTTTCAAAAGTAGTTCCTGGTCGGTACGGCTAACAATCAATCCAGTCAAAACTTCCCCATCCGACGTGGCCACCGCATAGGTCTCGTAGTTGTGGCTAATTCCAGCACTGGGAAATAGGATCGATTCAAACAGTGCTTGTCGGCTCAGCTTCCCCCCAATCTCGGTCAAAGCTGGCCCAACGGCCTTTCCGATGGTACCGACCTGATGACAATTGGCGCATTGTCCGACAGTACGAAATACCTCTTGGCCCCTCGTGGCATTGCCGGTCATGGTGGCCAGTCGATCGATAGGAGGAAAAGGACGATCGTCCCTGCCGGAAGGTAACGGAAATAGTTTTTGTGCAGCAACGCGAGCTTCGGCATGGGGTGAGCGATGCAGGGCTTGCGCGGTAGCTTCTCGAAGCGCCGGTTCCAATTGATCCTGTTCGACGGATCGAATGAGCCACCGAGCTCCGTTTTGGCTGCGCCCCAATGCTCCGACGGCTCTCCGTCGCAGCTCAAGATCCTTCGATCCATCTTGCACCAATTCGATCAACAGCCTCGTACTCTGACCATCAGCCCAAAGCCCCAATACGTCGACTGCTTTGACGGCAACTTCCACATCCTCACCGTGCAGCACTGCCAGGAGTCGAGAGGATTGCTGGAGCTGGAATAGTTGCCGGAGCGCTTCTATCCGGAGGCTTGAGTTTGGATGTTCCAATGCCAATCGCAACAGCTCATCATAGAATGGCTCGGCTCGCCATCGGCCGACAAGTCGCACGAAGCTTTCGTCGCGCGGCAATGGCGCAAGTTCCTCATGCAACACGGTACGGTCAACGGGATCATTTAGGGTTTCTGGCTGGAGGCGAGTTAATACCTCAATCGCCACCAACTTTCGATCCATCGGGTCCCAGCGATCTTTAGAATGCCACAACGAAAGCAGCGCCGTGGAGCGGTTTTCGGGTGATTGGAAGTCCAAAGCGCGGAAATAGCGGGCAAGAGGCCCTGCTACCTGGTTTCCTTGAAGAATAATATCGGCGAGCCATTCGGCCGACCGTTGGCCGCGCGAGCGCCACACGATATCGCGCCCGGCCGGTGTGGCTAGTACTTGGGAACCGGCTAGCTGCAACCAGGCTTCGCAGCACGCATCCCACTGCCCCTCAGCACCGATACCTAGGGCCTCCAAATACCAGCGATCCCCGGGTGGGTAGCGTAGAGCCAGTTGGGCCCAAATTTCCGAGGTACCCTTCTCGTGGCGCCGATGGAGTGCTATGGCGCATTCGCGAAGTACGTGCAGGTGTGTTTCCTTGTGCAAGTATTCATTCCATAGTGGCATCAGCGGCAAATCCAACTGGCGCGCCAGGCGAATCCCTACGATGCGCACGTAAGGATCGCTGTCTTCGAGCGCCAATTGCACGGTTCGCTGTCCGTAGCCGGCAAGTTGCCCGAGCACCCACAAGGCACGAGCCCGCCAGCGCGGATTGGATTCACCAGCCACCATCGCTTCTAAGGCATCTGCCGCCTGGCTGCCCATTCCTATTAAAGCCGTGAAGGCCAAATAACGTACCGCATAGTTGGGATTGCGAAGCGCTTCGCATGCCCCTCGGGGCGTCTGAAAATCAAATTCCGGTACCCGATACGGGTATCCTGGCGGAGCTACGCGGAAAATCCTACCGCGCTCCATGTCGACCATATTGTGACCACCCACTCCAGGATCATACCAATCGGTTATGAAGAGCGAACCGTCTGGCGCCACGCACACATCGGCCGGACGAAACCAATTATCCCGAGCCCCGTGCACAATGTTTACGATCCGCGCGCGATACCCCGCGCCGTCAGGCTCAGTAATGTAGGCGCGCACTACGTTCGGACCGGCATCGCAATGAATTACTTGATCCCAAAAAACTCGTGGCAGCAGCCTCCCCTCGTATATCGTGATCCCTGTCGGCGACCCCGCACCGGTATGCAACAAATTGGGAATCACTCCAGGATCGTTTTGGTGCCAATGGCGACGCGGAATCTCCTCTTCCCAATTGCTACGAGGGGATTGCCACCCTGCCCCGGTAAGCTCTTCTCGATAACCATAATTGCCATACTCCATCACGAAATTGATCCGTACACCTCGATTACCGTCATCATCGTTATCCGACTGCCATAGATTTCCAAAAGAATCAACTGTCACCTCATAGTTGTTACGAAAATTATGTGCCAATACTTCGAATCGGCTTCCATCCGGTTCGCAACGGAAGACCATGCCACCGTAAAAAGGTTTTCCATTATCTTCGACTTGTCGCCCCCACCTCTCGCAAACAATCGAACCATCCGGGCGACATACTTTTTGTCCGGTATTTCCGAAGTTCCAATAGAGTTTGCCATCCGGTCCAAATAAAAAGGTGTGGGCCGAGTGATCATGCTGAGGCTGGCCGGTACGGTCAAAAAATATCTCTTTTCTGTCAGGAATATCATCGCCATTTTCGTCAGTGAAAATAATAATCTTTGGGCTAGCCGACACAAGGACGCGGTTTCCTAACACACAGATTCCCATAGCGGAATCGACATCCCGCCCTTGATAGAAGACTTTTACCTGATCAGCTCTGCCATCATGATCTCGATCTTCCAATATAAGAATTCTGTCACCCTCGGGGCGTTCTCCGTCATGGCGGCGATAATTGACTACCTCGCACACCCATACTCGACCGCGAGCGTCGATATCCAGGTTCGTCACGCTTAACAGTTGCGGTTCGCTGGCAAAAAGTGTTGCCTCTAAGCCCTCGGCAACATCCAAAGCAGCTACGGCTAGCCGAGGATCGTGTCGGGAGGTCGAACCGTCAGATGGATCGGGCGGAGCCGACGTGTAGATGAGGAACTGGACGGAGGCAGCCGCGCCGCAGCCTGCTTGGCTCATGCCGCCTTCGTCCAGTCCCGCCCTAGCACGGAACCACTTGTAGCCTTCCGGGACGTCGTAGGCAATGATCGAGTTCGCATGGGTCCCAATCCCGTCGGCAACTGGCTGGCCGCCGACACGAAGTGGCCCACCGCCTGCATTACGATTGACGTGGACCTGTCCCCAACCGCTTGTGGCTCGTTTCCATCGCAGTTCTGTCAACTTTTTTTCGCCAGCCGGTCCGATTAACCGTGGTTCGATCCAATCGGCCCAGTCACAGCTATAACCGTCCCCGGCGTCGGTAACTACCAAATACAGCTCGCGCGCTCCGCCGAGCGACACGTCGATCGGGATCCGGTGACCGGGGGTTTGCACATTGACCACGGGAGATTGAAAAACCGGGAGTACCGGTTGCCGTCGCGCATGACCCGGCGGTGATTCAGAACGATCTTCCCGCGGCTCGTCCGGTGGAAGCCCCAAGCGACGGCGAACCGCATCGCGATCAAAGTTCGCCGGGGGTGGATAATCCTGATTGGCTTCCAGATCCTTCAGGGTAACCGTACGTAGCGGTACCCCATCGGCAGGTACCTCGCCACGTGCCGCCCAAACGATTGCATTCAACACCAGCCTTCGGAAATTGGGATCACCCCAATTCCAATGAAAGTGACCTCCCGTAAAACCGAACCCACGTCCACCATCCTTCCGCTCCACGGCCCACGCGACATGTTGTGGTTGGCCGATTTTGGCACGTACGTGCGGGTTACCGCTATGAGGTCCATCGGGGCGATTGAGCGTGCTGGCCGGCGGAATTGCCGTTAAGATCGGCGTGACACCCTCCATTTCCGGGCGAAATCGCATGTGGTAGTACCACTCATCGTCGACGGCAAACGGCTGCACTCCTCGCGTAATCGGATGTTCGGGCAACTTTTCGAATTTGGCTAGCCAATGCGGGTTCACCGACCAGTAGGTTTCGAAGTAACCACCGATCCATTTCAAGAAATAGTCGCCTGGCTTGCCCTTCGGCACTTCGACGGCGTAATGGATACATACAATACCGGCACCGCGTTCGGCCAAGCGGTCCACCTCTTCCAAGTGCGGCAGTACCGGGTGACCACCGCCTCCGTCTGCATACATCACAATGGCGTCGGCGTCTTCCAATACAGAGGGGTCCTCAGGCCAGCCGTTACGAATAACCGTGGTGGTGAAATTCGGCATGCTCTGTTCTAGTGACTGGGCCAACAGCATGCATCCGGCATAGTGTTCATGGGCTCCGTAACCGTGGCTGGGACGACCGGCAATGAAGACCACTTTTTTCTTTTCTTCTGCCTGCAAGACTCCCAAACAGACCACGATAAGCACCCCGGTCACCCATGTCTGCATCAATGCCTTTGGCCACGCCGCCATAGACTATCTCCTGTCGATACGAGTTTCCCATGACTGCGGTAAGGCATGAGGCGAGCCGGTCACAACCGACCCCACAGCTCGCCCCAAGCATCAGGTAGGAAAATACTTGGTTTACGATAATCGTGTCGGCACGCCACGTCAAACACCCGATCGGCGAGCCAAGACGTGCTGCGGGGTTGAGAGCTTCGGATATGACTGCGCGTCTGGACACACAAGAAGCGTATTATTACCTTGAGCGGCATGAGCGACGGGGCCTTGCCTTGTGAGATCGATGTCCAGCAAGTCAAACGGTTACTAGAAACCGACGCGGAAGTGCTATTGTTGGATTGCCGCGACTACGACGAATGGCAACGGGTACGGATCCCAGGAGCACGGTGGATACCATTAGGGGAACTACCGATTCGCTTGGCTGAGCTCGAGGGGTGGAAGGATAGACGCATCGTGGTGTACTGCCATCATGGAATGCGAAGCTTGCAGGCGGTTTATTGGTTACGAAAACGAGGTTTTTCGCGGGCGCAAAGCATGCAGGGAGGTATTGATGCATGGAGTTGCTTGGTGGATCCGCAATTGCCTCGGTACGTCTGATCGCAGTGGCGACTAGCACCGCTGTGGTTCTACCAGCAACCGGCACCGAACATGTGGCATCCCCTCGCCCCCGTAGATGTGCCGAGCCAGCGGCCAAACAGCCGGAAAGGAGTAGCAGCCCATGACGGCCATTGAGGTATTCTTGGAGATTCTGGCTGAGTGCTCGGTACGCTATATTTTCGGCAACCCGGGCACTACCGAATTGCCCTTGAACGACGCGCTGGCTGGCGACACCCGTTTTCAATACGTCCTGGGCCTACAGGAAATCCCTGTCATGGCCATGGCCGATGGATATGCCATGGCGTCGGGTGGGTTGGGCGTGGTGAATTTGCACGCCTGCTGCGGGCTCGGCAATGCCATGGGAATGCTGTACAACGCCTTTCGTGAAGGCACCCCACTGTTGGTAACAGCAGGTCAACAAGACCGACGCCTCGTACTTGAGGAACCGATCCTTGCAGGTCGCATGACGGACGTTGCCGGCCCATGGACAAAATGGAGTTACGAGGTGCAGCGGGCAGAGGATTTACCCTGCGCGCTACGGCGCGCTATCCAATGTGCACTGACGCCGCCGCGAGGTCCGGTGTTTCTCTCCTTGCCGGTCGATGTGCAGCGTGAAAACCTAACCACATGGGATCGAACGCGATGGCGGCTACCTAATCCAGAAGTACGACCTCCGAGTGAAGCGCTTGAGCAGGCGGTCCGTTTGATGCGCCAAGCTCGGTGGCCTGCGATTTTGGCCGGCAGCCGTGTAACGGAAATGGAGGCGATCGAGCCATTGGTGCAATTGGCTGAGCTATGGGGAGCGCCGGTGTACAGTGAGTCCGGTACGACTCACGGCCGCCTTGCATTTCCGCCGGACCACCCGCTGAATGGACAGGGCTTACCACTTTGGTCGCCCGAGGTGCGAGAAAAATTGGCACCGTTTGACGTCGTGCTCGTGTGCGGGATGGACCTTTTACGACAGTACGTGTATCACGAACCATCCCGGGCAATTCCCGAACATATCCGGCTTATTCATTTGGACGAAGATCCGTGGCAATTGAACAAGAACTACCCGGTGGAAGTACCTCTCATGGGGCACACCCGCATGGGACTCGTTGAGCTGGCTCGGCGGTTGGATGAAGCCTTGACGCAGGAGGAAAGGCGCCTTGCCGCGGAACGTCGGGCGCACTGGTCCCAACAGCATCGGGACCAACAGCGAGAGCTGTACGAGCAAATTCGCGAGCAATGGAACCAGCGGCCCATGTTGCCGCAGGTTCTGATGGGCGCTTTGGCCGAAGCTCTTCCCGATGATATCGCGGTTATCGAAGAAGCGGTAACCACCACCAACACGATGTTCGAGCGTTTAGGGGCGATACGCAATACCACCGGATATTTTGGTCACCGCGGATGGGCTCTCGGCTGGGGTGCAGGTTGCGCTGTTGGCGTGCAGTTGGCCTGGCCGAGCCGCCCGGTATTGGCCGTGCTCGGCGAAGGCGCCGCGCTCTACGGTATTACCGCACTTTGGTCCGCAGCCCACTACCGGCTGCCGGTCAAGTTCGTGATCTGCAATAACGCCCAATATCAAATCTTAAAAGTCGGAGCTCGCCACGCTCGACTCCCGCAGGCCCTAGCGGGCCGATTCGTCGGCATGGATCTTGAACCACCTGCCATCGATATGGTCACGCTGGCACACTCCCTGGGGGTTCGGGCCTGCCGCATACACGAGCCAGACGAATTGGTCGCGACCTTACGCAAATTATGGAGCGACCCTCAACCATGGCTCATCGACGTGCCCATCAACCGCCAAACTCCAGCGAAACTCCAGTACGGTTAAGGATTGCTCGTGAAAACCAGTATGGCTTTGATCCGATTAACCAGCATCTTCGGCAGGCATTGGCTATGGGTAGTCGTGCCCGTAGCCGTTATCCTCCTCTTGTTGGCCAGCGGTTGGTGGTACCAGTTCGGGACTGGCAACCAAGGCACGCAGTACCAATTCGAAGTTGTCGCCGAGTACCCTCACGATCCAAAAGCCTATTGCCAAGGTCTGGTCTATACCGACGGTCATCTCTTAGAAGGCACCGGTCAATATGGCCGATCAGAATTGCGACGGGTGGAACTGGAGACAGGCCGCGTGCTTCAATCGATTGTCTTAGGTCGTGAATACTTCGGTGAAGGAATCGCCGTTTGGCACGATCGGATCTATCAACTGACCTGGCGCGAGAACGTTTGCTTTGTTTATGACCGCCGTAACCTTCAACCCACCGGACAAACGTTTCGCTATGACGGAGAGGGCTGGGGCCTTACCTGCGATGGCCAACGATTGATTATGAGCGACGGAACTTCGGTGCTGCGATTTCTCGATCCAACTACATTTCGCGTTGTGAGGCGACTGACCGTGACCGAGGACGGTCGCCGCGTGCGCAACTTGAATGAGTTGGAGTACATTCGCGGGCTGATTTATGCAAACGTCTGGAAAGAGGATTACGTGGTGCAGATCGATCCGCGGACGGGTCGTGTCGTCGGGAAAGTCGATCTACGGGAGCTGCGTCGACGGCAAGCGTTTTTGAATGATGAGGAGGTCTTGAACGGTATCGCCTATGACGCCGAGCAAAACCGGCTGTTTGTTACCGGTAAGAATTGGCCCACGCTTTACCAGATCCGCTTGCTACCCCCGCCCCCGTAAAAAACACACTTGCCACGAGCAAAGTTCTGCCTCTAGAGATATTCTGCGTTCAACGGTAGCTCGGGTCGCAAGGCGCGAGCCCAGGGCGCCGTAGGTCGATTTTGGTCAGGGAAGACGGCGGCCTGTGAAGATAGTTCCACCCAAAGGCACAATGGCGCTAGACATACCGAGCGAAAACATCAAGCACAACCTCACTGGACACCATTCGATTTTGGCGGGTGCTCGTAGCCTCGTGCCACAAGGCCGCGAGGCGCCATTCGCTCCTTACAGGACTATTGCTACGCAGGCGTGTATTGGCGTAGTTGCTGCCAAGCAGCCTATCCCAAAACCTATTTTGGTGAAAATGGAGGCGCGTTCGAAATGACCGCCATCATGTAGCCCTGTTACATTTCTTACCGTTGTGGACCCGATGAATCGGGTCACTACTCACGAACAAAGTAGAAACCTACCTTGCCTTCCTCCGTGTCGCCGCGGCTTGAATCACCCTCCGCTGCCGGTATTACGGAATAGGCTCAACGACCACCGGTCGCTGGAACGACGCCAGGCCATGGCTACGGATACGGGTTACGGTTACGTTTTCCCGAACGCGACAGGCTCGACCCTCTACTACCGAACGACTCGCCATTTTGGCAAACACGATTCACGTATCTCCCCGCGCGCCGGCTTGCTGGAAATTCGGAGTTTCCGACTGTTGGTTCACGTTCGCATTGCGGCGATTATTGGAGCGGACGCCGGCATGGAGTTGCTCCCAATCGAAGTGCAGATGCCCACCGCGTGCTCGGTGCTGCTTTTCCCAATTCATAAATAGTTCTAAACATGCATGGTCGATGTACGTTAGTTGTTCGACGTGGACGTGGAGCTCGGCGCTGTCTGGCACCTTTTCCAGGACAGCGGCCAATTTGGGCAGCCGGATGAAGGAGGCCGTTCCGTTAAGGTACAACGTGGCTCGACGGCCGTCGGGCGACGTTTCCAGTCGGATATCTAACCTCGCGAGGCTGTACAACAACCGCCCAATGGCAACTGCCAACCCCACCACGATCCCCGTTAGTAGATCCACCATGACAACCGTGCCAAGCGTGACGGCATAGACCACGACTTCCCCCACACCGAACTCGAGCAATCGTCGCACCGTCTTGGGGTTCATCAGCCTCCAACCGGTGCAGACCAATACGGCTGCCAGGCAGGATACGGGAATTAAGCGAAGTACGTTTGGTAGCAGCATCGCGAAGATCAGTAGCCAGACGCCATGCAGGATCGTCGACAGGCGTGTGTGTGCTCCGGCTAAAACGTTAGCAGTACTTCGCACAATGACGCCCGTCATCGGTAAAGCGCCAAGTAAACCGCAGATCAAGTTACCCACGCCTTGCGCCGCGAGTTCCCGGTCATACTTGGTACGTGGTGCACGCTGTTGCATTGTGTCCACGGCTGTGGCTGTCAACAAAGACTCAGCACTGGCAATAAAGGCAAGCGCCAAGGAAGCTAATAAGAGCGGACCGAGGTTGTCGATCAGACTGGGTCCCTCGAGCAAGTGACTTTGTTCTTGCTGTATGGTTTGCAGCGGCAATTGAACCGCTGTCCAAAGATTATCCGGAACTTGGATGTACTGCACGGCTGGTCGAAAAACCGCGGCTATAACGGTAGCGACTAGCACACCAAAAAGTGGAGCGGGAAAAAACGCTAACTTCTTGGGGCGAAGCGCGGTCCAGGCCACAATCGCTCCAATGGTCAACACACCCAGTATAGCTGCGAACCGATGCTGAGGTTCGGTCAAGCCTTTTACTACGGCCATGGGAATCGTCACCAAATTGATAATACCGCCGAATTCTCGCCCTGTTCCCGGAGGTTTACCGTCCACCATCACGTGGAATTGTGCGGCGAAGATTAAAAGACCAATTCCCGCCAGCATTCCTTCGATGACGGCCGGCGAAACGGCGCGGAACCATTGCCCTACGTGAAAAATGGCCGCCAGGAGCTGTAACAGGCCACCGATCATGACGATGAGGCCCAAGTATTCATAGCCGAACTGTTGAATCAATTGACCAACAAATACGGCTACGCCGGCTGCCGGACCACTGACCTGAAGCGGACAACCTGCCAGAAGACCCACGACAATGGCGCCAACGATCCCTGTAATGATGCCGACCGCTGCTGCTTTTTCCATTGGCACACCTGAGGCTATGGCAATACCCATGCACAGCGGCAGCGCCACCAAAAAAACCACGATCGAAGCCAGGAAATCTTCTTTCCAATGTCGTCTCATAGCTCGCCACTCATTGCGCCAGTCTTGATAGACCGCCATAGACCACCTCCTATTGCAGTTGTATTGTTTCCCAGCCAGACAAAGTCACCGACCACCGTGTGTGTGCGCGGTGGACTAAAAGGGCCACAAATATACCCAGTTCTGTCACGCGACCGGAGCCGAGCAGGAAGCTCCGCATAAGACGTACTGTTTTTGCACCGCGTCGTACTCGAACACCTCACCCGTTTCGATCTTGTACATCCACGCGTGCAGTTTGATTTCTCCGCGAGCCAAGCGTGCGGCTACGCAGGGCAAGGTACGGAGATGCTCGAGCTGCACCAGCACATTTTCTTCAGCCGTTGCGGTCAAAAGCGCGTCGCCCTGAAGATGCTGATAGTTTTCCCTTATAATCCGAGCCGTCGCTTCGGCATGACGAAGCCAGTCGCGCACGGCGGGCATGGATTCGAGTCGCTCCGGAGAAAGCAACCCGTTCATCGCACCGCAACGAGAATGGCCACAAACGATGATGTCTCGGACTCCCAGGCCCACCACCGCAAATTCCACTGCGGCAGCCTCACCGTTATTCGACGTACCGTGAGGTGGCACCAGGTTTCCCGCGTTGCGGACGATGAATAACTCTCCAGGCTCGGTATTGGTAATCAGATTGGGATTGATGCGTGAGTCCGCACAGGTAATGAAACAGGCCAGCGGTTTCTGGCCCTGGGCCAACCGTTCGAAAAGCTCGCGGCGCGAGCTGAAAACCTCGGTGCGAAAATGGTGTAATCCTTCGATCAACTTTTGCATTGTCTGTCTCCTCCTCATGCGCTGAAACGCAACCGGCCACCGCGCGGAGCACTCATTCCGTGGACACTTATTCCAATGATTGGCCCCCAGAACGGCTCACCGGGCCGGCGATTTGGTATCGAGACACCCCCACGGTGCGATGTTCCCACCTCAGGCTTAAGCCCTACCAAGACGTTCGCATTGCGCAGGTTAAAGAGGCGTGATTCCCCAAGGGAACCGAACTAGCATTAGCAGCGCATAGGACACTGCCACTCCGAACAGACGTTTCCCGCAGCCCTATTTAAAGACCACATCCGTTGAAACGGCTGGCCGTATACGAGGCTGCAGTTGCCTTCGGACTTCGCGACAACTAGTCTGAACAAGCGACGGCACCGCAACAATAACCAGTCACCCGATACACAAACACCAGACGAGGTTACCTCTTCAGATTTCGCTGGCTCTGGATCACAACACGGCTCAGCGCAAACGGGCGACGGAATAAGTACGAACAGCAAATTCGCCGGCAAGCGTCCACAACAGCTCAACACGAAAAATGAACAACCCACGAGAAACCAAACAGCGGGTTGTCGAATCTTGGTCGACATCATCGCGTATAATTCACGCCCCGTTCTGCCCGCATTCCCGGCGCTCTCGCATACAGTTTACGCTACTATATCGGTTAGTACGGCCGGCGTAAAGGCCAAGGTCACACTACGCAAGGGCAGGTGGGCCGGTGTGTGCATCTTGATTCTAGGTGGGATTTGGATGTAAAAGGTTGGCCGTCGCGGAAGTTTACTTATTTTCCGCGGCTGGTATGGAAACGAGCTATCTGTCTTAATGGTAGATGAAACCACCGGTTGATTTTGGGGTCTGGCGTAGGTACGCCTTTTTTCCCCCCCGACTTAATGTGGGCGATGCGGGTGCTTGTTGGTAAAGGCGTTGCGTCGAGCGATGGCACTGTAAAGCGATCCCTCTTGGGAAGCGATAGCCAAACCGGGGAGATGCCCAGCTCCAATGCAGGCACGTCCTACCTACAAATGAGACGCGCACACGATCGCCAGCGTCCCCCAGGTGTTCTCGGCTATTTGAAGTACGCAACAGTTAAAAAAGACGTAGCGAAAACTCCCCTCCAAATCAAACGCCTCTAAAATCAGGGCCTATTGGATAGGCCGATCGAGGAGCGATGTGCGTGTCAATATTCGTGTGCGAATTCCTGGGGTTCCTCCCATTGAGCCGCGGGTATGGGAACGGTTTGTCGAACGCGCCGCTCCCGCACTTCATTGGTTAACCGCTCGATAGCAGCCGCGACGGGCATAGCTCCTAGATCGCCGTCAATACGATCGCGCACCGCCACGGCTTGCGTCTTGGCTTCGCGTGGTCCGACGATAAGCATGTACGGAACAAGTTCCAATTGGGCTTCACGGATCCTGGCCTGGATTTTCGCATTGCGAAGGTCAAGACCCACTCGGAAACCGGCTTCTTGAAATTGCGCTGTCACTTGGGCAGCGTATTGATTTGTTTTTTCGCTTAGCGGCAAGACGCGCACCTGCTCCGGTGCCAACCACAGCGGAAAGGCGCCGGCAAAATGCTCGATCAACATACCGACGAATCGCTCCAATGACCCAAACGGCGCTCGATGAATCATAACCGGGCGGTGCGGCCGATTGTCGGCTCCGATGTACTCCAGTGCGAACCGTTCCGGCAAGTTATAGTCCAGTTGCACCGTTCCCAATTGCCACTGCCGTCCGATACAGTCCCGCACCATGAAATCGGCTTTCGGGCCATAAAAAGCGGCTTCCCCGATACGTTCCACGAAGCTAAGTCCCGAGTCGACAAGAACGCGGCGCAAAGCCGTTTCTGCCCGTTGCCAATTCTCGGGGCTACCCACATATTTGTCGCTGGCCGGGTCCCGCAAGGACAACTGCACCCGATAATCCTGTAAACCGACGCTTCCCAACACGAAACGGGTCAAATCGAGTGTCGCGCGGAACTCTTCTTCCACTTGTTCTGGAGTACAAAAAATGTGGGCGTCGTCCTGCGTAAGCCCACGAACACGCAACATTCCGTTCAATTCCCCCGACTGTTCGTGCCGGTATACGGTACCGAATTCGAATAATCGTAAAGGCAGATCGCGATAGCTGCGCGGAGCCGAACGGTAGATCTCGATATGGTGCGGGCAGTTCATCGGTTTGAGCAAGTACCGCTCCTGCCGCCGTTGCCAATCGTTCAAGATTTTGATTTTTTCCGGGGTAGGCAGCTCGACCTGGTACTCGTCGAAGCGGGCCCCAAGGACGCGGGCCGCCTCCAGGAGCCGCTGTTCATCCTGTACTGCGAGTTGTCCGCTCTGAAGGCGTTGGATCCAGGAATCGACTAGCTGGCCTGCTTCGGCTTGAAAAATCGGAGCGAATTGAGCGTCCCGATAATAGGGGAAATGCCCGCTGGTCTGGTAAATTTCGACACGTGCCACATGCGGCGTATAGACCGGCTGATAACCGCGCCGCAGCATTTCCTTGCGCAGGAAATCCTCCAGCACCATGCGCACGGTCGCACCCTTGGGCAACCACAAGCATAGCCCTTGCCCGACACGATCCGGTTCGATGTGGAACAACCTCAGTTGCCGGCCTAGCACGCGGTGATCGCGCCGTTGAGCTTCTTCGAGCTGCTTCAAATACGCCTCCATGTCTTTGCGGCTAAACCAGGCTGTGCCGTACAGCCGCTGCAATTGGCGATTCCGAGCATCCCCCTTCCAATAAGCGCCGGCGACCGACAACAATTTAAACGCCTTAATCCACCCGGCACTCGGCACGTGTGGGCCGCGGCACAAATCGATAAACTCACCTTGCCGATAAAACCCAAGTTGCTGATGGTCGGCTAATCCGGTTTGGATGTGCTCGACTTTCAGCGGCTGCTGGAGCTGCCGACACAAGGCTAACGCCTCTTCTCGCGACAAGGTCAATCGCTCGAACGGCTCGTCAGCCGCAATGATCCGCGCCATTTCTTCTTCGATTCGAGGAAAATCTTCCTCGCGGATTTTCTCCGGCAAATCAAAATCGTAATAAAAGCCTTGTCCGGTGGTTGGGCCGAAGGCAAGCGACACGTTAGGATAAAGTCGCATTACGGCGCGGGCCATGATATGGGCACACGAGTGGCGCAACACATCGAGGCTCTGGGGATCACGCTCGGTCAAGAGACGAATCGGTATGGGGCGCCGACTGGTACACGCAGCTAAACATCGCGTCACCTCGACAACGATTCCGTCGACTTCCGCAGCCACCACGGCATGTTTCCAGCGCGGTCCTAATCGTTCCGCCACGTCCAGTGCTGTGGCCTCGTCAGGTAGTTCCAGAATTGAGCCATCCGGTAGTCGAACTTCCATGGTTTTCAGGAACGTCTGATCAACTGGCGGTAAACGAGCGTATTGGCTCGATGGATAG
>CAYRMD010000003.1:0-110591 GCA_964425225.1 uncultured Pirellulaceae bacterium | reverse complement strand
CTTAATAGATCGTGGGTATGTTACGCATGTGTGTAAGGCACGATACTGGCTTGCAAAAGGAACGTGCTGCACCTCTATATCACGTGCTAAGGTCACCAACATAGCTCTTATTCTCAGCGCACGAGGGATATGTTACTCTACCGCCGTGCGAAATCGTTATGCGCCCCATTTTTTGAAAATAATCGATGATGCGACCGGTAAAGCGAGCCGCCCTAGCTGGCCCTAAAATTGAGGATACCGCAGTGAAGAGCCCAGTATAGGTAATTGGTTTGCGGCGTTTTGTTAGCCTAGCCCATACTGTGTCCGCCAACTCACGGACAATTTGGTCCGCAGGGGCTGACGCCGAATTGCGTCGCTCGCAGCTAATATTCCAGTCATTTCGGACTGCGTCGATTAAACCGTCAAACCCCTTGTCGCACGAAACGATTATAAAGTGAGAATCCGGATAGGCCCTAGAATAGTATCCGAAATAGAAGCACAAGACGCGATCCGCAGCATCCTTTCCTGGATTTAGCAAAGTATGCGCTCGGAAATGGACACGATCCTGCACTGCGCGCTCACGCATTTGATTGACGAATCTTGTATAGTGCCGTGAGTACACGCATACCACATGGTCACCACTTCGAACGTCATTCGGTAATTCAAGAGCGCCGTTTTCAACATCCAGGAGAAACACCTGGTGACGTTTGCTTGTCGTAATCATGTTTGCAATCCTTTTGGAGAGACTGCGCTGCGACGAAAGCCAAACGCAACCATTTCCTCCGTGGGCCGCTTTACCTTTCCTTCGGACCGGATTGTTGGCGGTATCGTTCCTTAGATGGCAACGCTTGGGTAGAACAGCTTGCCGTCGAAGTTCTTTACGACGATTCCCAAGGCGAACAACTCTTCCACAACCTTGCGAGCTATGCTGTTGTCAGGAACGCCAGTCTGTGCTTTTACAAATGAAGTCAGGCGGTTCCGGTTCCGCGGCCGTCCGTGCGCCCTTCTTAAGCGCCGCATCACAGTGCGTATAAGCTCTAAATCGACCGTTGGGTCGTTACTCGTGGCACGCGTATTCCTGTCTTGCGATGCATCGTTTTGCGTAGCGGCACCGTCAACGTTCGCGGGAACTGGTTGTTGATTTGCTAAATCCGCGCCGCATACAGGACACTTTCGATTGGTATGTTTGATCACGTAGCGCGGGTCAGGTCTCTTGCCAGCTTGGCGGCCTCGCCTATGAGGACGCGCGCTACTCCTGGTCTCGCCAGTAAACCGAACGCATTCTATGCCGTTGTCGTTAACATATCCTACAACCGAGTCGAACCCCCTGCCTCGGGAAACAATTATGAACCGTGCATCCGGATGGCGGGTGGCGAGCTGCCCTAGGCGATAGGTAAGCACAAAATCCGTAGAATTATGTCCGGCTGAGCTAATAACCAGCTCCACGAAAGGGTTCTGACTACGCATTTTGCTATAATAACTTCGTACTCCGCTTTCTTCACATCCGAAGACGATCACGCGCGTTCCCGCGTCCGTAGCTTCCGGTGGCGGAACTGGGGCATGATCTGCATCGATTAGTATCACCGTATTGACGACGTTCGGCCGCGATGGTTGTTCGGCCTGCACATGGGTTCCCAATAAAGCTGGCTCCGGAAAAACTACGTTCGATTTTTTAGAGGTCATAAAATTTCTTCCTATTGTTAAGGGATCTGTTTCGAGTGCCCAACTTACGGGCACTACACTCTTATCAACGCACCAGTTCGGTGAAATCTGACAAGCGTAACGAACGAAATAAATGGGCTGTTTGGAACCTTCGCGCAAACCCCTATGCGACTTGTGCGAACGTCGCGACGGCTTTATCCACTGCCGGGGCCAGACTCGTGTGTATCGTCCGCCGTGGGAATCCTGATGCCTACCGTCGAAATGACTCTAGTGGTGTACTGAGATATACATATAAGGAAGTACTATGACCGCCCGATCGCTTCCACCCAGACGCGTGTCAACCCGGATTGGTGCAGTTACTTCGACGAGTAATGTTCGCGGTATAAGTTGGCCCAATTGAGTGTATCAACGTATGCGTTGTACGGCTTGAGCGCTGTCAGCGGTAGTGCCCTTGACGCGAGGGTTTGGTCAGATCGTGCTAAACGGAGCTACCAAGCTGTCCGCGTTTCTGTTGCCGACATGCTGGTCAACTCCGCGAGGATCGACCAGGCCGCGGCGGTTTCCTGAGCTGGCAAGAATATAGAAGGTGTCCCAAAAACAGTCGCACTCTCCATTTTCGGTTTGCCCAAAGCTTCTCCGGATGGTTTTTCGCCAACAGCTCGACATCCTTTGCCGTTCGGATGAGTTTTCCGGAGTTGGTGGTGTTCGAGTACAAAAAAGGGTACTCGGTTACATTGTTCACTAGTATCCGGCGGCGGATGTCTGTGCGAGGCGGCGGTACGTTTCGGGCGGTGCCTACCGTTACCGTTAGGCTCCGCGTAGGATGATGCTGTGTGCCGAGCGGGCATGCCGCACGATGGATGTGGTGGTTAACGTCGGATGTCCCGGGATAGCCAGTCCTGTTCCCTTTAACCCTGGATCGGTAGGAGGAACCGTGTCGAGCAAACCTCGCAATTTAGCTGAAGTTTTGCAGGAATTCAGTGTTCACCGTCAGATCATGCAGCAAGAGCTGCAGAAGGTGATCGTCGGGCAGGATGCGGTGATCGAGCAACTTTTTGCCGCCATTTTCACGCGAGGACACTGTCTCTTGGAGGGCGTCCCTGGCTTGGCCAAGACGCTAATGGTCAGCACGTTAGCTAAGATTCTGGATGTCAGTTTCAAGCGCATACAATTCACTCCGGATTTGATGCCAAGCGACATCACCGGCACGAATGTGCTCGAAGAAGACGACCAGGGGCGGCGCACGTTTCGGTTTGTCGAAGGCCCGGTTTTTACGAACATCCTCTTGGCCGATGAAATCAACCGTACCCCTCCCAAAACACAGGCTGCTCTGCTTCAAGCCATGCAGGAACGGGAAGTGACCGTAGGAACAGCGACGTATCCTTTGCCGGATCCTTTTTTCACGATTGCCACGCAGAATCCGATTGAACAGGAGGGTACCTATCCGCTCCCCGAAGCGCAATTGGACCGGTTTATGTTTAACATCAAGGTGGGGTACCCGACGTTAGAAGAGGAGGAAAAGATTCTAGCCCTAGGTGCTCGTCAGGAGCGAGTCGAGGTTCGCAAGGTATTGTCTGCCAAGGCAATTTTGAATCTGCAGCGGCTGGTTGCATCCGTAGCTGTTAGCGAATACGTGATCAAATACGTTGCTCGACTGGTGCGCGCCACGCGCCCGCGCGACCCTTCGGCTCCCGAGTACATCCGCGAGTTAGTGGACTGGGGAGCCGGACCTCGGGCCGGTCAGTTCTTGATAGCAGGCGCGAAAGCGATCGCCGCCATGAGTGGTCGCTATTCGGTGGCAATTGACGATATCCGTAGAATTGCGGTACCCGTGCTTCGACACCGGTTGAGCACGAATTTCCAGGCGCAGGCCGAGGGGATGACGGCCGAGGATTTAATCGAGCGGTTATTGAAAGATATTCCGGAGCCAGAAGTACCGAAACTGGCTCGCGATCGTAGTGATACCATCTAGGGGAGTCCGGATCCGTGGCGGCTGTCGAACAGTATCTGCGACCTGAAGTAATCCATCAGATCAAACGGTTGGACTTGCGGGCCCAGTTCGTGGTGAAAGGATTCCTCCAGGGTCTGCATGCGAGTCCCTATCATGGTTTCTCCGTGGAATTCAGTGAACACCGGCGCTATGTGCCGGGAGATGATCCGAAAGATATCGACTGGTTGGCCTATGCGAAGACGGACAAGTACTACGTCAAGAAATTCGAGGCCGAAACGAATATCAACGGTTATCTCGTAATGGATGTCAGCCGCTCGATGGCCTATACCTATCGGCAGGAATTAACCAAATTCGACTACGCGATCTGTTTGGCAGCCGCGTTAGCGTACTTGATGATTCACCAGCAAGACCCCGTGGGACTGGTGTTGTTTTCTGAGCGCATCCATGGCAGCTTGGCTCCTCGATCCAAGCGGACACAATTGGGCAACATTTTGTCGTTATTGTCCCGAGCGCAGCCGATGGGCAAAACGCAAATAGGGAATTGTCTGGACCAGCTATGTGCTATGTTACGGCATCGCAGTCTTGTGATGATCTTTTCGGACCTCCTGTGCGATGCTGAGGAGGCGGTACGAGGGATCCACAAATTGCGACACCGAGGGCACGATCTGATTGTCTTTCATATTTTGGATGAGGCGGAAGTAACGTTTCCTTTTCACGGCTTGGTGGCACTGGAGGATCCAGAATCGGGGGAGGTGATCCAGGTAGATGCGGATAACTATCAGAGGGAGTATCTGGATGAGCTATCGGCTTTTCGTGAAAGGATGCGCGATGAATTGGGCCGAGTCAAAGTCGACTATGTACCGTTGGATACGGCCATGCGATTCGATCGGGCTTTAATGGAATACCTAATGAACCGTCAGGCTCGTTTTTAGCGATCTCAAAGCGGTATGGCACTCTTAAATGCAGGTATGCTTGCAGGGTTGGTATTGGTCGCCATACCGATCGTATTGCACTTGTCGTTCAAGCCGCGCCCGAAGCACATCGTTTTTCCCGCCTTGCAATGGGTCAAACCTCGGCTGCGTACCAACCAACGGCATCTGCATTGGAAGCAATGGCTCTTGCTTTTCTTACGATCGCTCGTTATCGCACTCTTAGCCCTAGCTTTAGCGCGGCCGACCGTCGCTTCCAGCCAACTCGGACGCTGGATTACGTGCAGTGCATTAGGCGCGCTCGGCGTATTATTGGCGCTCCTGGCCACCTGGGTGCTGATTCTGGGTCGCAGTCGTTTGTTAACGGGGATCATCGGGACGGCGGCCGGTTTGTTATTAGTTGCGTCACTTGTGCAAGCGATATTGGCGTGGCGTAGTACACCACCGATCCTGCTTGGGCAACAAGCCCCGGTGGCGGCCGTACTTGTCTTTGACACGTCGCCGCGGATGGCCTACCGGGCCGATAATCGGAGCCGTATCGAACAGGCAGCACAATTCGCTACGCAGATACTGCGCCACCTTCCGGCCGAAAGCGTCGCTGCCGCCATCGACTCGCAAAGCTCGGCTGCTGTTTTTTCTCTGGATCCAGCGGCTGTCGCAACGGCTGTCAAGAATTTGCGACCCAGCTTCGTGCCGCGGCCCTGGACCGACCTGGTACGCGATGCTCTTCAGCTATTGGCCCAAGCCGACCATGAACGGAAGGAGATCTACCTATTTACGGATCTCAATCATCGCGTTTGGACGGAACAGACCTTGCAACAGCTACGACGTGAAGCGGATGCGCATCCCGACGTAAACTGGTACCTGATCGATGTTGGAGTGGACGCACCCAAAAATGTATCGATGGGTCTGTTGCGACTTTCCGCCGAACGAACGTCGCGGGAAGGCGATTTGGTGATCCAAACGGTTATCCAATCACTGGGAATCGAATCCGAACGGGTGGTGGAATTGCTGATCGAACCCCCCGACCCTCAGTACCCGTATGTGCGTGATGGTGTACTGGTGCGGCCGAATGCGGTATTGCGCGGGAGCCGGACCATCACGCTTCAGTCAGAGAAGAGCCATGCTTTGGAATTCCGCATCCAGGGGTTGCCGGAGGGGACGGTGCACGGGCGAGTGCGCATCACAGGCCAGGACGGATTAACATGGGACGACGTGCGGTATTTTACGGTCTATGTGCAGCAGGCATGGCCCGTGTTGTTGGCTGCGCCACAAGACGTGTCGCTCCGGTTCCTTGCCGAAGCACTGGCGCCCTTTGAACTTCGCGAACAAGGTCGAGCACGTTTCGATTGCACGCAGATGCGTATCGAAGAGCTGGCACGACAAGAGTTGTCGCGCTTTGCCGCGGTTGTACTAGCCGACCCCCCGCCGTTGGAACCAGACGTCTGGAAGTCGCTTGTTGAATACGTGCACGGCGGGGGGGGCCTGGCGGTTTTTCTGGGGCACCATGCCGCGGAAGCTAATTTCAACCTCTCGGAAACTATCGAGCTACTGGGTGGATCGGTAAGCCGCATTTTTCGTAGCAGTGGCCGAGACCTTTTCCTGGTTCCTCATGATGGGCAACACCCGATCTGGCGCGTTTTTCGTGAAAGCGCAAGCTCGGTGCCATGGCATGCCTTTCCGGTTTTTCGCCATTGGAATTTCGACACACAAAGTGAATCCGTGCGATTCCTAGCTTATTACAGCAACGGAGAACCGGCGCTACTGGAACACGCCGTGGGGAAAGGGAAAGTCCTGGTGATGACCACTCCGCTATCCGACACGGCACGTCCGCCGGGAAGGTTGCCTTGGAATGAGTTTGTTTTTGGCGAAGATCCTTGGCCCCAATTCGTCCTCATTAATGAGATGATGCTGTATTTGGTGGCAAGCGGCGTGGACCGATTCAATTACTATTCGGGTGAGGTTGCTACGTTTGCCCTACGTCCCCAAGTCGATCCAGACCGATTTCAAGTTTTCCCTCCGACGGGTGAACCATATCAGTTATCGGCTACGAGCGACCGGCTGTCCGTTCGCTTTACCGAAACACCGGGACACTATGATTTAAAAGGAAAACGAGGCGATATGGTCCATCGCGGGTTCTCGGTAAACATTCCCGAAGAGCTCACGGATCTAAAGCGCATTGACCCGGAAACCTTGAACATTCACTTTGGACGCGGACGTTTGCAACGGCTGCGCGATGTGCGACAAATCGAACGAGCTCAGGGACAACAGCGCTTAGGACGCGAATTCTACTCGCTCCTGATGCTCCTGTTGGTGGTATTAGTCGCGGTAGAATATGCCTTTGCGAATCGTTTCTATCGCCGCCAAGACATCTAGAATTACATCGGTCGTGGCCGTATGCATTCGAGTCGCTCGCAAAGCAAGTGCACCGAAACGCCATCGACCGAGGCCTCGAGGGCCGGTTGTCCACCGACTGCTCGGAGCGTCCGGCAAACGCTAGCTTCGCAAGGAACTGCGCATTGGAAGCACGGCTTACGATTAATCCGATTTTCGATAGTTATCTCCTCGTAGCGATCGCGGCGCTGGTACTATTGGCAGTCCTTGCACTGCGCCCAACTTTCGGCCGTTTAAGTCGCCGGCAGCGGTGGATACTACTAGGGCTTCGGTGCAGTGCGTCACTATTTCTTGTCGTTGCCCTCCTGCGTCCGGCTTGGGTCTATACCAGCCGACTGGTTCAACCCGCTGTGCTGATCGTCATGTTTGACACCAGCCAAAGTATGGAATTGCCTTCGGGCACCGGCGAGCTTACGCGCTGGCAAGCGCAGCGACAATTACTCGAACAGGTGATACCTCTCCTGAACGAACTGGGAGCCAGGTGGCAAGTCGAAGTTTACGGCTACGATCGGGAGCTCCGCCCGTTTGCTCTAGCACAGTTGAAAACAGAGCTGCCAGAACGTCCGACCGGGAAGGAAACCGACATCGGTGGTTGCTTGGACCAGGCAATCCGGCGAGCCTTGGGCAAACGCGTCGGAGCTATCATCTTGATGGGTGATGGTGTCGTAACGGCCTATGATCCAAAAGTGGAGGTGCATGAGGCGGCACAACACGTCGCGCGCATGGGGGTACCGCTGTGGACTGTGGCCTTCGGCCAGCCGGGAGATACCGGTCAAGTGCGTGACGTGGCTGTCGAAAACTTGCCGGAACAGTTTACGGCTTTCGTAAAGAACGAGCTGCTCGTGCGCGGGGTAGTTCGTGTGGGTGGTTACGCCAATCAACCGATCCCCGTGGAATTGCTTGTGATGCATCCTGATGGAAAACGAGAGACCATTGGCCCGAAAGAGGTGACGATTGGCTCTGAGTCACGTTTGCTGACCGTGGAGTTTTCGGTCGTGCCCCCCAAGGCCGGACAATATCGTTTGGTGCTCCAGGCTCCAGCGCAACCTGGTGAAATCAATACAGCAAACAATTCACTGACCAGCTTTCTTACCGTATTGGAAGGTGGCCTACGTGTTTTGTACGTTTATGGGAGTCTGACCGGCGAGCAGCGCTACTTACGTTGGTCCTTAGCCAGTTCCCCGGATATTCAGTTACAGCACATCTACATCGATCCCCGCAACCAGCCACATTGGCCTGATCCGCGGAGCGCAGTCTTGCAACAGGAGCGAACCGATGTGGTTCTCCTGGAAAATCTAGACGCCAGCGCTTTTCGAATGGAAGATTGGCGTGCTTTAGCTCGATGGGTTGAGCAAGGCACCGGCCTTATGATGCTGGGTGGCTATCGCAGTTTTGGTCCGGGGGGGTACGCGGAAACTCCGCTGGTTGATGTTCTCCCCGTAGAAATGCAACGCTGGGAGCGACAAGATCCCTCCTTCAGGGCGCCGCCGCGCGTCGATACGCACTGGAGTCCGGAGGGTGGCCTGCGCATGCTTCCGGCAACACCCCATCCAATAGTCCGTTTAGCTTCGGATGCGGAGAATGACGCTGTGTGGCGTAAACTACCGCCCCTGCTTGGAGCCAATCGCTTTGTAGGTTTAAAGCCCACAGCGCGGGTATTGGCTGCGGGGCCCAACAATGAGCCGCTGCTGGTAGCTTCCGAATATGGACGCGGGCGCGTGCTGGCGTTTGCCGGCGACTCGACATACCGTTGGTGGCAATATGGCTACCAACAGGAGCACAAGCGGTTTTGGCGGCAAACGATCCTCTGGCTAGCCCATCGGGAGGACGATCCGCGAAGCGAAGTTTGGCTGCAACTGCCCAAGAGGCGCTTTGCGCCGCGAGCAGCCGTTGAACTCACCGCCGGTGTTCGATCTCCCGCCGGTGACGCTGAAACCGATGCAGAATTAGAAGTAGTCGTGGTGTCGCCCGACGGCCAGCGCCGCCCGGTAGAGCTCACTGCCCAGCATGATCATTGGAGCGCTACGCTGCGCGACTTGGAGCAGTCAGGAGATTATCGCTTCGAAGCCATAGCCACACGTGCTGGTTCAACGATTGGCAAGGCCGAAGCGACAGTCCAAGTCGTGGACGTGGATATCGAACGCTCCGTTTTGGCCGCCGACCCGGATCAATTGGCACGCATGGCCCTGGCAACTCGTGACGCTGGTGGCAAATTGGTGGCTCCGGAGGAATTACCCCAAGTGATTGGCACACTAAAAGAACGTAGTCCCGACGAAGTACTTTCTGCACAGCGAAGATGGCGATTCGGCGACACTACGTGGGATGCTGCAATCGCTTTCCTACTGATCGTCGGACTTTGGTGTGCCGAGTGGTTTCTACGCAGGCGATGGGGATTAGTCTAACCGCTGGCGCAGTCCAGATATTGCCCGAATCGATTTCGGATCGAGACACCTCAAGTTGCATCACGATCGTATGAATAAACGGGCATGGTTCCGGCATCCGCCAAGCTGCAATTATTGGTAAAGGCTCAACGGCTTAATCAGGAGACGTACGGTGAGCCCACATTATTTCACGCTCCGTCGGCCAAGCGCTACTCATCGCCGGGTATCCGACGCCGAAACGGATGATAGAGGATGCATCGCAAGGAGATTAGCCTTGCGGCAAACCAGCGGGCGATTCCATCAAAAACGGTAAGTCCACTCCGGCCGATCATAATAACGACTCACGAGAATCTCCGTACGCCGATGAGGCCACTGCTCGAGCACGCCATCGATTTTCCAAACACGATGCAGGTCATCGTGGAGCTTGCCCATATCAAGAGGGATGTTGGTGAGGAATTCTTCGTGAGTTCTGCCCTTTCGGTATGGGGGTTGGCGAGGAGGTACAAGAAGCAACGTCGTTACCCAGGAAAGATCCATCGCATATAAAAGTGTTCCGTGATAGAGAAGATAATTGCGTTTCGACCGAATGCTGTTTCCAGAAAACTTCCGGGATTTCCAGACTAGATCGCTTACACCATCAATAGATATGTCCGGTAGCTGATGAGCTACAGCTTCGGCGATGTGCCGCAAGACGTACGCGTGCGCTAGAGTTACATCGCGCAACAATGGCCGCCGGCGACAATCCAGAACGAGAGCATACATCAGACAACCTGGACCGATCACCACAGAAGCTCCGCCACTGGCGCGGCGGATGATCGGTACGCTGCTCTTTTGCGCCACCACCACGTTAACTTCTTCATGTACGCGCGAGGAACGCCCCAAAACGATAATCGGGCGCTGCGGCTCCCAAATCCTCAGCACTTCATCCGCCGCCAATTCACCAGCGTCCGCGGCGTCGACCAGCGCCTCGTCCAAGGCTATGTCCTTGGTCGGATCACCGAGCGTCAACTGCAAGAGCTTCATCGCCGCCACATTCTTCCATTCCCGGTACGCTGAGGGCCTTCCTGTAGGGTCCGTGAATAGAGGCACCCGGAACTTGAAACCAGCGTGCCGGTGGTAACCCTTGAGAACCTCAAGTGTCGCCCACCAAGTCGCCTCTACATTCGACTGCCGTACGTGGCAAAAAATGCAGCGAGAGATCCACGCGCGATCCCTCGATCGTCGATCTGCCTTAGTCTATCCGAAGTCACCCTTCGTTGCGGAGGGGTGGTGTAAGACGGCAGTGGTACCGGAGATGATTCGAGGTCGTGAACCTAGGCGCGACCTTTGCCATACCGGAAGGGAATCATTTAACGCAGAGGTGCAGAGACACAAGCAGGCGATCGAAAGGTACACGTTGTCTTCCTTCGGCGTTATCGCCTTGGCGCCTTTGCGCTACATTCTTTTAGCCGCTCCCTTGGGGGTGCTCTTTAACCATAACAGAAAAGGTAAACACGGGTGATATTATCCCACGTTGGGGACACCCTCACCCACAATCGAGACGCACACACATGCCGATTCACACTGCGTCTCTTGTGGCAGCACGCCAGGCAACGTGACGAAAATAGGAGGCGTTAGCAACTAACGGATCCGCTTCGGCTTCAAAAAATGTTCGAAAAAAAGATACATTTGCTCATTGGACTCTTCGGTTGGATCGTGCGTGGGTCGATTGGTCATGGCGATACGATTCTCATATCCGAGAAGGCGATTGACGGCGCGCGTGTGATTCAGCGCGCGCCAACGCGAAACGGGATCCTCGGACCCACCGGAGACCAGGAACGGTCGCGGGGCCATTAGGGCATGGAGCTCATGGAGGTCACGACCTTCTTCGATCAATTGGCGATATAGTCCTGTCCGCGGGTTGTCAGCACTTGGTACTCCGCGACGACGAAACATCGGTCCTTCATAGCCTAGATACCATGGTTCCCAATAATTGACGTTGGGGCGCGTTTCGTCGAAGACAACGCCCGGGTCGGACCATGCTGCACAGGCGAATTTATCGAAAAGACACGCTGCAAACATCGCCCACTTTCCACCGTACGAATGTCCTACAATCCCCACACGGTCCGGATCAACATCGGGCCGCGTGGCCAACACGTAGTAGCAGTTAGCAGCAGCATATGCCAAAGCGGACAACGGCTGAAGTTGTGCAGCTTCGCGACTCGGATAATAAATCGATGCATCATGACCTACCGACAACGTCACAAAACCGCGACGGGCCAATTGCCGAGCAAAGTCACGGTTTACACCCCGCAGTCCGATTGCTGTTTCCGGCTCGTAATAGACGATGAGTACTGCTGGGCGACGACCGTCACCAGGCGGCACTAATAAATAAGCAGTTGTCGTTTCCAATGGGGTTAGACGGAATCGCACAGTGTGGCGTGTGTATTCTGGGTCTTTCACCGTTTCTAAATATTCGACTACGGGCTCTCGAATGATTTCCGGCCAAGGCCCAAGTCGCTCATGCCACCAGCGAAGGATCTCTTCGCGCCGCGCTGGCCATTGGTCCGCACGAGTTACCTGCCGCCCATCCTCGAACAGCAACGGCGAACGATATTCTCCGAAATCGTTTTCGTACTCGGGTGGCGTCCGAAAAAACGGCTTTAGCGCGTCCGGAACTTCGTCGGCAGCAAGCGGCACATACGCGCCCAAGCTCACCCAGATCGCCCACGCTATTCCGCACCATATATTCCGAATCATTGCGAAACTCCCCGAATCCATTTCGTTTATCCCGACCCTGCCATACACCAACATGGTAGCACAGGTGCGCGCGTCGTGATGGAAGGTGAGAGTATTCTTGAGTTGGGCGAGCTAAGCGAAGGTCCGTCTTTTTCGGCTCAAGTCGACGCGACCACAAACGTGGCCGCTACGCGATTCCTAGTAAAGGTGTTCTATTGAGCGGTTGGAGTAATGTAACGCAAAGGCGCTCAGGCGCAAAGGCACAAGGGAGATAGGCTCCAGTCTCAATCGCCTGGCTGCGTCTTAAGTTCTTTGCGTCTTTGCGTTTCTTGAGTTCGTCCAAACTTGCCCACCATCAAGAAGCACACACTACAGGAACGCTGAACTGGAATTTTCTGTTCGCGATGCCCGTACAAGAGAAGACCGAGACTTCGGCGAAGGAATTTGACGTGCCGAGTACGGCAATCGAACAGCTCAGCCGGCTTTGCGAATCTTTTGGGGACACGGTAAATTAAAGAGGCTGAAAATCTCCTCCTGTGAGAGCATCCAGTTTCGTGGAGTCATGGAATCTGAAAATACAGCCGCGAACAGCTCACGCTTTTGTTCCAGGATTTGATTGATGCGTTGCTCGACGGTGTCGAGGGCGAGCATGCGAGTAACAATCACCGGGCCGCTCGATCCGATCCGATGTGCTCGATTGATTGCTTGGTCTTCGATTGCTGGATTCCACCAGCGATCAAACAGAAATACGTATTGACAAAATTGCAGATTAATCCCGACGCTCCCTGCGCCGTAACTCATCAGCAACAGTTGGCAGTGTGGGTCGTGGCGAAACTGTGCCAACACAGCCTCGCGTTGCGATGATCGGATGCGGCCGTGAAAACAAAGCGGCCTGAAGCGGCGAAGCTTTTCCCGCAACCACTCGAGCGTTCCGACCCACTGGCTAAAGACAATCGCCTTTTGACCGCTTGCGGCTATTTCCTCCAAATCGGCTTCGAGTCGTTCCAGTTTGCTACTGGTTCCCGTAAGGGGATCGAAGTTGCAGATTTGTTTAAGACGCAGCACCAGTTCAAGAACATGTTGGATGGTTAGTTGATCGCCTAAGGCATTGAGGCGAATTACGCCTTGGCGTTCGGCCAACTGGTAGGTTTCCCATTGCTCCGGCGTCAGAACCAATTCGGCATCGCGAATGATTTTGGGAGGCAGATCTTGGAGGACCATCTCCTTCGTGCGGCGAAGGACATAGTCGCGCGCCAATTCGCGTAACCGAGCGGTGGCCAAACCGGGGCGCAGGTATCCGGGTGAGAGAAACTCGAAGATTCCCACCAAGTCATCGGGGCTGTTTTCGATCGGCGTGCCGGTTAGCGCCCAGCAGCGACTCCGCGACAGCGAACAGACTGCCTGGCTGGTGCTACTGGAACGATTCTTGATACGTTGCGCCTCGTCAAGCAGCACCAAGTCAAAATGGGGGCCGTCAGACAAAGCATCTCGATCGCGCACTAAGAGTTCATAGTTGGCGATTTTCACGGGGACCGGCGCCTCCCTCCATTGCCACACGCGCCGTTGGCGGTCACCTTCTATCACCGCAACAGGAATTTCCGGCGCCCACAAGGCAAACTCCCGTTTCCAATTGCTCACTAGGGGCTTGGGGCAGATCAACAGAACTCGCCGCACTTCGCCATTTCGCAGTAACAAACGAATGGCCGTGATCGACTGCATTGTTTTTCCAAGTCCCATTTCATCGGCCAATATCGCGGCGTACCGTGGATAAAGAAACGCCACGCCCTCCCATTGGTACGCGAACGGCGCGAATGGAAACCGCAGTTGACCACTGGCCAACAACCACTCCAGAGGCGGTTGCAACAGATAATACAGCCGATCCCGAAACGTGATGACGTCCGATGGGGGATGTAAACGCGTGCGGCTTGTGATTTTCACCTGTGGCATCGACGAAGAGCGCCGCTTAGTTCCAACCACCGGTGTGTGAGACGAGTCGAACGGGAAACTACGCACGCGCACCGCAGGCATCTGGATCTGCATACTCCACAGGGCGGGCGAACGAAACGCAAGGGACGTATCCGACGAGACTTTAACGCGCCAGCCCCGATCCAGTGCCGCTTGCCACCCAGTGGGAAAACCACTTACACGCCAACCCAGGTCCAAACTTACAATCGATATTTCGGGTCGATGGAGCATGGTATGGTGATAGGTTCCCAAAGCAGCCGGTTAGCGTGCCGCGATACCGTTTGTCGCCATGCGACCTGCTTCATTCAGTGCTTCGCGTACTCGCTCAAAAGGCTCACTCAAATCCATCCCCCAGTCCCGCTCGTTGAGCCACTCGGCGAGCTTCTGGCTATCCTGTTCGAAACGCTCCAGAGCTCGTACACAGCAGTCGCCGAGCGAACGCCAGACCCCGAGCTTCCAGCCTAAGATCCAATCGTTTGGCGTTCCAGAATCGCACAGTTGGCTGTCCGAAGATTGCGAATTGTTCTGTGGTTGGACGAGCACTACCGGCACTGTGATTAGCGGACGCACGGCCAACACTTCCACTCTATCGGTACAAACACAGGCCGGTACGCGGCGTGATTTTTCTATCAAAGCACGCCCTATTTGCTCGCCAAATAGTACTGGTCGAAGTGTCGGACCATAAAGAATTTGCTGAGCGGGAGTTATGCGTACTGGTGCCGTACAGTGGAATTCTACCGGCTTCGCAGTGTCGTTGATGATTAAGTAACCTCCTGTGTAGCCCCACTCCTCTGTCTGTGTCACCGTTACAAAGCCTAATAGAGCTCCGTCGGCACTTGGTGGCTGGCTCATCAACGTGAATGCTCCGTGCCTGACTCGTACTGCGCTTGTAGTGCCTAAAAGTCATCCGAGGCTGGCGAGATTACTTCCGCAGCTAACTTTCGGACGGGGTTGTGTTGTGACTTTAGTGTCCTTACTAATGCAACCGATTGCGCAAGAAACGCAAACTACAAGACCGTGCCGAAGTTTGCCGACGACAAAAAATGGTAAAGAATCAGAAGAAAATAGGGCATTCCTCATTCCATCAACTTTCGTGCCCCTGCGGCGCCGCATACATTTGGCCAATAATGGTAAACTCTAGCAGCCCGTACACGATGGGCTTCGCAGGGACCCAAGATTGTTTTACACACGCGACGATCCCGACTGGACGTGAACCGCAAAGGCACAGAGCGAATCAAAAATGCGGCTTAAGTCGCGTATGCCGGGCCATGGTGATACGTCGCCAGGCATGGACGAGCCGATCGGCTCTTCGGATTTGTTAGATTCACTGATATCCGAGGCATTGGAGACATCGGTTGATCTACGCGCGCCCCGACCGCCCGCGTTAGGGCGCTGAATGCACACCCAATTACGGGGCTTTCCATGAAAGCTGGGTCAGCGAAACATGCACCGCCGCGCGAGCAGCAAAGTGCGATTGCAGCGCGGCCGCGCAAGTTGTGTGCCTAGCATGGGGGGGACGAATCTCAAAAGGTTATACAGCCATTACGACTGAAAAGCACTTAGAAAGTGGCGCCTCGTCCAGGCGGGTATGTTACGTCCCCGAATTGGAAGCGGCGCCTAACTGAGCAAAAACCTGCAACAGCGCGTTGAGATGTGCCAAACGAGGCCCATAGCGGTCGATGAACTCGTGCAACATGAACTCACCGTCCATCAAGTGCTCTTCGTTCTCGATTGCCTCTAAGGCCATCGTTTTCAAGAATTGCGTTTGAACACGACTCAATGCCTCTGCGGCCGTTCGGCAGCAGCGAGCCACATCGGGGTGGGCCTCCTTCCACAGCGTTAGCTCTTGAAGACGTTGCCGATGTGCCAACATTAAATTCTGGTTCAACTCGGCAAGCAACTGGTTTTGCCGTTCCTGCGCTGCCAATATCTGCTTCAAAAGTGCGATGATGGTCCGATCGGTGTCAGGAGGTGGCGGTGTCGGGGGAGTCGTTTCTGCGGAAACATCAATCCGAAAAATCGGCGGAATGTGTTGCGGATCGTGCATAGACACTCAAACTCCTGAATAAGGCCCTTTCGCCTAGTATATACAAAACGCCGTGGTTGTCGATATTCTAACACTTTGGACCTGAGGTTAATCCGAGGGCGGAAACGGCTCACTGGGCCGATCGTGAGGACTGCACAGAGTTGAATGCCCGTGAAAGTACCTGCTAGGGGGAGGTTGCATGTGAATCACCGAGATCGGGTAGCAGCCAAGGGCAATGAGGCACCTGGGGAAACGTCTTCGGCAATAGGTAGTCGGTCGACCGAATCTTGGAATCAACTGTACGCAACAACCCCCTGGCCGGTGGGTGCGCTGGTCCGCACCGTAACGCATGACGGATTGCGCCTGGACGGGTTTTGGCAGCCTTCGGTGAACGCAGGCTCCGCTCAGGCAGTGATTTGTGTTCATGGTGCTGCGAGTAATTTTTATGCCGGAGGGCTGTGGGACGAACTGGCACAACGGTTTCGTCAACAGGGAAATGGGGTTTTGCGAGTCAATACGCGAGGTCATGACGGTCACTATGTGACACGGTCCGACACTGGCGTTGTTCGGATGGGAGCAGCCTACGAGCGGGTCGCTGATGCCACCGGCGACCTCCGCTCTTGGATCACCTGGCTCCGAGAGCAAGGTTACGCTCGCGTCGTACTAGTGGGGCACAGTCTTGGGGCCATAAAGGTACTCTATGCCCAAGCCAAAGAACCGAGTCCCGAAGTCCAGGGGATAATCGCTCTTTCGGCACCCCGATTGTCGTGCGCCTTGTATCAAGAAGTCTCACCCGCTTTCCGAGCAACTCTATTGGAAGCCCGACGAAGGATACAAAGCGGACAAGGTCAGTCGTTGATTGAGTCGCAGTTTCCTTTTCCGATGTTGATCACCGCAGAAGGCTTTGTGGATAAGTATGGGGGCGAACAGTACAACGTCCTGACCTTCTGTGACCAACTGATGGTCCGTACCGGGTTGGTTTTCGGCGAGCGAGAGACTACCGATAATCCCTCGTTTGCGGCGTTGCCCGAAGCATTTCGGCAGTTCGCTGCCCGCGGCGCACCGTTTCGGGTCGAACTGGTCCCGGGAGCCGATCACTACTATGCCGGATGTTACGCCGCTCTGGGGCAACTGGTTGAAGAATTGCTGTGTTGGATTTGTTCGTAACGACGGATGCACGAGCATGCCCGAAGGTCCATCGCTTGGGAATATGATTTAGGGTAAAGGCACAAAGGCGCACAATAATGCTGAGTCAAGAGCTGGGTTGAATGCTGGAGCTCGGTAGGTGCGTCTCAGTTATAGGTAGGACGTGGCTGGAACCGAGCTGGTCGTCACCGCGGGGCCTCCTGTCGCTTCCATTTACATAAATCGACAAGTGGATCATGCGCCAGACAGCCTGATTGTTTGGATCGGATCTTCGTTCGACACGAACAAAGCATATTTTGGTGGCGGGTTCCGGACCCATGCCGGGGCATTACGCGTTCCTTCACCGGCGCTTACGATGTAGCCTCAAGATCGGCCGGCACCGGAGCTACAATTTCCAGCAATTCAATCGCTGGTTCACCGTTGCAGTGAATAATGGCGCTGCGGCCAAAGGTTCTACGGCTGTTTTCGACACCAAAGAGAGAGGTCAACCGATGACCACAGTAGATTTGCCACAATTGGAGCACTTCCACTTCACGTAGCACATTGTGCTCGATGAGCGTGCGGCCCAGAGGAATGCATTCGGTGAGGATATCGCGTCGCACTTCTTCATCAAGCCGCGTCCAATCGAGTCGAACGATGCCGTACTGGACAACGGCACCATCGGTAACCCGACGCAACAGGATTTCTCGGGAGTAGTGGGAGTCATCGCGGCATTTTTGGAGAACCTCAAGGACAACCCGCGTGCCATAGAAAGCTTCGACCGAAACCGTCATATGCTCCGGGTGTGCCAAAAGGCGGCGATACGCCGCGGGCAGTTGCGCGGCATCCACCGGATGAAACTCGCCGATAACCGATAGCTCGTTATGGAATAAGTACACGAGTGCTGTGACAAATTCGTGCGGGCCATGAGCCAACGGTGGGGCTCCTTACCGGTACAGGGCAAGTAACAGTTACCGGAGCGCTGCCCGAGTGCTTTGGTGCGCTGCCGTGGACGGTCAACGCAACGAGGGCAGCGGCACCACAACCGGTGGGGGATCTGCTGCGAAAGTCGTACCTTCACGGCTCAAAACCGTATCAATCAAGTAATACCAAAGACGTCGCAGCGAATCTGGTTGTATTTCATCGGCGATGGCTTCGGCTCGTTCCTGGTGTTTGTCGACGAACCGATGAGCCTTCTCGAAGACGTCGGTTTTTTCGTACCAGTTGCGGATGCGTTCTAATCGCTCCCCAGCGGAAAGTTCCCAGCATCGTGCGTCCTCGACCATACGGCGCCGATCTTGCTCGGGTAGGGCTTCCAGAGCCAAAGCCCACAACAAAGTGGGCCGCCGGCCTAGCACATCGCCACCTGCCACTAATTTGTTCTGTCGATCGGGCTGCCAGTCCTTCAAATCATTCAAAATTTGGAAGGCGACGCCTAGATTTCTGGCGAATTGTTTTGTTGCCTGCTGGTACTGTGAGGCATCGCCGGCCAAACGCATACCGCAGTAGAGAGCGGCCTCGAAAGCCGGAGCCGTCTTCAGAGCGTAGATCTTGAGCGCATCCAGGGGCGTTAGCTGTTTGCCCCCACCGTCGCGCCACAAAAGTTCCGCACCTTGCCCCTCGGATAGGCGTAGGTGGGCATCCGCCAAGCAATCGAGAATATCGGCAGCCACTTCCGGACCTAATCGGGAGGCTTCGCGACTGATAAGCCGGTAGCCCATTCCGATCAAGTAATCCCCGATGTTGATGGCCGTGGGGATACCGTAGCGCTGGTGTAGTGTCGGTTCACCGTAGCGAAAAGCATCATCATCCTCGATATCGTCGTGTACGAGCGAAGCTTTGTGAAAAACCTCGATCGACAACGCGGTGCGTTTGACCCATTCCGGCAGATTTCGGACGTGCTCAGCTCCATCCACCAACGTACAACGATCACCCTGGAGGGCATCGTAAACGGCTAGGGTGATGAATGGCCGCGCGTATTTTCCACCTTTGCAGAGAAAATCGTACGCTGCGGCTTCGGTCGCGGCGATCGGGTCCAGGGCTGCGAGACCTTGGCCATTGACGTCGCTCAGACGCGGTCCTCCGCGCAACCGTGGAGCCAAGCTCTCCAAGACATCCGGTGTAAAAAGCTCTGCCGCCCCTCGCAACAAATGGAGATACGTGCGAGTGGCTTGAGTGCTCGCCGGTTGCCGCACCTGAATCATCTCATGAACCCACGACTCATCCACCGATGTATTGCGGCAATCACTGGACAACAGCGGCACCGCCATACACGGAATGCCGGCCAAAAGAATTTTATCGATTGCTTTCTCCAGAACATTAAGACATGCCACTCCTACAATTGCGTCTACATAACCGCTGACGATGATCTTCAACACAATGGGCGAGCCTTCTGCGACGAGAACTTTGTAGCCCATCTGTTCGGCCGCGGTTCGGAAATCGGCGATGCTGCACGCACCACAGCGTTTGCAATCCAAGCCGAATTCATCGTAGTCGGCTGGACAACCTTCGGCATGCTTCAAACAGTGCGGCAGGAGAAAAAGACGGCGCGATGGAGGAACCGCGGCAACTTGGTCCCGCCAAAACTCAGACGCTAAGATCACCATGGTCCAGCCGACGTAGCCCTCCGTAAGGCCTAAATGTTCCAGTATCCCGCGCGCCAACGACTCCATTTCCTCTTTGGTCAACGGGCGCGATTTGTCCAATCCAGCCGCCACGCGCACGCATTGGGCTTTGATCTTTTCGCGGAGCTCGAGTGTTTCCGGTACAACCTTCAAGTGAGCCGTCGAACGTCGCGCCGACTTGCGGCTTGCAACCGTTTGTTGCGTCTGCTCCAACGCATTCATCGATGCTATGGCCACGGTGTTCCTCGCTTTCTGCGAATGATCCTCCTGCCCCTTTTCCAGTACCTTACGCTTGTCGCACACTGGGTAGCGGCAGATGCGAGCTTCTCATTTCGTTTTCATCCGCGAACGCTTCTGCCGCCGCGCGGCCAGTACACGGGTTATCTGCTTTTATCCGACCCCGATCGACTTGGCTAGATGGTTCTTGCTCGTCATCTTCACGAGCCAGTGCGACGGTTTTTAGTAGACGTCCCAAGGCCCCGACGGCAAACACCCATGGATAAAGCTCTTCGTAATACCACAGTTTCGCAAAATAGAGGCCGATGGGAGCGGCGGTAACGTCGTCTTCCAGGATCTTACGTGCTAACCACTGCCCCCCTCGACGCACGTGAACATGATAGGGTCGATAGGCTACCAAGGCTTCGACGGCAAGGGCTGTCTCTTCGATCGAGCCAGTGCGGGAGGGTTCCTGTCCACCAGCAGCTCCCCAACTGCCGTCGTCGCGTTGTTGTGAGGCGAGCCAGCTTGCAGCGCGCCGAGCCGCCGGTGCCTCGTGTGTCGACCAGGCATCGTAGGCCAACAGTACGCGAGCCGTCCCATAGATCGGATTTTCCTCCAGCGGATCATCCTGGTTACCGAACCACAATGGTATCCAGGCTCCATCCCTACGTTGCGTTCGCTTCAGGAAAGCAAAACCACGATGCACCGCGCGTTGGACTCGACGGCGCGACACACTGAATTCCGAGTTGGCATCGTTATCGATCGCATCCTGCCAGGCTCGCAAAGCGCGCAACGCATGCGCCGTTAAATCGGTACCGCTGCGATCGAACGGCAACTTGCCCCAACCCCGACAAAACGTCGGCCATCCGCCATCGGCGTTTTGCAAACCGAGTAACCAGCACAGGCCGCGATCGACAGCTCGAAGCGTCAAATGCATGTCGGTCTCGTCAATCGCTGTTGAATGGTACCAGTGCCGCAAAGCCAGCAAAGCCGCGGGAGTATCGTCGGCATCGGGCACCGCCCCACTGCGATGCGACCACCCCCAGCCACCCGGAGCCGCTCCTGTATAGGGATGTACGCTTGTATGTTGGCAGCCTACTAACCACCGCAGTGAGCGCTGATCCAGCCAACGGCCGAGATCCGATCCGTCAGCAACCAGAGCCGATATTGCGAGCGACGTTATCCAGGTGGCAAGGTCCGAGTCAATGGGCCAACTACCGTCGGGACGAGCCGAGTCGAAAAGAAATTGTATGGCTCTTTCCACTACCGGATGGGAAGCCCGGCCGGCAGAAATCACGCTCATGGCAACAAAACTCGTCAGTGGCGTTGCTTCCAAGAATCCTCCGGATTCTGGCTGCATGCGTTTTAGAACTCTTAACGCAGCTTCGGTACATACGTCCCGCAGCCACCGATACGGCAGGAACCAGGTCGGATGGTGCACGTGCTTTACCAAACCGATCGCCACGAGCGCCGGGATAGCGTAGCTAACGACCGGCAAGCCCAAAAAACGATAGCACCATTGCGGTAAACAGGCTAATTCGAAGGGCAAGGCCGGTACTTGTTTCCAAGAAACCAGGCCCGCCAATGCTGTATTGGTCAAGATCGGTACGGCAAAGGTTTGGTCTAGGCCATAGCGGCGCCGAATGCCGGCGACCCAGCCTTGCTGCTCGATATAGGCCTGGGCGCGTTCTACGTAGCGAGAAAACTCCTCTTGGCGGCCAGCTAAATGTAAAGCGGCCACCACCAACACCGTCGTGGCGATGTTCGAGAAGCTTCGATCTGTGTCGCCCCAGCCTCCGTCCGGATTCTGTTGCCGTACCAGCCACCGGACTCCGGCAGCAATGAGTTTTTCGGCATGCTGGCGGCGATTTACTTCTAAGTAGGGCATTGCCAAGCGAAGCGCGCTAATGGCCGTGGCAGTCGAAAGAGCCGACGAAGCCAGACATCCCGTCCAATAGCCCTCCGGCTGGCGGGCATCCAGTAATACTTGACGCGCTTTGGCGTGTGCTAAGGCGATCGTGTCTTGCCACTTTCGGTCGAACATAACGCAAATGTATTAGTCGCTGCCCATTGGGGATGAAACGGGTAAAGACGACGACCTTTTGGGCACATCACTTACGGGTGGCCTGTCGCACCCATGAGGACGCTGCCACTCTTCGATACGAAAATGCTTAGCATACGTACCAAAGTCGTTGAAACAAAGCCATTTGACGAAACGATAAGCCCAACTCAGTTCGGGAATTTCATGGCCCGGATCGAACTGGGACGCGCGCGGTTGCATCTGCATAAGTTCGTGCCATGCGGTACCGCGCGCCGTTGTATCGTGAGCCTGATGACGCTCGATTAGTTCACGGAGCAAATCGGGGCGCTCCAGAATAATGCAGCCGCGCGTTGCCTGGGCAGCCGTGTGTCGAAAATCGCGCAAGAACTCCGAGTGCTGGAACGTTTCGCGCAAAGGTCGTGCGTCATGGATCGAGTCGCGGGCAAACTGAATGACCGGACATGGCTCGATATCGCCCCATGGGCTAATGTGATGTGTAAAACCGGTGGCCGCCGGACAAAGAGCATGACCTTGGCCATCATAATAGGCATCGATTACCAGAATCGGCTTCGTGGCCCGAATACGTACCACAAAACGCCGAGCCTCCCGTTGCTGTTCGGGTGTCAGCGCCAGCTCCGGACATGCTGCGGGCCCGACCGGCCGGTAGACGTGGTACCACAAATACATCACTCCCATGTCGATTAAGCGATCGACCCACTCGTCGCGTAGCAAGTCCGCAAAATTCGTTTGACATAGACTAGTGCACACACCCGTGAGCAGTTTGTGTTTCAAACAAGTCTGTAATCCTTCCATACTTTTGCTAAACACGTGAGGGCGGCCACGGCGCTGGTCGCTAATTATCTCATTGCCCTCGATACTCACCAGCGGTGTTACATTACCCAACTCCCGCATACGAGCCGCGACGTGATCGGTGATAAAATGGCCATTGGTGAAAATCTGAAAATAACAGTCCGGGTGCTCGGCCAAAATGTCTAAGAGCTCCGAATGCATGAACGGCTCGCCGCCCAGGATGCCGAAAAACGAATTGCCCATCTGTTTGGCTTCATGCAGCAAGCGATGCATTGCCGCCGCAGCGATCTTCTCCTGTTTGGCCGATACATCAACCCAACAGCCCTGACAACGGAGATTGCAACTGTTAATAACTGAAATGTACAGAAACGGCGGAAAAAACTGACCGCGCCTCAGTCTGGCCTTGTGCTTTTGTATGGAAAGAAATCCTTTGACCCCCATATTCCATATCAGTTTCCACAACAGGCGTTTATCGGTTTCCAGCAAGAGGCGTCGGGCTAGCTTCCAATACATCGTATGGTCCTCGATGTATGCGGTTCTGACCTCCAACCGGCAGGCTTTACAGGTCGAGTGTATCCAGCTGGTCAATCAATTTGTCCACGTCATCGGCAGGTTGAGCCGACTTGTGGCTTTGCCTTTTGGGAATGCCCACCGACATCCCAACCGCTTCTCGGCCAGCCAGAAGCAGTTGTTCGTCGCGTTCCTGCACTGCCAATTGCAAGGGATCACCTCCGAATAACTTCGATAGATCGATCTTCAGCCCACCCACAACTGCCGGGGCTCCGGCAATGGCCGGCGTCTTGTGTTGAGGAAAAATAATGGCATTCTCCGGACACACACGACTACATGCCGGGCAACCCTTGCGACAGTTGTCCGGCTGTTCCACAACGATCGTTTGGGTGCGATCCACGCCGTAGACACCGAACAGACAGAAATCGATACACTCCATGCAATTCGTGCAGCGACTGTAATCGATGACCGGATACCAACGTCGCGGGGCTGCTTCCTCCAAGCGCTGTACAAAACCCATCGCTGG
Organism: uncultured Pirellulaceae bacterium; assembly: GCA_964425225.1. Taxonomy (GTDB): domain Bacteria; phylum Planctomycetota; class Planctomycetia; order Pirellulales; family Pirellulaceae; genus BPJU01. The sequence goes on along the minus strand of CAYRMD010000003.1, from coordinate 86,731 downwards.
GGTTGTACCAGGGTCCATGTAGCGTGCGAGCTGTTCGGGACGAGGGTTACCCTGTATCCACTCAAGAAGCGGCGGATCTGATGGCGCGTCCTCAGCCGGTACCGACGTGTCAGCCGCCGACGAGTGATGCTCGACCGCTGTCGAGTTCAATTCATCGACGATTCTAGCCAATTCGGCTACGAAATCGTCCGGTTGTTCGCGTAACCGCAAATCAAAGCAATAAATAGGCCGTTCGGGCGTGGGCCGTTCGTCAAGAACCCGCGGCTTCAACACCGGGGCCTCTTGATCTTCGGCCTCTTGGTCCTCGTCGAAGTCGTCATCGTCTGATTCCTGTGGATTACGCACACGGGTCCAGCCTTCCTGACCGCGTACACCATTGCGATCCAATACCCAGCGCGTCGCTCGTTCGTACATCCAGGCAAAGACAGCAAGCGGAGCTTCAACTGCCCGCAATTGTTGGAACACCGGTCCGTCATACACCAAATCGTAAAGATGCGGTACTAATGCGACGGCCACGCCAGGAAGCTTTGCCGCACGTTCGGCCAGCTCTTCTTCCAATCGGCGTTTAGCCGGGTTGTGACTCTGGCCTTGAGAAATCACAACGTAAAGCCGCACACCCTCGCTTGCCGTCCACATGGTTGGAATGCTCCCATAAACGGGGCGATTCAAACGTCGCCAGCCTTCCAGCGGCGCGGAGCTTTACGGAAGGCCAATTGGTTCCAAAGTAACGAAATCCTGGCCAATTACCACCCCACCCCATCGTTTCACGACCAAGAACAGTCAAACGGACCGGGCGATCGTCGGCATCGAGCCTTCAAGAATGTGAACCGGGCTAAGAGGCCGGGGTTTCGGTCATGTCGCCCGGCCGTCGAGCGGTTTACGAGTTTTCCCGGACCGGTTCCTGTCCATCGAACCCTTCCCGTAACCGAGCTTGACATTCGAACGGATTATCCCAGTAAGGGTCGCAACCTTTGAGCCACACGACGAGCGACATTGCAAGATAGGCTGGTCCCATCAGGATCCCCCACCGTTCGAACTGTTCGACGTGAGCCCACTCATGGCGGCGCACGAGCTCCAAAGTAGCCTGATCCACACCCAAGATCGTATGGCCTAAGGTCATCGCCCGGATGAAGCGACCCCGCGGCAGACACCGAAACAGCCGCGGCAGGATGCCACCGGAGAATTCAACGGCCTGCCGAGTCCAGCGAACTTGGCCTCCAGCCAGAACAGTTGCTAGTCCAAGTAGCAGGCCTATCAAGGTATAAGGCGATGCCCACAGAACACGTAGGAATTTCATAAGGCGTCTAGCGGTGGCACTACGTACTTGGCTCATACGACTCGCCGTCATCCAAACAGGTGACTCCCCATTTGGAAACGAAGATACCATGGATCGACGACGTTTGCCGCATCCCGATCCGATGATTTCCATAAGACGCGTTCCTTGACCTGTGCCAAACAGGTCGCGCGCAGATACGGTGCAAGGCGAAAAGGAAGAGCTAGACCGGCTTACGGCTCCGGCCATCGCGCAGAAGATTCACCATTTATGAGCGAGTGCCACACGTTGGATGGCGCGAGGTTTATCGGATGAATTTTTCGTCCTGGAGTTGGACCTTAATAGCGCGTCGTGCGATATTCTTAAACTCTCAAAACGTGAGAAAGAGCTCCCCAACGTTAACCCATATCCATCGGCTTTGACCGAGCAAAGCTATGCAATAAGTATTCGCTTGCACAAAGCCGTCGCATCCGAGCATTTGCTCAATGGAAGTTTGTGAACATCGCAACCGGCTCGGTTTGCCATGGACAGCCGTGGAAGTGTGGTCGAGAACGTGTCGCGTTTGTCGCACCGCAAAACGCTCGAAGTGACGGGAAAAACACTTTGTGGAAACGCTAGGGCGCAGTGACCTGCTACCGCCAGTAGTTAAGCCACGTCTGTGTTCTAATTCCTATTGCGCCTTAGCGCCTTTGCGTTGAATTATTTGTATCCAGGCTCCCCGCACGGCGAACGTCGAGCTTAGTCATGCAGTTGGCCTTTGATCGTGCGTTGTGTGATTTCCCAAACCGATGCCAAATAATCTACGTACTGTTCGGCTGTCATGAGATGCTCCGATTGGCCCTCCATTTCGAAGAGCCAGCCTTCACCATATTTGTCCGTGTTAATGGGTGAAGGGTCATGCAACAGTGTCGTATTGAAGCAAAGAAGCCGGCCCGCAATCGGAGCATACAGTTCGCTCTCGGCTTTCTTGCTTTCGATATTACCAATGGGCTGTCTTTCGGAGAGGGTTGCTCCTTCTTCGACACTCCATTCGAGGAAATAGACATCTTGGAGTAGACGAACTGCATAGGCCGTGAAACCGAAGCGCCACCGGTCATCCAGGTTTTTTGCCCACATGTGATTGCGAGCGTAATGGCGGTCGACCGGAAACCGCGCCTCGTAGTTTCCCATCATGAACACCAATTCGGCGCTCATGTATACCGGACCCCTCGATGTTGCGGCTCGAAGAACGCCGGCAATAACGCGTCGACTCGCAAGAGCCCTCCACGTGTGAGATTGATTCGATCACCGTCTATTTCCAGCCATCGTTCGTCCTGATACTCGCGCCACACGTTTTGCCACTCTTCCACAATATCAACATGGAATTTGCGGCGGAAATATGAAACATCTAAGTAGCCGCGCTTCAGTTGGAGAATCATTTCTCGAATGAGAAGCTGATGTGCCGTCGGCCGCATGGCGCGCCACAAGGGCAACCTGTTCTCGTCTAGCAACGGACGCAGATAACTGTCCCATTCTGGTTGGTTCTGATAGTGCACTCCACTCACGTGACCGAAACTGGCAACGCCGGTGGCTAGCAAGTCTGCTCCCATCCACAGATTATCGCGGTAGCTGAAATTGACCTTGTTTGGATCTTTTACTACCGTATAGCCGCTGGAAATGTGGTAGCCAGCCGCCAAGAATTCATCGAAAGCATAGGAAACCCATGCTCGTTTCGTCGGCCAGTCGGCAACAGGAAGTTCGACACGTTTTCCAAGAATTTCTTTCGAATAAACCGTGTTATAAGGCAATTCTAACTGATAAATGGTAACACTTTCCGGGGATAGTTCGATCGTGCGCTGAACACAGTTTTTCCAATTTTCCCAAGTATCACCCACCATCCCGGCAATAAGGTCAATATTCACATTCGGGAATCCGACACGGCATATCCATTCCCAAGCTCGATAGATTTCACGTGACAGGTGAGCTCGACCGTTTTCCGCAAGAACTTCGTCACTGAAGTTTTCGACGCCCAGGCTCAAACGCGTCACCCCCAAATCCCGGATAGCCTGTACTTTGCTTTCCGATAGCGTGCCCGGTTCACACTCGAACGTCACTTCTTCCGCTAGGCTCCAATCGATGCTGGAGCGCAATTGATTGCCCAGCAACTCCAGTTGGCGAACAGAAAGGTAGGATGGGGTTCCACCACCGAAATACACAAAGCGAAAAGGCCGACCTCCCATGACCGGCAGACAACTGACCAGGTGGATTTCCCGGGCTAAAGCTTGAACGTACGTTTCAATATCCGATGCGGTATTGTCGGTGAAGACCTTGAAGTAACAGAATTTACAGCGTTTTCGACAAAAAGGTATGTGTACGTATAGGCCGAGCGGCACATCCGTTGGCGGCTGTCGCATGGCGCGCTCGACTTCGGGAAGCTGGTCGGGAGTCCATTGCGAAAAAGGGGGGTAATTCGCAATGAAATAGCTACCGACGTCGGTCTTGACCAATTCGGTCGTCATGCCGGAACCTCCTACGTTGGCTGGTCGCCGATCGATGCATTCGGCTTGTCGGATCACCTAGCGGCCCGCAGGTTCCCCCAAGCAATACACCACCCCGCGGTCGGTAGCCGCCACCAAGCGGCGTTGGGCAACCGCCACACCCGAAACAATTCCGCCTCGTAGCTCAGTTTGCCAAACCGGACGGCCATCCGCCAGCGCTAGAGCATACAGTCGACCGTCGGCAGCGCCGATCCAAACCCGCTCGTTTTCGATCACCGGCGAACAATCCACTCGTGCCTTGGTGGAAAAGGTCCATAAAACACGCCCGGTCTTGGGATCCAGCGCGTGGACGTGTCGATCCCGGCCGCCGAACACCACCGCCTGTTCCGTCAAAGCCGGTGAGCTACGGATACTCTGACCACTTTCGGGCAAGGTGTACTTCCAGAGGACTTGCCCTTTACGCCAATTGACACAAAAAAACGTCGCCCCCTCGGTACCGAAATAGGCGTAATCGTGCTGAGCTGCCGGGGTAAGGCCGGTGGGTGCTTCGATTTCTACGAAGAGCTTTTCTTGTCCCAATTCGACGTCGACCACATGCAACCGGCTATCACAGCCGGCCACAAAAGCGTGCCCTTCGACGATCGTTGGAGTACATCGGATTTGATCCGCGATGGAAAACTTCCAAAGTAGCTTACCATCTTCGATTCGCAGGCAATAGAGCGTCGAATCTTGCGAGCCCACCAGGAGGCGATCTTTATAAAAATTCACCGCCCCATCGATCTCGGCTTCCGCTTCAAAACTCCAAAGGCGCTGCCCCGTTTCGAGCGACACACAATGAAGCACGCCTTCAAGATCCCCCACAACGACTCGATCGTGGATGACAGATGGAGATGCCTGAAACCCACTTCCAGAATCGTATTCCCATTTCTTTTGTCCGCTGGCGAAGTCCAGAGCATACAGTTTTCCATCCACATCGGTCACGAAAACCAAGCCGCGTGCGATAGCAGGAGTTGATTCAAACGCACCGTTGGGCACAGAGAATTCCCAAAGGATTTGCGGCTCGGCGGGCAGACCCGTAGCTGCGACCCCACGGCAGGCACCATCCCCACGAAACAGAGGCCAACTAAAAGCATCATTCCGAAGCGTAGGCTCCATCGGCCCACTGAGAGCAACTTGGCCAACCACCGAGATCCAAAGCAGTAGCGTCCAATGGCACATCATGGCTTCTTCTTTGTATCCTCTCGTTCAAGGAACCCCGGAAAGACATTTCCATCCGGATTGTGCTCTTTCCTTCATTATGGCCTGCTTCGCCTCACTTACCACGCTTGACGATACAAACTGTAAAAATCGTCGACGGTAAGTGGGCGAGGATTGAACGTGCCGGTCCATTGTTTTGCTGCGTCTTCGGCACAAGCCGGCAAAGCAGACAGCGGAACATCGAGCTGGGCCAGGCGGACAGGCAGACCGGCTAAAAGCAGAATTTCCGTCAGGAAATCGGCCAAGCCTTCTGCACCTTGTGGCAAGGAGGGTTGGTCGGTTTGGGCTTGTATGTCGGTTAACAGCATACCATATTCGGCTGCGACTACCGATGCGTTGAAACGTACGACGTGAGGTAGCATCAGTCCTACAGCCTGTCCGTGGGGAATAGCGAAGCGAGCGGTCAGCGGATTGGCCAGAGCATGCGCGGCCCCTAACATCGAGTTTTCGATGGCGATGCCGGCCAGCGAGGCTCCGAGTTGCATTGCCGAACGCGCTTCGAGGCATGTGGGATCCTGAAGAACACGCGGGAAATTCCGAGCCAATAATCGCCAAGCTTCGCGACTAAAAAGTAGCGACACGGCATTGCGTGGCCGCGTCACGGCTGTTTCCACGGCATGAGTAATCGCATCGATTCCCGCCAACGCCGTGACGTGCGCTGGCTGCGTAAGTGTCAATTCCGGATCCAAAAGTGCCACCGCACAACTGGCCTTTTTATCCCCGCAGGCCATCTTGACATGGGTATCCGGGTCCGAGATCAAGGCGAAGGACTGTGTTTCGCTACCGGTTCCCGCGGTGGTGGGCACGGCGATCATCGGGAGCATCGGTTTTGTGGCTTTACCAATGCCCCAGTAATCGTGCATCCTGCCGCCGTTTGTATAAAGAAAGTTAATCCCCTTCGCGCAGTCCATCGAGCTGCCGCCGCCTAGTCCCACTAACAAATTGGGTTGGAACGAGCGCGCCAGCTCGACGCCAGACTCCACTTCCCGCGTTGTGGGATTTTCCCGCACGCCATCGAATAACTGCGCCTCACAACCTGCCCGAATCAGAATGTCGACTCCCCGCGGTGCATGACCAGCCGCAACAATCCCCGGATCACTTACGACCAATACCCGCCGGGCACCCAACTGTCGTGCCAACTCACCCAAAAGCTCGAGCTTACCCGGGCCGAACACAATCCTGGTACGCAACTGAAAGTCAAAAGAAACTAACATAGGGGAAATGTTGGCAGGGGGTTAAACAAAAACGGCGTGCTGTTCGCATTCGCGTCGCAGGAGTTCCAATCTCTCTTCGGTGACTTGGTAGGCACGGGAGCGAAATAAAAAATCGATGATGTTCCCTTCGTGTGGCTGCAGCCAGTTGAGGCGTGTCGTCGGTATCGGACCGACATTGAGCCGATCGACATGCGTGGCATCCGTTACCTGACGAATAAACGATTCGTCCTCAGTAATTACCGTACAGACCAGCGTTGGCCCAATCTTGTCTAACATCTGCGCCTGAGGACACTGGACCACGGTCGCGAACGGAAACATAAACTCTTTTTTGGCAATCTCGACATCGGGCGAATCACAATGCACTATCATCGGCCGTAGATAAGCACAGCGTTCCATCTCCACTAATCTCGGCCCATACGGCGCCGTCATATCCGTAACGCCTGGTTGTCTCAAATCTGCCTCGATCACGGCCCAAATCGATTTGGCCATTCCCGGTACTGTGAACGCAGCCAGCCCGGCTTGTGGGTCTTCCGGTGGAAGGACATCAACCGGTCCTAAACGCTCAGCTAAAGCCTCGGCAATTGCCCGCGTATGGCGTGATGCCCAGATTCCCGAGCAATTAATGCAGCTTCGTCCGCTATTGATGTAAATGCTTTCGACCATGAGATCCAAATAGTCCGGCCATCGGTCCACCACATCGTCTGCCAAGAGAATCTTAGAAAAACCGGGTCCGTGTGCCTGGACTCTCGGGTTCCCTCGATATTGCTCGACCGTGGCCGAACCGCCAAAAATCATGGCTCGCTGGCAGGAGGCCAATACTGCGGCACCTGCTTCCGGTCCACCCGGATAGATACAAAAAACTTCCGGCGGGATTCCGGCTTGCACAAACGCCGCCATCATGCGGTATGGGGTCCAGGGTTCCTGAGGACCGGGCTTTAAAACAAGGCCCAATTGCAGTGCGATGACCGGCAACCACAACGTATGCACTCCTGGCGAGTTGGACGGCAAAACGGCACCTAGGACAGGGGCCTGCGCCTGATAGCTCACCACCACGCCGCGTGATTCGATGCCATAACCGCGCGACAAAATGCGCCAGTCCAACCCGCGCGTGAGCGCATCCAGAATCTTGTCCATGTTGGTTAAGACAAACGAGTTTTTTTTCATGTTCGCCCGGCACATATGTTCCGGTAACCCGGTCGAGGCCGATTGTTGGCGGACGAACTCGTCGGGCGTTTGAACCCCATCCCCCACCGGCAGGGAATGATTTTCATAAAGATCGGCAGCCCGCTTCAGTCGCTCGATCAATTCAGGAATCGGGATTTGACGTAACACTTCACGGGCCTGGGCTGCTTTCTTCATGTCGCGATGGATCAGCCCCCCGTTGGCCTGATGGACTAAGGCCATCGCCTCACCGGTACGAAAATGTACCACCGTGTCTTTTTCGAGCGACTCGTACGGCTTCCCCCATCGGATCACTGGTATGTTCAGCACGGGCTATGTCTCCTCATGAATAATTCTGATTCACCTGGCCTCGGGCACTCCCCATCGCCGGATGCCGGGCTGTGGTCTCCCAAAGGGGAGCAAGTACAACTCCTGTTGCCACTTCCATTTCCCAACCAACGGCACGGACTTAATAGACTCCCACTGTCGTTTGGGCCGCGATACCTCGATACGGCCTTACACCGCTAATGCCGTCCCATGGATATTGTTCATACGGTGGCTCTCGTTCTCCTTCGTCACGTTCCAAGAAACCAGGAATGAACAGTTCCTTGGTGAGCGTGGTGAGTTTGACTCTGCCCGATTCGCCGTAATGGACCACGCGCTGAGGATCATCGAAGTCCACTACTTCGATTACGGCGCGCGGCTGAGGAGCATAATACGTAATCTTATAACCATCCGCGGCGGAAACCGGTTTGCTGCACGCCAAACCCATCAAGGTGTTACCGTAGGTGGGAGTCATATACACACCGCTAACTTCCGGCGGCCCACCGAGTAGCTCTTCAATTGCGTAACGCGTCCATTGGGGAGTAAACTCAGTTCCTCCCGAAAAAATACCGGTAATGCCCATCTTGGGAATCGATGTACCGCGATCCTCCAAAGCCAAAGCGAGCGCTTCGAGCAATTTGGGGGTGGCAAACATGCAGCGAATATCGTGCCCTGCCGTTAAAATGGTGATTGCCTGCTCAATCACGTGTTGCTTATATGCCTCCAAGTGCTCCATCCAACCTTTCTTGATGAGTTTGATAACCCACCGGGGATCCAAATCCAAACAGAAACAGATGCCGCCCCGATACTGACACAAATGCTCGACTGCTAGCCGCAAACGCCGTGGACCGGTCGGGCCCAGCATCAACCAGTTTGCACCACGCGGAAAATACTTGTCCGGTAACGTATCACTAAAACGCTCGTAGTCGATGCGATGATCCTCAATTACTACACGCGTCTTCGGAATGCCCGTCGTACCACCCGTTTCAAAGACATAAATGGGACGATCGGCATAGGCACGCGGTACCCAACGACGCACCGGTCCACCACGCAGCCACTCATCCTCGAACAACGGAAACTTTTTCAAGTCGTCAAAACCTTTGACCTCCTTCAAAGGATCGAACTTCAACTCTCGCTTCTTTTCCAGCCAAAACGGACATCCCGTCGACTCGTGAAAATGCCACTGGACGATTTCATATGTGTGCTCGTCAAGCTTACGGCGAGCTTCCTCAACAAGAGTATCTAGACTTGCCTGTTTCGAGGGAGAAATCGAAGCCATGGTCACACCCTAATCCACACAGCCAACTCTTTGGTCCACCTGTTACCCGACGGCTAATAGGCGGGAAGCCGTTTTGCGGTATCAGGAAAACGCAAGCAGGGGCGCATCTTTTTGATCGTTTAACGACTACCGCGGCCGGTGCTTTGAGCATACGAAACCAAACAGGTGTCGACAAGTCAGCTCCTTGCGAAGCGCGACTTTTTGCCCCGGTGGATGGGACTCGGGCTGAGAATGATTTAACGCAAAGTCGTAAGGAGATCTAACACAGAGGCGCAAAGATAACCGATTAGGCAAATGCATTGTCGCTTTGCGTCTGGTCGTTGCTGTTTCTCGCCAGACAGAAGGGCCGCTTCCTAACGGTGGCGGCTCTCTTGGGGTGTGCGCCTTGTTTTTAGGTGGCGGCGGCTGGTAACTCCCGTAAAGGAACGGCCCATTATCAAAAGGAAACACGTACTTTCATCGGTGCAGACTGAGAGCCGTGGTTGTACACGTGGGATCCTGGACGTACGGAGGGCACGGCATGCCGTCCTCTACCGAATGCGGTCCGAGTCGGTGCGATCTTTGGGCGGATGGCGAAAAGTGGGTGGATGCGTCTGCGACGCTTTAGATTGCGATCGACGCGATCCACCAGTGACAACTTTTTGGCGTCGAAAATAAGGGAACCTGCGTCGACGCCAGGAAGGCGTGGGAACGGCGTAGCTACAATCAAAGTGCGCCAATTGCTGCCGGAGATAAACCCGGAGTGCTGTCAGCAAGGCACGATAGGAGCCCATAACACTTGCAGGAACTGGGCGTAAAAAGGTCGACACATGTTGGACCTCGTGGATAGCAGCGAAGCTTTTTGAAAAACGCAATCGCGCGAGCTCTTTTTCATGCACGAAGGCCAATCGTGTGAAATAGTTCTCAGTTTGAGCAAGCTGTATAACGATCGGAGGAGTCGGGCCATGTCTGAGAGTTGACGAATCGATCTGACCAGCGATCAGCGCTACGGCAGACGGCTTCCGCCCCAAGTTGAGAGCGTGATTCACTTGTTTCCATTGTTGATCGCCGACGCCGTTTCGATGGCCTTTCGTCGGCGGAGCCGTTTTCCGGGTAAGAAGCCAAGGTGTTTCAAGGCTGTGAACGACAGTCGCTTTATCGGCCACGAGGGGAACCAGACAAGCGCACTGCTTTTTGAAGTTCTGCGGTTTGGGGAAGCGGCGCCGGAGCCTTATCAGCAGCATGAGCTATCGCCGTCGAGGCCGGAACAGTTAGGAACAGGTTTAGAGGTTCTTGGCGACGTGCTTGTGGATATCTCATCCGACAGCCGCGATAGCGATCGACGTGATCGGTGGCTGTTGAAGCATTTCTTGAAGCTGCAACCATTGTTCCAACAAGGGGGCTTTCGCGACATCGACGTGTGCCGTGGGCGGCATGTATATTCCAGGAGGCCACACGTCAATTCGATGGTGTGCGATCTAGTCCAGAGAATTCGTGGAACGACGCCTATACCGCGACGCGTACAGCTTTTCGGCACTATGGATGTGCTTAGTGCTCAGTAGACGGGAATTGGGAATCAGGCTTGAAAGTAACGAGGAAGCGTCGGGCGTTCTGGTTCGCGGCGACGTGCACAAATTGCGCGAACTTCTTGGTTGCCAGCTCACTGTGTACGGAAAGGCGGTCTCCTATCCATCAGGCCGACTCTTGCGCATTGATGCCGACCGGATCGTGCTAGCCTCGGACCGGGACCGCTTCTTCACAACGATTCCGCATGGAATTCCGCCGGAAGGCGACCTGAAACGGAACGTCAAGGAACAAGCGACGCGACCGAGACTCGCGGCAGTCCGCGGAAAATGGCCGGGAGACGAAACCGATGAGCAAATCCAGAAAGCACTCGGCCGGATGAGCGAGAGCATGCCCACCGATTGCTTGCTCGATGCCAACATCTTGGTGCACTTGATTCGTAACGATGCGCTCGCCGGATGATCCAAGCACAATACAGCCCGCGCTTTTGTCACGCAGTGCATGGTTTTCGTGGTAACGGTCGGGCACATCGAAGCGTTAGCTAGCCGGTTCGGTTAGGGCAAGGACAAACTGTCAACGATGCGGCGGCTACTCCCGCAGTTGATCTGGATTGACATCAACGATCCTGCGATATTCTCGGCCTATTCGGAGATCAAGTGGTTCCGTGAGAAGCAGGGAATCGCAATGGGAGAAAACGGTGCGTGGATCGCGGCGACCGCGAAAGCAAGCAACTCCACGCTCCTGACGACCCATCACGATTTTGGCCACCTACATGCCCATCACTTGACTCAGATCTGGTTCGATCCACCAACGGGGAGCTGATTGTGGCAAACGAACAATCCCACGTGTCCAAACAACGTGTCGAAAGTCCAATCATCGGATCGGCTTATGACGAGCCGAACGACTGTTGGGCTTACGATTCTTGACGTGGATAGCGACGCGAGCAGCAGCGCGAGGATCTGCTTTTGGTGAACCTGTTGCGAGATGATGTGCGGCGTTGGCCCGAGGCAGACAATCGGGCCGTCAGCCACGTCTCCGAGGAGCCGCTGTGCTGGTCGGCCAGTCCGCAGCGTGGCCGAAGGTTCTTCTTCTGCCAGCCCGAGGCGGCCGCACTATGTATTTGGTAAAACTGCCCTTTGTGTGTGCGTTTTAGGTGTAGGTGGAATTTTGGCGTACAAGGCTGGTGATTTCGGAAGTTTGCCTATTTTCCGCAGCAGAAATGGAAACGCGGCATCTTTCGAAATGGTAGATGAAATGGTTCGGTGATTTGTCTCGCATGGCGTAGGTATGCCTTTTTCGGCCCAATCCAATGTGAGCCGATGCGGGTGCTTCGTGGCAAAAGCGCTGCTTCGAGTGAGGGCTCTATTATGATGACACGGATGGGTGCTTCCGCCTTGTGCTTCCTCACGGCAAAACTATAATATTGAGTTTCGCTTGGAGATCACGCGAATGTGTCATCCGACGAACCGGATCACCCAAACCGGCACGCTACCCGAAGGGGTAGCCTGCGGTTCGCGACTCCGACCCAGGTGAACCATTCGAACATCCACATTCGTTCAAATCGACGTCGAAAACGTTTTACGAAACACAGGAAGTTTAACGGGGAGACACATGGCATCGCGACCGACGATTACGATTAGTAAGACCAAGAAACGCCGGAAGCTGGCGGCTCGCACCAAGAAAAAGGACCGATTGTTTATCGACGGCAAGCGGCCTCGGCCGCTGTATGTCGATTACAAAGATGTCGACCTTTTAAAAAAGCTTATCAATCGCCACGGCCGCATTGTGGGACGCCGTAAGACCGGATGTTGTGCGGCCAGTCAGCATGCACTGACGCGTGCGATTAAACGGGCACGTTTCATGGCGCTATTACCCTACGTCGGCGAGTAGCTTGACGGACATGGGGAATCGCTCCCCGAGGCGGTGGTTATGAGCACTTTTCGCACGACGCGCCGCGTCGAGTTTCGCGATACAGATGCCGCCGGTATTATGCACTTTTCGGCCTATTTCACGAAAATGGAGGAGGCCGAACATGAGCTTTTGCGCTCCATCGGCCAAAGTGTTCTATCGCGAACACCGGATGGGCTCGTGATCAGTTGGCCCCGCGTGGCAGTCGAATGTCGTTTCCGTGGAACTGCCCACTTTGAGGATATCTTAGACATCGCCGTGCAGTTAGAACGGATGGGAACCTCCAGCCTGACATTTGCTTTTGCCTTCCACCGCGGCGATGATTTGATTGCCGAAGGCCGGATGACGACGGTGTGTTGCCGGCTGGTGGCAGACGCCAAGCCCGAACCCATGCCTATCCCGCAACACGTTCGCCAACAACTCCAACGCTACTTGGTAGTGGCCTAAGCGAGCCGTGGTATATCGAGAGTTGGCACGAATCGGTGAACGTAGTGTGTGCGCCTTATCGGTAGGTAGGACGTGACTCTAACCCCCCTAGCTATCACCCCGAGGTTCGCCCTATCGCTTCTGAAGATTGTTGCCTTTACGGAGCTTCGACCGTTGGGCAACGGCAGACCAATTCAAGGAACCTCTGCATAAGTCAGCGTTGTTGCACTGGAACCTTTTGAAAAGTCGGCAGGTATTAAGCACACTCCGAAATGGTTTCGCTTAGCTCGGTGTTCTTCTGGTGGCCGCCGGTGTAAACGCTGGAGTTTTGCACCACAGAGACACAGAGAGCGCGGAGGAACGGGAACCGCCGCATCGAACGTATCGTCAACGGATAACGGCGCCATTGAGCGAACATTTCGAAGGGCAGTCGGTTGACGAGAGTTCCCCCGAAATCGGCGTTCGCCTCTGCGCTATTGCACCTTTGCGTTAAATAGGCTTGCGCCTTTGTGCCTTAGCGCCTTTGCGTTGAACTGGCCGCTCCCTTACGGTTGTGGCTCTGTGGAGCCCTCGCTCGACGCAGCGCCCTTGCCAAGGAGCACCCGTATCCTCCCGCATTGCGGTGGGCCGAAAAAAGCATACCTATGCCAGACCCGGCAAATGACCCAACCATTTCCCCTATTTACGACAGATATCTCGTTTCCATTCCTGCCGCGGAAATTAGGCGAACTTCCGCGATGCTCCGCGTTTTACACCAAAATCCCACCTACAATCACGACGCACACACGTGAATGCACGCGCAAGTTCGGTAGTCTAACGGTAGACGGTGTTCTATAGTAAGCTGGCCGTAGCGATCGGTTTTTGCCGAGGTATCGCCTTGCCTCCCATGGGAGCATAACGCTTACCGGTCCGATATTGCTTGCTTTTGGAGCCCGAATTGCCATATGGCCGCGTACTTACAGAGACTTCTCATTCGCTTAGGACAGGCAGTCGGCAACATCTCGGAGTCTCGTCGGGCTGTTCACCGCCATTGGCTCGTTAGCCAGCAACAGCCGGATGGCGGGTTTGCCGGGCGCACTTCCGGCAGTGACCTCTACTACACTAGTTTTGCGTTACGCAGCCTGGCGCTCCTGGACGGACTGGACCAAACGGTCGCCGATAAAGCCGAACGATTCCTTCGAGCTCGGTTCAAAAGTCAAGAAACGATTGTCGACTTTTTTGCCTTGCTGTACTCGGGGTTTTTGCTGAAAACGGCCACCGGCCGCGATATCTTCGATCAATTACCTGCTGGATGGCAACTGCGCATAAGTGATTGGCTGGAATCTCTCCGCGCGTCCGATGGAGGCTATCGCAAATCTCCTTACGGTCACGTGGGCAGTACGTACCATTCCTTTCTCGTGTTGCTCTGTCTGGAACTGCTGGAACAGCCTGTTCCAAATCCGGAGCGTTTGATCGAGTTTTTGCTGAGTCGACGTGCGAGCGACGGAGGGTTTCTGGAAATCTCCGTAGCGAAACGCTCCGGTACCAATCCCACAGCCGCAGCGGTCGCCTCACTGAAAATCTTAGGGGCTCTGAGCGACGACGTGCGGCAGGATGCCATTGCTTTTCTTACATCGATGCAAAGTGACGAGGGCGGGCTGCGGGCCAACGGCCGCATCCCCTTGGGCGACCTACTCAGTACATTTACAGGGCTGTGGACTTTAGCGGAACTGGAAGCACTGGATGTTGTAGATCTTCAGCAGATGCGTCACTTCGTGCAACAACTCGAAGCCCCAGATGGTGGATTTCTGGCGATGAGCATCGACGTAGAACGCGATGTCGAATACACCTTTTATGGCTTGGGGTGCACCGCACTTCTAACGTAATGCGTTTCGCTGGAACCGATCGCAAGCCGGGCAATCGGTGCGCGTGTTGATGGTGGCGTTTCGGGGCATCGCATCCGTGGCGCGCCTCAGATCGACAGTTTTCGGAAAACGTATCTGGTAACTTGAAATCGGTGCCTTTGCGAAGGCGAGGCGAACGTGGCACAGTTGACAGACGCACATCCAAAAACATCCCCTTGGAGGAGTAGATTCGTAACGGTGTGCGATACAACAACGTGGCTCGATTCGCCAAGAGTTACTCCCCGCCGGTCGCGGCTCTGTAAAGCTCTGGCCAAATCTAGTCTTTTTGCACGAATGGAAATGTTGACCCTGTGCCATTACCGATCGTAGGATGGCGATACGCGAAAGCCGGCAAATAGTCAGCCGCTTTAGAGATAGGCTCCGGCTACAATCGAGAGGCCCAGACCTAAGCACACGGGCGAAGACATCGCGTACCACATTGATCAACGGCTTACTGCGGGATATGTTCGGCAAGAAGCGATACGTGCCGCAGCTCTCTGACTTTCAGCACGAGCGTGAGACGAAATCCCATGTCGGTGGTTCATTTGGAACACGTCAGTAAACAGTATCCAACGCCCGGCGAGCCGCTAGTCGTACTAAAGGATATTTCGCTGGTCTTAGAAGCGGGCCAGAATCTGGCTGTGGTGGGACCCAGTGGTTCTGGAAAAAGCACCCTGCTCAATATACTCGGTACACTGGATCGACCCACTTCAGGATTAGTCCGAATCGTCGGAGTGGATCCGTCGACGCTTTCTTCGCGAGAGCTCGCCGCGTTTCGCAATAAGCACATCGGTTTTGTGTTTCAAGAACATTATCTTCTTCCGCAATTGACCGTTTTAGAAAACGTTTTAATTCCGGCGTTAGCCACCGACCGTTCGACAACTGGGCATGTTTCGCGGGCCAAAGAGCTTTTGGAACGGGTAGGACTGTCGACGCGGATGCATCATCGGCCAAGTGAATTGTCCGGCGGGGAACGGCAACGGGTAGCCGTCGCTCGAGCGCTGCTCTTGCAGCCCAGTCTGGTGTTGGCCGACGAGCCAACGGGCAGCCTGGATCCTACGAATGCTCGTGCTGTCGCACGGCTGCTACTGGAACTGCAAGAGCAAGAGAAAAATGTATTGGTTGTGGTTACTCATAGTTGGGAGTTGGCTTCGCGGCTCATGCAACGCAAATTGCTCGACGACGGGCAACTGCGTGACGACGGGATGTTCGGACCATGAACACCTGGCAACTTGCCGTTCGGAACGCACTGTATTTCCGGCGTACCAATGCAGCAGTGCTTGCGGCTGTTGCCGTGGCTACGGCAGTGATTACCGGAGCACTTGTGGTAGGTGACTCCGTTCGCGTGAGTCTTCGCCGGCTCGCTTTGGATCGATTGGGACCCTACGAGGCCGCCTTAGTGACCGACCATTATTTTCGCGAAGCCACGGCACAAGAATGGCAAGCCGTGGCCGCTGCCGAGCAGGAACCGGTCGAGGCGGAACCGCTTATTGTTTTGCCCAGTGTCACGGTGGAACTTCGCCGCTCAACGCTTGCCCGGCGCGCCACGGAAGTGTCCGTCTACGGAGTCCGACCGTCCTTCTGGCGAGGCAATATCGGGATGGATGCCAACAGGCTCCGGGGCAATGAGGTGGTGTTGAATCGCCAGCTAGCCGACGAATTGGGTGCTTTACCGGGCGACGAGATCACTCTGCGCTTGCCCAAAGCTGCGGCCGTCCCCGCTGAGAGTACGCTGGCGCAAAAGCGTGATCGCGTTATTAATCTTCCTCGGATGCGTGTTGCTGAGATCATCGAGAATCAAGGGCTGGGGCGGTTCAGCTTGGCGCTGAATCAAGCTCTGCCTCGCAACGTTTACATCACCCTGCCTACTTTACAGCAAGCGCTCGATCTTCCGACCGAAATTAATGCTGTGCTTGTTGCACGAAGGGATCTATTGGACCAACCTGAATTGGTGGAGGCCCGAGCCCTCCGCTACAACCGTTGGCTTCGTCCTCGGCTAGCGGATCTTGGTTTGCGATTGGAACAGGTACGGCGCACTTTTTCTAGCGGGGGGCAGGAAACCGTAATCTATGCCTGGTACCAATTGACCAGTCGCCGGATGATTTTGGAACCCGAGTTAAGCGAGGCATTGACTCCGGTAATTAGACAGTATGGCGGTTTCCGCATTATGACGTACCTGGCCGATTCGATTCGGCGGGATCCTCCATCTGAGGGTGCGGCTGTTGAAGTGCCCTATTCATTAATAAGCGGTGTAGAGAATCACTCGCCGTACCTGCAACTACTCGGCCAGCCACAATTAGCTGATCAGGACATCGTTCTCAATCGTTGGGCTGCTGACCGACTTGGGGCGCGCCCGGGCGATCGCATTGTAGTCGAGTATTTTGAACCGGAATCGACGCATGGTACTCCACAGTTGCGACGAGCGTCGTTTACCTTGCGTGATATCGTGCCGCTGACGGAGCCGGTCGAGCCGTATCGTCGCCAGCGTTTGCCCCTATTCCGAGAACCGCCCACAGTGTTCAACGATCCGGATCTTACGCCAACTGTGGAGGGCATTACCGATCAGGAATCGATCGAGGACTGGGAGGCGCCCTTTCCGTTCGATATTCGGCGAGTAACTCGATACGACGATCAGTACTGGCAGAATCATCGTACGACACCCAAAGCCTTCGTTTCTCTGGAAGTAGCCCAACGTTTATGGGGCAGTCGATTTGGCAAGGAAACATCGGTACGTTTCCCAGTTGGAGAACAAGAGAATTTGTCACGCTTAGGGCAGGCGTTAGAAGAGGCATTGGGGGAGCCGGCGGCTTTGAGTCGCCTGGGTTTTGTGTTTCAGCCTGTGCGCGCAGAGGTCTTGCGCGGTTCGGCGGGTACAACGCCTTTCGACGCGCTTTTTTTGGGCTTGAGTTCGTTCCTTGTCGTGTCGGCCTTGCTGTTGGTAGCGTTACTTTTCCGGCTGGGAGTCGAGCTGCGGAGCAATCATTTAGGGCTGCTCGGTGCTTGTGGTTGGCCCATGCGGCGCGTGGCCGGCGTTTTTCTGAGCGAAGGATTTTTGGTGGCGGTAGCCGGTTCCGCTATCGGACTACCTTTAGCCGTCGGTTATTCGTCCCTGGTGATTGCAGGCCTGCGCAGTCCTCGATGGTGGCTTGGCGCGATTGGCACACCGTTCCTGGAACTTGTTGTCACCTACCGGAGTCTTGGTATTGGCTATGTGGCTGGGCTGGCGGTCTGTGTGGCAGTTATCGCGCTGATGACGTGGCGTTTGTATCGCATGCCGCCTCGCTGGCTACTTAGCGGCCAGGTGACGACGGCCAAAGGGATGTCCATTCCGGCTACACGACGTTGGTTTTGGCTCGGTTGGCTACTGGTTGTACCCGCGTTGGGTTTGGCAGCCTGGTCCACACAGCTCGAAGCCGAAGCCCAGGCCGGTGGATTCGTCATGGCTGGTTTCTTGCTTCTGGCTGCTGCTCTGGCATGGCAGAGGGTTTGGTTAGGACGCTCGAGAGAGGATCAACCCATAACATTGCGTCGTTTGGCCATGGGGAATGCAGCACGTCACCCGACTCGCAGCAGTTTAACGATCGGCCTAATGGCCTCAGCGACTTTCCTGATCGTGGCCATGGGAGCGTTTCGCGTTCGCCCCAGCGAACGCGGTACCGGCGGATTCGAACTCATCGGACAGTGCTCGATCCCTATTTATGAGCCGCTGGAGCTGGCCCCGATCCACCCAGAGTCGCAAACGAACCCTAACTCTGTGCCGATGCCAGAAGTGTTTGCCCTCCGCGTTCAGCCGGGTGACGATGCGAGTTGTCGAAATCTTTACCGAGTAACGCGCCCCCGAGTGCTCGGCGTACCGCGGCAGCTAGCCCTTCGCTATGATCGGTCTGGTGTGTCGGCCTTCTCATGGACGGCAGACAGCATGGCAGGCACTCCGAATCCTTGGCATCGGTTGTGGGAAGATGGGGAAACGAGCGTTCCAGTGATTCTGGACGCGAATACTGCTATCTACAGCCTGCACTGGACCGGGGGCGTCGGGAGTGAACACGTATTGGAATGGCCGACGGGACTGAAGGTGCGGCTTCGCATTGTGGCCCTTTTGTCGAACACCGTTTTACAGGGAAGTCTGTTGGTAGCCGAAGAACGCTTCAAGGAGCTGTTTCCTGATGTAAATGGGTATCAGTATTTTCTCGTGGATGTGGCTGCGGACCAACTCGAAAGATGTAGAAGATCGTGGGAGTCGTACTACAGCGATCAGGGTCTGGCGTTTCGAAACGCCGAACGCGTATTGGAGGAACTCCTGGCTGTCCAAAACACCTATCTGAGTACTTTCCAAACTTTGGGCGCGCTTGGGGTGCTGCTGGGGACTCTGGGGGTAGCCGCTGTACAGGCACGGAGCATGTTCGAACGTCGTGGTGAATTGGCACTTCTGCAGGCTTTGGGGTTCGCGCGGTTACGATTGAGCCAATTGGTATTGGCGGAAAACTTAGTGCTGCTGCTGGCCGGGATGGGTACCGGCACCCTTTCCGCTGTGGCGGCCGTGCTTCCCTACGTTTTCCTGGCCAGTGCTACGTTTCCCATGGTTGAGGTAGCCATGTTGTTGGCAATTATTCTCCTAGCGGGCTTGATAAGTAGTGCTGTGTGCTTGACCTTGGTATTGCGTAGCGAATTGTTACCGGCCCTTCGCAGCGAATAGTGCACACCGACAGGCACCACGCTTGGCCCGCGGCCGGCTATCCGGTGATTCACCAACGTAACAGGAACTGATTCCCGTTCCTGGAGGCAGGGGACAATTGAGGAAAGGCAAAAAACGCATGACTCAACCGGCTGTCTTCGCCATCGCTGCCCATCCGGACGATATCGAATTTCTGATGGCGGGCACCTTGTTGCATTTGAAACGTGCCGGGTTTGAAATCCACTATTTAACAGTGGCCAATGGTTGTTGTGGAAGCACCGTGCATGATGCCGCGACAACAGCAGCCATCCGCCGACGGGAAGCGCAACACGCTGCCGAACGGCTGGGAGCAGTGTTCCACGATAGCCTTTCTAACGACCTGGAGATTTTTTACGAGCTGTCGACGCTACGGCGCTTGGCCAGTTTGATCCGCGAGGTTCGCCCTCGTATCGTGCTGACGCATTCGCCGGTCGATTACATGGAGGACCACACCAACACGTGCCGCTTGGCGGTAACAGCGGCGTTTAGCCGATGCATGCCCAATTTTGTGGTCGAACCTCCGCGTCCAGCTATCGACACGCCGGTGACCGTTTATCACGCTCAGCCCTATTCCCATCGGGATCCATTGGGACGACGGGTGCTTCCGGAATTGTACGTCGATGTTAGCGAGGTGATTGAGGAAAAAGTCGCTCTCTTGGCGTGTCACGAAAGCCAAAAACAGTGGCTCGATGAAAGCCAAGGACTGGATTCGTATTTGCAAGCGCTCCGCGAGCTCGATGCCGAACTCGGCCAGCTTTCCGGAGTATTTCAATATGCTGAGGGCTGGCGGCGGCACTTGCATTTGGGGTTCAGTCCTCGCGACGACGATCCCCTGTCCGATGCCCTCGGCCCCTTGGTGCACCGCGTCGGCCTAACGTAAACTGTTCGGCAGATAGGGAGGGTCGCTGGAGTTGACAGCCCCTTGTGAAACGTTATGTCTGGGCGCCAGTAACCGCATGTTCCTCACACCTGGGAGCAAGCTTAAGCATAAGGCTCAACCATGTATTGGGTGCACGTACTACTGTTCGTTTTGTTGACAGTTCTTTGTTGGGGAAACTACGGCCCCCTGATGCATGAGGGCCAGCATGCCATGCAAGGCAGCTTGCGCCCGTTTATCTGTGTTGGGTTTGCCTACTTTGCTATTGCGGTTTTGATACCGTGGCTTTGGTTGGTACGTAGGGGTGAGAAAGGGCGATGGACGGTTGGTGGCGTGATTTGGTCGACGTTGGCTGGCGCGGTCGGCGCCCTGGGGGCATTAGGCGTCATCATGGCGTTCAAGTTCCGCGGCAGTCCTGTGTATGTCATGCCCTTGGTATTTGGCGGAGCCCCAGTGGTCAACACCGTGGTCACGATGTTCATGGGTCGTACGTTTCGCGAGGCGAAACCGATTTTCTATTTAGGGGTATTGGCAGTGGCGATCGGTGCAGCGGGAGTGCTTTACTTTCAGCCACGGCGCCCACAGCCGGTGCGTCAAGCCGCGCGATTCGTGCCGGCGGTCCACTTGGTACGTTATGATCCGGGTACCGTAAATACGGATTCCCCCGTACCGGAGGGCACTGGCGACGCGACAGCCGACACAGCCGCGGCTACCAGTTCGGCCCCAATACCCCATAAAACCTCTGGACGCAATCCCGGGGACGGACGGTCAGCTTGGGGCCCGATCCTTTTATCGGTGTTGGCTGCGGCGCTTTGTTGGGGATCGTACGGACCGGTGCTCCACCGCGGTCAGATGCTAATGGATGGAAGCCGCTTGCGCCCCTTCTTGTGTGTAGGCGTTGCATACTTTTTTATCGCCGTGCTGGTGCCTTTGGGATTACTGCGTGTTTTCCAGGAAAGCGGTGCCTGGAATCTACTAGGGGTGGCCTGGTCACTCGCCGGTGGTGCGGCAGGGGCCGTGGGAGCCTTGGGGGTCATCCTGGCGTTCAACCACGGCGGACGACCTGTCTTCGTCATGCCGCTTGTCTTCGGCGGAGCCCCGATCGTCAATACGCTCACCACCGTCATCCGTGAACAGACTTACAGCTATCTGACCGTACCGTTTTTCGTCAGTTTGGCAGTAGTAATTGCCGGTGCCGTTACGGTTTTGGTCTTTGCACCCAGACTCGGGCACGGGCCGACCGCTAGCCCGGCCCACTGAGAATGGTAAAGAGCTCCATCGGTGTCGCCATGAACCCGCGTGAGGCTATGGAAGCAATCGATGAACAACTGGCACATGTTTGGATGGTACGGACGTTTCTCAAGCACAGCGAAGAAGCCCAAGACGACGACGAGATGAACGAAATCCACCGAGAGCTGTATGATTACATGTTGGCATTGGGCGGAAAATACGCAGCCGAAGATGCTGAGGGCTACTTACGGCAGGCGCACAAGAAATTTAGCAGGTTACGGCGAGCGACTGAGAATTTTGCCCAATTACAGCCACAAATCTCCGATCACACGAACTTCAAAATGGCGGTTCGTTCGCTCCAAGCCGCCGTAACACGTATCAACCAAATCCTTCAGGCCTCGCAAGCGGCTCGCCCGAATTCCCCATCCGGCGCGGCAAGCCCATTGGCGACCGATGCGGACATGATGTCTTCCCCGGAACCACCCAACAATCTTCATTGAGGTAGCCATTATGGAGCGACGCGCTATTTTAGAAACTTTTGACAACCGTTACCCCGGTCGCAATTACACGATCCGCATCGTCTGTCCCGAATTCACTTCCGTATGTCCCAAGACGGGCCAGCCTGATTTTGGCACACTGACGATCACCTACATCCCAAATGAGAAATGCGTCGAGTTAAAGAGCTTGAAGTTTTATCTTCAAAGCTACCGAAACGAGGGGATTTTTTACGAAAATGTGACCAACCAAGTCCTTGACGACTTGGTATCGGTTCTGCAACCGCGGTGGATCAAGCTCGAAGCAGCCTTCACTCCTCGCGGCGGCATCTCGACTACGGTCACCGCAGAGTTCTCTGCGGAGTCACCTCGAGCCGAACCGTGAGCACATCCATGCTCCCATAAGAACTGTCCAAAATGGCCGAAGACAATTCAATGCAGCAACTATGGCTGCGAGCATGCGAACGCGACAACCAGGTGAGGGCTGGTCAATGAATGCCGAAGAACTCATGCGTGCGGCTATCCGAGCAGCCCAGCTCGGCATCGCATCGGGCCAAAGCCCGTTCGGTTGCGCCATCGCTCGCAATGGCAAACTTTTATCCTGCTGCCACAATACGGTGCTCCGCGATACGGACATTACGGCCCATGCCGAAATTAACGCCTTACGTGCCGCGTGTCGCGCCGCCGGGCATTATCTACTCGAGGATGCCGAAGTTGCCACCACTTGCGAACCGTGCCCGATGTGCCTGGGGGCTTTGCATTGGGCACGCGTGCGCCGTGTTTATTTCGGAGCTTCGATCGCCGATGCGGCTCAGGCTGGCTTCAACGAGTTGCGTATTCCGGCGGCAGCGCTAGTACGACAAGGAGGAAGTCCGCTGGAACTGGTAGGCGAAGTGCTGCGAGACGAATGCTTGGAGTTATTCCGCCAGTGGAAGAACTTGCCGACGCATCAGGTGTATTAGATGAATTTGTAGGCATTTTTTACAGACAAAACGAAGGCCTCACATAGTTAGAATACGCAAAACATTCCTCAGTTAAGAAAAAGTGTTATAAGGATGGGTTCCCGAATGGGTGCGATTTCACATTCGTCTCATTTTTCTGGCCGTATACGACGACGGGCCACGCATTCGCCACGTAGCTAAAAATGCGCAAGAGGCAGTTGATTTAGGGGCTTCCCACGCAAACGGGCAATCAAGGTGGTACGAGTTGCCAAAAGGCATTTGCGTTGGCGAAAACAAACTGTTGCCGTTGGTTGGAACGTGCCCCTGCTGCATTTCGTAAAATCGAACCTCCCGTTGTTGTTCGCGTTACGCGGGTTACCAAATCGCAACGCATGCCGCAGGGTAGACTCTCTTTATCCTTCAAGCCAAAGTTCCTCTGTTATTTTCGACGTGACTGTTTACCCGGGATGAGGTTGTAGTTCGGAATCGCTCGCTTTCCCGGACTGCTTACGGCTGGACGCTTAAGAGAGCAAAGACAGCGGTTTGCCCCGGCCACCGGACGCGACGGTATCCAGAATGGCTTGCCATCGGCACGCCCCGTACGGCACGTTTCGTTCATAATTCACGGTAGAGTGGTACGAGCCTTTTAGGCACCAATACGCACAACGGCCGTGCAGCGTCCGGCGCGAAGGGCCGTTTCCCTCCGTTCCGGCCAAGGGCCTCGGTTCAAGTTGATGAACTAACTCCCATTGTTTGCGGAAAAACCCGTTTGCCGGGCGTTATACTATCCGGATGGAATCGCGGATTGGATGACGTTTTGTGGGGAAAACCGATTGAAAATGCACCTACAGTTGTGAACACTCGATGACACTCACGGATAACGATGTAGCACGATGAACGAGCCGTGTCGAATAGTGGTGCTTGTCAAGGGCCGCCTTGCCGGGAAGCTGGCATCTGCATTGACGGAAAATGGACTGGAAATCATCCCACCTGAGGCGGCTCAGCAGCCGGGTTTCCCGTGCGACATAGTCGTCTTGGATCAGGAGGTTCATGGGCAGTTATCAGAGAAGTTACAACGCCTGATATCACACGGACTGGTGGGCCTCATACGACTCGGGACATCAGGCGGGGGAGACGTAGTGTTGCCCGAAGATTGGACGAGCCGGGAATTGATTTTGGCATGCAAACTGCTCCACCAAACGATTCTGTTGCGGCGACAACTATTCGAACAACGCCGCCGCCAACGGTTGTTGCGAGATCTAGCGTATCGCGATCCCGTTACGGGATTGGCCAATCGGCGCGGTTGGCAACGAGAAGTTAACTACGTAGCGACCTCGTCGTGTGTAGGCTCGATATTGATTGCTATTCTGGACATCGACTATTTCAAGCAAATCAATGATCGATTTGGAATGGTGGAGGGCGACCGAGTTCTCAAGGCGGTCGGGCACGCCTTGTCGAGGGCCCTGCGACGGGACGATTTTGCTGCACGTTTGGGAGGCGATGAATTCGCTTTTTGTTTGACTGACGTAAACGATGCGGAATCTGCCCGAAAACTAGTCGAACGTGTTCGGTTAGCCGCCCAACAGGCCGCTCCAACGGATTTCCATCAGCCGGTCACACTCTCTGCTGGGTGGGCTATGGGACAGTCGCAAGACTTTGTCCAGCTTTTTGTTGTGGCTGATCAGGCGCTTCGCCGAGCGAAACAACTTGGTCGCAACCAAACGTGCCCTTGATGCGTATCTAAGAGCCTGTCCCGAATTTATATTTGGTGAGAGCGGAGCCGCGTTCGTAATGACCGCATTCATGCGGTCCTCTTGCTTGTCTTACGCTTCTGGACCCAATGAATCGGGGAACTACAAGCTACGAAAGTAGAAAACTACCTTGCCTTCCTCGATTTCGTGTGTGCAGCAGATTTGTAGGTAAATAATATTCACGCAAAGGCGCAAAGGCGCAGAGGCGCACCGAAGACAAGAGGTACACGTCAATTGCCTACGTGCGCCTTTGCGTAAAGTCTTCTAGCCCCTTTGCTCTGAATTGAATTGGGCGCTCCCTCACGGTCGCGGCTCTGTTGAGCTCTCGCTCGACCTAGCACCTTTGCCAAGAAGCGCTCGCATCGTCTGACACTGGGTGGGCTTGAAAAGACATATCTGCCCCAGGGCCGGCAAATGACCGAACCATTTTATCTACCATTAAGATAGATACCTCGTTTCCATTCCTGCTGCGAAAAATAGGCAAACTTCTGCGGTGGTTAGCCTTTTACACCAAGATTCTACCTAGAATCAAGACGCACACACTGTCGGCGGACCCCACGGCACTTTTCCCTTCACGCCACGTGCGGTGGTGTGGTACAGTAACGCGCCTGGAGATAGCACGAGGTACCTTGGAGCGCACTTGCCACTATGTCGCGGATTTCGCTCTACATTGTGTCCGAAGTATTGCAAGTATTCAGCCTGACGTTACTGGTGATGACCGCATTTGTCTTGCTGGCGGTGGTGGGGCTCGAGGCCCTGCGGGAAGGGCTTTCGTTGTCGGCGGTCGTGCAACTGGTGCCCTACTCGCTGCCCATGGCGCTGCGCTTCACGGTTCCCGGAACGTTGTTGTTTGCCGTCTGTTCCGTCTACGGCCGGATGGCGGACAGCAACGAAATGACAGCCATTCGTGCCCTTGGGCTTGCCCCATGGACGCTGATGCGCCCCGCCTTAGTAGTTGCCGTTATCTTCAGCAGTTTAACAGTCTGGGTTAACGACATAGCTGTTTCCTGGGGAACCACGGGGATCAATCGGGTCATCCTGCAATCCGTCGAGCAAATCATCTACGGTCGCCTACGTACCCAACGTTCCTACTCGAATCAGCGTGGCTTATCGATCCTTGTCCAAGACGTACAGGACCGCAAACTCATCCGCCCGACACTTACCTATCAGCCGACGGATGGCTCGAATCCCATTATGATTCTGGCTGAAGAGGCCGAACTGCGGTTGGATGAAGCAGCCACGGCCTTGGTGATTCTATTTCGCAACATGCAGGTGGAGTCAGAGCACGTGCGAGGTGATGTACCGGGTGAGTTTCGGTTTGAGATTCCCCTGGCACTGGCGGCGCGTAAAGAACGGCACGGTCGCACTCCGTCGGATATTCCCATGCGCGAACTGAGCCGGGAATTGCGATGGACGCAAGACGCCATTGCTCGCCAGGAACATCGGCTAACTGCCGATGTGGGCGTGCATCTGGCTACCGGAAAATTCGATCCGTTTCGAATGGATCATTGGCAACAGCCCGTGGCGGAAATCCAAGCTCTCCGTAGCCGGCTCTATCGCTTGCTGACCGAACCCTGGCGTCGTTGGGCAGCGGGATTTAGCTGCTTAGCCTTCGTCATGGTGGGCGTACCGCTGGCTATGTGGCTACGCACCTCCGATACTTGGACAACCTTCGGATTGTGTTTCTTGCCCATATTGGTCGTCTACTATCCACTGTTTATGGCTGGAGTAGATCGAGCCAAGGCCGGTGCAGCGCCGCCGATCATCGTGTGGGTTGGTAACCTCGTGTTGATGCTTGTCGGCCTGTGGCTCATTCGACGAGCCAATCGATAAAGTTGCGCTATCCCTGACTACCAAGTCGGCCCAAGCCATAGGCTTAGGAGGGTAGAGGCGTCCTCTCCAGCCGTCAGCTTGGGTTGGTCGGACCTCCTGCCGCAACGGCGGTAGCTGTCAGCCCTTTATGCCCGATCCGAAGGCGGGGATCTTGCGTCAACGACTCGTAAATAAGGCATGGTACAGGAAAACAGTTGGGCAAAACTGAGCATTCTGTGAAAACGTGCCGAAGCAAGAGCGCACGCACTGGATTTCGCTCTTTATTCTACTTCCTCTTGCGCCTTGGCGTCTTTGCGCCTTGGCGTTCAATCGTTTCCCTTCGAAATGGCAAGAGTCGAGCTTGGAGTCAGTAGTACCGTTTGAAGAAGACTCGCTGTCGTTCGGCCAATTCGTGGATAAGAGCAGCGGCGGCGTCGAGCGATTCACGATATTTTCGTGCTTTCAGCGATGTCTCAACGGCTTGTTCCATCTCGTCCAGCGAAGGAACGTCTTCTTCCCAACCGGTTTGACGCGCTTCGCTTCGAGACTCTCTAGCGAGCGCAAGCAGTATTCCCACGGTGCGGGCAGCATCGGGGGCGTTTACCTCGACAAATGGTCCTATCGATACATCACCGGCCCGACTTTCGGTTCGCGGCGTAGAACGCCAACGCCACAGTTCCCACAACGCAGCTCCCATTGCCACAACAAATAGCACGCCTGCCAGCAACCACCACTGCATGATAAGGACTAACAAACTTCCCAAGAAGCAAATCGCCGATATAATCCAACCCACGGGAAGTTGGGAGCGTGCCGCGGTGTGCCGCGGGAGAATCGGCGGTGGTGCTGGCCTTCCCACCGAGGGGACTTCCGGTAGAGTTTCCCTTACATGCACGATCACCACAGTGGTGTTGTCCTGACCACCGCGGAGATTCGCTAGATCACAGAGGATCTTTACTGCGGCAGTCGGTGCATAGTTTCCCACCACGGCCGCGATCTGTTCGTCTTCTACTCTTCCCGTAAGGCCATCAGTACACAATAAGTATATATCACCCGGCATCACGTCGAAGGGACCACAGATATCCGGGTCAAGGGTTTCACTAGGACCGATGGACCTGGTGATCCAATTCTTGGGAATGCCGGCCAGGGCATCAGCATTGCCCGCCAAATCGGCTCGCTCGCGCAATTCCCACACGACACTGTGGTCACGAGTCCATTGGCAAAACTGTTTACTGCGTAGCCGGTAAGCGCGGCTATCACCCACATGCCCGTAATAAGCGCCCTCGGGCAGCATGACGAGGACCGTGGCCGTTGTCCCCATGTTGTGGAATTCGGGGTTAGCCCGCCCACGGCGAAAGATTTCCGCATTAGCCTCGTTAAACGCCCGGCGCAGCGCCTCGACAGCACCGAGACTTACGTACTGAAAAAAGCGCGTTGGAAGTATCTCGGCAACCAACTTGCTGGCCAATTCGCCAGCAGCGTGAGCTCCCATTCCATCGGCGACTAGCCACAAATGACCCTTGTGGGCCCAGGTTTCTACGTCACGCGACAGGGAGATAGCTAATTGATCCTGATTGTTCTCTCGGCGCAACCCGATGTCGGTCAAGCCGGCATACTCCAAACAGTTCTGCCAACTACCTTTTTCCAGCATCGTACACCAGCCCAGCCCGACACTTAGTTCAAAGCATTTTTGGGAAGCTTAGCCTCGCACTTGAATTGTAATTCCCAGCCGCGCGGGCCGGTATACGGGGCATTTCCGGAAAAACGGACTTTCGGTACAGCCGCGGCCCCGCCCATCACACGCCGATGAAGTGGGCGAAGGCAAAAAGTGTATGCGTCTATATTGTAGGTGAGGTATTCTCGCTGAGTACTCCGTTGCGATGTGTGTTCGGCATTTGCCATTTCATGGGCGGGGGGATTGGACGCAAACCGGCAAAAGCGCAGTAGAACGGACACCGGGCAAGATCAAGTAGCGGGTTGGTCGCGAATTTTTCGTACAACCCTGGTTATTTTGGCGAGACTGGCTAACGCGAGCCGTGGCATTATCATCACGGGGGGCCCGTGTAGAGGCCTTGGGCAAAAATGGTACTTTCCCAACCGGCAGCGGGTGTTGCCAAGTTCCTTACTTTGCTTTGCGCCCGTGCGTCTCTGCGTTAAAAAGATTTTTCACCTACAAACGTGATGCGTACGCACAAAAAACATCTGTGAAAGCCCTTTTTTGAGCTAGTACGCAGCACAGAGCGACCGTATAATTCTGCCTCCTTCAGGATTTGGGCAGCGGCGTCGGGAATACGAATGCGTTTGTTTTGGATCGCGGGCAAGGCATTCGGCGAATGGGGTAACCCAAGAGCATGTATACAGGACGATGGATCGGCTGGTCCTTGATCTGGCTCGTATTGGCTACGGAGCTCAGCGCGGGGGGCTGCGTGCGTCGCCGGCTGACGATTCGCACGGACCCGCCCGGCGCAACGGTGTACGTAGACCAGCGCGAAATCGGTACGGCACCGGTATCGACGTCGTTCACGTATTACGGCACCAGAGACTTCGTGGTCACCAAGGACGGCTACGAGACGGTACAGGCTTCCCGAACGTTTCATCCTCCCTGGTATGAATGGCCGGTTCTGGATTTTATTAGCGAAAACCTTTGGCCGCACGAACTGCGGGACGAACGGATTGTCGAATTCCAGCTTGTACCTCGGGCAACGGTACAGCCGGAAAAGCTGATTGGTCGAGCAGAGCAGTTGCGTGCAAGTTCCGCTGCCGGAGTTGTCGCGCCATTGCCATCCTCGGTGAGCACTTCGGTCCCGTCTTCGACACCGGTTCAGCCAACGAGGCCCTAGCACACGGCTCGTTGCAAGCTGTATTGTCCCAGAGTCTGTTTATCGCTCCAGTAGAATCGAGCCTTTCAAACCGGTGGGACGGTTTTCTAAAGCGCCGCGTACGCCGAGTTGGCTCGGATCCCGCGCAATTTTGTCGGTGAACACACGGACGTCATTGATGATCGGCCGAAGCTGACGGGTAATGCTTTGCAGATCGTCGACGGCTGTGCGAATTTTGAAGTAGACCTCATCCTCGAACAGCAGTTTTCCTAAAGTCCCTTGTCGCTGATTGATGCTGTCTACCAGATGAACCATTTGCTCCAGGAGAGCATCCAGGTTTTCGGCACTTCCTTCGATGCTGGCGATAATCCGGTCCCCGCGTTCAGCCAAAGGGGTGGTGAATTTTTCGAGATTGGCTAAAGTGCCTTCTGCGCGGCGCGAAACCTGGTCGAAATTGCTCAGGGTAGTGCGCGTCTGTTCGAGCATTTTCCGGGCTTCCTCGAAAACACTGGGAAGATCGGCCAAAGCGCGGCGTAACTCGTCACGTAATTGTTGATCCCCGAGCACCGATTCAACCGAACGCATCGCCTGGTCAAAGCTGGTGATGGCTGATTCGGTTTTTGCCAATAGCTCCTGAAAGCGCGCTCGGTCGGAACCGACCCATTGGAGGTTCTCTAAAATCACCGAAGCGCGATTGGCCGCTTCCTCGATCGAACCGAAGGCGCTTGCCATGCGCTGCTCTAAACCAAGGAGCACTTCAAACGGATCGCCAGCCACTTGGCCGTTGGTCAAATAATCGCCATCCTTCAGTAAGTCGGTGTTCGGATCAGCCTCGTTGAGCACGAATTCGACAACCGCATCACCGGTCACTAGGGAGCCGGTGCTGATTCGCGGATATTCGTTGAGGCGGACAGGCTTATCTTGATCCAATCGCAAGGTCAACAGCACACCGCCTTCCGGAAGAAGGTCGACTTTTGTAACTCTGCCGATGGTAATACCGCTTTTTCGTACCGGCGTATTGACGCTGACTCCTGGTGCCCGCGGAAAGCGGATTTTTACCGTATAAGTGGGACCGAACGTTTGGGGACCGGTGCCGAATAGGAATACGAGAATCACCGTAATCGTGATAGCCGCAACGACTACAACGCCGACGCGAAAACTCAAGACCCGCTCGTCCATTGCCACGCTCCACTGCCCAATTCACGCAGCTCCGTAAGACGTTCGCCGGCTTCACCGCGTACAAACTGACGGACGCGGCGATCGGTAGACTCCTCCAGAGCACTTGGTGGACCATCGAAAACAATTTGCGACTCGTTGTCCGCTAGCCGATGCACCGGATAGAACATCACCACTCGGTCGGCTACTTTCCGTACGGAACCCATATCGTGCGTTACAACCACACTTGTTACGCGGTACCGAAGGCGCGTCTGCAGAATCAGCTCATTGATGACGTCGCTCATGATCGGGTCCAAACCAGTGGTCGGTTCGTCATACAAGACGATTTCCGGATCAAGTACCAACGCCCGCGCCAAACCCACTCGTTTCCGCATGCCACCCGACAGTTCGGCCGGATACCGATCCATGATCGACTCGGGTAATCCCACATCCGCCAGACGACTGGCGACGATTTGGCGAATGCGTTGTGAGGAATAATTGGTATGTTCGCGCAGTGGGAAAGCAACGTTTTCGCCCACAGTAAGGCTATCGAACAGTGCGGCCTGCTGGAAAACGAACCCATATCGAGTGCGCAGTTGGTTCAAGGCCTCTGGCGACAGGGTAAACAGATTCTGTCCCTCGAAGTACACTTCGCCTTCCGTCGGTCGGATCAAACCAATTAAGCACTTAAGAAACACGGTCTTGCCACATCCACTTTCGCCGACCACAGCGACCGACTGGCCAGCCGAAATGGCTAGATCGATGTTGCGCAGTACCTGATGGCGGCCGAACCGAACGGATAGACCGCGTACCTCGACCAAGGGTGATGGGCTCGAACCCTCACTCATAGGGCTCAAATCAACTTTGCTCCTTGTGGCCATAAGGCGTGGTAGATAGCATCCAACACGATATTAAAAAGGAGGTCCTCAGCGAGAATCAAAACAAATGAATAGACGAATGCGGCTGTGGCGGCACGTCCGACCCCTTCGGCACCCCCGGCTGAATGGAATCCGCGATAACAACTGATGAGCGAAATAGTACCGCCGAAAAAGACGCTTTTAAAAATCCCGGTAAACAGGTCAAATCCACCCACGAACTGGGCGCTGTTCGTATAGTAATGATGGGCATCGATCCTGAGGATAATAACACAATAAAAATAACCTCCGACGATCCCCATAAAATCAGCCACAACGGTCAGAGCTGGGATGAGAACGACACTGGCCAGAAAGCGAGGCACTACGAGGTATTGAATCGGGTTAGCCCCCATAGCCGCTAAGGCGTCGATCTGTTCAGTAACCCGCATGGTGCCCAATTCTGCAGCCATGGCACTTCCGACCCTGCCGGCCAACATCGTGGCTGCCAAGACCGGCCCTAACTCGCGTACCAGCGACATATTGATCACCGCCCCGAGGCGTGTTTCTAGCCCGAGCTGCCGGAACTGAAAATAGCTCTGGACAGCTAATACCATACCGATAAAGGTGCCGGTGAGGGCGATTACCGGCAAGCTTCGCACGCCAACTTGGTAAAAGCTAGGCAGCACTACCGAACGGCGCGGGCATTTTAGCAGCAACCATTGAAAAGTCTGTGCACAAAACAGAGTAAAATCGCCGACCGCTGACACAGCGTCCAGGACAAATTCCCCCCAGCCAACAAACCACTGCTCCAACGCGTGAGCAAGTCCCGTTTTTGAACGCTGTCGCCAGATGCGTGCCCGAGCCACGTCCTGCACCTCCTCGGCTGATCATGCGCCCGCGCACACCACCCGACCTCGAAAATAAGTCTACGGGGCGGGCTCCAGGTGAATCGTCGACGATGATGCGGGGCTGCCTTCAGGGTATCCACCTGCCGCGATACTGCCAACCAGGTTTTGGGCAAACCGGGCAAGGATTAACGGCCAAGCAAGATAAGGCAGGCTACGGGTCGTCGATTGCGTTTAGCTCGACTTCGGTCATTCGGTTGGCTTGAGGAGGGAAAATGATATAACGCAGAGGCGTAAAGGCGCCGTGTGGGAACAGTGGAGCTTGCAGCCGGAGAAAAACGGCCTACCGCTTTTGCGGTAGGCCGCAGTACCCTAGCAGAGCAAAAGCAACCTAGGTACCGGTCGTACCTGCGGCGGCCACGGGTTGTGCGTTTTCGTTGCGAGTGATGTTAGCACCCCGGAAGTGGAGCCGCACTACTTTGTCTGTGTCATCCTTGACGCCTTCGATCACGATGGTGTTGCAACCTTGGAATTCACCTCGCAACAGCTCTTCTGACAATGGATCCTCCACATAGTTTTCAATGGCTCGCCGCAAGGGCCGCGCGCCATAGTCGGTGTTCGAGCCTTTGCGGATGAGGAACTCTTTTGCATCGTCGGTCAGTTCCAAAGTCAAACCACGGTCGGCCAGCCGCTCGCGTACCTTGGCCAACTCCATTTCTACTACTTGTTTGAGGTCCTCTTTGGTCAGATGCCGGAAGACAATAATGTCATCCAGACGATTGAGGAATTCAGGCCGGAACACTTTTTCGATGTGTTCGGTGACTCGCTGCTTCATGTTTTCGTAGGACGAGTCCGCATCCTGACGATGGAAGCCGAACTGAGCTTCGTTCTTGATTGCCTCAGCTCCGGCATTGGTAGTCATGATCAGGATCGTATTCCGGAAGTCGACCCGGCGGCCGAAACTATCCGTTAACCGACCTTCTTCCATCACTTGCAGTAGCATGTTAAACACGTCTGGATGGGCCTTTTCGATTTCATCCAAGAGGACTACTGAATAGGGTCGGCGACGGATCTTTTCGGTGAGTTGCCCGCCTTCTTCGTAGCCGACGTATCCGGGCGGAGCCCCGATCAAACGGCTGACGTTGTGCTTTTCCATGTATTCGCTCATATCGATATGCACCAGCGCGTCGGGATCTCCAAACATGAACTCGGCCAATGCCTTAGCGAGCAACGTTTTACCGACTCCGGTCGGTCCAGCAAAGATGAAGCAACCGGTAGGTCGGCGTGGATCCTTCAAACCGCTACGGCTTCGGCGTACCGCCTTCGCCACAGCGTGCACCGCCTGGTCCTGGCTGACGATACGTTTGTGGAGTTCTTCTTCCATTTTCATGAGCCGCAGGCTGTCTTCCGTAGACAGACGTGTCAAGGGGATGCCGGTCATGCGCGACACGACCTCGGCGACCACTTCTTCATCCACCACGCCATCTGTGGAGCGCGATTTTTCTCGCCACTCGCGCGTGATCATTTCCTTCTTACGTTTGAGCCTGTCGGCCTGATCGCGTAGGGCGGCGGCCTTTTCAAAATCTTGATTGGCTACTGCTTCTTCTTTTTCGCGGTTGAGCCGCTCGACCTGCTCATCGATCTCCTTTAGATCGGGTGGTCGCGTCATGGCTCGCAAACGCACACGCGCTCCTGCTTCGTCGATCACGTCGATCGCCTTATCGGGCAAGCAACGCGCCGTAACATACCGCTCCGACAATTCGACGGCTGCCCGAATAGCCGCATCGGTAATCTGAACACGATGGTGTTCCTCGTACCGTTCGCGCAACCCGCGGAGGATGGCGATCGTTTCTTCTTTCGTAGTCGGCTCGACGATGATTTCCTGGAAGCGGCGCGCTAGGGCGCTATCCTTTTCGATGTATTTTCGATATTCGTCGAGCGTTGTCGCTCCGATGCACTGGATTTCACCACGAGCCAGCGCGGGCTTGAGCACGTTGGCTGCATCGATCGCTCCCTCGGCACCACCGGCACCAACCAGCGTGTGCAGCTCGTCGATAAACAGAATGGTATTCCGCGCTCGTCGCACTTCGTTCATCACAGCTTTGATGCGCTCTTCGAACTGACCTCGGTACTTGGTCCCGGCCACCATCATGGCCAAGTCCAAGACCACGATGCGCTTATCGGCCAACAGTTCCGGCACATCGCCGCTGACGACTCTTTGCGCAAAACCCTCGACAATGGCGGTCTTGCCTACACCGGCTTCACCCAACAGCACGGGGTTGTTCTTGGTGCGGCGGCAGAGAATCTGAATGGCGCGTTCGATCTCGCGCTCACGCCCAATAACCGGGTCCAATTTACCTTGACGCGCCAATTCGGTGAGGTCACGGCCGAAGCTATCCAAAGCGGGGGTCTTCGACTTGCTGGCTTTGGCCACTTGCGACTCGCCCATGCCAAAGTCCCGGCCGCCCCGCGTTCCTTCATCGCCTTCCACACCATGGCCCAACAAGTTGAGCACCTCTTCACGCACTTCTTCCAACTTCAGACCCAAGTTCATAAGCACTTGGGCGGCGACTCCTTCCTGCTCGCGCAACAACCCCAATAAGATGTGCTCCGTGCCGACATAGTTGTGGTTCAGATTGCGAGCCTCTTCCATGGCGTATTCGAGAACTTTCTTGGCGCGAGGCGTCTGGGGCAATTTCCCCATAGTGACCATCTCAGGACCGCTCTGCACTAGCTTCTCAACCTCGGATCGGATACGCCTCAGATCGACATCCAGATTCTTCAACACATTGGCAGCAACACCACTACCCTCTTTTACGAGCCCGAGCAAAATATGCTCCGTGCCAATGTACTCGTGGTTAAACCGCTGCGCTTCCTGATTGGCAAGTTGCATTACCTTGCGGGCGCGATCCGTAAACCGTTCATACATAGAAGTGCCCTCCCTTCGAGGCCATATATCCGTCCGACAAACGATTGTCCTTCATCCCTGAAGCGACTCGGTGCTGACCGCAGATCACGCTGGTCGGACCTCGACGAAACTCTTAAATTATATTATCGCTCACGCATCAGATGTTGTCCTGGTCACTTTACTAGGCCGCTTGGCGTGCCGCGTTCCCAGCCGGTGATCGTTCGCCAGCGCGATGAGCGATTGACGAACCGACCGGTGGCTCTACCGCGTTATTCCTGCCCAATGTCCGTAGCAGTTGGTACTCCCGATGAATTTCCCACTGCCAACGCGTGCTACCCACTGTTTGCTCTGCTCGACGCAACTGGCGCCACGCCTCGGCTTGGCGACCCGCTCGACGCAAGACGCTGGCCAGCAAAAGACGTGCCTCGATGTCATCTGCCATCATGGCCAAGACACAGCGCAAAAGCCGCTCAGCCTCAGACCAATCCCGTTTCAAAAAGGCTCGCTGTGCTTTGCGCAACAGATCATCCGCCCCCTCGTCCGCAAGAACAATTGCCTGCTCCCACCGGCGTCGTTCCCAATGCT
Source organism: uncultured Pirellulaceae bacterium (assembly GCA_964425225.1). Lineage (GTDB taxonomy): Bacteria > Planctomycetota > Planctomycetia > Pirellulales > Pirellulaceae > BPJU01. The sequence continues at coordinate 51,047 of CAYRMD010000003.1, read as the reverse complement.
TGGCCCAAACCCAATACGCCCCCAACGCTATCCAAAGGGGTATACGAACTGGGCCTGCTGCGTTGTCTGGCGCGATCCATTGGCAGTAAATCGCCCCGTTGAGCAACACGGCAAATCCGCTGGCTAGCCAAAATCCGCTGGCCGCTCCGTATTGGACCAACCATAGCCCCCCAGGCCAGAGCGACACCAAGGCTTGCCAGAGTCTCATCCCACGGGTACTCCCACATCCGTGCTCCGACTGCCGGGCTACCTCGCACCGGCTTGGCCCTCAGTAAAGGCTCTGCACAATTCTACCCCTGCTCTTGCATTGCATCAAGCCAAGTGATGATCCCCCTTAGATTTACAGACGCGGCCTGCGTTACAATGCGTAGAGTTGGTAAAGCGACGTGCCAAGTGGTTTTCCCAAGGACGGTTAACCCTTTCATGTCGGCAAACTTTCGCCAGTTGTTCAGCAACGAGGTACAGCTTATTTCATGAGCGATCGCCCCCAGTTTGCGTATCCAGGACAGTCGGATAACCCCGAAACGTGGTCGTCGGACCAACGGTTGGTCCTGCGAGTGTTGGATGCGAATTTGAATCGGGCAACCGAGGCGCTGCGTGTTCTGGAAGATTATGCACGGTTCATCCAGAACAATCGGCAAGAAGGTGAAATGCTGAAGAATCTGCGACACCAATTGCATCATCTCTATAAGCCGCTTGGGGTGGGTTTACTCGAATCGCGAGACTCTATTGAGGACGTAGGACGCGACTGGACCAGCCTCGAGGAAAAAAAACGCAGTTGTTTAGAGGATGTCCGGTCAGCTAACTGGAAGCGCGTCCAAGAAGCCCTGCGGTCGCTGGAGGAGTTTACGAAACTGCTCGACGAACAACTGGCACAACAGGTCAAAGCCTACCGCTACCAATGTTACGAGCTTGAAACGGGTGCGAAACGTCTCGGCTTCGAGCAGCGCCGGAAACTGGAACAAGCTCGACTTTATGTCTTGATCGACGGCGGGCAGAGTCTCTCGGATTTTGCAGCGCGTAGTCGAGCCATTCTTCAAGCTGGGGCTCCAATGGTGCAACTTCGCGATAAGCAGCTCGAGGATCGGGAACTGGTGCGTCGTGGCCGCACTCTTCGAGCATTTTGCGATGAAGCGCGGGCCCTGCTTATTATCAACGACCGGGTCGATTTAGCTTTAGCCGTCAATGCGGATGGAGTCCATGTTGGTCAAAGTGAGCTGCCCCTACCGGACGTGCGCAAAATTGTTGGTCATCGGTTCCTGGTTGGGTGCTCGACGCACAACATAACCGAATTGGAGGAAGCGCAGCGCGAAGGTGCCGATTATGTGGGTTGCGGGCCCGCATTTGCTTCGAAAACAAAGGAATTCCAACAATTGGCCGGATTGGCCTATTTACGAGAAGTTGCCACATGTGCGCGCGTCCCAGCCTTTGCCATTGGAGGCATTACGCTGGAAAACCTCTCGGAGGTCTTGGCGACCGGTGCTACCCGCGTCGCGGTGTCTCATGCCATCTGGCACGCGGCCGACCCAGCCGAAGCCACGCGTGCATTCTTAGAGCGACTGACTGCGAAATCGTAAGCATCGCTCACCGATTCGACTGGGGCGAGTCGCCGCTCGATTTTTCCATCGACACTTGGTCGAATTTCTCGTAACGGCGCAATTCTTCCAGAGTCTGTTGGAGTTTCGAGCGGACCTCGGCTAAAGCCCGTTCTAACTCGGAAATCTCGGCTTGGGCCCGTTCGGGATCCTGCTCAGCGGCAGCTTGCTTTTTCGCGTCGATTTTCGATACGAGTTCCTCAACCCGACGCGCCAAGTCTTCGGATGTTTTCCGCAATTGGTGCAGACGAATGGCCAATTGTTTTTCGTCGGCCTCGGCGACCGGGCCATATTTGCCCGACCGGATTTCTTCCAGAAAAGGTGCTAACGCTCGGTACGGGAGTGCATAACTTACTACACGGCCCGCTCGAGCGATATTGATTCCCACCGCTTTCCCCTCGACATCCAATATCGGGCCTCCACAGTCACTGGGTCGCAACGCCGAATCATGCTCTACGACCTCACTGAAACCCCACCGTCTCTGGCTAAGGGGACCACCCAAAGTATTCTGAAACCTCTCTCGCGACGGCCCAACGCGATCCTCTTCCACCAGTCGAGCGGTTACGGTCTGTTTTTGCCCGTCGCGGACGATCACCAGTTTCACCTCGTCCCCTGGCCGCATCGCTCGTATGGCTTTGATCAATGCGTCGCGATTCGCAATGGGCTGGTTATTCAATTCGGTCACCACGTCGTCGGGCTTCAAACCGGCCCGTTCGGCCGGACTTCCCTCCATGACATTCGCAATTCGGGCGCCGTTTTCCGAGTCGGCTAGCATGACGCCCAATATGGCACGTGGCATCTGAACGGTTCGAGGCTCGTTACTTACCACGCCAATCGCCAGAGGTAACTCCGAGGTATCGACCGAGATCAGCCAACTACCGGCCGCAGGGGGCTCGCCGACCCGCCAGCTAATAGGCACCAGATCGGAAGCATTGACATGTAAGAGAGCTAAGTCCAAGTCGTCGCGAATCGTCACAAGCTCCGCGGGTAGTGCCCGACCATCCGCAAACCGACATTCAGGATTCTCTTTCAATTCACTTGCTTTGGTTAGGATCAACCCGTTGGCATCCACCACGGTACCCTGAGCAACCTGGACTCGCCCGCAATAGATTTTCACGGTGCTCGCCACACCACGACCGGCAATTTGCTTGAAAGCTTCACGCACCGAGCGATGTGCGCGACCGTTGACATTCTCACGCCCAAAACCGCGCCAAAAACGCCGCCACCCTTCGGGTTCCGAATTTCGTGGACTGCCCTCCTGCTGCTCTTGGGCATTGTCGCCGCTTGAATCCTGCTGGATCACCCAGCTATCAACCCGTTCGGTCGCTCGGCTCTCCTGGAAACCGATACATGCGCTTACCACAAGAAGTGCGACCCAAACAGGACGGCCAGGAGCTTCCCCCTGCTTGCGAAACGCCATGTTTTCCTCCTCGTTGCAGCCCAGATTCCAGACCGACGTGCGGCCGATCCCGCCATCGGATCTTGAAAGCTCATCGGGGGCTAGGCGAACCCGGCTCGGCATGGAGCACGGCACCCATGGCTAGCGCTTTCGCCCGATGACTAAATCCAGTTCTATCAACTGCTCATCGCGCCTGACAACAACCTTGACGACTTCTCCCGGTGTGGATTCTGCCACCCGGGAAACTAAATCACTGAAAGTCCTTATCTCTTGACCGCCGAACTCTACAACGACATCCCCGACTTTGATGCCCGCTTTGTCTGCGGGCTGACCAGGTTCGACTTCTGCAATGCGAGCTTCTTGTGAATCCGGATCTCCGCGTACACCAATGTACGGCGCGCCGCGCGGGACTTCACCCCAAATCTTCCCTGCCAGCAACCGGTCCCATACTACTTGGAAGCTCTTAGTTGCCACGTGCATATTTGCCTGGAGTGAATTGCCGATCCGGCTATGGATGCCCACTACTTCACCTTTCATATTAAAAAGAGGTCCACCGCTGTCGCCGCCCACTAGCGGCCCGTCGGTCACGATCGTCTCGTCGTTGACCGAGAGGACCCGGCCAATGCGTACCACCGGCTTCCGCTTTGCCTGATAACCGCCTGGATGACCCAGCGCTATAACCCATTGGCCAACGGTCAGACTGCTCGAATCCGCAACAGGAGCGAAGGCAAACGCGGTGGACGCTTGCGAATCGGGATTACTTGAAATACGCCGCTTAATCCGTGCCATACCCGCGTCGGAACCTCGGTCCATGCCGAGTGTCACGCCTTCGGCTTGCTCCCCATCAAAAAACGTCACTCGAACAGGTAAGCCAGGACGTTGGATGACATGCGCTGCGGTGAGAATCAGGCCATCGGATGAAACGATCACACCGCTGCCTTGGGCTTGCCCGATTTGAAGCGCTACTACACACGGCCTTAATCGTTCCACCAATTCCCGCTGATATTCATCCATCAGCACGATATCCGATGGTTCAGGCGGGCGGCGATTCTCGTATACCTCTACCAGGCTCGGCGGCAAAGCACTCAGCGAAGCCGTAACCGGGAGCGGTTGCGAAATACCCGCTGGAGTTTCTGACGATTGCTGAGCCAACGCGACAAACGGTAGGGCACTTCCAAGGAATCCTACCAACAGGCCCCACACCAAGAACAGTCGAAATAAACCGGGCCACCCCCATGCGTTCGCCCAAAGCTTATCCCTGATGCGAGCCGTCATCTGTTGAGCCTTTCCGCCGATAGCCACGGCTGGACCCCCGTTCTATTCCCTTTTATGATTAGCTTAGCTAACCGTTTTTTCAATCTTGGCCCTGGAAGGCGTCTGGCAACGGGTCTGTCTTTTCGTTTAAACCACATCACTTTATAAAAGGTTCGTTGAAAAGGCTATGTTTTTCGGACCGCCAACCGCTGAACTTTCAGTATCCTCACCGCCGTTTATGTCGATTGTAGGGATCACAAGGCCGATCTGAGAATATCCAGAGCGTGGTGCACATGACAAAACTGATCGTGGGCTGCGGTTTTCTTGGGACACATCTGGCGCGGCAATGGCACGCCGCGGGACATCGGGTGATCGCCATCGTGCGTTCAGCCTCCCGCAGCGAACAACTTAAACGATGGGCGGAAAAGGTCTGGGTACAAGACGTCTATGCGCTGGAACGCCTGCCCGAGCTAGTCACTTTTGACACAGTTGTCTTCGCCGTTAGCTTTCCGCCAGAGGTTTTGAAGCATACGGGGCATGTGCCGGCACTACGGCGACTGCTTGGGGCAATGATCGAGCTGCCACGGCGATTCGTCTATATTAGCTCTACCGGTGTTTATGGCAAAGCAACGGGCCGCGTCGACGAAACGTCTAGCTGTAAGCCCGATCGAATAACTAGTCACTATGCGTGGGAAGCCGAACGCTGGTTAGAAAGTTCCCCGGTGGGCTCTCGACTCATTATTCTCCGGATGGCAGGATTGTATGGTCCGGAACGCATCCCGCGTTGGCACGAGCTTCAAGCGGGCCTTCCCTTGGCCGTCGACCCCGAAGGCTGGCTCAACCTTATTCACGTCGAGGATGCTGCGCAGGTGATTCGCACGGTTGCCGAGCATAGCCCGGTACCTGCTCGCTACAATGTGGCTGACGGACATCCGGTGCGGCGTTGTGATTTTTTTGCTGAAGTAGCTCGGCTGTTCGCCACCCCGCCACCCCGCTACGTCGCCCCAGACGCCAGCGATCCTCGACAGGCACGCTCGCTTTCCAATCGCCAGGTGGATACCACCCGACTCAAGGACTTGTTACGCACCCCTTTAAAATTCGCCTCATATCGCGAAGGTTTGCAGGCCGTCGCCCAGGCCCAGCAAAGCCCCCGAGTACCGACGGGCTATGGTTGATCGTCAAACCGCTGGTTGCCAGCTTTCCCATCAATTTTTACAATCCACGCGACTAGTCCGCCGGGGCCAACTTCCATCGCCTCACCTGTGGGCTACGAGCATTGTGCCTGTATACGAGAGGAGCCGATTATGATCGAGCGGCGGCCCATATTTCCTCATGTCATCGAAATGAATTTCCAAGCAGGACAATTGCTCGGATGTAATGTTTATCTTGTGTTTGACCGCGATGAATGGCTCTTAATCGACATCGGCTACGACGAGACAGTCGATGAAATCATCGAGCTCATTCGACAGATGGATTTTCCCTTATCCAAATGTAAGATGTTAATCGCCACGCACGCGGACGTCGATCACATCCAAGGTTTGGCACGAGCCAAACAAATTTTGCGCGTTCCGGTGGCGGCACACCCGCTGGCGGCGGAGACTTTGGCTAAAGGAGATAAACTCCGTACCTTCGCTGAGATCGAAGCCCAGGGTATCCATTTAGACATGCCGCCCGTATCGGTTGAAATCCTCCTTAACGAAGGCGATATCATTACCGTCGGCCAACTGGAACTGGAAGTCTGGGTTACCCCGGGGCATACCGATAGTCAATTGTCGTTCCGCATGGGTAAACTGCTGTTTAGTGCCGACAACATCTATCGCGATGGATGTGTCGGAGCGATCGATGCCCATCACGGCAGCAACTTAGAAGACTTCATCCGCTCGTTGACCAGGATTCGCGAGAGTGATATCGAATGGCTTCTGCCGAGCCATGGACCGATCTTCCGCAAGGACAATCAACTGATCGACCAAACGATCGCCCGACTCGAAAAGTATAAGCATATGGCTGACTTCGGGACTTGTGCCGTAGACTGGCCGTTAATGGACGAATGGGAAAGAGAAATCGGCGAAGGAATTCTGCCGGTTTAATTGGCTTTAGTTGCGCAATACCAGGAGCCAGCCATTGGCTGTCCAAAAATGCCCTTACACCAACAGCCGGCTCTGGCGCGATAGGCCATCCGAGGATGTGTTTCGGGGTACGGTTTCGTGACAACTCCAATTTGGAAATCCAATTTGGAAATTATTGGAGAAATCGCCCCCGAGGAGCTTCCGGGGATTTCCCTGAATCTCTTTGGGACGCCTGCGTTCGTGTCAGTCCGGCCCCTGTGAACAGCCATAAGCAGTTGCGAGGCTTAGGTGCCGCTCAGTAGCCGGAGCAGTTTATCCCTTGGTAACGGTCGTACGGATCATTCTGTGAATTCGGGAGTGCGGCTATGCCGATCGTATCCTAAGGAGCCCGGGGCAGGAACCCGGCTTACAGCCTCCTGCGCCGCGTGCTCCTTCATCGGTTGAACCCATTCCGGACAACGCGGTTTCGTTTAACAAGGACAGCGCCGATGATGCGGCATATCTGGGCGTGGCTTGTGGCATTAGCAGTGATTAGTACGGCGGCGTGGTGGGTGTCGTGTGCCGAAGCCCAGCAACCGCGCGCCTTTGGACGCGTCTGGGGAGGAACCTATCAACCCCATGATTGGGACCGGTTTTATCACTACCCATACGTCTTTTACCCGCAGAATTTTTGGGGAAGTGAATATTATCGAAGCAGCGAATCGCTCTATTACCGCTATCCACCGGAAATGCGCATTCCCGTCTACAACAAAAAATGGTTTAACATGTACCCGTCCGAGCACCGGTACCATTCGGGTCACCACTTCATTCTCGATGTCTTTTAGTCTGCGCTCGGTACCTTACCGTTCGGCCCGCGTGAAGTAAGTAAACACCGAAGCAGCCGTGTATGTATGTTGTTGGCTAGGGGGACTGCTATCACTACGAAGGACGTTGCCCCGGGCAGTGCGACTTAGAGTCCGTATCTGCCAACCCGTGTCCTGGACACGGACGGATCATTCCTTCACCGAAGTATCCTCCCGAGTGTGCATCTGGATTGTAGGTGCGGTCAGGCTGTAACGCAGCAGGCTATTACCATGTTCACCCTATCGCTTCCGAAGGCCGATAGCTTTACAAAGCCGCGACCCGTGAGAGGGGTACCCTAACAGAGGTGCGACCGTAAGCGAGGGGCGCTTTACGAATGGGGCGGCGTTCTTTGATCTGGGCGGGTTGCGAACCGGCTTCTACAGGTCGTCTGTTCTCCGGGTGCACCAAGATCGCAGTGCCACCGCCGAGAAGTGCAGATGAACTTATGCGGTAGGCTATTTCAAAAACTCACGATTTAGGGTACGTTGCTTTCCGATGACGCACGTACTTACAGTCACGACCGCAAAGAGCGCCAAAAGCTAGTCACGTCGCTGGCCGCATTTCGTGCTAGCAACACCCGCAAGAGAACGTGCTACCAACGATAGCGCCGAACGACCTCACGTAGCCTTGTCGCGCAACTTAAGTCATCTCGGTACGAGGACGCTAACTTGTCGGCGGACAATGGCGGTTTTTGTTGCGTTACTGGGTGAGAGCTTAGATTTTTTGCAGTATCTCTAATCCATCTTATTTTTCTGAGTTGTCTGTCTTCGTCAACCTTCTTTGTCTTCTCAGATTTCCAAACCGGAGGGTCGAGGTGCCTGTCCCCATACCCGAGGTGCCTGTCCCCTCCCCGTCGGTGCCTGTCCCCTTATTACTTGAGGTGCCTGTTCCCTTGCCGTCGGTGCCTGTCCCCAGGCTCGGTACCACCCTATTTGATTTGCTACTATGATTATCGACATACTTGTGTATGGCACGATGGCTTGGCGCGGTTACGGGGGTTTAAAACACCTTGACCGTTCGGGAACGCGATGCCAACGTTGCTGGACACGGGCGCTTAGATACCTCCTTATCAACGAGATTGCTGATACGCCATGTTGCTTGTGGGTATAGATAATCGCTAGCAGCCAAAACTCAACAAGATGTTCTAAGACGCTATCAATGGAACGCTACCAAAAAGGGAGTACCGCAGCTTTCTGTGTGGGAATCCGCGCCGGTGAGTGGGTTGGGTGAACTTTTGGCAGTACCAAATGAACGGTCCACTATTATTAGACTACGCTCCCATACGTTCCTCGATGGCCAACATTGCTTGAAGCCGAGCGTCCAGCAGAGCCGCCAGTTGAGCGGATTGGTGCCGAGTTCATCACGATCAGGCTTCGACAAACGGGAAAAATGCGAAGACGCCGCAACCCACGTCGATGATCGCGTTGTAGACGCAGCGTTCCTTGTGCCTTTGCTTTAATTAGCCGCACCCATACGGTAGCGGCTCTGTTGAGCTTTCGCTCGACGCAGCACCCGTGCTAAGAAGCGGCTACATCGGCCCAGATTGGATTGGGCCGAAGAATCTATCCCGTACGGCAGGCCCGCTAAATCCCCGAACCGTTTCATCCACCGTTAAGACGTATAGCGTCTTTCGATTCCTGCGGCGGGAAAAAAGGCAAACTTCGGCGATGGCCCGCCTTTTAGATCAAAATCCCACCTAAATCAAGTCGCACGCACCATCCTCCAATAAGCTATCGCTGGGCGTTGACGTATAGAGTCGGTAGGGGTACGATCAAGTGCAACACGCCGAGGTGTTGAGGCGTGTTTTTGTTGAAGAGAGCTTGTGACAAATTTCACAAGATAGTATCCTTCGCAACTCCTTGTGGTGTAAATTGTTATGGAAAACATCCTATCGCCGCTCCTGGTATTTGCCTTCCTCGCACTTGGCGTAGCGCTTGCCATGTGGCTAGTGGGGCTTGCCATCGGTCCGCGTCTTCGGACTGCCGTCAAGCAGATGCCGTATGAAAGCGGCATGGATCCGGTACATGACACGCGACGACGCTTTGACGTTCGCTTTCACCTGGTGGCAGTGGCGTTTTTAATATTCGATGTGGAATTGGTGTTCTTGTACCCCTGGGCCGTAGCACTACGAAATGAACAAGGTCTGGCCGGGACACGCAACGATTACGGTTGGCTGGTGTTCGTGGAAGTGCTGGTGTTTGTTGGACTTTTGGGGGCTGGTTTGGCCTATGTATGGCGAAAGGGGCTATTTCGATGGCGATAGACTTGCCGGAAAACGTGGTGGTCACGCGCCTGGACGCTTTGGCCAATTGGTGTCGTAAGAACAGTCTCTGGCCTATGCCGTTTGCCACGGCCTGTTGCGGCATTGAATTGATGGCAACTGGTGCCAGCCGACACGACATTGCTCGGTTTGGGGCGGAGGTGTTTCGCTTTAGTCCGCGCCAATGTGATTTGATGATTGTTGCTGGCCGCGTCGTGATGAAGATGCTGCCGGTGCTGCAGCGGATTTGGCAGCAGATGCACGAGCCGAAGTGGTGCATTTCTATGGGGGCCTGTGCATCGACCGGTGGTGTGTTCGATACGTATGCGGTGGTTCAAGGCATTGACCGCTTCATTCCTGTGGACATTTATGTGCCGGGTTGTCCGCCTAGGCCAGAGCAGTTGATCCAGTCCATTCTCGATTTGCAGGAAGCGATTCAGCGGGGCGAAGCTGTGGGCGAGGCGGCTCGGCAGGCCGAAAATCCCAAGCGAGCGCTAGTAGAATTGCCTACCTTGGCTATCGTGGAATTGGGATGGCAACAGGCGAGCGTGCCCACGCAGAGCGGGTCTAAGTGATTTTAGCTGCAGAAAAGAGGCCAGTAGAGTGACACGTTTCAGGGAACCGGTAGATGAGCACAACGTGTCCGCAGGTGGTTACCGCGTTGCAGGCTCGCTTCGATGATATCCGTAGCAGTGAATTTCGCGGCCAGACACGCATTGTGGTGCCACGCGACCACTTTTACTCGGTCATGCGTTTTTTGCGCGATGAGCAACAGTTCGACATGTTGGTCGATGTAACATGCGTCGACTATTTATTCTACCCCAACGCGGAACATCGATTTGGCATGGTGTATCTGTTGTTGAGCACGGCCGATTCGCGGCGCCTGACGGTGCGCGTGTTCTTGGATGAGCCCGACTTGGTGATGCAATCCGTAGTGGACTTGTGGAAAGCCGCCGATTGGCTGGAGCGTGAAGTTTGGGACATGTTCGGAATCCGCTTTGAGGGACATCCGAATCTAAAACGCATTCTGTTGCCGGAAGAGTTTACGGCGCATCCCCTGCGCAAGGATTATCCGCTACAAGGTCGTGGAGAACGCCACAATTTCCCCGTGTTGCGACGAGGCGAAAGTTGACGTCTGGTACACCGCCTTCAAGCCAGGCAAAAGGAGAGGAGGATGGATCAAGCGCGATGGACGGCTGTCGTGGAACCGACGTCGCAAGACACGCCTGAGCAGGATTACATCTGGACGCTCAACTTTGGTCCGCAGCATCCAGCTACGCACACCACGCTGCGTCTCATCTTGAAATTGGATGGGGAGCGTGTACTAGATGCCATACCGGATATCGGCTATTTACACAGCGGCTTTGAAAAAATCGGTGAACATCTAGACTTCAATCAATATGTGACCGTAACGGATCGGATGAATTACATTTCGCCGATGGCAAACAATGTGGCATGGCATCATGCCGTAGAAAAACTGCTCGGGATCGAATTAACCCCGCGGGCTAAGTATATCCGGGTGATAGTCGCCGAATTAGCGCGCATAAGCGACCATCTATTGTGCACGGGGGCTATGGGGTTAGATGTGGGAGCGTTCACGTTTTTCTTGTATGCGTTTTACCAACGGGAACGCATTTATGACATTTTTGAGACTCTTTGCGGCGCGCGTTTCACCAATAGCTACACTCGCGTCGGCGGACTGATGCACGACATGACCGACAAGGTTGTCCAGAAGATCCGCGACTTTGTGCGCACGTTCCCCGAAACGTTGCGCGATATGCAGCGGCTGCTGAATCGCAACCGCATTTTCGTCGACCGCACACAAGGTGTGGGGATCCTTTCGAAGGAAGAAGCCATCAATCGCGGGGCGACGGGGCCGGTGGCCCGTGCCAGTGGCGTTACGCGCGACCTGCGCAAAGACGAACCCTACTTGGCCTATGCCGATTTTGATTTTCAAGTATGTTGTGCACGTGGCGGTGATTGCTACGCACGCTATTTAGTCCGAATGGCAGAAATGGAAGAAAGCTTGAAAATCATCGAGCAGGCGATCGAAAATCTTCCCTCCGGTCCTATTAATGTGGCAATTGATGAACGACTGACTCTTCCCGACAAAATGCAAGTTTATCAGACGATCGAGGGAACGATCACTCATTTTGAATTGATCATGTCCAATCGTGGTTTTGTCGTTCCATGTGAAGAATGCTACGGAGCAATCGAATCGCCCAATGGCGAATTGGGGTTTTACTTCGTCGGGGATGGATCGGATGTTGCCTATCGCGCTCGATGCCGACCACCGTCGTTTATTCACTTTGCACTCTTCCCGGAACTGATTCGTGGCCATACGTTGAGCGACGTCGTGGCCGTGCTGGGGAGTTTGAACATCATTGCAGCGGAATTGGACCGGTGATTGATTCCAAGAGCGGCGAAAGGAGTGGCCAAGTTATGCCGCATACGACATCACGGGTTTTGACCGAGGAAATGGTGGAACAAATTCGAGCGTTATTTCCTCGGTATCCGATGCGGCGAGCGGTAACGTTGCCGGCGCTGCATATCGTACATCAGCGATTGCGCCACGTACCGTTGCAGGCGGTGGCCGAAATTGCCGAACTATTGGAATTGGCTCCGGCAGAGGTCCAAGATACTTTGTCGTTTTACGGCTTCTTTAAACAAGATCGACCCCATGGTCGGACACGCCTGTGGGTCTGTCGTTCGATTAGTTGTTTCTTGCGAGGTGGCGAAGAGCTCCTGGCGCACCTTTGCGCTCGCTCAGGAATTAAACCAGGCCAAACAACGCCGGACGGTCGTCTATCGATCGAGGCAGCCGAATGCTTGGGAGCCTGTGAGTATGCTCCCTGCATGTTAGCCAACGACGAGCTGCACAAGTGTGTCACCGTGGAGGAAGCAGAGCGGTTGCTGAGGACATTCAAGTAGCACGGGGATCGCACCGAACGCGAAACGTGGCAAAGTTCTCAGGCAGCACATGTAGCAGCCTGACGCAATAAGGAGTGGCCAGTGGAGGAGTTCCAACCCGTTTTGTTGGCCAATGTAGGAGTCGAGGGTAGTTACGAACGGCGAACCTACGAAGCACGCGGCGGCTACAGCACGCTGCGCCGCGCTCTTATGGAGAAGACCCCACAGGATTTGGTGGAGCTGGTTAAAGCGAGTGGTTTGCGCGGACGCGGAGGGGCAGGATTTCCTACGGGATTAAAGTGGAGCTTTCTGGACAAAAAGCGACGTCCCATTTATTTTTGCCTTAATGCCGATGAGAGCGAACCCGGCACGTTCAACAACCGCATCCTCATGGAGTCCGATCCACATCAGGTCCTCGAGGGTTTGATCTTAAGCTGCTATGCAACGGAAGCCTCGGTCGCATACATCTACATGCGGTATGAATATCCTCTTGCCTGGCGGCGCATGGAACGCGCTATTGCTGAAGCGTATGAAGCCGGATTGCTGGGGCAACGGGTAGCCGGATCCGATTACGCCTTGGACGTTTTCTTGCACCGGGGAGCAGGTGCCTATATCTGTGGCGAAGAAACAGGACTGATCGAAAGTTTGGAAGGCAAGCGCGCTTGGCCTCGAATCAAACCGCCTTTCCCCGCTGTCGAAGGACTCTTTCGAAAACCGACGGTGGTGAACAACGTCGAAACCGTTGCCTGCGTCAAACACATTGTGGAACGAGGCGCGGAATGGTTCCGTTCTATCGGTGTGCCGAGTGACCCGAATAATCCACGCGACCCGGGTAGCTACGGACCGAAGTTGTATTGTTTAAGCGGCCATGTGGAACGCCCTGGCTGTTACGAAGCTCCCTTGGGCATTCCGGTGCGCGAATTGATCGATCGGTTTGGCGGAGGAGTGTGGAAGGGGCGGCAGGCCAAAGCCGTAATACCCGGCGGAATCAGTATGGGCTTTTTGCGTTCGGACGAACTAGATTGCCCACTCGATTTCCAAGGTCCAGTACGCTATGGCTGCCTCGGATTGGGAACCGCGGCTGTGGTGGTGATCGACGAGCATACGTCGATGGTCGATGTGCTCTACAATAGTTGCCGTTTCTTTGCCCATGAAAGCTGTGGCCAGTGCACGCCGTGTCGCGAGGGAACTGCCTGGGCTTTTAATATTCTCCAGCGAATCAAAGCAGGGCGCGGACGTTTAGTCGATCTGGACTTGCTACTCGGTTTGGCGGATTCGATGGGAATTATTCCTGGAACCACCATCTGTGGTTTGGCCGATGGTGCTGCTTGGCCCATTAAGAACGCCATCGGAAAGTTTCGCGATGAATTCGAGTCCTATATTCGTCAGACAAATCCCGCCGGATACACATGCAGCGATCCGGTTCCAGCCTTGGAGTTATCGGAATCATGCCTATAGTGTATGTCGACGGAAAAGAGGTGCAGGTCGCCCCGCACGAACGGCTCAATGGAATCCAGGCGGCCGAGCGAGTTGGCGTCGCGATTCCGTTTTATTGCTGGCATCCCGGTTTGAGTGTGGTAGCCAGTTGCCGCATGTGTCTAGTGGAATGCGGCAAGCGTGATCCGCAGACTGGGCACGTATCGATGCTGCCAAAGCTGGTCCCTGCATGTCAAACACCGGCTACTGACGGTACGGTCTTTGTCACCAACAGTCCGAAAGTCCAAGAAGCCCGGGCCATGGTCGAAGAGGACTTGTTGGTGCGGCATCCGATTGATTGCCCGATCTGCGATAAGGCCGGTGAATGCCGTTTGCAGGATTATCACTTTTTCTACGGCCGAAACCAACGGCGTGCCGACATCAAGCCCTTTACCAGTCGCAAGCGCGAGCTGGGCCCTACGATTACTCTGTTTGTCGACCGATGCATCATGTGTAGCCGCTGCGTGCGGTTTTGTCGAGAAATAGCTGGGACCAGTGAATTGATGATAGTCAATCGCGGTGCCCATGAAGAAATCGACGTGTTCCCAGGCTATCCCTTAAACAACAAGTTGGCGGGAAATGTCGTGGAATTGTGCCCGGTGGGAGCTCTCGCAGATAAGGACTTTCTCTATCGCCAACGCGTGTGGTACTTAAAAAGTCGTCCCCATGTCTGTGCCGGTTGTAGCACCGGGTGTTCGATTTACGTCGATCAGAATCAAGATCGCATTTGGCGCGTGCGGGCACGGGAAAATCCCCATGTCAACCAGTGGTGGATATGCGACGAGGGACGCTATGGATGGAAATACGTGCACGATTCGCGACGCCTGGTTACGCCGTATCGCCGGCAAAATGGCCAGCTTCGGTCCACCCAGTGGGAAGCCCTGTGGCCGGAGCTTCGATCCGCACTGGAATCGACCGAGCATTGGACCGTTGTGCTCTCGCCATTTCAGACGGTGGAAGAGGCGTATTTGCTAACTGAATTAATTCGAACTTTTGATCCGCAGGCAGTTATCGCCGTAGGGCCCATTCCGAAGGTCGGCGACGACGAGCGATTTGCCAGCGGGTTTACGATTCGCGCCGAGAAATGCCCCAACCGACTCGGAATACAGACGCTTGCCGGACAGGTGCAGGGAGTGCTGCTCGACTGGCCAGCGCTGGTCGAACGCTGGAAAACCGAACCGCTCACCGGTGGACTGTGGATAGCGGGGGGATATCCGAGTTCTCCCTGGACTTCAACGGATGCGGCCCTGGCTCGCAGCGTACACGTTCTGGTAGTCCAAGAGCTTTTTGTTTCGGAATTGGGCCAAGCAGCCGATTACCTCCTGCCCACGGCGGCCTTCGTCGAGCGTGAGGGATCGTTTGTCAACGCGACGCACCGTCTGCAGTCGTTTGGCTGGGCAGTGCGACCGCCGCGCGAGGTATATAGCGACGGGTACATCTATTGGAAACTCATGGGACGCTCCGGGGTGTACCGTGCTCAGCCGGTACTCGAGGAGCTCGCTGAAAAATTCCTGGCTTTCGCGGCTGCTCGAGGTCCGATACCCGAAGTCGGTGTGGACCTGCGAGTCGTCCAGTTGGCCGAACCGGTAACCAGTCAAGTGGGTGCGGTGTAAAGCGATGGTCGAACTTTTGGTCAAATCAGTCATGCTGATAGGGGGGCTCTTAACAGCGGCCGCCTATCTGGTCTTGCTCGAACGCAAAATAGCGGCTTGGGTCCAGGATCGCTGTGGGCCCAATCGCGTCGGCATCCCCCTGACAAATATCCGCCTTTTCGGTTTGGGACAGCCGATTGCCGATGGTCTAAAGTTCATTCTCAAGGAAGAGTTTACGCCGGCTCATGTCGACCGACGCTTGTTCGTATTGGCGCCGATCGTGATGTTGACGGCAGCGGTAAGTGTGTTTGCCGTCATTCCGTTCGGAGACCAGTTGCCGCCGTTATCGTTAAATGGTTGGGGATGGGAGCAACCGATCCGCTTAGCAATTGCTCCCGATATGGATACGGCTTTGCTATTCGTTTTCGCACTGAACAGCATTGCCGTCTATGGGGTCGTACTGGGCGGTTGGGCCAGCAATAACAAGTACAGTTTTTTAGGAGCACTGCGAAGTAGTGCTCAGTTGATTGCCTATGAGCTGCCATTGTCGTTGGGCATTCTGGGAGTAGTCCTGGCAACCGGTTCGCTCAACATCCAGCGTATTGTCGATGCCCAAGGCGCTTTCGGCGTTTGGTTTGCGCTGGCGCAGCCCCTTGGTTTCGTGGTGTTCGTCACTGCGGCATTCGCCGAGGCAGCTCGTTTGCCCTTCGACCTTCCCGAATGCGAACAGGAATTAGTTGGTGGCTACCATACCGAGTATTCCGGGATGAAGCTGCTGTTGTTCTTGATTGCCGAGTTCCTCCACATGGTAACAGCCGCTATGTTGATCGTATTGCTTTTCCTCGGCGGGTGGCACTTTTGGGGGCTCACCACCTGGACATCTTCCACAAGTTGGTGGGGCGCGTTCGTGCGCGTTGCCGTTTTCGGCAGCAAGACACTGGCCGTGATTCTGTTTTTCATGCTTGTTCGCTGGAGCTGGCCGCGTTTTCGATATGACCAGTTGATGGCATTGGCCTGGAAAATCATGCTGCCACTGGGATTGGTCAGTTTGGTGAGCATTGCGGTGCTGGAACAATGCAAACTAAGCGGCTTAGAACAATGGCTCGGGCGACGAGTGGCCGCGTGGCTGATGGTTATTCCGTCTTGGGGGGTAGCGATTTTGGCCTGGTGGATCACGGCAGCGGTCGGACCCAACGTAGCCGATAACACTCCGCGACGCGAACCAAACCACTGGGATGTTCAGTTCTAGGTGAGCGAGTCGTAGACAGCCTCTCTGGGTTAGGTAACCTTCGAGCGAACTACCAGAGCACGCCGCGTGCTAAGGCTCAGCTCCGAAAGGATCCCAATAATGCGTGAAAACGATCCTGCGATTCGATGGGTCAATGAATCGAGATTGACGCCGAAGGAACGGCTGTATCTTCCTTTGTTCTTTGAGGGACTGACCACCACGCTCCGCCATCTCGGCCGCTCCTTGACCGGAAAAGTAGCGACGGTCAGTTATCCGGATGTCGAGCCGAAGATTGACGCCCCGCTTATTTATCGCGGAGTACACCGATTGAATCGAGACGAACAGGGGCGCGTCAAATGCGTCGCCTGTTTTCTGTGCGCCACGGCGTGTCCTGCACACTGTATCGACATTATCGCCGCGGAAAGCCCCTGGCCTGACCGCGAGAAATATCCGGAAAGTTTCACCATCGACGAATTGCGCTGCATTTATTGTGGCATGTGTGAAGAAGCATGTCCCGTGGATGCCATCGAATTGACTAGCTTGTACAACCTGACCGGTCGCAGTCGAGAAGAGATGATTTTCGATAAGGAAAAACTATTGAGCATTTACGATCAAACGAAGGACAAAGAGCCGATGCGTACCCAATCGAGTGGTAAGCAAAACCCGTCGTCTGAGTCTATTGGCTAAAGCAAGGTAGATGTCCGATGCTTGAGCGCATATTGGTTCCTGAGTGGCTGTTGGGTTTGGCCATGGGGATTTTTGGGATCGGACTGTGGCTGTTACTGCCGCCGACCACCAACGGTCGTCGCCGCGTCAGCGTTGTGCTGCTCGTCCTGGGCACCCTGGGATATCTGGTTCACGTCGCCAGCGATCGGTTCGAATTATCGCAACTGATTTTTTGGGGGCTGGCTTTGTGGACGATTACTGCGTCCGCACTGACCATAGCGATGCCTAGCGCTGTGTATGCGGCGATTTGGTTTGCTGGAGCATTGGGAGGAGTGGCTGGATTGTTGTTGTGGCACGGTGCGCAGTTTCTTGGAGTCGTAACTATTATTATCTACGCGGGAGCGATCGTCGTAATGTTTCTGTTCGTCATCATGCTCGCTCAACCCCGCGGCCATGCTTTCTATGAGCGCATCAGTTGGAGTGGGACAGCAAAATTAATCGCCGTCTTTGTGGCTGCCGTCCTGCCCGTGCTATTGGCGATTTGGCCTGCCCGTACCCAAGCACTTCCAATTGCGAGGCAGTCGCACCCCATAGGTGCGTTCCGTCCAGAGGTGCCGCGGACCGGTGATGCCTACTTTGAACCGACCGCTCAGCTCGGACGAGAATTCTATACCCGATACTGGATTCACTTGGAACTTGTCGGCACCCTCTTGCTGGCCGCGTTGATTGGGGCGACAGTCATTGTGCTTTATGGACGTGTCGGTCGCGATGAGCTAGGCCCATCGGCAAGGAGCAATGTCCGATGACCGAACCACACGTGCTGTTCCATATGTTAGTTGTCGGCACCATGCTTTTTGGAATCGGCTTGGCGGGATTTCTCACGCGGCGCAACTGGATCGTTGTTTTCCTATGTGTGGAAATGATGCTCCAGGGAGTCACCTTGGTATCGGTTGGTTGGAGTCGATACCACGGCGACTGGGGTGGTCAGATTCTGGTGCTTTTCGTGGTGGGCGTTGCTGCCGCTGAAGCGGCCGTTGCTCTGGCACTGGTACTTATGCTCTTTCAACATTCCACCTCCCTGGATCTGGTGCGATGGCAGGACTTACGGGAAGAAGGTCAGCCACCGTGGGTCGATCGGCATGTGCCAGAGGAGTTCGAACCGGAGCCACGCTGGCCGCAACTGACACCTGCTGGCCGCCAACCGCAGCCGGACGAAGACGAATGGTTACATCGCAGCCGCATTTAGTGGACGAGGAACCACGACCAAGCGCAAGGAGACCTGCGGGAAGTCACCTATGGATCGAATCGCAACGCTATTGTTGATAGTTCCAGCCGCTCCCTTGTTGGCAGTGTTGCTCATTGCCATCACGGCACCGCGATGGCTTCGGCAGGTACGGTATTGGCCGGCTTCGGTAACGGTCATCGCCCTACTTATCTCGATGGGTGCGTCGGTCTTGCTGTTGCGCGAAGTGCTTTACCTGCATTCGTTTGTAAAGCCGCAATCGCCCTTTTATGAACGCGTGATCGTACTATGGCGCTGGGCAACGATTCCGGAAGCCTCCTGGCGTGTTCCGGTCCCGCAGGAAGGCGACAAACCCCTTACTGCCGGCGCGGTTGATTTTTCTGTTGACATTGCCCTGCGCGTCGATGCGCTAACCGCACTGATGCTCGTGACCGTCAGTGGGATCGCTTTCCTCGTTGGCGTATATAGCATTGGTTACATGGCTGAGGATCGAGGGTACTGGCGCTATTTCTGCTACTTCAATCTGTTCGTTTTTTCGATGACGATGCTGGTTTCGGCGAGTAATTTTCTATTGTTGTTCGTCTTTTGGGAGGCCGTAGGACTGTGTAGTTATTTGCTGATTGGTTTTTGGTATGAAAAGCCTGAAGCAGCCGCGGCCGGTAAGAAGGCCTTTCTCGTTAACCGTGTCGGCGATTTTGGTTTTCTATTGGGACTGATGCTCATTTGGACTTCGTACGGTACTCTCGATTTCCACACCTCAGCCACTGAGGCCACGGGCACTGCGATTCGTTATCCCGTCGATTCGGATCACCCTGCCCAGCCCGACACGCAGCTACTGCCCGGCGTGCTCAGTAGATCTCCGGATCAGTACGTCAAAGGTTTCACAGGTTTCGCAATCTGTGTACTTCTTTTTCTAGGAGCCTGCGGTAAGAGTGCCCAGTTTCCCTTACACGTCTGGTTGCCGGATGCCATGGAAGGTCCGACACCGGTAAGCGCTTTGATTCATGCGGCGACCATGGTAACAGCGGGTGTGTATCTGGTTGCCCGTTGCGCGCCGTTGTTCCTGGCCGTACCGGAATCGCTTCTGGTTGTTGCCATCATAGGAGCTTCCACGGCCTTGTTGGGAGCAATCATTGCGCTTAGCCAATTCGATTTAAAACGCGTGTTGGCCTACTCGACGATTAGCCAGTTGGGTTACATGTTCTTGGGGGTGGGGGCCGGGACATTGTCCGGAATTGGAGCCGGCATGTTTCACCTGTTTACACACGCTTTTTTCAAAGCTCTCTTATTTCTCGCTGCCGGAAGCGTTATGCATGCCATGGGAAACGTCATCGACATGCGGCGCTTCGGCGGCCTGCGACGCCTTTTGCCGTGGACACATTGGACGTTCTTGATCGGCGCACTGGCCTTGGCCGGCGTTTTCCCTTTCTCGGGTTTTTGGAGCAAGGATGCGATTCTAGGCGCTGTGCATGATCGCGTCGAAGAGTTACTGCACGAACCTGGCGGGGCAATTGGCTTAAGTCAGTCGCTTCCGAATTCGGACCAAAGCTTTGTTGACCACTCCTCCCGCCACGCCGGCTGGACCTGGGTCCAACCAACCGTTGCTGCTAGGTGTTTACAGAGTTGTTACTACGCGGCATTGGTGGCGGCCTTTTTAACGGCGTTCTATATATTTCGCGCGTTTTTCATGACATTTTACGGCGATCTAGAAGTGCCCACGGAAGCCGAAGACCATACCCATGAGTCACCAGCCGTGATGCGAGTGCCGCTGGTGGCGTTGGCCGTGGGAACGGCTGTTGTGGGATTCCTACTCGATCAGTCGTATCGAACGACCTTGGAGTATTTGCCCGAGGGACGCGTCAGTACGGCAAATGCTGTGTGTGATTTCCTCGGCTACACGCCACAACTGGCCGGTTCGTTCGTCGAGGCAACGCGTCGCCCGATGCAGTTTCACCTCGATATAGCCGCGCTCAGTTTGTTGCTGGCACTGGCCGGTATGGGACTAGCCATGTATCTGTACCTTGAGGAGCGTCGGGAGGCCGAATGGCTAGCCGCATTCTTTCGATGGGAATGGTATCGAAGGCTTCTGGACAATCAAAACCTTCAGCGACTGCGACGATCCGCGTTTCTGGTACGTGTGGAACGAATCGCTACGCTACTAAGACTTGGCTGGCTACTAAGATTAGCCATTGGTTTGTTACTGGCGATACTTTGGATACTGGCGGCGCCTCTGATGATTATTCATTTTGTCTCGCCGTATCAGCTCTCGGCCAACCGGTTTTATTTGGACGAGCTTTATAGCTGGCTCGTGGTTGCTCCGTTGCGGGCCTTAGCTCGATTGTCGGCAGTTATCGACCAATGGGTGGTTGATGGTCTGGTTAATCTGGTCGGCCGTATTCCCGTGTGGGTCGGCGATCTGATGCGTAGCCTGCAGATGGGAGTGCTTTCCTTTTACGCACTTTCCATGGTGCTGGGGCTTTTGATCATCCTGTGGGTGCGGATGATGTGGGGGATCTAAGGAATGACGTGGTTCCTTGTGGCGACAGTCTTCGTGCCCTTCCTAGCCGCGTTAGCCATCGCCATTTTAGGTCGGCAATCTATACGTTATTGCCGTTGGATTGCGCTAGGGACTGCTCTAGCCTGCACGATCATGGCTGGCATTCTGGCGACGAGATTTGAAGTGGCCTCGAGCACTTCGTCCGGTATAGTGGATCAGTTTGCGTTCCAGTGGCGTTTGTCAGCCGAAGAGTCTGGATTGGATGTGCGGTTTTCTCTGGCACTTGACGGAATCGGTCTATGGCTGTTTGCCCTTTGCCCGTTGCTGTTGCTCACTTCGGTGCTCGTAAGTTGGGAATCCATAACCGAGAGGCCAGCACTTTACTACAGTATGTTGCTGTTGCTTACGGGAGGATGTCTTGGGGTATTCGCAGCCAGAGATATCATCCTGTTTTATATCTTTTTTGAATTTACGTTGGTTCCGCTTTTTTTCTTAATCGGAATTTGGGGAAGTGAAGAACGATGGTACGCTGCGGTCAAATTCTTCCTTTTTACGTTAGCCGGTAGCGTATTAACATTTCTTGGCTTATTGGCGATTAGCTTGTGGGATCATCACGTTCGTCCGATGGGAACACTTCGGTTCGATCTTCGAGCCATCGCTGCGACGTTGCGGGAACATCCGTTACCCGAGCATTGGCAGTGGTGGATATTATTGGCATTGTTTGCGGGTTTTGCGATTAAAGTACCTCTGGTTCCATTCCATACTTGGCTTCCTTTGGCGCACGTGCAGGCACCGACAGCCGGAAGTGTATTTTTGGCGGGAATATTGCTCAAAATCGGCACTTACGGTTTTTTGCAGTTCTGCCTGCCGCTACTGCCCCAGGCCAGCGCACAGGCTGTGCCTTGGGTATTGTGTTTGTCGGTGGTGGGCATCGTTTATGGATCGCTCGTCTGTTTAGCTCAGGAGGATCTCAAAAGACTCATAGCCTATTCCAGCGTCAGCCACTTGGGATTTTGTATGCTCGGGATTTTCGCTCTGACTCCTTTAGGAATCCAAGGCGGGGCTCTCCAAATGGTCAACCACGGCCTATCCACCGGGGCTCTTTTCGCGCTGGTGGGAATGCTTTACGACCGATACCATACGCGTTGCATGCGCGACTTAGGGGGACTTAGTCGGCGCGTGCCGCGATTGGCCTTTTTCGTCGTGTTTTTTACGCTGTCGAGCATAGGGTTGCCGGGGCTCAACGGGTTTGTCGGCGAGTTTTTGTTGCTGACCGGGATGTTCCAGCGCGCTTTTGGTGCGAATATCCTGCAGCACGCCGCCCTATTGAAGACATTGGCGGTGTTGGCAACGTCTGGAATTGTCTTGGGAGCTTGGTACATGCTGGGGATGGTACAACGGGTGTTTTTTGGACCGGTACGTGAGCCGGGACATGATTCGGGAAAAACCGGGAGCAGCCACGCACGCGATTTGAGTCTTCGAGAAATTGGGGCGCTGGCTCCCTTGGCCATTCTCGTGTTGGTGATCGGCCTGTATCCGAAATACTTCCTGGACCGTATGGCGCCCTCGCTTCAACCGGCAACGGCCGCTGCCAGTCAATCGACGGATCGGCTGCTTGCACCTTCCGAGCGCCGTGCAGGGCTGCTAAGGTCGCCGTCGCTGGTAATGGAGAGTTCTCACCGTGGACAGTGACCTCACAACGCTAACGTGGCTAATACCAGAGATATGGCTCATCGCTCTGGCATCGGGAATTTTGGTATCCGGAGCATTTTTCGGCGTGCGTCGCATTTGGTGGGGCATTGCAGCCGCAGGAATCGTAGTGGCAGCGGGGCTTATTTGTTGGTTGGAGGCCAATCGCTGGATGGTCGAAGCGTCCACCGTTCGCAGTGGACCACTGATGAGCGATCCGCTAGGGTTTCTCTGGCGTCATTTGGCGTTGTTGGCTGGATTCTTGCTCGTTTGTCTAGCGGTCAGCCATTCGGATGAGCGGTTTCAACCGGAGATTCAAGGTCTGCTGTTATTGGTTACGGTTGGTATGATGCTGGCTGCGCGCGCCAATGAACTGGCATTTGGTTTTTTAGCTCTCGAGCTAGTTTCGGTTCCCACGTATGCCCTACTTTATCTGGGTGGCAGGCATCGTGCCAATGCCGAAGCAGCGGTGAAGTACTTTTATTTGAGCATCCTTTCCTCGGCAGCATTTCTACTCGGACTGGGCTACCTTTACGGTGCCGCGGGTACGACCTGGATCCAGTTACCGGACGCACCGTGCTTGCAGCAAGCGTTGCCAAGCGCCGGCCAATTTGCCGTGGTAGGACTAACAATGGTGCTGGTTGGTTTGGGCTTCAAAGTAGCTGCTGTACCGTTTCACTTTTATGCTCCGGACGTTTATCAGGGGACAAGTTATGCCAATGTTGCTCTATTATCGGTGGCGCCGAAGTTGGCAGGTTTTGCAGTCATGATTCGTTTACTCGTGGTAGGTTTTCAGACGGCACCCGACATGATCTGGCCTGTGCTTGTCGTCTTGTCGGCCGTAACGATGACTTTGGGAAACGTTTGTGCATTATGGCAGCGGAGTTTACGTCGATTGATGGCCTATTCGTCGATTGCTCATTCCGGGTTCCTGCTTATCGGAATAGCGGCATCCGCTAGTGGCAGGGGTGGGATGGACTTTGGCGGTGTGGCGGCCGTAAGTTTTTATTTGTTCGCTTATGCCTTTGCATCGATCGGTTTTTTGGGGGCAGCTTCAGGAATCGGGTCGGCTCATGGCGTGGTTGATAGCATCGAGCATGTATCGGGCTTTAGCCGTCAGCACCCCTGGCACGCTGCGGCACTGGCATTGTTTCTGCTTTCCTTGGCAGGTGTTCCACCCTTAGCGGGATTTTGGGCAAAGCTAGGTGTTTTCTTAAGTGCGTTAAGCGAGGTTATGTCGGGCACTGTTTCGCGATCAAGCTATTGGTTGCTGGGACTGGCGGTCCTAGGAGCTGTGAATGCCGCTATTGGAGCTGCCTATTACTTGCGTGTCGTGTCGGTGATGTATTTTGGTAGTATCCCGCAGCAGGCTTCCCTTCGGCCGAACTTTCCGTGGCCTCTGCAAGCTGCTGTCGTTCTTTGCGCGGTATGGATCATTGGACTCGGCATACACCAACAACCACTCAGCGCCTGGAGCCTGCGCGCAGAACAAGGTCTTCGAAGCCCAGCAACGCTTTCCCAACCAGAAGCTCGCTCGGCTACGACGGCTCGTCCGGCCCGGCAAACAGCGGATATTTCGTCACTCCATTAAGCGCCGCTTGGAAGCTGCTGGCACTGCGACATGGGCTGTAGCCCTCCTTTGCCATCGTGCTACCCGCATTGCGGAAATGGTGGTTCAATAGTGGCCAGAAAATGGGGCAACATGCCCTAGAGACCGACTGAGTCGCCGGGCAACTCCCGTCAGGCCGGCGAATACACACCCGTATTCGTGTCAGCATGTGCCCCGTGGGGAATCTTGGTAATGGATTAATAGACCACCGGAGTCGTCCTCCTGCAGTCCTCCTGCAAGAATTATCAACCGTCGAGGCCAAAACCCATCATGGGCTCTCTGGAGTTTGCGACGACGGGACATTGGAATGGGGCGGTTCCCCTTCGATACCAAGTTGTTGAATTCGACGCAGGAGTCGGGCTCGACTCATACCCAATAGACGAGCAGCGCGCGCTCGGTTACCTCGAGCCAAATGAAGAGCCCGGCATAGTATCTGTCTCTCAAAATCCGCAAGAACTCGGTCAATTTGGATCGGTTCTGGTCGGTGGGAACCGGCCATTTGAGCTTGTTCGGCATGTGCCAACACCGGCGGCAAATCACTTAATTCGATCACGCCCGATCGGCACCTTTGGGCTGCTTCCATGATCACGCGCTCAAATTGTTCCCATTCTCCCGGCCACGGATAGTGTGTTAGTCGCTCGAGTGCCTCTGGGCTTATGTCGCGCACCGGGTGGTCCCACCGAGAGGCATGCGTTTCCAATACTCGTCGAACCAGTTGAGGAATGTCGACCTCACGTCGGCGTAAGTGCGGCAACTGAATTACCAGGCTCGAGAGATAACACGCCAAATCTTCACGAAACTGACCGCTTTCGGCTAACTCGGGCAAGGGCTTTTCGGCGGTGGCCAAAGTGTGCCATCGCGGTTTGGGGCGCTGCAACAGCTCCCACAGTGCCCATTGCGCATCAGGCGACAGCGCATCTACATCTAACAGTAACAGCACCAGCCGTTCCGGGTCCGACCACTCCCACTGACTGCGCACGTAGGATACGACGGTTGTGGATAGCAATTCGGCGTCCAACAGGCGGCACTCTAACGGTATCAAAGGCCATGCGGCTGAAGGAGTTTGCCGCAAATACAGGTGGCGTGCCAACTGTTGGCACCCGCTGCCGCGACTGCCAACTATGACTACACGGGCACACGCACGCTCGGCTAATTCTAATTGAGTCCGCACGCGATCGATGGCGGGCGAATTCCCCACCAGCAGGTCGACGGATAACCATTGGTCAAGTTCTTGCCGAGTCTGTGCGAGAATCCTGCGCTGAATTTCAGGTTGATCCCAGGCAGTTTCGTCGGATCGGTCGGTTATGTCGGACTGAGTCTCCAGCAGGACAAGTGAATAGAAACGAGTTGTTCCCTCGCATTGCAACGGGCACCAACTGACCCAAGTCAGCCGCGGCCCCGAGGCAGTGAAAACCGGTAACAGCCGTCGTTGAAAGCGACCTTCCCAAGTTTCTGCAGGCGGGCTCAGGCTATGGATCACGGCGTGCGCCAAGCTCCGCTGCTCGGTGACCCCGCCCTGAGGCGATACGCTGAGCAACGTATCGACAGATACCCCGCACCAGGTGGTTAGTGCCGGGTTGCACCACACGAGCTTCTTTTCTGGGGAAAAGAGAGCAAGGGGAGTCTGACTTCCGTGCAAGAAGCGGCGCAATGGATTGTAATTCGAACGGCGCCTCATCGTGAATCGCTCCTATAAGGCCGCACCGGCACGCGTTACTTTGTACCGTGACTCGGATCGCGGCAAGTCTATCCCATTCTTGCTAAAAGTCACCAAGAAACCATTACTCGTTGTCACCGATGATGTGTCGGTAATAATTGCGTGGCCAAAATCGTCCGCCAAACCCGGGTCACCTCGGTTGTTTTGCCCCACGTCTATCGGGCGACCGCCGTTATCAATTCAAATGCACCCACAATATTACCAATGGTAGGGGCAACCCTTGTGGTTGCCCCATCGTTGATTGCCGCGCTGTCGATTACCGCCCGGTCGATTACCGCATTATTGATTAGCGCAATGTCGACTGCCGGTTCGCTGATTACCCTATCGTTGATCACCCCACCTTTGATTACGCCATGGGTGGTTGGCCCATCGTTGATTACCCCATCGGCGTTTACCCTTTGGGTGATTGTGCGTTCGTGTCGGTTAGGCACGAGATGGGCAGGGGCGTGATCGATGGGCGTATGTTCGCTGGGCGCGTATCGGGCGGGTCCCCGGTAGGCAGGCGCGCGTTGGGCAAGCGAGCTTCTGGCATGGGCAGGTTCGGCAGGCGGTTGGATAGCTACAGTGGGGTAGGTGGTTGGTTGTAGGTATGTTGGGGGCGATTGGTTATGAGTATGTGGTGACAGGCGATTGGTCAGCGGTATGTTATGGCAGGCACAAGGCCTACCCCTACAGGATGGTTGTGGACGATGACAATGATTCCGTGCAGGCGATTGGGCATCATCACAAACGTATACGGAGGTTTGACATTTGGGATACGAATTTTTGTTGATGAACCGTCGAAGAAAACATGACGGGGTGTTCGATACCAAAGACGGGCACGCGGGCGATTGGGTACTAGTTTCGTTCTGGCGCAGAAAGCTGTCTTGGTCCGATCGAAGAGTTTGGCCGGATCCTGATACGTCTCGAAGGTACCACAAACGCGCAGAATCTTTCGAGGGCCGCCGATGATCATCGAAAAGATTCCTCCCAAAATACGGTCTTGTACCGGTGACAGGCGTATATCACAAGGAGTTGATAAACCTTTGCATAGCGCTACACCTACCGAACGTACAGGGGGGGCTTAAACGCAGTACAGCCCGAACTCTTATCCAGCGTGCTGGATAACCGCTTTTACACTCGCTCAAGACACCTAGATTTTGGACAAGGGACAATCGAAATGGACCGTGCCTCAGTTCGACGAAGGGGAACACAAGGCACGACGGACGCCTGGTTGTCGGTAAGAAGCGGTAGGTTTACCATTACGTGTTGGAGATAGCTCGAACGGCCAGCAGATGGTAATTCTAGGCCGGTTCGAGGCAGCTCTCCTGTTACCGTGCGAACAATAGACTCGACAGTGTACGTTATCATTTGTGAACGGCGTCCGTTTTGGGCCTTACGGCTCAGCCATTTTCTGTCGTTGAAAGTATCTGTTTCGATCCCGTGGCAACTGGTCGTGGCCGACACGGAAGTTCGGGTTTTTGACTTATTAGCAAACGTGCCAACGGCGGTGGTCTGTTGGATAGCCGAGTGTCAGCAGGGGAAAAGTCTTGTAGGCGCAGTCAAGCGCCAGCGTCGGGAATTTCCCGAATCGTTGCCGGTTGTATTCGGGGCGATAATCGACAGCCCGTGGCAACCACTGGTGGCCTTAGCCGGCGCCGCGTGGATGGGCCAGCAAGTGAATTGTCTATCCGCTGTTGTACGTTTGATTGAGAGGCATTATGCCATGGTGGAGAGACCAAAAACGTTGTGGTGGAATCGAGCTCTTCCGTTATTGCCTTGGCAAGAGGTTCCGGACCGTTGATGTAAAGCTGCTTGGAAAGGG
The DNA here is from genome assembly GCA_964425225.1 of uncultured Pirellulaceae bacterium. Lineage (GTDB taxonomy): Bacteria > Planctomycetota > Planctomycetia > Pirellulales > Pirellulaceae > BPJU01. The sequence goes on along the minus strand of CAYRMD010000003.1, from coordinate 23,199 downwards.
TAAGCGATCATGAACGTTCCTCAAATCGATGTGGCACTCGTGCAACAAGTTCTGGGCAACATGCCGGATCCGGAGACAGGGCGCGGCATGTTGCAACAGAACCAGTTTCGGGATATTCGCGTCGAAGGAAACACCGTCCGCCTAACTGTAGCGCTCACGACGCATTCCGCGATTTTGTGGGACGACATATGCCGGGAAGTCCGCGAGCGTATTCTGGCGGGTATTCCGTCGATCGAGCATGTAGAGATTGAGCGGGCTGTGCACGTGCGACCTGCACCGCGGCAAGGCCAAATCGGCCTGACAGCGAAGTCTGTCATTGCCATTGGCTCGGGCAAGGGAGGTGTCGGCAAGAGCACGATCGCGGCGTGTTTGGCATACGCCTTGAAGGAAGCAGGATCCCGCGTAGGCTTGCTGGACGCGGATGTTTACGGACCGAGTATCCCGCAATTGACCGGCACTGCTGACATACACAGTGTCGCTACCGATGGACAGAAGATCGTTCCGGTAGTCAAGGATGATATTCCCATCATGTCGATCGGATACCTTGTTCCTGCGGACCAAGCAGTCATTTGGCGAGGCCCGATGCTTCACGGTGCGGTTATGCAGTTTTTGAGAGACACCCAGTGGGGAGAGTTGGACTATTTGATCGTGGATATGCCACCAGGCACGGGCGACGTGGCAATCACCCTCTCTCAAGCACTACCGCTTACTGGAGCCGTGGTCGTTTGTACGCCACAACAGGTCGCCTTGCTCGACGCGGTAAAAGCTGTGGCGATGTTCCGTAAAGTCCATATCCCAGTTCTGGGAATCGTGGAAAACATGAGCGGTTTTCTATGTCCGGAATGTGGCAAGCAATACGCGATTTTTGGCAAAGGGGGAGCTAGAGACAAAGCCGAGGAGCTTCAAGTTCCATTTTTAGGCGAAGTGCCGATTGTACTTGGATTGCGCGAGCGGGGCGATATCGGCACCACTGCGGAGAACCTCGCCGACCCGATCGTTGGGCCCTACTTGAAAAAAATCGCCTGGCATTTGGTAAAAACTCTTGCCGAGCGTCGGGCACGAGAACCGCTCAAACCGCAACTACCTGTTCTCGGCTAATTGCAGGAAGTTCCCGGAAAGTTACCACTTGGCTTGCAGCTAGTGGAACAAACGAAATTCTGCACGGCGCAAATAAACAGGGCCGGTTTTATCCACCGGCCCTTTCTCGTCGTAGTCTTAAGGGCTCCCTGCCCTGCGAAAGCGCCGTTACGCTTTCTTCTTGGTAGCCTTGGCCTTCTTCTTCGGGGCCTTGGCCGCCTTCTTGGCTGCTTTCTTCTTCGCCACAGCACGTCCTCCCACAAAAGGTCCTTGGTGAGCTGTTCCTGCTAAGTTCCCCACAAGGAGAAATCAACAAGACATCACTCACCAACTTCCTGCACCACGGCACCTGAGTCCCGAGTTTTCAGGTTCTGGTCGCATCCGCTGCAACCGCCGTGGCTACCACTACCTCTCCTGACTTGCTGTCGAGTTACCCAAGTCATCACGATTCGAACTTTCCGAACATCTTACGCGCCTTGTGCAACTCGTCTCGCTACAAAATCTTCTCCATTGTGCAGCACACGTCAAGAGGAAAAATACTCAGAACGAAAAAATTTCCAAAAAAATTTCCTGCTCGGTTGATTCGCTCACCGACTCCAACTAGAACCGCGGTCCATGACCAAGCGATTGTAGTAGCTGAAAACTTTGCCATGCCAGCATGCCAAACAACACGGCTAAAAAAACTTCTTTTTGCAGGAGAGCCAATGCGGCGACGGCCGCCCCGACGGCACAAGAAATCGTCAGGGACACACCTAACCCTCGCCAAGGATTCAAGGCAACACAGATCGTTTGCGCAATTTGCCCTCCATCCAGAGGGTAAACGGGCAGCAAATTAATCAAGCCCCACCAAATATTCACAAACAACAATCGAGAAACGGCCATGTAGAGCAACCAGTAATCTTCCGGATTATCCACCGGAAGTCGGTACCGCCAAAAAATAGGCAACTGGCCAACAAAAGCCACATCACCTCCGGACAATTTGATGGAAACTAAAGTCCCAGCAGCCAACAGAAACCCAGCACCTGGACCAGCAAACAAGATGTGAATTTGTTGTAGGGGAGCTAGTCGGCCGTAGCGTGATGTCCCCACCCTCCACGACCAACTTTCAGGAGCATCCGTTGCGTATCCGCCAAAGGCGTATAACACGATTCGCGGTCTAAGTCCATAAGCGCGCATGGCAAGGGCATGCCCTAGCTCATGAACGAGAATCGATACAAATACGATTGCTACCCACACCAAAAGTTCGACTGGTGGACCCCGCAGGTCACCCAATAATACGGCGACCACCCAAAACCAAGGGTGCACCCGTACTGGGATCTGAAGAAGTCGAAAGCATAAGTCGTAACGCGTCGGCGCAGGATCCAAACCCAACACCAGAAAGGTCCCCACTGCGAATGATCATTCTACAGGCCAGGCTAAGTTCCCTGGCGCATTATAGAAGGGCATCCTGGTAGTTGGCGATGCCTTAGGCAACACGACGAATAACTTCGTCGACCGATCGCGCATTTAACAGTTGATGAATGATCGAAGCCGCACGCTGGGACGCCCCACCCTGGACAATTCGTGTTTTGAGTTCCCGGAGTTGAGCCACTTTGCGCTGACGCGCTTCAAGATCAGTAAGCCATAGTCGAGCATAAGCCACTAAGTCGGCTGAGCGATCCCGGCATGTGGGAAACTCCGGAAAGGGAACAGCATCGGCGCCCGTCTGTCTCGGGTCAAAGGGACGTAAGGGCCGCTCAAACAAATTATCAAATGCCAGAAGATTGACGAGCGTTATAAAGGGCACTCGTATCAGGAAGTACCGGATAAACCAATACGCCAGAGGCGGTACCCAATAGAGGATCGCGGATGGCTTTTCAAAGTACAAGAGTTCCAATGAAACCGATCCAGAGCACGCCCAGCAGCAGTCCGCCGCTTGAATCAGTTCAGGAGTTTTTCCCGCATATACGTTCACTGGCGCACGGCATTGCTGCACATACGATCGTGCCCACATCGCTTGGGTTTCATTTAACGAGGCAATAGCAAAATGGACGTCGGGTATTAGCTCTACAAGCTGTTCGGCTGCTTGTAAAAACCAGGGAAGATTTGCCTGCACTTCCTGACGGCGTGAACCAGGCAAGATTGTCACCAAAAATCTGCCAGACGACCGCACAGATTCGATGAAGCGATTATCCAGTTGGCAATGTGCCAACTGGTCGAAATATGGATGCCCCACATAGACGGCTCGACAACCTCGAGCTTCGTACCACGTTGCTTCAAAGGGAAGCTTACACAATAGAAGGTCAACCAACCGACGTACTTTTACGACGCGCCAACTGGCCCAGGCCCATAATTGCGGTACTCCGTAGTAAACGACCGGAATACCATGGCGTTTTGCGGCTCGCGCAACCCACCAATTGAAACCCGGATAATCAACTAACACGACAAGATCGGGACGCTCTGTGCGAAAAAACGCATTCGTACGACGATACAGTCGCCAGAAGTGCGGCAGCAGACGAATCACTTCACGGACGCCCATCACGGCCCACTGAGTTAAGTCGCCGTCCAGGTGGCATCCTGCTCGAGCCATTCGCGGCCCGCCCCAGCCGCGACAATTCACCGCCTGGTAGCGCCGCAGAGCCGTGATAAGATTCGCCGCGTGCAAGTCCCCACTCGGTTCTCCCACTGAAAAAAACACGGTAGGCACCACCTGATACATCCTTGCTCTCCTATTTTCAACGGATTGGCCAGCTAGTATCGCAGGAAACGCTCCAACCATCCAGAGCAATTCCCCAACGGTCCGGCTCCGAAACTCGATGAGTCACCTCCATACACCTACAACCTAACAAGAGCCCCGTTTACTTAAGACATGTGCGCGCGGCACCATTCGGAAAAGTGGGATCAATTCAATGTAACGAGCGTGTTCCACCTGTGATGTATTTTCCATGCCGGACCTTAAACCTCGATTGTGGTTATTCAACGGAAAAAGCGGTCACGGACTCCAGTTGGTGCAACGGAACAGTGCAAAAAAGAACCACGAAGCGCTGGATTGCAAACCTGCGAATTTGTCTGTTCTGCCGATTGTGTTCCCCTGCAATCGGCGGATCGGCCCTGCTGTTTTCGCATCCGACGTTGTAGCCAAACTTCGCTGATCGAAGTGCGTTAGTTTGCAGCCGGGAATGGGAATTGAACCAACTGCGAAGGAATACACCGACCTTGAGCAATTGCGTAGATGCAACAGCTGGATTAGCACTTTCCGTACAACTCTGTCGGCTCGGTCCGTGGTGATAATACTTGAAAACACGTGGAATCTTCTGTTCAACGGGCTCTGGCAAACACCTTCCCGTTCATGGAACTGCACCCAGGCTAGCTCCGCGCCTACAGTCAAGCCACAGGACCGTACGGATCGGCGGAAGCCACTGAGGAACGAAAAGGGTGTTCCCGGCTATAAGTCGTTGTCGTACTCCATTCGATGCGTTCTACGCAGCAGGCGTTGTCGATTTGCCGTTAGTGGGTTTCGGTGAGTTTACCTTCCGCGACATACAGAGCGAATCAACGAACGACTTAGCCTTAAGTCACGCCAATGGCTGGAACCGAGCTATGCTTTTACTCTCGGATGGCAATACGGCGAGCATCCAATCGGGAAAAAGATGGCTACCGAACAGCAAACGCGCGCACAGTTTACCGAATAACAGCGTCACCAAACAAAAAAAGATCCCGAATCCAGGAAACGTCCTCACCTTGCAAAGGCAACAACTGTTAGCTCGACAACCTATTGTGCCGAACCAACCTTAAAAGCTTTCGCGAACGCGGCATCGCTAAACAACAGTTGTAGCCGCTCGTCACCCTGGGCCTTCTCTCCCTTGCCTTTGCAATTTGCGCAGCAAAAACCAACTGTCACCTTACCAATCTTGATGGACTGATCCGGGTTTAAGTCACGGCCGCTTAACGGACACTTAATTTGTTTGGCTTGGCCGGTAGCGATCAACTGAAAATTCGCGGCTACAGCCGCTTTCGAAGGATCCGCCTTAAACTTCGCTAGACAGTTGCCACAACAGAAAAATACCTTGCCGCCTTTGTAGTCCGCCGAGTTTTGTGCCTTGGCGTCATTCTTAGAAATCATCACGCATTTGACGCCCTCCAAGTTAATCTCGGCAGCCAACAACGTAGCAGCCATAGCCAACATCGCTAGCCCAGCCAGCAAATAACGCGTCTTCATCGCTACCTCCCTTCAAAGTAACCTGACACACCCACTAGACCCATGGCACACGCGTGCCAGTGTTCGCCACAACGATAGTCTCATTATATCAGGAATATTCGATGCGTCTAGTCCACCCTTTGAGTCACGCTGCACCTCGTTACGCATTCGCGGACCAAGGTGGCTCATGGCCTCGACACTCCACTGTATCGCACCTAAAGGGACTTTTAACCGAAGGATTGTACTCGCCTGCCAGCTTTTCCTTCAGTATGCTGGAGCAGGTTACTACCACAAACCTTGAAGTGCTCTTGATGCCGAACGGAGTCCACCTAGCCAGGTGCTGTAAAGTGCTGCAACGTATGCTGTTTGTCTGGTTGCTCTTGGTCTGTGGGATTGCCCTATATTGGGAGTCGCTTGGGAGTCCCTACGGCTTACAGGATCCGTGGTTGTGGCTACATGGGCAAATCAACGTTTTCATTGTGTTCACAATGCTCTGCGTAGGTGTTTTGCTACCGCACGAGGAACTTGTGGCCTTGGGGCGCTCTACGCATGCGGTGATTGCCGGTGTCATGGTTCAATACACGGCGATGCCTCTACTGGCGTGGCTAGCTGGGCAGCTATACCCGTTATCCGCAGATCAACAGCTTGGCGTAGTCTTGGTAGGCTGCGTACCTGGTGCCATGGCATCGAACGTGTTGACGTTCAATGCTCGTGGCCATGTCGGATATTCGGTATGCCTCACGACTCTTTCCACACTCGTTTCTCCGGTTGCCGTTCCGGTGGCTATGCTCATTGCCTTAGGTAAGTGGCAGTACCATCCTGTTTTGTTGCAATCGGCTCTGTACCTGGCTACTACCGTTGTTGTGCCGGTAATAGTTGGTTACTGGATTAGCCGCAAATTACCGGCGCGGTGGTTCCGTCACGTTGCGGCCTTAGGAGCCAATCTGGCTGTGCTGCTGATCATCGCATCCGTGGTAGCTAAAAGTCGCCAACATTTTTTTCGGTTGGAGTGGAACCTTCCGTTAGCGTTACTGACGATCAACCTAGCCGGCTATGCAGCCGGCTGGTACGCTGGGAGTTGCTTAAAGATTTCCCTACCTATGCGACGGGCACTTGCTTTGGAGGTCGGTATGCAAAATGCTGGCCTTGGCGCCGCATTGGCCGCCCATCTATTCCCTTCCCATTCCGAGGTGGCTCTCGCGCCAGCACTCTACAGCTTCGGCTGTATGCTGACCGGCACGCTTCTCAGCCAATACTGGGGATGGCGTGGCGAACTGTAGGGCTTATCGAGAACAAACATGCACGATGGTACCGGCTACACGGTTTTTACAGTTTCCCGCACAGAAGGCACGAACAGGTAACCGACTCCCCGCCCACCATCCCAATTGGCCCTTGTGCAAGGCGCTAGGATACTTGCGGGATGTTGGCTCCTTCTTGGTTCGATGTCGAGACGACCAAACAGCCACCGCACGTGAGTTTTTTCGTAGAAGAGGGAAAGTTCCTTATCGAGTGCGGCACGTAACCCATCCAGTCCTTTGTCGTGTTTTCCCTTGCGTCTTTGGGCTGAACTCCAACCGAGAATCCCCTGCCGCAGCCAGGCGAGAGCATAGAGACTGTGCAGGAAAGTTACTGCGGAGGCGAAAGCCCTAAAAAGAGAGCCCGATCTACTCGCAGTGGGCACCGCTTTCGATCGGGCTGGGGGTACGTTTCCGAAGTAATCGTCCGCTTAAAAAAACAGACGTTACATTATTTTCGAGCTATTTGCCTTTCCACATCTGAAGCAACTTCGCCAAAACCTTACAGCATTCAGCCCCACTTAACTGTCCATCTCCGTTAAGGTCAAATCGCCTGTGCCACTGGCCCCTTTCAACCGCCAAGGACGCATGGCTTGGTATGGCCGCAACGACGGCCTCCCCTTGCTCGCCATGTAAACTTGCCTGAAGTTGCCACCTAGCTTCCACAATTTCTTCAGCCTGCAACTTTCCGTCTCGGTTACGGTCAAATCGGCCAAACAGCGAGTCGGACTCAAGGCTAGCTGTCACACCCTTGCTAGCAGACTCAGGTTCACCCCGTTGCTTTGTTCTCTGCAGCTTGTCGGCTGACACCACACTACTATTCAACCCGATGGGGCGCGTCGGGGTATCGGTATGAATTTGAAAAAAACGGTCAAGTGGCCGGGGCAACCCCACAGTCTGGGCAGCCAGCGGTGCATTGATCCACAACGCGCCTGCTAAGCCCACAAGCCACCATCGCCCCCTGGTCCTATCCGTTATCATGTTTTTCAACCCGGTGTGATTTGTGTCCGCACATACATATAAACCGGCAAGTTCATGCGAGGTTTCGCCTGAAAATCAAAACACACGAATTTTGGTTTCGTGCGGTACCGGCGTTCCAACGTCACGAAACCTGCCAATAGTGCGGTTGGTTTCGGGTAAGTGGATACTCTTAAGCAGCTTGGCCTAAAAAACAGGTGGGCCGCCTATCGTACGAAGCGGTTTAGAGCAACTGGCGCGCCACCGGCTGCACTTTGAAAAGTTTCGGTCGACGATTCTAGAGACGATCTTAAAGAGTCACTGTTGCTCCGGATCATTGCCTTGTGTTCCAAAATGTTCGGCGGAAGAAGACTTTGCCAGCAGCAGTTCCAGATAGCTTCGCCTCTCACAACTGCTTACGTCGAGCGACAATTCCTCGGCGAATCCGACAAGATCCATTTGGGCAGCGGCCATTTCATCAGGTGGCACTGCTAACTCGAGTTCTAGAAAAGTTCCGAGTTGCTGAACTTCGTCCCAAACAACGCACAGGTCCGAGCGATTGCGCCACGTGATTTTGGCTTTACGACGAGTCTTGACCACTCGGGCCACAACGCGAAACGAGAGAGATTCTAAAATATGCTGCAGAGTTTGGGCGTCTGCCACACTGGACCCAACCGGAAGCTCGAGTTCTCGCCTGGTCTTGGTACGGCGATCCAACCGCGGACCCTTGTAGGTCAAGAACCACATCGAGCCGTCTTGCCGAATACGCAAGGCCTCGTCCGTGGCCCAGAAGTCCCGACTTGGATGAGCAAAGTATATATCGACTTGCTCATGTGGTGGACCGAACACCACTCCGAGCTTGGACATGCGTTCGGAAAGCCGGTCCATGCATGGCACGGGAAATTTTAGTTCAACTTCTATTACCTCCGGCATCGATGAAACCTCAATTGAACAAACTACGGAAATGGATCCGACACGTCTGGCAGATCCTCGAGCGGTTCGTTGGACTGGTCGGCCAGCTGCGGTGCTTCCAAGTAAACGCTCAAGATAATCTGGGCAGCAACCATGTCCCGTTTTTGCCTCAGTTCCGATCGGCTCAGCCCCGCATCACGCAGCAACGACTCGGCATGTAACGTGGTGTAACGTTCATCGAAAAATCGCACGGGTTTGCCGGTTTGTTCGGAAAGCCATTCGCCAAAACGCCTTGCTTCGCGCGATAGCTGGCTTTCCCGACCGTCGGCATGGATGGGCAGCCCGATGATGACTCCTTCGATATGCTCGCGTTGTACCAATTGCCGAAAATATTGGGCATCGCTAGCTGCTCCTCGCCGCTGGTACACCGCGTAGGGCGTAGCGAAGCGCTGAGCTTCGTCGCACACAGCCAAGCCGATGCGTCGCAAACCGAAATCGACCCCCAAGAGCCGTCCGGTACGGGGGAACTGATTCATCGTAAACACTTTCATCACGCTCCAGCCGTGGGACACCCTGCAAGGAAAGTAGCCGTCAACCGCACTGGCCATCGCGGCATCTTGCCACGAGCAGTACCACGTGTCGAGTTTCTAATGGGAACCGCCCATGCCTCCTTTGACCTTGGTTGGTGCTTTTTCTTGAGCGCCTCTGCGATAGCAGTCGCTTTCCTCCGTTTATCAGCCGACCGTCTTAGTACTGTATCCCATTGTCGGTTACAGGTATTCTTCCCATCCTTGATCGCGCAAGCGTCGTACTACTTCGCGCAATGACTCTTCGGCGCCACGATGGGCTACCAGCGTGGCATCCGGTGTATGCACGACGATAACATCTTGCATTCCGACGAGCACGACCAGGTGGTCATCGGCTCCCCATACCACGGTGTTGTGGCAGTCTAGCAACAAATGTTTGCCCTGCGCACAATTGCCCTGCTGATCTGTGCCCCAAATGCGAGCTAACGACTGCCAATTTCCTACATCATCCCATTCAAACGGAGCTTCGACCAGAAGAATTGGGCTGTAGTGCTCCATGACAGCATAGTCAATAGACTTTGCCCGGATCTGGCTGAATTTTTCCGCAAAAACATGTTCGAAGATGTCTGAGCCGTATGCGCTCGCGATCGATTCTAGCAGGGGCACCATATGCGGCTCGTACCGAGCTAAGGCATCCCAAATCGTTTGAGCCCGCCAAACGAAAATACCTGAATTCCAATAGTAGGTTCCCATCCGAAGAAAGGCCTGCGCCTGGTCACGATCCGGTTTTTCCCGGAATCGCTGCACCCGGTAAACTAACCCGTTGTCCGAAGGCCCAACTTCGTCACCCCGTTCAATGTACCCATACGACGTAGCCGGGTAGGTTGGACGGATACCAAATGTCACCAGAGTATGCGGCTCGCGTTCCACCAGTTCTAGGGCACAGCGTACGGCCTGTTGGAACTTTTCCACAGGCCGAATCACGTGATCGGCCGGCATGACAAGCATGACAGCTTGGGGATCCGCACGCAGGACTAATCGGGCAGCCAATCCGATACACGGCGCAGTATCCCGCTTGCAGGGTTCACCGAGAATTGCCCGTGCGGGGAGTTGCGGGAGTTGTTGGCGCATGGCGTCAAGTAACTGCTGGTTGGTCAATACCCAGATGCGCTCCGGTGGGATAAGCCCCTCGAGTCGATCGAACGTTTCTTGGATCATGGAGCGGCGGCCACACAGGGGCAATAGCTGTTTTGGCTGACCTTCACGGCTTACCGGCCAAAATCTCGTACCGGCTCCTCCGGCCATGATGATTCCAAAGAGCATTTCTTTGATCCTCGCACAAAAAAACGGCCAAAAGGACACCCTGTTGCAGTGCGGATCGACAACGGCCCTTGGCCGGGTTGGTTACGTGGTGCAACCGTCGCTTCTCAGACGACCGGATTATGGCCCAAAAGGCCAGTAGCCACGTACGAATGCGTAAGCCAATGCGCACAGCAACGGGAAGCCGACAAAAACCGTGACATAAGTAAAAACGGTCGTCCAGGTGCTGTACGGCCATCGAGCCATAGTCGTATCCCTAAAGCGAATTCGGCTGGCGGGTCGCTGCAAGCGGCGCGCGCAACCACAACAGCAATCGGCCCGAACCTGAATGTGCTGCGGGCAGCGCGAAACGGACTTCCGCACGCACGCCATATATTTCGATTTGCGTGATGCGACACGTCCCAGGCAAGTCTCCATCCCATTGGGCATCGACCTCGGGTGGCGATGCCAATGGCGGACAAATCGGCAAATGCAGCACCAAACGTTGTGTTCCCACTGTGTAGTGCAGTTCCCATCGAGCCGCAACTGTCTCGCAATCGTCCTTAAGGAAGCGAGTCACCTCGGAAACCACCTCACCCGCTCCTGTGTCGGTTACACGGAGCCTTGAACCCACTGAAGGAAAATCCGCGTGCACAGCAAGACGCGGGGTCAGCCAGCGAGCGCATCGTGTCGATATTCGCAACCACCAGAGGGACTCAGCCGCCACAATACATGCGAGGCTGATCGTACCGCTCATGAGGGAAATGCCAGCACCGACCCAACTGCACCAAGCGACCGGAGGCAGGAGTGCTGCAGAGATCCACACACGCTTCGCTAAGTGCCCTGCCCCCAAGCGACGGATTCCATGCGCCAGGAGCATCGCTATTGCTACGGTCATGCCACCGATGGGAGCGGTGGGACGCATGAGGCGACCGCTCCAAGCTAAAGCGGCATATACCACCATCAAAACAACCAGCCACCACCAGGCAGCCTCTGCGGACGCAGCAAATGCCAGGTACGGGTTGCTCCCCGGCTGCCGAATCGATAGCCCAAGCCCAGCCAACTTACGGGCCGCCTGCTCACGGTGCATAGAGATTGCTTTGTCCGGGATTTCGGCACTTTGTTCCGCTCAGCACGTGGCAACGCTCATGCCCGCCAAAGCAGCCAACTCGTGTGCCTTATTGGTCCGTTCCCATGTGAACTCCGGTTCATCGCGACCAAAATGTCCGCCGGAAGAGGTTTTTACGTAGATAGGCCGCAGCAAGTCGAGGTACTCGATAATGCCGCCGGGCGACAGCGGAAACAACTCGCGCACCCACTTCACCAGGCGCTCTTCGTCCACACACCCCGTACCCTGAGTATCGACCAGCACGCTGACCGGCTCGCTAATTCCGATGGCGTAGGCAAGCTGGACTTCACAACGATCGGCTAATCCGGCAGCCACGATATTCTTAGCGATATGGCGGGCCATATAGGCAGCACTGCGATCTACTTTCGTCGGATCTTTCCCGCTGAATGCTCCACCACCGTGACGACCCCATCCGCCGTAAGTGTCCACAATCACTTTGCGACCGGTTAGACCGCAATCGCCGCGCGGACCACCGATCACAAAGCGCCCCGTGGGGTTGATGTGATAAATTGGTTCCTGCGGGAGCAACTCCTCGGGCAACACGCGCCGCACGACTTCTTCGATGACAAATTCCCGAATTTCCGCTCGGCTCACCGATTCGTCATGTTGCGTCGAGACCACCACCGTATGTACGCGAAGGGGTCGATCCCCTTCGAATTCCACGGTCACCTGACACTTTCCATCGGGCCGCAACCACGGTACTTCCTGTTTTATACGCGCTTCCTGCAAACGGCGAACGATCCGATGCGCAAGCGCGATAGGCAACGGCATCAATTCATCGGTATGCCGACAAGCGTAACCAAACATCATTCCTTGATCACCGGCACCGGTGTCTTTTCCTACGATGCGGTTTGCACTCACCCCTATCGAGATATCGGGGCTCTGCTTGCCGATAGAAACGATCACACCGCACGTGGTGCCACAAATACCAAATTCATCATCCGTATAACCGACATCACTAATCAGCTTACGTACCAATTCCGGATAGTCGAAAACCGCCCGCGATGTAATCTCTCCGGCAACAATTGCTAAGCCCGTAGTGACTAATGCCTCACAGGCAACTCGACTTTCTGGGTCCTGAGCCAAGCAAGCATCCAGAACGCCGTCCGAAATACGGTCGGCGAGCTTGTCTGGATGCCCCATGGTCACGGATTCGCTGGAAAACAAATATCGTCGCGGTGCCACTTCGCTAGTCCTCGTAGTTTGTGACCCAAAACAAGGTACGCGCAAAAGCAGTCAAATTCGGGCGTACCTTCCCAATTTGCCCCGTATTATAGTCCCCCCCGCGTTCCAGCGGGAGGCGGCTTTGAATCGTGCGAGCACGGCTAGGTGAGGCGCTTCATCAAGCAGCTGGGAGCTGGCTCTGCTTGTTGATAAGCAGTGACAGCCGACGCGCGATGAAGTCCAGGGTGCGTTGGGCGGATCCTTGGTGGCTGCGAACGAGCTGTTGGGCACGCCGTCCGAGATTCGTACACCAGGACTCGTCCTGCAACGCGCGCTCCACAAACTGCTCCAATTCCTGGGCATTATGCACCAGAACCGCTGCCTGGTGTTCGAGCAATTTTTCCACCGTGTCGCGAAAATTCCACGTAAAGGGGCCAAAACTGACAGCGGCTCCGTAAGCGGCTGGTTCGAGCATATTCTGACCGCCGCGTCCCGGATAAAGACTGCCACCGACAAACGCCAGGTCTGCAAGCCCCCACCAGTAGCGTAGCTCACCGACTGTATCTACCAACAATAGGCGGCTATCGGCGCTGTGGACGATTTCCGAACGACGCACCCACGGTAGCCCCGTTTGAGCCATAAGACGAGCCGTAGCGTCGAAGTGTTCTGGATGACGTGGAACGACGATCCCGCGCAGGTTCGGCCAACGCCAGCCGAGCCGCCTACATATCTCGAGCACCACCCGGTCCTCCTGTGGCTGTGTGCTACCAGCCACCAGGACCCGATCCCCGGGCTGTACCTGCCAGAGCTCCGACAGTCGCCTTACACGCTCATCAGACCGGTCGGTCAAGACGCCATCGAACTTCAACGAACCGGTTACTTCTATTCGGTCAGGATCACAACCGAGGGCAAGAAATCGCTCCCGATACAACTCGTCTTGCACCGCGACGGCTGCCAATCGACGGAACATGGGCCCGACGAGCGGTCGCAGCATTCGGTAGCCGCGGTAGCTTCGGGCACTTAATCGCCCGTTGATCACCACCACTGGAACATCTGTTCTCGAGGCTTCTGCGATCCAGTTGGGCCAGAGCTCCAGTTCCGTGAGCACGAGCAATTGCGGCCGTACGCGTTGCATGGCCCGCCGTACAGCCCACGTAAAATCCAAAGGAGCATAACAGACCGGATGCCGGCCTAAGCGACTGCAAGCGACGCGATACCCGGTCTGTGTCGTAGTCGAGACCAAACACCGCCAACCGGGATAAGCGGTTTCAAAATGCTGTAACCAGGTATCCAAAGCGGCTACTTCGCCGACACTCACGGCATGTGCCCACAGGCACGGCCGATCATCGTCCGATGCGGGCAGAGTGCCGAAAAGTTTTTCTCGCCAGCCTTGGCGATATTTTCCTGTGCGCCATGCCTTCCAGATCAGGTAAGGCGAGGCTCCACACAGAGCCAAGAGGTACGCGGTATTGAACCACCAGCCCATCCCGGACTCCTTTCCACAGCCGATCCCCGTTAGGCGACGTCACTTCGTCCTTTGCGCATGCAACACTGTTTGTATTTCTTTCCGCTGCCGCAGGGACATGGATCGTTACGACCGACGCGCTGCGCCCGATAGCGAAACGTTTCTACAGATTCATCACCCTCGGGCGACGCCTCGGTTGGAACGGCCCCCGACCACGCGGCTACGCGAGGAGCCTCCGCGTGAGAAGCCGAAGTTTCTACCCATACGCTCGAAAGCGTCGTCGTATCGAAAGCCTGGATGCGGAAAATAAGGTCCGTAACGCGCTCCCCGATGTTGCGCCACATTTGCTGAAACATCCGCATTCCTTCGCGCTTGTATTCGACCTTCGGATCCAGTTGCGCGTATCCGGCCAGACGGATACTGGCCAGTAGATGGTCCATCGCCAAAAGATGGTCTTTCCAGGCGGTATCTACGATTTCTAATAGCAGCAGGCGTTCCATCTGGCGGATCTCAGGCCGGAAGCGGTCCTCAACCGCATTGATCAGAGCCAATTCCAGCCGTGCTCGGTCTAAAGTTTCCCAAGTGGTTTTCCACGGGATACCCACTTCCACTTCCAGCCAAGTTCGAAGCTCCTGCACATCAGCCCTGGGTAGAGCCTTGCCGGTTGCGATACTGCCCGAAGGAAATTCGATTTGGGACAGGCGCCGTTTCAATGCGTCCAGCGCCTGGTTGGCCGTTTGCTGCAATCGTCGGCTGTGCTGGAGTAATTCTTCGGCGACCTGTTCTGCGTTTTTTCCCTCCAGATCCTCTTCGATCCATGTGACCCCTAAACGTTGTTGAGCCCAGCGCAGCAGTTCGAAGGCATTGACCTTACTGCCGCCGGCTTGCGCGAAGCGCTCCAAGGCCATCATGACCGGATACGTCGCTTCACGCTCTTCATACGCCGCGATCGCCTGGTCGATGATCGATTGTAAGATGGCATCCGGTTCTCGACCTCGAAGCTGGTCAATGCTAAGGTTGATCCCGAATTTGTTCTTGACCCATGTGATCGTAGTTTGAAGGGGGAAGTCGGGATCGAGAAATTTGGCAGCGGGCGATAGATCCGCCTGGGCAATTGCCTGCCGTGCTTTTTCCAATAGAAAAGTGTCGATCATATCGCGACCGACACGTTTCAGATCGCGGTCGCGCAACTGCGTTTTCCACGCGCTATTGGCAAATTGGGCCAGAGCCGTCCAATTCCAATCGCTTTCGGGACTTTCGCGAGGTAGGTGTTCGTCGATAGCCGACTGGACACTGGTTTCGGCGTGCCGCTCGGCGAGCGACCGTGCCAAATCTGCGGCTGCCTCGAAGTCCAATCCGCGGAAGTCCTTGGGCTCCAGAGGTGCGGACAACTGGCTACTGACCCATGCAGCAAACGACTCGACGCCGTAATCCTTGTCCAGATACATGCCGACGTGATGGCGTATTTCGTCGGCAATCATGTTCAAGATTAGCTCGCGGCAGCTCAAGCCATCCAAAATCCGCTGGCGATATGCATAGACGCGCTTGCGCTGCTCGTCCATTACCTCGTCATATTCCAGGAGGTTCTTGCGGCGTTCGAAGTTCAATTCCTCAACTTTTTTCTGCGCCGATGCGATGCGCCGCGTCACGGCTCGGCTCTCGATCCGATCCCCCTCTTTCATACCGAGCCGTTCCAAGATCGTTTTGACCCACGGGCCAGCGAAAATGCGCATCAGATCGTCTTCGAGCGACAGATAGAAACGACTACTGCCTGGGTCACCTTGCCGTCCACAACGACCTCGCAATTGAAGGTCGATGCGCCGGGCTTCGTGGCGTTCGGTGCCGATTACATGCAAACCACCGAGAGACTTTACCAGTTCACCCTGCTGCTTGGTCTTTTCCTGGGCTTCGATCTCCGCGACCAGCCTTTCCCACTCGTCGCGCGGTACATCCAGGCGCGTCGGGTACTTGCCCTGCAAGCGAGCCCAGGCCATGGTTTCCGGATTGCCGCCCAGAATGATGTCGGTCCCGCGACCGGCCATGTTTGTGGCGATTGTCACCGCAAACGGTCGCCCTGCCTGGGCAATGATTTCCGCCTCGCGTTGGTGGTGTTTGGCATTGAGCACTTCGTGGGGAATCCCACGTTCGGAGAGCAACTTTGAAAGCCGCTCGCTCTTTTCGATCGAAACGGTCCCTACCAGAATCGGTCGGCCCTTGCGTTCGATGGATTGGATTTGCTCGCGAGAAAATACGACCGGGTCCCGCTCCCCTCGGGGTACCACATGCACCTCGGTTTCGGTTTCCTTGATGATCTGTCCCCAGATTTCCGTCTGGTCTCGCAAATACAGAGTATCCCATCGATGCAGCCGCTCGATTTCATCGGCGACCGCCTGGAATTTTTCGCGCTCCGTGCGATAAATCACGTCGGGATACTCGATACGACGCAGCGGCTTGTTGGTCGGAATAGCGACCACGTCCATGTGATAAATCTTCCAAAACTCAGCCGCCTCCGTCATCGCCGTACCGGTCATGCCGCAGATTTTTCGATACAGCTTAAAATAGTTCTGCAACGTAATCGTTGCCAACGTCTGTGTTTCTTCCTTGATCTTCACACCTTCCTTGGCCTCAACAGCCTGATGGAGCCCATCGCTCCATTGGCGGCCTTCCATAAGCCGTCCGGTAAACTCATCGACGATCACGACGCGACCTTCTTTGACCACGTAATGAACATCGCGTTTGTAAAGATGATGGGCCTTCAGAGCGTTGTCGATCAGATGCGGCCACTCCATATTGGCAGCCGTGTAGAAGGTATCCACCCCGGCCAATCGCTCCGCCTGCCGCACCCCTTCGTCAGTCAAATGTACGGTATGGTCCTTTTCATTAACGATGAAGTGAACATCCTTCTTGAGCATACGGGCGATGCGATCCGCCTCCGTGTACCGAGCGACATTCTCATGAGCCAAACCGGAGATAATCAGCGGCGTGCGCGCCTCATCAATTAGAATATTGTCCACTTCGTCGATAATCGCATAATTCAGCCCCCGTTGAACCTGTTGATATTCCGGCGGATAACGATCGTCACCTTGAGCTGCCGGCCGCATGTTATCGCGGAGGTAATCGAATCCAAATTCGTTATTGGTTCCATACGTGATATCGCAATCATAAGCACGCTGCCGCTCCACGGCTCCCATATGCGCTTGAATAGCGCCGACGGTAAGCCCCAAACCCAAATAGAGCGGTCCCATCCATTCCATGTCGCGCCGAGCCAAATAGTCGTTGACCGTCACGACATGAACACCACGACCCTCTAACGCATTTAAATAAGCAGCCAAGGTTGCTACCAGTGTCTTGCCTTCACCGGTTACCATCTCCGCAATGTTGCCGCTGTGCAGGACCATCCCACCGATAAGCTGCACGTCGAAATGCCGCATGTTCAAGAAGCGCCGCCCTGCCTCACGACAAACGGCAAAGGCTTCGATCAACAAATCGTCGAGTGTTTCGCCGCCTGCCAGCCGCTCGCGAAAAATCCGTGTCTGATCGCGCAACTCTGCATCGGTCATCTGTCGATAGCGAGGCTCCAAGGCATTGATCGCCGCTACTTTGGACTCCAGACGCTTCAGTACCCGCGCGTTGGCCGAGCCAAACAGCGACGTAATGCCGCGCTCCACCCCCTGCATCAACGAACCACAGACAACCGTGATCCCTTCCCAAACCCGCTCCAATAGCTCCATGACCGGCCTACTTCCACAAGACGGCTACTTCTCTTGGTGTATCTGTGAACGACTTCTGGTACTACAACTACCGCTGTTTGGGGTATCAATAGAATAAGGGCTAGATCTATTCCCCAAAAAACCAGCCGGTATTCACCGGCAACCTTCCGGCTCCCCCCGCACACAATTCAGAGCTGACACGTTCTCCGTAACGTTAATCTATAGGGATTTGGCTAAAGGGTCAATCGCGACCACCGCACGCCGCACCGCTGCCTCGCTGCCCCGTGACTGCCCAGCCAACATTCAACGCTCGGACCGTGCCCAAGAACGCAAAAAGCATTCGATACCATTTTTTACAGATTGGCTACCTTGGTTCCGGTGCTTCGATGTGCGAAAAATAGGCTGAGACGCTTGCGGGAATCAGACCGGGCATCCTCGGTATTCATGAGGCTGTAGGAGGAGTTAAAGAGACGTGTCGGCCGGCGGACGCGATCTTCGTGGACAATTGGTGATTTTGGGAAGTGGCACCAGTGTGGGCGTGCCGGTGATCGGGTGCCCGTGCAGAACATGCGCCAGCACGGACGCACGCGATCGGCGAAGCCGTTGCAGCATTATTATGGGGTTACCGGAAGGCAATCTGTTGATCGACACTGCGCCGGATCTACGCC
This sequence comes from uncultured Pirellulaceae bacterium, assembly GCA_964425225.1. Classification (GTDB taxonomy): domain Bacteria; phylum Planctomycetota; class Planctomycetia; order Pirellulales; family Pirellulaceae; genus BPJU01. Next base: position 4,819 of record CAYRMD010000003.1, on the reverse strand, counting down.
AGCAGCTATTGCGAGAAAACATTACTCGCATCGATGCCGTGCTCTATACGCACGAGCACGCAGACCACCTGTTAGGGCTGGATGATTTACGGGTCTTCCAGTTTCTGCTCGGGGGGCCCGTACCGGTATATTGTGAAGCGAGGGTGGAAGAGCGTATCCGCAGAGTATTCGACTACGCGTTTTGTGACACAGAGCCAACCCATTCGGGTGCGGTTCCTCGCCTGGCCTTTCATCGGATTGACGAGCAACCCTTTGCACTATTGGGAGCCGAAATTATTCCACTGCGCTTAGAACACGGACCTCGGTGCCGCGTTTTGGGATTTCGGGTCGGAAACGTGGCGTATTGTACGGACACGAATTACATTCCACCCGAGTCCCTTGCCAAGTTGAGTGGGTTAGACGTGCTGATTCTCGATGCTTTGCGGCAGAAACCCCACCCAACGCATTTCTCGTTGAATGAAGCCATACAAATTGCTCAACACTTAAGGCCGCGCCAAACCTATTTTACGCACATCGCCTGTAGTATGGGACTTCATGCGGAAGTCGAAACGCGCCTGCCGGAAGGTATGGCTTTGGCATACGACGGACTTGTACTACCGCTAGACAGCAGTTGTTAACGGCGAGCCGCAATGGCCTCCTGGCGTAGAAGCTCCAGATAATCCACTGTGATGGCGAACACTTCGTCCAGGTAAAAGTCGCGTTTGATAGCCGATGCATTTTGCTCGATTTCTTCCAATTTTTTTTCTTCTTCGCTGGCTGCCTCTAACTGCGCTCGATCTGCAAAGAACTTCTCCTCATGCAAGGAAACCGACTTGCGCTCGCGCTGCTCGACGTAGCGATCAATCATCGTCCGTAGCTTCTGAAACTCAGTTGAGGCTGCTAAACGGGACTGGGATCGCTCCGCTAAGACCTTGATCATGTCCTGGGTGACCAAGCGATACGGAGCATACCGTACGGGTTGCACTTGTCTGAATGGTAGGGCATAGTCCAGCTCACTTTCGGCTCCCGGCATATGGGCCGTAAGCGATGGTAACTGAATATCGCTCAGCACGCCCCGCTGCTGGGTGCTGTCGCCGCTTGGCCGATAAAACTCTTGCACCGTAATCTTGATGGCTCCCTGGTTTGGCGGATTGGGGATAGGGAATAAGCTTTCCCCCAGCTCGCGCAGCGTCTGAACGGTACCCTTACCGTGAGTCGACGGATCGCCCACAACCAATCCGCGTCGATAATCCTGAATGGCCCCCGCGACGATTTCACTGGCACTTGCACTGAATTTGCTTACGAGCACCACGAGCGGTCCATCCCAGACCATGCCGCGAATCGGGTCATCGTAGTGTTCGATCGCGCCCGAGGAATCGCGCACTTGCACGACGGGCCCTTCATCGATAAAAAGGCCTGTCAACTGGATGGCCTCTACCAGACTCCCCCCTCCGTTGCGGCGAAGGTCTAGAACGACGGCATCAACCGTCTCCTCTTGGAAGCGTGCCAAAATCGCCTGTACATCCCGTGTCGTACTCTTGGAGTCCTCCGCAGTCAGGCGCGATCCTTCCATGTCCTTGTAAAAGCTCGGCAAATCCACCACACCAATCCGATAGGGCTCGCCCGACGGTTTGCGGCCCGCCGGGAAAATTTCTCCTCGCGCTTCACTATCCTTTAATTCGATTTTTGCTCGGACAATTCGGTAGATCTTGATCTCCTTCTCGTTGGGAGAGAGTACTCCCAACCGCACGACGGTACCAGCCTTTCCCCGGATGAGTTTCACGACATCGTTCAACTTCATGTCGACTACATCCACCATTTTCCCGTCGTCACCCTCGCCGACCGAGACAATTCGATCCTGCGGTTTGAGTTGACCGTGCTTATCCGCAGCGCCGCCCGGCACAATTTTGGCGACCACCGTGTGCCCATATTCGTCCGTCTGCAATTGGGCGCCAATGCCTTCCAGATTCAGCCGCATCATAATACGGAAATTCTCTAGTTGGCTGGGAGACATGTAGCTCGTGTGCGGATCAAAGCTCATGGCGAAGGCATTGATATACGTTTCCAGCAACTCGTCATTGTCAAACTGCTTCATGCGACGAGCGAAATTCTGATAGCGACGCAAAAGACGCTCCCGTGCCTGCTCACCCTCAACCTTTTCGGCTTTCAAAACCAACAAGTCGTACTTGATTCGTTTGCGCCACCGGTCAACGATTTCTTGCTGACTTGCCGGATAATCGACGGCCTTACGATCCAACAGGATCGACTCATCGACCGTAAAATCGATGGGCTGAGCCAGCAGGCGCTCGACTAACGGAAGCCGCTCGTCCACCCGCTCGATGAAACGTTCGTACACCTTGTAGGCAAACGCGATATTGCCTTGTCGCAACCAATCATCCAACTGAGATTGACTATTGCGGAATTCCTCTACATCTTTTTTGGTAAAATAGAGTTTCCACGGATCGAAGCTATCCAGCAGAAGTGGTAATGCTCGGGCGGCGATTTGATCGTCCAGCGGCTGGCGAGAAAGGTGCTGGCGCGTCAGCAGGTCGACAACTTTTAGCGTTACCTGACGCTCGCGCGGTGCGGGCTTCGTCAAATCAGCCGCCAACCGCATCCCGGCACCGGCCAGAACCATCGCCAACGAACACCAGCCGGCTGCGATAAACCACTTGTTGCGTTTCGTGCCATGCGCCGCCATCATCATTGCTTCCTTCGAACCCTTGTTGCGCACCCGATTACTCAAATGGTATCACCCCGCTTTTCCTAATCAGAACGGGGAGCTCCTTAGGCATCGTAACCCGACAGACAGCAAACGGCAATATGACATGCGCATCGTGTTACGAAAGATTGCCAATCGAGATATTGGATAATCTGAATGCCGAGTTCCTTGACGCGAAAACGGACAGTCGCTACACTATCGGTTAGTGGGCCGCTGATGGGAGCAAGAAAATGGGCTTGGTTTTCACTCCTTGACTCGTGTATGGGCCTCAGCAACCTAGTCCTAGGAGATAGGAGAATTGCTCCATTGCACAGTTCCTAGTTGCCGGATGGGTCCCGTAGGATGGTTGAACAATCTTTTGGTAACCGCGGATACTCGACGGTTTGAGACATTTCCGATGTAGAAGAGCTGCCATGTTTAGTGGAATCTTTGTGGCATTTGTGCTCCTGTCCCCGGCCGCACCGCCGCACGTGGACGGGAAGGATCTATTGCCCGCAGTGCGGCTCGAAGCAGCCGGTGCGCCGATCGATACCGAAATTGGCCATGCCGCGCCGTTCGTCGGCGATTTTGATGGCGACGGTCGCAAAGACCTCCTGGTTGGACAATTCGGGGGCGGAGCCCTTTGGATTTACCGGAATGTGGGAACGAATCGAGAACCAAAATTCGATAAAGGATTCAAATGGCAAGATGGCGGTCCAACCGGCACGGTTCCCGCGGGGTGATGCATCGGGTTCGGTCCCCAGTTGGTGGACTTAGACGGTGATGGTTCCATGGACGTGCTTTCCGGAAGTTGGCCGGGCGAAATCTACTGGTTTCGAGGTCAAGGGGCGGGGCGATTCGCAGCACCCCAAAAACTCCGCCACAAAGACGGTACGCTCATTAACTGCGGTGGCGGGTGGCAACCAGGTTTCGATAACATGGCGCTGTTTGCCGGAGGTGTTGAATACCGCAAAGAAGGAACTGAGACCGTCCCGTACTATGATGGTAAGAAATTAGAAGTGCCCAACGGAAAATCGCTTGCCAGCACGGGCACCGCTTCAGCCGTGCACGCCACGGATTGGGATTCCGACGGCGACCTCGACCTGCTGGTGGGAATTGTCCGCGGCGAGGTGTGGCTGGTGCCCAACGAAGGAACACGAACCAATCCTTCCTTCGGCTTGGAACAACTGCTGACCGTCAACGGCGAACCGCTGAGGGTGCCGGGGGGCGACGCAGGCCCCTTTGCTGCCGACTGGGACGGCGATGGACTGAACGACCTTTTGGTCGGAACTGGTGTGGGAAGCGTGGTTCTATACCGGAATACCGGTCGAGTCGGCCAACCGGCGCTTGCCGAACCAGTCACGCTCGTGCCGGCACCACCTACCGAAGAACCTGGTTCCGAGCCGACGCGCGGTACACGGTCGAAAATTTGTGTTACGGATTGGAACGAAGATGGGCGGCTTGACCTTCTGGTGGGTGACTTTGCCATGGTAAAACCCAAGCGGCCCGAACCCACGCCCGAGGAGCGAGCCAAGCAGGAAGCGTTGCGGGACGAGGCGGTAAAGTTACAAGCACAAGGGCAGGAGATTCTGAAACGCATCACAGAGTTGCGGCTAATGTCAAAAGACGATCCAGATCGGGCACAACAGCAAATCAAACGCCTCGAGCAGCAACTCGACGAACTGCGCCCGAAGCTCAACGAGATGGTTTCCCAGTTGCAGTCCGAGTACGAGTACCATGGATGGGTTTGGCTGTTTTTGCGAAAACCTTCCGAGTAGGGATAACCATGGCACCGCGCGGTGCGAACGGATCAAGAACCGCTTCGATGGCCCCACGGCGCAATGCGAGTGTGATTGGTAATCGTAGTTGAATTGGGTGGGTTTTGCCTTCGTTGTTTCCTATCGCCTTTGCACCTCTGCGCCTCTGCGTTAAAGCTCTTAGCCCGCTTGCGTTGTTTGATCCGAGCCGCGGCCGTGAGAGAGGGGCCGTTCGAGGTGGCACGAAACGCAAAGGGGCAGAGACGCCAAGGCGCAAGGATGCAATTGCTGCGTTTACCCTGTTTCCATAGAACCTCTGTGACTCTGCATTAAGGAACCTCTGCATAATTCGCCCGTATTGTACGGAACCTTTTAACAAGTC
>CAYRMD010000002.1:0-118609 GCA_964425225.1 uncultured Pirellulaceae bacterium | reverse complement strand
ACTATCCATCGAGCCAATACGCTCGTTTACCGCCAGTTGATCAGACGTTCCTAATCTACCTTGGGAATTCTGGCTATATAGTTGCACGGAGTTACCTTCATCCTCCGCAGCTATCCCATAGCGGCAGGCCGTGGGCCTGCCAGCATCGATTTACCCAACGTGTACCGACCCAACACGTATCCGCGCCAACGGGCATCTACCCCACGTAAACGCACAACCGGCTATGGGCAATCACTGATGCGGTAATCGCTCATCGGGCAATCACAAAGGCTGCCCCTACCCGACGATACCTGACAACTCGAACAAAAACACCATCCAGTCGCTTGTTTCCACTTGTCTTTGCGCCCTAGCGAGTTTGATGTGAGATGAGTTCTATGAGCGACCAGCAAGATTCTCAAGTCTGTCGCAATCAATGTCGCACAAGTTCTCGGTAAGCCCGTTGACTCGACACTCCGTTGATTGCTGTTCTCCACAGGTGCGGTTGGAACATCTTCCGCCCTGTCCCGAGTTTTGCGAGTATCCAGAACATCGCTTAGAAGCGCGTTGAGCTGTCGGCGGTTGGATGAACCCGGGATATGCTGTAGTTTTGATCCCGATTCTCCGTAGAAGTATAACGTGCCGGCGACGCCAGCAAGGCGATAGCTTCGTTTTGAGTTAAATAACAACTTTTTAATTTTTCGCAGCCAGCACTGATGGCGATTGATGCCGCTGTCGGACCGAGCGTGCAAGCAAATATGGTGTGGGAAGTTTGGATTTCACGCAAAGACGGGGGATGTTGCCTGTTTTGGTGCCCATTCGTATCCTCCATTCTCTTGCCCGATCAAATGACGTGACGCTCCGGGTCACTGCCCGTGTGGCAACCGTAGTGATAAGGCACCGAAATAGAGACTTCACCCCGAAAGAGTGCAGGGTACGCACGGTAATCGGGCCTAGCCACCGTGCGTGCCATGTACTGAAGCGGCTGGCTACTCCCTTATGGAACCTTATGGAAAAGGAACAAGTCGACAGATGGCAGGAAAAGCACGGTCGGCTGCCGCTGCAGCGTTCTCGTTTCTGGACGCAAACAGCAGCCTGAGTAATATCACCGTATGGTTTTTTTGAAGACTCGTCCCGTACCAGATGATTTCCCCAATTCGTACCACCGGCAGACCAAGTGCAACGGCTGCTATGTGTTAGGAGCCCAGCGTGGTTCGCTAAAAGGGCGGGCGTTACCTAAGTGTGGTGTCAGGCACCATTTACGGGCACAGGAGCCATTCCTGGCCGATCAATTCGGGTAAGACAAACCGGCCCGATGAAACTCGCTGAATTTTCTAGGCAGCGCCGACGAAAGAAAATTACGTAGCTTTCAGGGTGGAAGGCAATCTGGGGCGCTAGCAATCGCCCTTGTTGGCTACAGCGCCACCGCCGTTGGGCAAGGATTACGACCTGTGGCACAGCTCGCCATCTTGGTTCCGTGGTGGAAGGCCGATCCGAGGTTCGAGGATACGTTAGTTTCAGTACTGTCGAATCGGCCTGACGATTGCGAAGTTTGGGTCATTCATAGCGAGCCTTACGACGACCCCTGGCAGTTAGAGGGCGAGGTGCGATTCTTGCACGTGCGGGCAAAAAATGAAGTCGCGCTGATCAACGCTGGATGGCAAGCAACCACCGCCCCGTTTATCCATATCCTTCACTGTGGCTATGAAGCTATAGAGGGCTGGGTTGAGCAGGCGTTGCCATATTTTGGCGATGAGCGAGTGGCGACTGTTGTGCCATTAGTGCTTGCCCGGGAAAAACAGCATCTGATTTTCTCAGCAGGGGTTCAAATCGACGCATGGTCCCGTCGCCGGATGGTAGCCTGTGGGTTGCCCGTCAGCCGATGGGACCCGGTAGGTGCAGCACCGATCGGACCGATGCTTTCGGCGGCTTTTTTGCGCCGAGCCGCTTTGCTCCATTCGGGAGGTTATGACGAATGGCTTGGCCCGGCGGCCGATGTCGATTTGGCTCTACGTTGGCGGCGCGATGGATGGCAATCGGTCACAGCTCCTTCCTGTCGGTTGGTTGGTCCCTGTGATGAACGAACCGGTTGCTCCCCGTCGTCGGTTCGCTACCTAGCACGACTCTATTGGCGCTATGCACCGGCACCGACGTGGCGCGCTTTAATGGGCCAATGGTTCTTAATCGGTGATCTGTTCGGTCAAAGCCGATCCGCACGTCAGTTTGCGCGTGGTTTATGGGAAAGCTGGCTGGGGTTTTGGGATACCCGACTTGCAAACTCACATGGTCGGGTGCCACATGCTCGGTCCACAAGCGCGGAGGTAACCAGCCAGCGGTATGGTACGACCACGAACCCATCACCGATTAAAAAAGACGAGCAACCGCATGCATGGCAAGCTCGCCAGGCAGCGTAAAACGGCAGGAAATCATGGATCTCTCGCGTTGAGTGCTTGCTGGCTCGTTCCAACGCCGTGAAAACGCCCTTTTCTGGCAAAAAGCCTGGATGAGGCGCTTAGGACCACGCTATTGAGATCGCACGCATTGGTTTTTTTGTGATGAAACCTAGAATAACTTGACCTTCAAGAAGCGCTCATTGGCCGTAGGGCCGTGGGGGATGCTGGCTCCATAGTTCCAGCAGAGTCAAAACGACGTGTACAGCCTGCTCCATTTCTTCGAGGCACGTCCATTCCAAAGGCGAATGTGGATTGTGCTGCCCGCATGAGAGATTTGGGGTTGGCAGACCCCGTTCAGTCAGCAGAGCACCGTCGGTGCCACCGCGCACCTGGGTCTGGCGAGGTTGACGCCCCAGGAGGCGATGCGCTTCCAAAGCCAATTGCACGGCGCGCGGCTCGCGCTGTAACCCATCTCGTAGATTTCGATACTGGCGTTGGATCTGGAGCTCAATCCACAATCCGGGGAACTCTGCCTGAACTTCGGCTGCTGTGGTCCGCAGCCAGCCGGCATAGTCTGCCAGCCGCGACGTCTCAAAGTCGCGAAGCAATACACGCAAGACCGCCAGCCCCACGCCTCCCTGTACCTGATAAGGATGTAAAAAGCCTTGGCGATCTTCGCTAGTTTCGGGGGCCAAGATCGTCTTGGGCATGCGGTCGATGAATCGCCCTACTGCCCGTACAGCGTTGACCATTCGCCCTTTTGCGATCGATGGATGAATATTTCGGCCTTGAAACCGGATCACAGCCAGGTCGGCCGAGAATGTTTCCACATCCACTTCGTTGGAACCATGCCCGTCTAGTGTATAGGCCACATGAGCTCCGAGCTTTTCTAGATCGACGTATTCCACCCCGCGTCCAATTTCTTCGTCGCAAGTAAACAACACCTTCACCGGTCCGTGTCGGCGAAACGGTTCTTCACTCAAACGTTGCACCACTTCCATGATCACGGCCACACCCGCTTTGTCGTCAGCGCCGAGGAGTGTTCGACCATCCGTGGTAATGAGCGTGCAGCCACGTAGTTGCTCCAATTCCGGATTCTCGGCTACCCGAATCCAAGTGTCCTCGGCATGGGGTAAACGGATATCACCACCGGGATAATTGCGGATTATCTGAGGGTGAACGTCGCGCCCCGTGGTTTCGGGCGACGTATCTAGGTGCGCTAACAAGGCCACGGTGGCACTAGCCACGCCCGTCGTAGGAGGAATGGTGGCATAGATCAAGCCATGTTCTGTCTGTTCTACTTGCTGGATCCCGGCACGACGCAGCTCTTCGACGAGCATGCTTCCTAATTCCCACTGCCCGGGAGAACTAGGGTACGTCGACGCCGACTCGCATGCTGTCGTGTCGATGCGCACGTAGCGTAGAAAACGTTCTAGCAGCCGCTCTGGATTCCCCATCGCCATTTCCAATGCCATAATGTGAAAGGGCTAAGGAAGGTCAGACGGGAGCATGATACTAGAAGGAACGCACGTTGTGGAGAACTCGAAGGAACGCGTCCGGTATTTGGTATTTGATGTGGAAAGTGCGGCCGATGGTAACCTAATCGCAAGACTTAGATACCCGGGGGAACCGCTTGAACCGCGACAAGCTGTACAACGCTACCGGGAAGAATTGTTGGCCAAATACGATCACGAATTTATTCCCTACACCTATCAGGTTCCCGTAGCCGTAGCGATTGCTAAGGTCACAGCAGACTTTCGGTTGTTAGACGTGGTATCGTTGGACGAACCGCATCACCGACCGCACGTCATGACACGCAATTTCTGGCGCGGTTGGGAGAGGTACGATCGGCCAACGTGGGTCAGTTTCAATGGCCGGGCATTTGATATGCCGCTAATGGAATTGGCCGCCTATCGCTACGGAATACCCGCCGCACTTTGGTTTAGCCAACGCGGCTTGGACAGTCCGCGATCCCGTTATAACACCGAAGCGCACCTGGACTTGCACGATCTGTTGACCAATTTCGGAGCCGTGCGGTTTGCTGGCGGACTAAATTTGGCTGCCCATCTATTGGGAAAACCGGGCAAAATGGAGGTGCAAGGCTACATGGTGCAGGACCTCATCGATTCTGCCCGTTTGGAGGAAGTCAGCGACTACTGCCGGTGTGATGTGTTGGACACGTATTTCGTATTCTTGCGCATACAAGTCTTGCTTGGCCGCCTGACACTAGACGAGGAACAGGAACGAGTCGTCGCGGTAAAGAATTGGCTGGAAGAACAGGCGGGTCGCGTTCCGGCTTATCGCCGATACTTAGATAACTGGGGTGATTGGCCTAATCCGTGGGTGGACGCCGAAGCGCCGATAAGCGGTCCCAATGTGCCAGCCGAGTCGCTCGTCAGCGGTTCCTAAACAATCGTTCTAGACCCTGAAGAAGGCCGTCGGGTAACAAACCTCCGGTACCATCACCCAACACGATCCGAGCCAACTCAAGAAAGAATTGCTCGTCGATTTCGGGTCTACGCAATGTACCACGAAGTGGAATCTGTACCGTCTGCCCCCGCAACTTACCGAGAAGCGGACGGTCTACAAACCAGCGCTCCGGTAGTCGAAGTTGAAGGTCTAGGTCGAGCGATTCATCCCAGCCGACGCTTCCCTGGCTGGTGAGTTGTACCTGGCCGACGAGCATCTCTAAATGCCTGTGAAACACGCGTGCATCGTGCACCAGAAATGGAACAACTTGTGGCGGAATCTCGATCCAAGTTCGGGTGGCTAAGGCGTGCAACCGCGGAAGGCGCCGATCGGCAATGGCCGCGATCCGCTCCAGTCCGCCGACGACCAGTTGAGTAAGCGGCCCCGGTCCGACGCTTCCCTTTTCGAGTAGGAGTGCTCCTTCGGCTTGTGTGTCGTGAACGTTTGTCAGTGGAATCACTGCTTGGCGGAGTTCTATACCGAGCCGACCTTCGGCCTGCGTTGCTTCCGCTACGATTGGATGCACATACTTTAGCCACGTACGGCACATCTGCGGTGTGATCGACACACCTTCTAATAGTTTGCCGGGCTGGATCGACAAAATCGGTTGTCCGTCTGACCAGGTCACCCGCGCATCGAGCGCGAGGAACCCGTCGTTGACCGGAATGCGGCGTGCCACGACTGCTATATTGCCCGGTTCCCATCGCCATTGGGTAACACCCGGTCCGAATACCATGCCGGCGGCTTCCATACGAGACCAGCCAAGCGCCAGTTCTCCACGACTATATGATGTGGCATTCGGCGCTGCCTGGTCCGCAGTGCCGAAAGCGCCTTCAACAAGAAACGAGTCGACGCGACTGCCTTCCACCACAACGCCATACGTAGTGCGCAGAGGTTCGGCAACGGTTAGCTGTTGCCAATCATAGGTCAGATTTCCCCCGAGCTGCCAACGAATAGCGTCATGCCCAGTTAGAGTTCCGGCGGCGGTTAGACTCCAACCAGTTCCGCGGCAGTGAATCTCTTCGAGATTCCATTGCCCGGACGAATGAGGCTTTACCACGAAGTGCCACTGTACCTGAGGCTCCAACCAGGTGAGCTTTCCGTTCGAATAACGTTGTTCTAACGTCCCTACAGGAGATTCCTGAGCAGACGCGAACGACTCGGCGAAGAACTGATGAATTGTTCCCCGGCACTGAATCTGTCGCTCAAACGTAATCTGGGCAGCGAGCTCGCCTCGGATTTGAGCAATCGGCTCATTTGAAAATTTGAACGACTCGCTAAGCCGCATAAGATCAGCGTCCACTGCAAAATCGCCTTCGAGCTGTTCGAAGAACCCGAACAGCTCTCGAGCGTTCATAGCGGGACGACGCCAATGAACGAGCGAGCTTTTCGTTTGGAGGCTGCTGGTTTTCAGCTTAATGTTGTGTAACTCTAACGCGTTGTCCTTTGAGTTCCAGTGCCACCGTGCCCGTTGGAGCTCTGCTTCCAGTTGGGGATCGGAAAACTGTATGGTGCCACTTCTGAGGAACAATTGCCGGACGCCGATAAGTCCGTTTCTTAACTCGACGCCTTCTTTATCAACGCGCAGTTCCGTTTTCAAAACAGCATCCCCGTCGACCTCAATTCCGGATGCCAAGGTGCGCAACCATGCATGGGCCAATCCGGGAACCGCAAACTGTCCTTCAATCCGCCACCATGCCTCGCGCCACTTGTCCGGTACAAGGGGTGGCTGAAGCTCGGCCAAAAGTCTATCGGCACCGGCAATGGTCTCGAATCGCAATGCCGTACAATGCCACGCACCGCTTTCCGTGTGCTTCCCGGCCATTTCTAGGCCAATCCGACATGACGGAGCGCCCCACAGCTCGTGGCCCTCCTTGCGTATGGCGCAGCGTTGGCCATCGAGCTCTCCTCGCAGTTGGAAACCTTCGTGCTGCGATTGCCATTCCATCGTCCCGGCTAGATGTCCCAGCAACCGCGTGTCCCACGTAAAGAACTCGGCTAACCGTTCCGACAAGCGATCGAGGTTTATATCGATGCGCAACTGGCCAGCCGCGTGGTCTGGTGTTACAGTGGCTAAGGACACTTCACCGAATTCGGCGCGACAGTCCAATTGCTCCAGGCTCCAGGTGTTGCCACGACCGAGCACGGCGAGCCGAACCGAAAGTGGCCGCGGCCAGACGATTCGCTTTTGTTCATGCCAAGCCGTCCACTCGGTGGTGCTCAGCTCGATCTGGCAGCGGCGCTGTTGGGGTTCCGGATCTAACGATCCACGCAGATATATACCTCCGGAATCGACCACAATCTGGTCCTGCAGCTTCAACGTTCGGCGAAGATGCGGCAAAACAGTGGCGACGTCCCATCGGCTCTCAAAATCGGCTTGAACTACATCCAACCACCGCGATGGGTGGCTCTCCCAAGGTTGAGGTGCCGTCATCGACAACAAAAGCATTCCCCATTCGCACCGCGAGTCGACACGCAGGGATAGCTCGCCCTCGGTTCGAGTCAAATGCCCGTCGCAAACCAGATCGCGAATCGGAATCGTCTCGCTCGCATCCATGAACCAAGTCCCAAGTCCTCCGTCACGCCAGCGCAGGTCCCGCCCCTTGATTTCCCAGGCGTCAGCAACCAGCGCCTCGATCTGCCCAGAAAGGCTTCCGTGGGCGCGAACATAGGCCGACCCAGGATCGAGTAATGCACAGAAAACCTCTGCAGGTACATTCTGTAGGTCGAGGTTCGCTTTCTTGGCTGATCCGCCTTGGAAATCCCCCCACGTGATTTGCCAACGAAGTTCTCCCGTATTCCCGGAAGCAACAACCGTTACTTCGCCGAATGTTTGAACCGACAAAAGTGCGTCGCGGCGGCATGAACCATAAAATTGTTTTCCTTGACAACGAGCCAACCGGTGGCCTTGTGGGTCGAGGATATCGAGTCGCAAATCGTGACTCTCCCAACTGAATTGCCAGGGGCGTTTCGACGGTGGTTGATCCAGAAGCGGCTTCAGAAACTCCACCCAATTCCATGAACTATGCTGAGGAGCCAGCACCAGACGGGGCCGGAAAACGTGTACTTTTCCCAAGTCGGTTGGTCGCCAAAGCAATCGCCACAGCGTCAATTCCGTTACGATTCGTTCCACTGAGCCCAGTGATTGAGGCACCGCGGGATGAACCGGCTCCTGTTCACCATAGAATTCTAAATCCTCGATAGTAAGCGGTAGCCACCAACCCAAGCGTATGGCTCCGGCATGCAGGGACCCTCGTATATACGGTCCGACAAGCGCCGTCAGATTGCGCCTCAGACACCATGCCAGTGCGTTAGGAACCGCCCAGACAAGGGCTATTCCGAACGCGCACCAAAGTGCCGTTCGCCAGTAACGTCGTAGGGTTCGCCGTGGATGTTGGCTGACGGCCGGCTTCTCCAGGTGTTCCGGATGTTGGGTCACGGTGTTCACCTTTCCTCCTGCGTCACGAAGTTGATTCTACGGTCTGCGGGCACAAAGAGGGAGGTCGTTTAAGAAAGTCGAGTAGGATTTTTGGGGAAACTTGGTTTGTCGAGTGAGGCTTGACGGGCAAAGCTTCCACGGCCCTTTATCGCACGACGGCTGCTGTGACTAAAGCAACTAAGAAAGCGCCAACCACGTGGTCCAAGCATATCAATATTACGTAATCGGTTGGCGAATACATGTAGATCCAGTAGGGTAGATCGATCATGAAAACTGCCATGCCACCGGCTAGGATGACCGCGGCGACTCGCCGCCAGTATCTTGGTCGGGGTGGCGGCCAACAGGCCACGATCCCGGCTGCGCAAAGACCGCTTAAGACCGCTGCACCCAGCCCCATGGCATACATCGTCATGCTCATCGGGTCGGCTCCCTGTCGGCGGTAGAATATGTGGATTATTGGACCAGCTTTGTGGTGCGTCAGCCATTGTTCCATCATTTGGGTACGCTCGTTCTCATCCGGCTCGGAGTAAAGTCGCCGCATGGATATTTGGGGTATCGAGTACCACCCGTCCTGTGGAAGATATTGGCGTGCGGCGTCGACGAATTCTCGTTCCGCGTCGGTGTGCTGCAAGGCCAACTCATGCCAAGGCAGTACACCCCAAGAGATAAACCCACACGCAAAAAGTACGACTCCCGCCAACACACCACCGCAAACCACGCGCAGCATAACGAGTCCCCTATTGGTTCTCGAGGCAGGTTTCGATGTTCGTCCCGTACCATTGCTCGGTAGACAGCTCGGTGCAGCATAAATTCTCGGTGCCAGTAGGGCAATGAGCCAAAGCCGCTGGGGTGCCATAATGCGCGGTGAGGTTGGGTGCAGCGGAAGTAGTGTCGCGGGAATTGGGAGCTTCAAAAGGATTTCGCGAGTTTCCACGCCTAGCGTGGTTTGCAGCCTGCCCGCAGCCAGTGCGCACCACGCAGTCGCAGAACAAAAAACCCGCCTTAAAAAAGCCAGTTTTGTCCGTTCTGTTTGACAGGAGGACGGAATTTGGTGGTGTCCAGTTTCGGCATCGGTTTGTCCAAGCCGTATTTATGAGAAAATACGGAGAATACTTGTTGGATTTGTTCCGCCAAAGGACCACTCCCTCGCATACGCGCACCAAATCGGGCGCAATTGAGCTTGCCTTGATGTGTTTGGCGAATACGGTTTTCCACACGCTCGCGAAGCTGCGGACGAAAGCGCTCAAGCCAATCCATAAACACGGGAGCCACGGTCAATGGAAGACGCAGCAAGACATAACCGGCACTCCTGGCGCCGGCAGCAGCCGATTCGCGCAAAATTCCGGGAATCTCAGAGTCGTTCAATCCAGGGATCACAGGTGATACCATGACGGAGACCGGAATTTTCGCAGCCGATAGTTTCTCCACTGCCGCCAAGCGCGCCGCAGGGCTGCTGGTGCGCGGTTCTAAGTCGCGCGTCAAACTTTGGTCCAGTGTTGTAATCGACAGCGCCACGTGAACCAAATCCTCGTCAGCCATGGCTGCTAACAAGTCGATATCGCGAGTTACAAGCGCGTTCTTGGTTACTATGCTGACAGGCTGTCGAGCTTTCCAAGCGATCTCGAGGCAGCGGCGCGTCAACTGAAGTTTGCGTTCGATGGGTTGGTAGCAATCCGTCACGCCGCAAAAGATGATCGGTTCGCCCAGCCAATCTGGCTCCGATAAACGCGCTTCAAGTAGCTCCGGGGCACGCAGCTTTACGAAGATCTTGGTCTCGAAATCCAACCCTGCACTCAAGCCGAAGTACTCGTGAGTCGGTCGCGCATAGCAGTAAGCGCAACCGTGCGCACAACCGCGATACGGATTCACGCTGTAACGAAACGGTATGTCGGGGCTATCGTTTTCAGAAATGATCGACTGAGTCTGATCCACGTAATACTCGGTGACAACACGCCGCGGTTGACCAACGTCTTCGTCCCGTTCTGTGTCCTCCCACTCAATCCTTATCGCCTCGAAACGATTCGGTGGGTTGCTCTGCGCACCACGACCGACCCAGCGAAAGGCGTAGTCGGATTCCATGAAGTCAGTTTCCTCACGCGAAAAGGGAGCTACCCATCACAGTGGTGCATTTTAGTACACTTAGTAGCCGTGGCAAGCGGCCGTCAGTCAGTGAACCGCCGAGCGTGCGCACCGACAACCTGGCCGTTGTCTGCACCCCGCACTCGGGAGTAACCATCCCAGGGTTATGAGCCATCCACGCCCGTAACGTATCCGGCATTCAATCAATTCTTCCATCTACCGCGTACATTCCTAACATGGAATTGTCGAACAACCACCGTTGTTGATGGACCGGCAGTGTGTGATGCCATAGGCTCTGTCTAGCCGACGCGGGATAGTCGCAAGCTACCAGGCGGCTTGCGTGCACTAAGTCACTCCGGTCATCAGAGGCAAGATGCAACAACCGTGATTTTAACGCACATTCTAAGTGCGACCGTTTTCGAAACGAAAAATACCGGCAGCTCTCTTTGGTCGCAGTAATCCGTCAGCCGGTCTTGCGTGGAACCAAGACGTTGCGGCATCATACTGGACATAGAAAAGTCGTCGGCGCCTGGATAAAGGAGTTAACCGTTGACGAAGTATCGGCAGTGTATCATCGCGGTTTTCATGGTTGCGGGCTTGGCATCCATAGCGCTTGCCCATCCACTAACGCTAAGTGGTGATCGACTAATTGTTGAGAACGCCTTCTTAAGTGGCTTTTCCCATCCGTGGTCCGGTTGGGATCATTGGTTAGCTATGGTTTCAATAGGGCTTTGGGCCTACGGGATGGGCCGCCGGGCGCGTTTCTGGTTGCCCGGAGCCTTCGTTTCGGGGATGTTGATTGGCTGCGTTCTTGGTTTTTCGTGGGGACCCACAGCGGTATCAGCGGGTTTATGGGAAAGTTTCGTCGCTCTCACGATTCTGATTCTTGGAACCGCTCTTTGGGCCAGCCGCCCGGTTAATGTTGGACTGGCAGCGGGTATCGCTTTCTGGTCTGGCATGGTGCATGGACACGTTCACGGTACCGAGTTAATTGGCGCGCACGGTTTTGCCTGCGTCGCCGGCGTAGTGCTCTCTACAGTTACGTTACATGGATTCGGACTATTGCTGGCTAGCGGGGTCGAACGTATTGAGAGACACCACCTTGTGTTGCGTTCCTGGGGGGTGGCCACCAGTTTAGCAGGAATTTGGCTTTTGGTAACTTCATTCCGCGGTTGACCAAGCCCGTACATGAAAGCAATCATGGCGAAGCAGAACTGCCAATTCGTGCGAATCCTGCACGGTGCTTGAGCAATGGTGGCTTGGGCCGTTTACCCTGGCGTGCGCAAGCGCGGTAACAGCAACGACGGAATGGGATTCGTTTTATCGACAAGGTTTCCGGTTAGCGGAGGATCCCTCCGAAACGAGATTTGTCTCCGCCTGGTGGGTATTCTGAAGCGCATGCGCCGTGGCTCTTCTTCCGCTTCTGTCAGCTACCGGTAAACCCGTCATTCGTGTGCCAACTCACGGAACGAAATCATCAAAGTCGCGATATTGCGTATACGTGTGTTCGGACGTAACATGCGTTCGTTAGTAAGAAGATCGTGCGCATCGGATTATGAGTGAGGCCTCGCCGGGACAAATTTGGGCTGGACAAGGTTGGGTGGTACGCCAAGGGGGTTTACTGCGGCGCGGAATTGTTAGAGGAATGATCCATGATTGCGTGGTTCCGGAATTGGCTCTTTGCATTGCTCGGCATGTGGTTAGTTGACGGCGGAACGTATGGCCAAGTCGTCCAACTGCCCGTAATACGTCGATTCGGAGTTTCGACGACGGTTGTCGTACCGGATCATGGTAGCGTGGTGTTAGGCGGGGTAAACCGCTATCGGGAGGCAAGTTCGCGGTTCGGACTCTGGGGACCGTTCGTACCTGGCAATCGCAGCTCGGGTTTTGAAGCACAAAGTTCGGGAGTTAGCGTGAACGCGACAATCATTGATCACGACGAATGGGATAGGCGGTTACTGGCTGAAGGTCGTTTTGACAGCTCCGCAGAGGAAAATGGACCGAGCAGGAGTGGCGTCGCGCAGATTCACATGAGGGCCGCTCGAGATTCGGCTCCTGTGCCAATGGACCAGATTGTCGTAGAGCAACAGCGGCAAAAGGAAGCTGCCAGCCAAGAAGCCCGAGGATTATTTGACCACGCACAGGTGTTGGCAACGGCTGGCCGCATGGCGGCTGCAAAACATTACTTTCGCTTGGCTCTTAAGCAGGCTGACGAACCTCTTCGGTTAGAGATCCAGCAGGAGCTCGCGCGACTCAAGCTCGATACCCAGCCTCACTAGCAGCAGAAAACGCATCCTTGCATGGGACGGCAGGAGGTGTACGCGGTTGTGTGGTCCTGCCGGCGCCGAGTTCAAAAAAAATGATTTAACGGAAAGACGCAAAGACGCAAAGGCACAAAAGGACGTAGAATAAAGAGCTGAAACGATTCAATGCGCTCGTGCGATGGGGCGTTCCCGTTAAGTGCTTTTTCTCACGGCGTTTCGGGTTTTATGACCAGCGCCTATCCTTCCGGAAGGCACCGTATCGTACAGGTATCGTCCGGAAGCAATCTCGCTAAATTACAACACAACCAGGTTCGGGACGCGGTCCCACCTTCGCGTTCGATATTGAAGTGCTTGGATTGCCCCACAGAGACGCAATGGCCATGGTTGAACGCATCCTTATTCGATCAAGTAAACCACGCCTTGAAGTCGCGCTAGCAGCTTTTCTCCCGGGGCTTGTGCGGCCAAGAGCTGTCTTTCTTCGGCGGTTGTCTTTTGGAGTAACTCGAAATACTCATTACTAAACCGAGTCAACTTCCGAATTCTGTGTGCGTCGCGTTCCGGATCGATATCCCGCGCGTTGGCAGCGATCCAGATATCGCCGCGCTGATAAACGGCCAGCGTGCCTACTTGCCGCACCCCCGCGGTGACAGCCGCGGGATCCGTGGCTGGCGCTGCGGGCGAGCCGGCTTGTCCACTACTTGGGTCGGGGCGCGTTGTCCGAGGAGGTAGACCGCCATAACCCCCCAAACCGCCTGCTCCGAGTCTACCGAGTTGCGAGCCGGCTAGGTCGCTGGCTGCCTTGAACTCTTGTTTGAGACGGCGTTGGAAAAATCCTTCTGCTCCCTCGGCTCGCTGGAGTTGATCCAGAGCGATGCTGGCTCGTCCCGACAGGGCGGGCAATTCAGCCAATTGCCGTCGACCCTCTTCTTCAGCCAGGAAGGAAGTATAGGGGGTCAATATCCCGTGCTTCGTCGACAGCTCGACGAGTTCCCGAATCAACTCGTCATTCTTGCCGTGTAGATCCAGTTCGTCGATGATCTGGCCAATACGGCGCAGAACCCAAAGTTTTTCCGCGAAGCTAGACCGATGGTCTACACTTTCCTCAACTAACTGTGCAGGAAACTCAAATTGCTTTTCCGAATCACCGATTCGACCGCGAATCGTGACTTTAGCCCCACCGGATTGGCGGTAACGCCCAACGATAACTAATTGTTCACCAGCAAAAAGATCACCAATCCGGCGCGGGTAGACCCGGTTAATCACGGGAGTAGTCGATGTTGCGTCATGTTCCAAGCGAACATCGACGGAAATGTCTGTGAGTATCGGCGAACGGAAGCGGTCGTAAAATAGGCTGATCGCTTGCTCTAGGTTCTCGTCTGGTTTGACGTAGACACTGACGCCATTATTTTCATAAACCAACCGATCTAGAAGGCGACTGTTGACGTCATAGCCGACCCCAAAGGTCATAAGCCGCGCACCCGTTTGGTTGCGTTGCCGCACATTGGCTGCGATGCGCAATTCATTGACCTCACCAGCCGTCGGTAAACCGTCCGTCAGAAAAAGTATGTATTGTGGTCCGGAAGAATCGCGCAGCAACGTCAAGGCACTTGCCAAGGCGGCATCAATGTTCGTGCTACCACCGGCGTAGATCCCGTCGACGAAGGATAGGGCTGCACGTCTAGTTGTTTCATTGTAGCGCTGCAACTCCGGTCGAAACATTTCCACTTCGCTGTCGTAGACCACGATGTTAAACAAGTCTTCTGGACGAAGATTGCTGACGATAAAACGCAGCGCTTCTTTAGCTTGCTCAATTTTTTTTCCATTCATACTTCCCGATCGATCGAGGACCAGGATGACGGTTTTCCGGGCGATTTCCACCGTTTGTTTGCCAAGATCCGGTGACGCCAGCAGTACAAAGTATCCATCCTCGTCGCGCTTCGGCCGATAACTGATGAGCGAGGCACCTACCGGACCACTTTCCATATCGTAATAGAGGTGGAAATCGGTGGTGGGAATAATCTCGCGTGCTTCATAATGGATATGTGCATGCAAAGCGTCTGGTCGTTGGATGTTCACCGTATAGTTTGGACTGTAAAGGTTTTTGATGGGATTACTGGCTGTCAGCGAGACGTGAATCGTTAGTCGTTCCAGTGCTTGGGACGAGTAGCGAGCGGTGGCCAGGGGTACCAAAAGTTGAACCAGATTATCCTGGCGACGCAGCAATTGGTGGTACCGCAGGATCACCTGCCGTTTTCCGCCCGGCGGTACCGGGAACACACTGGTTTGAAACATGCCGTGTCCGAGCCATTCTAACAGAGCCGGATCTTGCATGCGCCGCACATAGCTCTCGTAAATGCGCCGTGCTTCATCGGCTGGTAAGAGTTTTCCAGCAAATTCGCGCCCGTCAACTAAGAACGTCAAGCGGTCCACAGCACTATCCGGAGGCAGCGGAAAAACAAACTGTACCTCCATCGGCTGTCTGCTGGTGTTGATGAAGGTCTGCGTAATCTGCACTCGTGCGGCTTGATCGTTCACCTGAGCTTCTACCGACAGTTCCTGGATCCGGTAACTCAAGCTGGGAGGTTGGGGTACAGGGATGGGGCGCGGCAAGGGAATTGGACGTGGTGGATTGTGGATAATGAGAATGCCCTGAGCGTTGACCGTATAGGCACTCGCCGAAAAAACAGAACACAGAAGCCAAGTCGCGACACGAATGCTCAACCGCATGACTGGATTTCCAGCTTGGAGAGTACTTCCTATAGAACACCGCCTGCTAGCCATTCGAGTAGCCATTGCCGCTCTCCCTTTGCCGATTCACTGCTCCCGCCGCTTTGGCAATCCTCGTCGCCATGCTCGTTTTTATTATCCCGCCTGACCAACCGGGCCGCGAAATAATTTCGCAGCTGGAGCTCTCGCTCCGACCGCTCAAGGATCTTCTATGGCAGGCATTAGGAGTACCTGTCCCAAACTATACGACGAACAAGAAGCAGATGAAGTTTTGCTGCGGGCGTCGTCCCAAGCTAAGACCTACTCTGAAAACGCCAACGGTTCGCCGCCTATCAGCCGGCCTGTCCCGTATTCGAAGCAGAGCGGCGAGCGGAGATTGATCGTCCAGCAATAGCATGAAAATGCAATCGCACATGTGATATTCCTCTGACCAAATGACGATGTGCTTGGTGCGTTGCAGACCACGCGGCACTCGCTGCGCCGTAGCAAGAATACACCAGGTCGCAGACCATAGTCGGGATGGTACTGTTCAATCCCCCAGCAAATACTCTCATGGCATGATCCTCTGCGCCTCTTGTGGTACACACTTACGTAACGTAGTTTGCTTGGTTACAAAACGGGCTTGGCTTGTACGATCCTGAGGCCGAGGGTGCCAACAAGCTCCCGGGTGCGCATAGGGAGTCAGGCGAACTAACGGACCGATTGCCGAATCTTTGTCGCGACGAACGAAGGTTCGTGCACGAAGGTAGGTGACTGGCGCGCCGTGATGTAGCGAGGACACGTGCTGCTTGCGTGCCCATCGAATCGATGAACCACGACATGTTCGGCCTACTTGTCGCTTGGCGTATAGGTTGGCACACTTGGCGAAATCTGCCACTACGGGCAAACGAACATTCGCATCATGTCGGGTAACGTCAAACGCACCATTGGTATGGAGGTCCGAGCCTGAAAGTAGCCTCGAACCAAAAGTACCGTGGAAGAGCCTAAAGGGAGGCACGCGACGATGTTCCTCGCTATAGCGCAACTAGCTATCGGTGTGCCCTTACTCATGGTAGGAGCCGAATGGCTGGTGCGGCACGCGTCCCGATTGGCACTTGCCATTGGGGTTTCCGCTCTGGTGGTTGGGTTGACTGTGGTAGCTTATGGCACGAGCGCACCGGAGCTTGCTGTGACAGTCTTTGCGGCTCTACGAGGGGACAACGACTTGGCAATTGGAAACGTGTTCGGCAGCAATATCGCAAATATCCTTCTGGTTCTTGGCCTCGCCGCAGTCCTCGGACCGCTGACGGTCAACGATCGTGCCGTCCATGTCAACATCGGTGTGATGATCTTGGTCACTGTGCTGTTAACTGTTTTGATCATGGACAGTCGACTGAGCCACATAGACGGAGCCATCTTGTTCACCGTGGCAATCGTTTACACTATCGTAGCGATTCTTTTCAGTCGGCGATCGAGGGTGGCACGGGCCAAGATTTTGCCCGAGTCCGAGTCGGTTACAGTCACGGTAGGGCAGTCAGCCGTGAGCGTGATTTTCATAGTGATGGGTGTCGCACTGCTCATTATGGGGGCTCGCCTGATGGTCACCGGCGCCAGCACGTTGGCTGAATGGCTCGGAATAAGCCCACTGGTGATCGGTCTTACCATTGTGGCAGTTGGTACTAGTTTGCCGGAATTGGCAACGTCCTGCTGGGCGGCGGTTCGTGGTCATCGCGATATTGCGGTGGGTAATGCAGTTGGGAGCAATATCATTAATATTGTCGGGATTTTGGGGATCACAGGGCTGAGCGCACCGGCAGGTGTCGTGGTCGACAGCGATGCGATTTGCTTCGATCTGCCGGTGATGGTAGCCGTAGCGGTAGCTTCGCTGCCCGTCTTGTTGATCGGCCATAAGCTGACGCGCTGGGAAGGTACACTTTTTCTGATGTATTATGGTGCCTACGTGGTTGGTCTCTATGCACGAGCCGTAGGATGGTTCCCAAGCTCGCAGCTTGCTTGGTATTTGGCAGGAGTGTCGCCCATCGTGGTGGTAACCTTGAGCGTCCTGGCCCATCGATTACTCCTACTTCGTAATAAAGGCGACTCAAGTGCTGCAGTGTAGCTCAGTGTAAAAGGAACAGAACATGGTGCGTCCGTGGTCTCGGCGTGATTTTTGTCAATCGATAGTACTCGGAGGTCTGCTCTCGGCAACAGGCCACGAAATTTGGGACGAAGTGCCTTCTGTACTTGCTAACGCTCCAAAACCTGTTGCCGAACCTCGCTTTCGTTTCTGTTTGAATACCAGTACTATCCGTGGTCAAAACCTGCCATTGCCCGACCAGTTTCGAGTAGCCACCGAAGCGGGCTACGATGCCGTTGAACCGTGGATGCGGGACATCCATCGATATGTCGAACAGGGTGGAAATCTCGAGCAATTGCGGCGACAAGCAGAGGATGCCGGTTTGGAGATCGCCAGTGCCATTGGTTTCGCCGCGTGGATCGTACCGGAACCGGATCGAAGAACGGAGGGATTGAAAACTGTCGAGAAGGATTTGGAACTACTTGATGCGCTCGGGGCCAAGCGTCTGGCGGCACCTCCGGTCGGCGCTACGGACAGAAGCGATATTCCATTGCAAGACATCGTAGACCGATACCGACAACTCTTGGAGCTGGCGGACCGCTATGGGATCGTGCCACAACTGGAACTATGGGGGTTTTCACGGACGTTGAGCCGCCTTGGCGAGGTGGCCTACGTAATAGCGGAAACGGCACACCCCAAAAGCTGTGCGTTATTAGACGTGTACCACATTTATAAGGGCGGATCGGACTTTCAGGGGCTGCGGCTTTTTAGTCCGGCGGTTTTACAGGTGATGCATATGAACGACTATCCGGCCGATCCGCCGCGTTCACAAATCAACGATTCGCATCGGGTTTACCCAGGCGATGGGGTGGCACCGCTTTCGCAAATTCTGCGCTGGTTGGCCGAAGCTGGATGTTTCCCCGTGTTATCGCTGGAGTTGTTCAACTCCGAATACTGGAAAGAGGACGCGTTGCAGGTGGCCCGCACGGGATTAGAAAAGATGCGACGTGCTGTCGCGCAAGCTTTCCAATGAGTCCGATGGTAGGTTTTCCTACCCACACACAGAACGAATGAAAAGTGCCAGTCGACGGTCGTTTCGTAATGGTTTTATCCACCTTTGGCGAATGACTAGCGAAGTTGCATGCCAATACGGTTATCTGAATTGTACTAAACACGGGCTAGTTGCCCCAAACGTTGTCGGCTCGTTGGTGTGTGTGCGTCATGCGTGTAGGTGAAAGATTTTTTAGCGCGGAGACGCAGAGGAAAGAATAAGTAGGCTGGCAACACCCGCTGCCAGTTGGGAAAACACCATTTTTGCCCAAGGCCTCTACATGGGCCCTCAGTGATGATAATGCCACGGCTGGGGTTAGCTCGTTTCACCAAAGTCCGAGGGTTCTGCGAAAAACTTGTGACCAAGCCGCTACCCGATCCTGCCAAGCGTCTGTCTTACTGCGCCTTTGCTCGTTTGCGTCAAATCCTCGCCCCCAGAAATGGCAAATGCCGAACACCCATCACACCGGGGTACTCAGCGCGAGCAACTGACCTACAATCACGACGCACCCACCTCGTCGGCCCTACGGCGTTTCACAGCACATTGCGGGTGGTCGCCGGCCGCCGCCAGGTGGGTTCGCCGTACCTCGTCGGCCCTACGGCGTTTCACAGCACATTGCGGGTGGTCGCCGGCCGCCGCCAGGTGGGTTCGCCGTACCTCGTCGGCCCTACGGCGTTTCACAGCACATTGCGGAGCTGTAGGGCACGGGAGTCTCGATTCGATAGCCCCTAGTACAGGTTCTGGACTCGTGGCGATCCCACAGCGCGTTGGAATCCCACTTCTGCGGTTAACCGTCGCCTAAACGCTTCTGGGGCGCGGCTCTCCAAGCGACCAATCCCACAATGCGTAGCGGCAGACGTTGAGTTGTCTTACGCAGCGATATTAGCCTCGCATGCCGTGCGGTTCGCGTTTCGTGAAAACCGGGTCACCTACGACCGGCGGCTCAATTAGGCGGGTTGGTATCGTCGGTTGATGCTTTGGGAGTATCGGTCTGTCCGGGGGCTTGATCCGCCTTTTCGCTTTCCGGTCGCTGGGGGCGCGAATCGGCACCTGCCGGAGGACCCTGCCGGGCACCGGCACCCGGACCGCCCACGCCGACCGGTTCTGATGGCATGGCGACTTGTGGTGGAGGGGGCGGTTGATAATGAGGCCTTGCGGTCTCCGGTAATTCTTCGTTAAGTAAAATGTCTTCAAAATAGGGAGTCTCGCCTGGAGTATAGATGACCCAGATGTAATAGCTGCGCCACGGCAAACCCGAGATCCACGAATACTTTTCTACATATTTGTTCGGGCCTTTCTCCGAGTATGAGGGTTTGCGCTTTAGAACCTCTTGAACGTCAGCCGCTGACAAAGGGGGTTTGGAACTACGTATGTGTTCGTCCGCTTTTGCCATAATCGTGTCATAGGCGGCCTTGGCTGCGGGGCGTGCTACTTGAAAATCGTAAACCGCGGCGCCGACAACCACCAACAGAACAACCACCATTACGATTTGTCGGATTAGCGTAGCTTGGCTAGCACCCCGACGATACGTGGCAATGCGATTCATGGCCGTACCCTTTTTCTAGTTGCCTCGAAGATTCGATAAGAACCCTTCGTCAAGTGGCGTTTAGTTTAGCGACAAGTTTTCGGGATTTCTAGCTAGTGCACGCTACGACGACACTCGACGCTCGGAGACAAAACGCACATGCCAGTGGTTTTCACCTGTAGACCAGTGCATGGTGCGCTCCATTTGGATATTCAGCGGCAAGCGATAGGTGTGGGTGTCGGTGGGAAGGACCGCATCGAAATGCAATTCCACAATCACGGCAGGGCGATTCTCTGGCCGAGGCAAAATGGCAGCTCCGCGGAACGTATATTCGGCGCGCCGACCTGACTGGCGCATCTGCAGTAACGGCGGCTCGCTGTAAAACTTAGTGAACATCTGGTGAGGATCGACGATATCCATCATTTCGCGCATGCGTTGCCCTTCATCGGGATAGCGCGGCCGGTAATGACGCTCTAGATCGGCTAGGGGGGGAACACGTTCGTGCTGTTCTAACGAAAGTTGGTGTGCTTCGTACAATTTGCCTTGCCGGATCAAATCCAGCCAGGCCTCGGCGTGCTGGCGCGCAGTAGTGACCAATAATTGTTGCCAAAAAATGTAACGGCTGGGAGCAAACGCAAGCAGAAAGAGCGATACCGACAACATGGCCAGCGACACCGTTCCGCCTTTCCAACGGTCCGGGCCGCGCCGCGCTAACCATACGCCTCGAGCGGCCACCACAGCACTAACCCACGGCAAAAACCAGAACGGAGGCGATAGCAAACTGAGGAAGGCCAATGCCGTCAGCGGGATCGAAAGCCACGCGGAACGACTCATTCGGCGCAAGTCTACCACGTCCGGGAAATCCAGTTCCGGTGGAGTTCGTTCTGGTTTTCGTTCCTCGATCGATTCTATGGTAGCTTTGTTCATCGCGGTTGCCTGCTCGACAATAATTCACCGAGACTTGTCCGGAATCGATTGTTATCCTTGGGACCCGGGATTGGACAACCGTTCCGATGGAGGTTTTCCAGCGTCGGCTACCGGTCGGGATCTGGCGGTTTTAAGACGCGCTGCAGTTCGGTCAACGAAGTGACGCCTTGGGCCACCAACAGGATTCCCTCGTCCTGA
This sequence comes from uncultured Pirellulaceae bacterium, assembly GCA_964425225.1. Taxonomy (GTDB): domain Bacteria; phylum Planctomycetota; class Planctomycetia; order Pirellulales; family Pirellulaceae; genus BPJU01. Next base: position 97,505 of record CAYRMD010000002.1, on the reverse strand, counting down.
TGGGTGCGGAATCCCTGTTTTCGCGCCACTTGGCGCCATGCTTCTAGACTGTTCGTTTTGCTGATTGCCGCTCGAAGTTCGTCGGTCACTTCCAGCACTTCGAACAAGCCGGTTCTTCCCAAATAAAACAGCCCACGGCAACTGGGGCCAACCAAACCACAGATCTCGCAGGCATTCGGAGGAAGTTTTTTCTTGTCGACCGGCGCTTGCGGGTTCGGCTGCCATTCGCGATACAATTGCCGGACCCGATCGGCCGGTAAGCCTAGTTTTTGCAGAAGTTGCGGAGGCGGCTGATAGGGCTGCTTGCACGTTTCAGCCAATTTGCGAATGAGGCGCACATTGACCACGATTTTCAAAGCTTCGAGAAAAGGCTGTTTAGCAGGATTCAAAGCCAAAACCTTACTGATAGCTTCCACAGCACTACTTGCGCGAACCCCTGCTACTACCAGCCTCCCCTCATCTAAGACCTCACTACAAAGGAGCTTTATCGTCTCGGCATTGACTAGCTGAGGAACGGCGTACACATCGGGTTGTTTCAATATGATCTTGGGGAGGAACTGATCCGGACTTTCTCCCTTGTCCGGGTCAAAAGTAGTTACTTCGACGTTTTCGACATATGGAGTCCGATCCTGTACCGGCTCAATCGCCACGAAGTCGCGCAACAAGCGATCCATCGACTTTAACGTAGCATACCATGTCGTCGTAAAGCCTCCGGCAGGCGGGGCTGATACCAAAACGATTGCCCCGCCGTGTTCGCCTTTCAAATAGGGCATCAGCACGTCTCGTTGGCTGGGGCGCATGCCAATTTTTTCCAGCGAATCGAGCCCTTTCATGCCACGGTCAAGTTTCAGCAGGGCCCGTTCACCCGACGGTGTACCTTGAGTGATCATTTCCACGGGTGTTTTATGTTTTGGGTCCGGATAGGTGAACGAAAAACGGGCGGTCTGGCGCGAACGGCGATCGTCAGGATTGGCATGGCCCAAGGTCTTTAAGCAAGCCAGTATTTGGTCCGCTTCTTGGCGTTCTACTGATACTCCCGGCTGCCAGATGCCGTCAATGTCATACTGTACACGCACGGCGTTGGCCGTAAAATCCATGAGGATACGATCGGCCTGCGCAAGGGTTGCGTCCTCAAATAGGCTTTTGGCAGGCACATATCCGGGCATATTTCTGGCGGCAATGGTACGCACCTGATTGGCGTTGCCGTCCGGTCCTTCGGACTGGAACACCACGGGAGGTCCCTGTTCGTAGGGCAGTTTCACGTGTAGCGGTTCTTTTTTCTTGCGGAAAAGGTTGGCCAACACATGCAAGATGTGTCGCTTAGTGAGTATCCGCATATCTTCGAGAACACGCTGGTTGCGGGCGGCCACATAGGGAAAGATCGGACCGAAAACGACCGGTAGGATCACCAGGAAGCCCACCAGCGGTAGCAGCCAATTTTTAAGAACCAGGGGCAACAGCCACACCAGCGTAAGCCCCAGTCCACTTACCAGGGTGTAGACTAAATGCCAGGTTTCTTTCAAATTGAAACGCCGACCAACGTCGTTTAAGTCGCGATCCAGCCACGCTGCGATGCGAAACGCGAGCCACGCGAACGACCACCAAATCACCAAGAACATCAGGTATGCGATGAGCTCATGCTGGAGCTGTGCCACCGTTCCAGGTGCCTGAGCGCTTGCCGCACCGGGCAGAAGAGAAACGATCATGAGTGCTACCAACCACGAGCCTCGTTTCATTAGAGGATTCCCGGTTCGCGGACATGAATGCCTTTTAACGCCATCTTCAGTGCCTCGCGGTTTGGAGCTACCGCGAATGCCGTGGGACGGTCGATCAACTCGCCTTCCACTAACTGCTTGAGGCTCATTGTAAAGTCCTGCATTCCCTCTTCGGCACCGATCCGGATAGCGTCGGCCAGTTTTTCGTCTTGCTCTTCGAGGACCAATTTGCGCACCGTCGGATTGAAGACCATGATTTCAACGGTCGGAACCCGGCCCACTCCCGGTTTAATCGACTTCAGTAGTTTCTGAGCGATAATGGCCTTCATGTTAAACGCGATGGCGCTACGAATTGCCGAATGCAGTTCCTCCGGGAATAGGTCCAAGATGCGCCCGATCGTGCTGGGAGCACTCGATGCGTGGATCGTTCCAAATACTAGGTGTCCCGTTTCCGCGGCATTGATCGCCGTCATAAATGTTTCTTGATCCCGCATTTCGCCAACTAAAATCACATCTGGGTCTTCACGCACCGCATGTTTCATCGCGATGGCAAAGTCGCGCACGTCTTGTCCGATTTCGCGCTGGTTGATCAGACACTTTTCTTCGGTAAACACGAATTCGATCGGATCTTCAAGTGTGAGGATATGTTTCGAGTAGTGTCGGTTAATGTAGTTGAGCATCGAGGCGATGGTCGTGCTTTTGCCCGAGCCGGTTACCCCTGCTAGAAGAATCATGCCTTGGTCATAATGGCAGAGCTTTTCGATGACCGGAGGCAAATGCAGCCCCTCGAAATCAGGGATATAGTTGTTGATCCGTCGTGCTACGAGGCCGATTTTCCCCAATTGTTGAAACATATTGACGCGGAATCGCCAGGGGACACCGTCCACATCAACGATGTGGGCAAAATCACAGCCGCCATCGCGGTCGAAAATAGCCCTCGCACGCTTGTTCATCATTGGGAAAAGAAGCCGCACCATTTCCTCAGCATCGATCGGGCCTCGGTTCAGCGGCTTCAGTTCACCATGTACGCGAACGATAGGCGGTCGGCCCACTTTCATGTGCAGGTCACTGCCCTGGAGCTTAACCACGGCTCGGAAATACTTGTCGACCTCGAGCTCCTCACGCTGCTTGATGAAACGATCGGCCAGTTGTTCGGCCGAAACATCGTGCAACGGTTCCACCACCTCAATGTGTTGGACGTGGTGAGGGACTTGGGGTGTGGATGCCATCCGAATCCTCCTCTAGGCGTACAGGAATACCCCGTTGGCGCATTACCCGCTTTGTCTGCCGTATAGTATATTTACCAAAATGGAAAATGCTGGCAGCCAGGGCAGCGTCGGCTTTTCCAATGAGAATCGCATCGGCCAGGTGCTCGGGGCGTCCGGCTCCCCCACTGGCCACCACCGGTATTGAGACAGCCTGACTGACGGCTGCCGTCATTTCCAAGTCATAACCGTCTTCGGTGCCGTCCCGATCCATGCTCGTTAAGACGATCTCGCCGGCCCCCAACTGCTCGACTTGCTGAGCCCAAGCAACCGCCTCTAAACCGGTCGGGATACGTCCACCGTTAATATGCACCTCCCAGACGATCCGTCCGTTACGGACAACGCGCTTCGGATCGATATTGACCACAATACATTGCGTACCAAATCGCTCGGCAGCTTCGCGTACCAATTCGGGCCTTCGGCAGGCTGCGGAATTGATCGATACTTTATCGCAACCGGCATTTAAAAGTTGGCGGATGTCCTCCAAAGAACGGACGCCGCCCCCTACGGTCAAAGGCATAAAGACCTGCTCAGCCGTACGCCGCACGACGTCTAACATGATCGCCCGGCCTTCATGACTGGCCGAGATATCCAAGAACACTAACTCGTCGGCCCCCTCCTGCTCGTACCGCGCTGCTACCTGGACCGGGTCACCGGCATCGCGCAGATTGAGAAAGTGGGTCCCCTTGACGACTCTTCCCCGATCCACATCCAGGCAGGGTATGACGCGACAAGCCAACATAGGCCAATACAACAAATCGTCGAATATGCCTCTTGGGAGCTAAGATCTATGGGTTCCCACGCTCGACGCACGCGCTTCGGTTGGCAAGAGCCACCGTGCAACGCTAGCCCAAGAATTTACTTTATGCAGCTTTACGGCTTTGGTCAACGATCCGCGATGCGGTCTGCCTGGCGTGCGAGTGAGCCGTTCGATCAACGCCTCGCCCGCAGCCCTTCTCTCTAGGGGCGTGTAGCGATCACTCCCTCTTGGGGGCTACTGGCCGAAGCGTACAATCGCTTGGGAATCCGGCCTGCTAAATAAGCCAGGCGCCCCGCCTCGGCCGCCAGTCGCATGGCACGTGCCATGGCCAACGGGTCGCGGGCATGGGCGATCCCTGTATTGAGCAACACGCCGTCGACCCCTAATTCCATCGCGATAGCCACGTCGCTCGCCGTCCCCACTCCGGCATCAACAATTACCGGATAATCTGGGTCGCCATCTTTCAGATATTCCAGACAGATGCGGATATTGTTGGGATTGAGAATACCTTGTCCGGAACCGATTGGACTGCCCGCCGGCATAACAGCCGTAGCGCCGGCTGCCTTTAAACGGCGAGCGACCACCGGGTCATCGGTCGTGTAACACAGCACCTGAAAACCCTCAGCCACTAACGCTTCGGTGGCTTGCAGCGTTGCGATCGGGTCTGGCAAAAGGGTTTTGGCGTCGCCCAGCACTTCCAATTTTACCCAATCAGCTCCGGGATTGCCTAATTCGCGTAAAATCTCGCGACCCAGGCGCGCCGTGCGCAAAGCATCTTTGGCCGTAAAGCACCCGGCCGTGTTGGGCAGCAGTGTGTACCGATCAAGATCAAGGAAATCCAAGATATTACGCCCATCGCCGTCATAGAGTCGTTCGCGGCGCACTGCTACCGTGACGCATTGCGTACCGGAAAGCTCTAGTGCGGCGCGCATCACTTCAAATGAGCTGTATTTCCCGGTACCGACTATGAGCCGGCTGTGAAAGGTATGGGATCCGAGTCGCAGTACGTCCTCGGTCCCAGTAACACCCATCATCATCGGCTCAACCTCCGCCCACCAATGTTACTAATTCCACCACATCGCCATCGGACAAAACTGTTTGCGCGTGCGATCGCTTGGGTATCACCTGACCGTTGAGCTCCACCGCCACATATCGTGAAACACCTAATGTCGTTAATAAATCGGCTACGGTAGCTGATCGAGCTACGTCCATCGGTTTGCCATTTACCTCAATTCGTACCCGATCTGCGACCGTTTCGCCCATGTTCCCGATCCTCTCTGCCATAAGAGGCTGAGAATATCGCGTTTTCGTGCAAAAGCGCGTGCGAAAGCGAAATACGTGCGTACAGCATTGGCCAAAGCCAATCGACAGCCACGAACGTACCTGGGCAGAGCCGGCAGGCTCGTCAACTACGGGGCCGCTCTCTCTAATTCAATGTTTCGCACTTGACCGGCACTTAACAAGACCAGAGGCCCCTGTTGCGGCTGCCCCACATTCGCCGCTTGGCGATTCCACGGAATACCATACGCCGCAAACCTACCACTATTGGCATCGGCGACATACACCACCGTACCCGCCGGACGGTTCAATCCAGCTCCCTGACGAAAATCCATTTGGCCCGTTACCATCAGATAATCCGGCTTCTTGCCAGCCTGAACGCCCAGCGCTTGAATAACATTGGTTTGGAAGTGTGCCAAGAAATTTGACCCGAACCGCGGATAAATCACAAAGCAATGGAGGTCCCCGGTCAGATAGTCTAGGACGAATAGTCCCTCACCCTCGTCGATGGGCCCCGTCGCCAAGGCCATCGTTTGGCCACCGTGAGTTGCGCTGGCCTGCAACACCTCAGGCCAAAAGGTTTGGGGGGGCCTGGCTGCCCGCCACGCTGCTAGTCCCGTAACGAGCGTGGTTAAGCCCACACCCATCAGAAACCAACTACCCTTGGTACGCCACCCTCGCCACCATCGTGATGAGTTCATTGCCTACTGCCTTTCTTAGATTGGTTCATGACCATTCGATGGGAACCCCTGCCTGTCATTCACATCGATACCACCTTCCGCCACCGCCGTAAGCGCCTGTGACAGCAAGCGTGCGTTGTCGTAAGTTGCCGCCGAATAGTGCTAGTCTAACGAATAGCGACCGAATGTGTCTATATTCGTGGCTCGTCGCAGTCGAGCTGGTGCCTACGGGAAGGTCGGACCGAATTGAACGCAAAGGCGTAGACGTGTAAGAGAAGAAAAGCAAACAGTGTACGGGCCCGGGCTCAACAACGCACAAGCGACACTCAGGTCACGCGGCGTGTCGAGGCCTTCCCGTGTCGACACAAGTCAAGATCCAGCTTACGGGTTTTCCTGAATTTGTCGGGCGGCGTGCGGCAACTGTGGGTCGACCAACCCTAGAACACCACGTCCTTCTTCAAGACGAGCTTCCACATCCTGCTTGATTTCATCGACGTCGGCCTCCCAAAACCTCTGTATCAAGTCGTCCGGCAAAGGCTCCAGCGAGCGCACGATGCGGAAGCCGACTCCACGCGCCGGATCCGTAGTAAACCACCACGGGCTTAGTGGTAAATTGGGGTCTTCGGATTTCCATTCCGGATCATTGGATTCCATGCGTGCCGCACTGCGGCATGCGTCCGCCGTATCGTCCCAATGCCCGCCACGAAGCACACGTGGATAAAGCTTGGTTGGCCAAACAACCGCTTCCCATTGAGATACGCGTTTCCCCTTAAAACGCTGATAGCCATCCTCCAAGACTTGGTCGATACACCATTCGGCGACGTTTCCATAGATATCGAATAAACCCCACGGATTAGGTTTCTTTTTCCCTACAGGATGGGTCGTTTCGTCGGCATTGTCAAAGTACCAGGCATACTCGCCGAGTTGGTCAGGTGTATCACCAAAAAAATACGCCGTCCTGGTACCGGCTCGGCAGGCATGTTCCCACTCGCATTCCAAGGGCAATCGGTACTGATGGCCAGTCAGCAAGCTGAGCCACTTGGTATACTGCTTGGCAGCAAATTGCGTCATCGTCACGGCGGGTTGTTGGGGATCTTGGCCTTTCTCATAGGTAAAGCTCGGTTCGTAAAGTTCCGTAGGAGCTGTAACGGCGTGGAGCCGGTTTTGATCTGTGACCGTGCGCACCGACTTGCTCTGGAATTCCTTAAAAACGCGATACATTTGCATGTATTGTTGGTACTCGCACCAGCGCGTCTCGTATTTGGCCATCCAAAAAGGTTGAATTTCAACGTCGAATTGCGGTCCTTCGATCGGTTTGCGCCCGCTTTCGGTCGGAGGACTTCCCATTCGGAGGATGCCGCCGGGAATCGGTACCATCTCGATCAGCACGTCGGTACCGGGAATCTTAAAGCAATAGGGGACCATGTAGCCACGATCCGTCTTGACGTAAAAACCATCAGCCGGTGGCTGATCCACCAGTCCGGGCACGGGTTCCCCCTGAACGATACCGACTGTGAGCCTGCCCCAAGTGCCCGCCAAAAGTACAACCCAGGCGATCCGCATCACGATGCCGTGGAATTCGAAACCGGTTCTTATTGCGTTAGGCGGCATGCCGGCAAGACATTTTATCGTCACGGATAACTCCTCGTCGTGGTGCATGAGCAAGTCGTTCACATCGGTGCCCGCAATGATTCGTGTGTCTTATAGGGCAGCAGCGGTCAATCGTTCCAATCGCTCCACAGCCTGGAGGATGTTATTGCGACTGTTGAAGGCGCTCAATCGAAAATAACCTTCCCCAGCCGCACCGAAGCCACTGCCCGGTGTTCCCACCAGGTGAGCTCTGTCTAAAAGGTAATCAAAAAACTGCCAACTGGTCATTCCGTTCGGCGTTTTGATCCATAAATAGGGAGCGTTTTCTCCGCCGAATACTTGCCAGCCGAGGCCGCTTAGTCCCTCGCGTAGCAAGCGAGCATTGGTCATATAAAAGTCAATCAGTGCGGCGATCTGTTGCTTGCCTTCGGGCGTATAAGCGGCTGCAGCACCTCGTTGCACGATGTACGAGACGCCGTTGAACTTCGTCGTATGGCGTCGCATCCACAGCGCGTGCAGTGGGATGGTCTGACCGTTACGAGTCCGGCCCATCAGCGAGTGGGGTACGACGGTGTACGCACAGCGAACACCGGTGAAACCAGCATTCTTGCTGAAACTGCGCAGTTCAATGGCTACTTCGCGAGCGTGTGGGATTTCGTAAATCGAATGCGGCACGTCTGGATCTTGAATGTACGCTTCATATGCCGCATCAAACAGAATCAAGGCTCCCGTTTGTCGCGCATAGTCGACCCATCGAGTCAGAGCCGAGCGCGAAGCCACAGCCCCCGTCGGATTGTTCGGATAACACAGATAGATGACATCGACTGGCTCAGTGGGTAGCTCCGGCTGAAAGCCGTTTTCCGCAGTTGCTCGTAGGTAGACCAACCCTGGATACTGGCCGTGTTCATCGGCCGGGCCCGTGCGACCAGCCATAACGTTGGTATCAACATACACGGGGTACACCGGATCTAATACAGCAACGCGGTTGGATAGATCCAAAATATCCAACAAGTTGGCAACGTCGCACTTCGAGCCGTCCGATACGAAGATTTCGTCGGCCGAGATGTCTGCGCCACGGGCACGAAAGTCGTGTTCGGCAATCGCCTCGCGCAAAAACTCATAGCCCTGTTCTGGTCCATAACCACGAAACGTTTCTTGACGTCCCATTTCTTCCACGGCTTTGTGCATCGCCTGAATGATCACTGGTGGGAGTGGTTCCGTTACATCGCCAATACCCAGGCGAATAATACGAGCGTCGGGGTGGGAACGAGCAAAAGCGCTCACCCGGCGCGCAATCTCGGGAAATAGATAGCCAGACTTCAACTTTAAATAGTGTTCATTGATGTATACCATGCACTCCACCCGATAACGTTACAACCCACACACCGTGTTTTGTCTTTCAGCATCCACGTTCCAAAGTACCCGGCTTCGAACCCCGATTGCCGCGGGTGCTCCTGACACAGACCTTGCTTACCTGACATTGTTCGATTAGACCGACTGTTAAACAGCCGTGGTAGGGGGACTGCGGAGCACTGAGATTTGCGAGCCGAGCGTTGATTGAGCTTTCGCCGTATGGATTCACAGGAGAGCCGCCCCTACAAAGTCATTAAAAAGGCGACCAACGCTCTCACTTCTTCGTCCCGATAGCGAGCGCCATGGGGATGGCCAAACCGCGCGAACACATCGTGTAGGGAACCAGCGCGTGCATCGTGCAGCCACGCATTGCGTTGACTAACCCCTAATAGAGACGGTGGTTGAAAGAAACGACGTCCCTGTTCGTCTGGGAGCCCCACATCCACAATGCCAGCAATCGTGTAATAAGGTAGTGGGTGACATTCCGCACAGCGGCGCTCAGAGAACAGTTGCCGTCCACGTTCCACCAGTGGTGCATTCGAATCCCGACGGGCGGCACTGATCCCCGGTGCCGGAGGAAGCGAAAGCACATAGTGTTCCAAGGCGGTCCACTCCTCCGGCAAGAAGGCATCCATCCGACCGTGCATCGTGGTGGTTACCGAAGCACGCAATTGATCGAGAAGTGTCGCTCGGCTCCCGTTCCAGGCGAACGGTGCCGTCCCAGCAATCCCCAATAGCGATAAGACGCGTTTGGGAGCACCGTACGTAGCGTCGCCGAGCGTGTCGACCGTAACCGGGATCGTGTGTCCGCGCACATGACACGTGTGACAACTCATCCAACTATCAAGCGATCGCCGGGCATCATAGAAGAGTCGCTCTCCGCTCTCCCATGGTAACTCGGCTCGAGCCTTCCCAAGCTCCATGCGATAACTTTCCGATGCCGTTGCTATTTCGATCACCGAAATGCTGTGGTCCAAGTGGTTCAACGCTACGACGTGATCCTGAGACGCGTCGGCAATCAAGAAAACCGGCCGGCATCCAACGCCCACCCGTCGCCAGTTGCTCGACGCCAAAGGAGCGATTGCTACTTCATTGCGTCCCCCTAAGGCTACTACCAATTCACCACGCTCGGTTACCACCAGGGCTTCGGGATCCCCTGAACCAAGACGGGGCTGCCCGATTGGCCAAAGACTCCAGCGAGAAATCATCCGGAACGAGTCTCCGCTGCCCCCAACGTCCGCAGTGCCGTTTTCGAGGAAAAGCTGGTCTCGCTCCACTCCCAAGACCACCTGCTGCACTACATTGCCCCAAAAAACGTGATCGCGTTCAAGAGGAATAAACGAGTAGACCTGAGATACCAAGAAATAGAATCTGGATTCCACTTTGTTGCTCGTTATGCATCGAATGCTGAAGCCAGGCAAGCGAACGTGCGCACGTATAGTACCGTTACCAGCGTTGACTATGGCGAGGCGGTCAGAAAAAGCATCGGCCACCAATAAGCTGGAAGTTCGTTCGTCCCAATAAAGCGCCCCAGGAGCAAAGCATAAGTCCACACAATCAACGGCATACAGCTCGATCGGTCCGCCCCATGCATCAGGTTGCTTTACGTGATACAGCATTACCTGACGTGCCCACAAACAGGCTACCGCAACATAAGGTTCCTGCCACAAAGCCGCAATAGGATAAAGCGGCGTAGGGATCCGCTGTTCGATCTGCCAACCTAAGGCGGGGTCTTGCGCTAAAACAAGCATGTGGTGAGCTCCCACGTCCGTGGCGAAGAGCCTTTGTACTGGTGAAGCGTAGACGACCGACGAAAGGGATTTGCCGATTACCTGCGAATGTTCCAGTCTCCGGGTGAGTGGATTCCAGGTTGCTAAGACTCCGTTTCGGCACGCAATAACAAGTCGCTCCTGGACCCACGTTGCCGCCACCGGATACCGCGACTCAACGGGTGAACTGGATTCGGCTCCCATACAGACGCAAGCAGTGGCAACTACGGCTAACCACTGAACAACTGCCAGTTGCCATGCCATTCGCATGCCGACTCGTCCACAAACGTTTTGTCTTAAGTATTGAAGCATCTTCAAGTCCCGTCGCGTCCTGCACTGTGCAGCGTCGTTGGCGAGAACCAATCGCATAATCTTACCCGTGAGTTCTCCGAAGTGTGGATGCTTGACACCTGCCAAGACCGAACGGAAACCATGCCGTGATCGTTGCAACAATTGATTCCCGCTGCATCGAGCAAGCTACGTACGGAGTCGAATTTGCCTTTCATTCTCTCGCGCGAATATCGAAAGGAACATTCGGTTTGTTTCATACTATTCCGTTTTTTGCACTGTTGCATCTGGTGTGGGCTGGTCATTAGTGGGTAGGACGGCTGTAACCGACCTGGCTATCGAGAGTTCACCCCATCGCTTCTGAAGATAGCTTTACCGAGTCGCAACCGTAAGCGAGCGTCACTGTGAGAGGGCCGTGACCGTTCGGGAGCGGCAGACGAATACCACGCACAGGCGCAGAGGCGCAACGAAGACAAGACGTACCGGTCACTTGCCTACTTGCGCCTTCATGCCGCCTTTGCGTTAAGCAACCTCCGCAAAGGTTGGCAGTATTGCAGTGGAACCTTTTAAAAAAAGTCGGCAGGTATCAAGCACAGACTCCGAAATTCTTTGGCTAAGCTCAGCGTTCTTCTCGTGGCCGATGGTGTGTACGCTGGAGTCTTGTACCAGAAAGACACAGAGGGCACTGTGGAACGAAAAACGCCGCATCGAACGTATCGCCAGCAGACCACGGCGCCGTCGCGTGAACCTTTCGCAGGGCAGGCGGTTGATCAGAGCTTCCTTAAACCTCGTTGGGCCTCTGCGCCTTTGCGCTAAATCGCCTTACACCTTTGCGTTGAATGAAATTGGCCGCTCCCGAACGGTCGCCGCTCCGTTGAGGTGCTGCTCACTTTCGGTCATGGCTCGGTTGAACTCTCGCTCGACGCAGCGCCTTTGGCTAAATGCCACCCGCAGCGGCTCACATTGGGTCGGTCCGGAAAAGGCACACCTACCCCAGGCCCGGCAAGTGACCGAGTGATTCCAACTGCCATCAAGATCGCTATCTCCGTTCCATTCCTGCCGCGGAAACAAGCTTCCGCGATGGTCTGCCTTTTACAGCGGAATCCCACCTGCAATCAAGGCATACGCCTACGATCCCACATAGGCGCATTTAGGGCTAGTCTGGCAACGGAGAGGAGTATACTTTATAAGGAGGTGTGTTCGAGGTTCGGCTTTCGAATTGATAACCGAATGGGTATTTGGTTTTCGGCTTAAGCGTCCGTATTGCGTTAGGATACGTGGAAAGAAAGGTGATTCCATGTGGGATCCACAGTATATCCTGCTGGTTCTTTTGCCAAGCCTTGTGATTTCGGGACTGGCTAGCCTTTTGGTACAAGCGCGCTTTGCTCGGTATTCGCGAGTCGGTGCGCGATCGGGGATTACCGGTGCTGAGGCGGCACGCGCCATCTTAGATAATGCGGGTTTGTATGACGTACAGGTCGAAATGACTGACGGTTTCTTAAGTGATCATTACAACCCGATGACGCGCTCGTTAGCCTTGTCGCCGGAAGTTTACCGTGGACGGTCGTTGGCAGCCATAGGCGTGGCAGCCCATGAAGCCGGGCATGCATTGCAACATGCGGAACATTATGCTTCACTTTGGCTCCGTTCAGCCTTGGTACCGCTTGCTGGTATTGGATCACAATTGGGATGGATTGTGATGGCCGTGGGGTTGGTGCTGCATCCGTTCGTTGTTCTGTTAGGTGCCGTTCTTTTCGGCGCCGTGTTGGCCTTCCAGCTCGTGACGTTGCCGGTGGAGTTCGATGCCAGCAATCGCGCAAAGCGTTTAGTCCTCCAAATGGGTCTGGTTGCTCCTGACGAGCGCGAGGGTGTCGATAAGGTGCTCAACGCGGCGGCTTTAACCTATGTAGCGGCTTTGATTACGTCGGTTCTGACTTTGTTGTACTTCTTGATGCGAGCCGGATTATTAGGTGGACGTGACGAATAAGCCGCAGCGTCGCCTAGGGGTTGCTTTGCAAGACAACGAGAGTGCGCCTTGTTGGCAGGTGAGTCATTCTTGCGGTGTGCCAGGTTCTAAGGCAGGTACGCCTGTTTTGGCCTCCCAAGTGTTCGGACGGCAAACCGGCTCAATAGCGGCGCTCCGCGTATTCGATATGCCGCCCCATTATAGAACCTACCCAAGAGTCGGCCGATCCTACGGACAAGGTCCATGGGAGGTGCGAACAACCCCAGTTGTAGGGGCGCGTTTCCAATCCGCCCCGATCAAAAAACGTGGTTGGATTCGCGAAACACCGCTCCCTTACGGTCGCGGCTCTGTAAACGAGTAGCCGGGTCTACCGTAGTCGCACGTATCGAAACGTCGATCACGTACCACAACCGCTCTTCGGATAGAGATACCGCAGGTCCCGACAATAGCCTGCTGCGTCACCGATACGACCTACGTACCGCCCAGACGCGCACCTTCCTCAGGGCACCCTGTTAGAACCGTAAGCGCGCATCAATGAGTCGACTGAGCGAATGCCATGGCAATCGCCACAAATGCTCTGGCTCGACCGCTCCCACCGCTCGACGCCGGCGCCCTGTAGCGGATGGTAGATTTTGTCAGGTTGCTAGTCAACCCAATCGATGCGCATACACCGAACACATGACGAGCATTACTGTTGGTTGCCGTAGAGAATGTATGCGATAACGGCCGTTATAAAAAACAATAGTACGGTCAATCCTGCTAGACCGACAATTGCTTCACCCATACGAACGCCTCCTCGAAATACACTCCGTTGATGCTCACCAGTTTTGATTATGACATGCGTTGGCGGAGTTGGACAACAGGTCTTGACCCCAGCCTGCATGGTTCGAGTTGTTTATTGATGCTGAATTTCATTAGAGGCGATCCTTATAGCTCTTGGATAGCAACCGGTTCTACGAAACAGTTGTGATCCCGTGCCGAGACTCAAACAGCCGCAAGTCGGGCTTGGGCCTATCCCAGACGGGTCCCACGTGACGGGGGCGCACGGCTCGCTACCGATGAAAAATGCTTTATGTACTTTCCGCTTTCCTGGCTACCCAAGTCCAATGGCGATCGCTTGTTGCCTGAACACCGCTGGGCGGAACCCCCAAACTTTTTACGAGCTGACGGATTTCATCCAGTGTTAAGGCAGCATTCAGCGAAGCAGCGAACAATTGTTGTGCTCGTGGCGACTCACCGCCCGCATACTGCTCGACTAGTTGCGACAATTCTTCCATGGAATTCGGGCGAAGTAGGTCACGGAAGAAGATCAGTCCTCCTGGGCGTGTTACCCGGATCGCCTCGCGCAGCACAACCACCGGTTCGGGTATATGATGAACCAGGCTGTTGCTCATCACGCAATCGAACATGTCATCTGGATAGGGAAGGCTTTTCGCATCGACCCTATCAAGTTGAATGCGATCGCTTAATCCAGCGAGTTCCACGTTGTAACGAGCCAGCTCGAGCATGGCTATAGCCAAGTCGGTAGCCATGACTTGTACGTCTGCGGTCCGCTGACACAACGCTATGGCAATACGGGCAGTGCCCGTGCCTAGATCCAGTACGCGACCGTGTAAAAGTCCTTGGGACAATAAGTCGTCCACAAATAGGGCATTGACGGCCGAGTGGTCCATCTGGTCGTATTCCCAAGCTTCTTCGGGGGTATCCATCAGTTCCGGTTCTAGAACGCGCGGCAAGGACATAGGGCGCCTCGTTTTTTCTGCGTTGCAGAACTTTCTTCGTTTACCTGTCCATCCTTTTCGCGTCATCGCTCAGCTCGTGATCAGACGGTTTTTCACTGAGGTAAGTAGCATTCCCAAGCCAGTAGGCCCACAGGAATAAAAGCCCTGAAACAACGGCGTAGGAAGCAGCATAGTGGAAAACCATCTGCCGATCGGCTGCCGTCAAGGTCCACGGCAAGAAGGTCGCTCCACCAGGAAGCGGTGAGTGAATAATACCGACCAGCGATAACAGGGCTGCCACGGCGAAATAGGTGCCTGCTATGGCTAGCCGCCGATCGATGATCGCCGCCAACGCCGCAGCCCAAATTAGGCTCGTTACGATAAAGCCGTTGGATAAGAGGCGTAGCGTGACCAAGTTGCGCTGAAGGGATTCGTCACGCAGTTGGTTCACACTCTGGCCGAAGTGCAAAAGGACTTGGTCGGCAAAATTCAGGGCCAAAAACGCCAAAGCCGGCACGCACGCCAAGGCCACAGCCGTGTAATGACGCCGCGGTACAGCATAGAAGCTTTGGGCTGTAATCTCCAATCCCACAAAAATCAATATCGGAAAGGCTGCTGCCTTAGGAATCCAGATATACAGGTAACCAAAA
This sequence comes from uncultured Pirellulaceae bacterium, assembly GCA_964425225.1. Lineage (GTDB taxonomy): Bacteria > Planctomycetota > Planctomycetia > Pirellulales > Pirellulaceae > BPJU01. Next base: position 82,470 of record CAYRMD010000002.1, on the reverse strand, counting down.
TAACCGATCAATCCGGCTCCACCCACGAAGAGGGCGGTAGCCAGCGTATACGCTGCGCGGCCACCCATGGCCTTGTAGGCCGGATGACCAATGTAGGGAGTTGTTTGGATGACGCCTCCACAGAAAGCCGCCGCCAGCGTCGCCACAGCTTCCACGCTAATGATCTTACCCGTCGGGTATTCATCACCGGCTGCAGCCGCGCTTTCCGTACAATCGATGCCCCCCACGACTGTCCCCAAGGCGAAAGGCAGGACTATTGGTAAGTACCGGGTGGCTTCAGGCAACTTTTGCATCCACCCCAAGCCAAAGGCCGCCAACCATTCGGTGGGGAACCATGCTTCGTTTGGGTCAAAGCCGGCCGCCTCAGGTGCGGCTACTAAATCCAATGCACGAAGCACATAATACAGCGCTCCTCCTACCAGTACGGCCGCCATTGCTCCCGGCCAACGTCCCGGAAACGGTATGCGGGCAATGAGCGTCGTTAGAATGATGGCGAGTGATAACATGCCAACTACGGGGTATGAAAGTATATCCATGAGTGGTAGAAAACTGATGAGCACTAAAGCAATAGCCGCCAACGAGCCAAGCAGACCGGCGCGCGGGATACCCCGCCGCACCCGGTCGGATATTACCGCGCACGCTAACTTAAATAAACCGCTATAGAATAACGAGCACATCCCGATGTGCCACGCGTAGGTTGCAGCTTGAACGTCGGTCAGTGACCGGCTTTGCGCTGCACGAAACGCCGGACCCAATACGAAGAACACCATGCCGAAGGTGCTGGGAGTGTCCAAACCCAAAGGCATCGCCGTCACATCGGTACGATTCGTCCGTCTGGCTAGATCCAAAGCCATCCAGAAGTAGAGCAGATCGCCGAGCAATACGCCTACAGCCGTTCCGGGAATCATGTAGCGAATGGCAAAGGCGGCCGGAAAATTGTAAAGCGCGGACAATAACCCGACGACGAGGAGTAAATTGGCGATATTATCTAACATTAAGCCAAAAAAGGCATTTATGTCACCTGGCGCGGCCCATTTGGTGCGAAAGTGCACGGGTGCATCTCCATCGGCATAATTGTTGCAAAACTGCTACTCGGTACCATTGCTACTCGGACCAGACGGCCCATTGGTGGATCGGCCCTAGGAACCGTGGGAAACTAGGGGCGATTTTGGCCGGAAGTCCGGCCAGTTGCAAGGGTTTTTCTGTTCGCAACGGCGGGAACATTGGTTATGCTATAAGGAGCCCGGTAACGAGTCGGTTGCTAAGCATGAGGCAACAACACAAGCGAGGATCCCATGAGTCGCGCGAAACTGGTAAGGAATACGGCAAGCCATGAGCGCTCCGGAAGCTTGCGTCCGCTGAATCAATGGTCGGACGAAGAGCTCATGGTGCAATATTGCCGCAACTTCAGGCGCGATGTATTTACCGAATTGGTACGGCGATACCAGCGCGAACTTTACAGCTATTTGCGGCGCTACTTAGGCGACGCACAGTCGGCAGAAGACGTCTTTCAGGCGACGTTCCTGCAGGTTCACCTGAAGTGCCGCCAATATGAGCCGCAGCGGCCGTTTCGACCGTGGTTGTACGCTTTGGCGACGCACTTAGCAATTGATTATCAGCGGCGTACCAGCCGCCACCACTACGTCAGTTTGGATCGCAATGCGCAAGAAGCTGTTGGAGACAAAGCATCGTCTCTGGCTCAAGTGTTGCAAAGCCCTCATCCGTCTCCGGTTTCCGAAGTCGTACGACGCGAAGATGCGCACGCCGTGCGCTGCGCCGTCGATTCGCTGTCGGAACCGATGCGACAAGTCATCCAACTGGTGTACTTTCAAGGACTAAAATATCGCGAAGCAGCCGAAGCGCTCTCGGTACCGGTCGGTACGGTCAAGAGCCGGATTCACGCTGCGATGGAGCGACTGGCCGAATGGTTGCGCTTGCGGCATCGCGCGGTGCCCCGAAATGTAGACTCGGAGGTTCTTACCGCTCGCAACTCCGCCCGGACCGTGTTGCCATTAAGCCATCTTGCCGACACGGACGCTTCGGGCCAGCCAAACGGTTAGGCTATGTAGAAGGCTTGCTCAGGGTAGTCCAACCTTAGGTTTACCTTCGGCGTTCAGCGAACTACGAGGGATTGGAAAACGTAAGTAAGATAGATGGAGGTTGAAAGCGACAATCAATAGTTCCCCAATGGGCGATACGTGGGCCGGTTGAAGCTATCGGCAAGTCACAGTCGACTGGTATCGCACGGGGGGCAGGAGTCGGTCGTGCAGGAGGCGGATCACGACTATTGAAAAGAAGGCAGGGCACGCCGATGACGGACAATACGGCGAATAGTGGTGAAAAGCACCGCCACTGGCGATCCGTGTTCGCGCGCTTATGCGACTACTATTTTGGGGAATTAGACAGCGACGAGCGGGCGCGTATCGAGCAGCTGCTTGCGATCGATCCCCATTGGCAGCAGCAGTGGCACGTGCTTCAAGACATTGTGAATGGTCTTCGGGAGAGCCGGGAGGAATACGAACCGCCGGGAGATCTTGTGCCGCGGACGCTGCAATGTATCGAGCGAGCATCGGGTGAAGTGGCCATTCTCACCGCGGTGCCGCAGCACCCGACGCGTTGGTTGGACGTAGCGTGTGGTATTAGTGTAGCGGTGCTGATGTTCCTCTTGTTTTTCCCCGCAGTCCTCAATAGCCGGGAATTGTCTCGCCGCAGTTTCTGTCAAGAAAACTTGCGCCGCCTGGGACTGGCCATGGAAGCCTATACGGAGCAATTCGGATGTTTGCCGTTTATCCCCGAGCAAGGACCGCTTTCGTTCGCGGGATTTATTCCGGTTGTCTTGCGCGACATACGATTGATCGACAGCGATCATGTGGTGCTTTGCCCCTCGGCACCACAACCATCGGCAGTTTTTGTATTGCCCCGTGTCAACGAACTGCTCGCGGTTCACGGCGAGCAACTCCTCCGGCTCCGTCAAATGGCTGGCGGCCATTTTGCCTACAATTTGGGAGTGGTCGACGGAGGCAGATATGGCTCAGCCCGTCGTGAAGGGCGTGCCTGGTTCGCATGGGCGTCCGATGCTCCATTGCACCCGGATCGCATTCCGCCGTATCACGGCGGACGCGGTTTCAATGTGCTCTTCGAAGATGGCCGCGTACAGTTCGTGTGTAGCTACTGCGCGCCGGGTACCGACGAACATCTCTTGCGGAATCGACGAGGTTGGATCGCTGCCGGCGTCGAAAAAGACGACGTCGTGCTCGGATCCAGTCAGGTATCTCCCCGTCCGTATCGATATTAACCAGCCAGTAGCCCCCCGTTTGTATTGACCCGATTTATCGGGTCGAAGTCGGAGAGGGAGCGAAGAGGCCCGGATGAACGCGGGCACTACAAGCGAGAATCCCCGCCTGGCTTACCACCGGATCGCACGTGCCGGTGCCAAACGATGCATGTCAGCACGCTCGTCGATCGGCCACTGCCGCAATTCGTCCACAAGCTCGAGCAACCCCTGGACAGCAGCTTCGAAGATACGACGGCCTTTTTCAGCCGTAGCGGGACGCGGATCCCCATGCACGCCGGTGCGCGTCCAGCGGCCCCAGTAATCATTGAATCGCACGTAATAGTTCGGCGTACTGTCGCTGCTCACGTATTTTCCCATGCGGTCGTTGTCTGCCACCGCTTTGTCCATCTGCACGCGGTCGTCAGCCAAGTAAAGATACAGTGAGGTCTCGAATTCATCCGCATGCGCCATGATCGGCGTCTCACGGACCTTTTGAAATTCGTCTAGCAAGAACCAAAAATAGGTTGTGGCAAAGCAAAGCGCTGGCGTTTCCAAAACGGTCTTTCGCGCCACAATATCGATGAGAGGCGCATTCGAGCCATGACCATTGACGATCAAGATCTTTTGAAATCCGTGATAGGCTACGCTCTTGGTGATATTCAAGCAAAAGGCGATAAACACCTCCGGTTCAATATGGATAGTTCCTGGAAAGTCTATGTGGTGTAGGTTGAGGCCATATGCGACCGGCGGTAGCACGAGTACTTTGTCCGCAGCACGGCGTCCCACTTCCAAACAGACGGATTCACACAGAAACACGTCAACATCCAAAGGGAGATGCGGGCCGTGTTGCTCAGTGGAACCTGTAGGTAGGATAACCAGTTTCTGGGCGGCAATCGCGTCATTCATTTCGGGCCACGTTAACCGATTGTACCGGTACTCGGTCAATGCTTTGCTCATCGTGCGGCTCCTTGAGTTATCGGTTGCCCGTTCGAGGAACGATCGGTTGTCAGAACCCCGTTGCTGGGCGTGCGCTGGGTTAGTAGATAACCCACTAAATCGATAAAGTCCTTTTCCGGAAGATCTGCGGCGACGTTGTCGGGCATCAGAGACAGATTCGACGGGCGTCGCTGTTCGATGGCATTGGCTGGTATCGCCAACTCTTTGCCTTCCTGATCCGCGTAGACGCGCAGAGCCCCTCGTTGGCCGCGGGGAAGGGCGACCAAAATACGTCCGTCATCTAGCTGAAGGGTTTCCGTGCGAAAAGCAATGTCGACGTTGCGGTGGGGATCCAAGAGATCTTCTAAAATGCGAGCCAGTCCGCGCTGCCCAATTCCATCCAGTTGAGGTCCGACGATGGCACCCTGACCATTGAGCTGATGGCACGCCGCACACGCTCGCCGAAACACTTCGGCACCTCGTTCCACTTCCGGTGTTCCGGCCAGTACCACGTGCCGGCGCTGTTCGATTAGCGCTTCGATCTGTTGTTTGGCGGGCGGCATCTGCTCCACAAGCCGAGCGATACGCACGGCGGCGCTTGGCGGCAGAGCTTGCTCCAGCCGTTGGCGCAACTGGGGCTGCAACAGCAGGCGTGCCGAGGCAACACCGCGCTCGATCCAATCCAAGAGCAACTCCGCTCCGGCACGGTTGGTCACTAACTTTTCCGCTAACTGCTTCTGCAGTGCGGCTGCTCCACTCCGCATTGATTTCTCCAGCCACTCGCGATACAAAGCGGCTTGCGACTCCTTGAGCAGCCCACCGATCGACTGCCGTAATGTTTCCGGTAAATCCGGTTGTTGAACCACTACCGACAACCACTCCCACTCAGGCCGACCCGTTAGGCGTGAGCGGGCCTCCAAAGCGGCTGCTTGAACAACGACGTCGTACGGACCAGGTTCCGATAAACGTTCCAGCTCCGCCGCCAGCTCGTTTAAACTCAAGTGCCCAATCAGTTGGCAAGCGGCGGTCGCCCATCGCGACCATTCGGCCGGCGATTGCTCCGGTACTCGCACCACGGGCGGTTGGAAGCGTCCAACGGCCAGCCACGCATACGCATGCTGGTCATCTTCGTCGATTAACTCCAGGTAAGCTCGTTGACCTTTGAGAGAACCCAACTGCCAATTAACTCTCTGGGCCAAATCGTTTCGCGGTGCTAACTGCTCCCGCAGGACCCGGCCGGATGTGGCATCGACCAGGATCACCCGGTTCTTGCGTTGTGCGGGCAGATGTGGGAAACCCCCATGTCCGGCTATATAAAACTCAAACTGTTCCGGGATTTCGAAGCTGGCTGAGCGAAGGCGTCCGGTGGTCGCCTCACCCGACGGAAGCGTACTCAAGAAGGGATCCAATCGCCCGTCGGCCGACTGCCGTCGCTGGATCGTCCAGGGATTCGTGATCTGACCGGGCTTGACTGGCAGGTGCATCCACGGATCAGGTGGGGCTTGAGCAAGTACAGCGCGGACAAGGTCTACGGCCCAAGATCGAATCGTCCTAGGATCAGCGTTTCGCTCCCGCAGACTCGCTAGCACCGTCTGTAGCAGCTCGAACTGTACGCCAAGTTGATCCTGGAAACGGTGCCGGATCCAATCGATCAGTTGTGGCAGTTCCCTAGTTTCCAAGTATCGCGCCACATGATAGGCCCACCGAACCGCCTGCGTCTGTTCGATCGCGTCTGGCTGAAAGGTTTCAAGTAGCCATCGAGCGGCCTGTGCATGCGGTAGTGCGATGGCTACGGACGCCATCTGCCGGCGAGCAAGCGGGTTATTTGCCAGAGGCCAAAGTTTTTCCAGGCGAGCCGGATCCCGACATTGGTTACGCAACGCGATACGCAGTGTGTGAACAAGCAACACATCAGACGGATCGGTTCGCAGAAGGGTGTCGATTAGAACTTCGGAGGCATCGATTTCCGTGTGCACACCCAGCGCCCCGGCCGCAGCACGCCGCACATGCGCTTCCGGATCGCGCAAAGCTCCCTTGATCTTTTCAGCCAACGTCGGATCCCACCCAAGAAACTCGGCCGCTACACGTGCTGCATGGGCACGAACCAGTGGTGACGCATCGTCGAGCAACCGGCACAGTAATGGTGCATCAACTGCCGACAGCCGAAAGAGGCCCCACAGTCCATGAGCCCGCACATATGGCGAATCGCTCTCGTGGACCGCCCGACGTATCCATGGCACGGATTCTACTCCGATGCGATCCGAAAGCTGATCGGTTGCCAATAAACGCACGGTGAGGTTGGGGTCAGCGAGGGCTTCGAGTAATTGAGTGATGTCGGCTTGCACAAGCGATACTGTTTTAGACGTTCCTTGCTGCGAAGGACCTAGATACCGGATACGCCAAATTCGTCCGCGGGTCCGATCACGTCCCGGATGATCCAAGGGCACTTCGTAATGGCCAATAATTCGGTTGTAGAAGTCAGCAATGTAAATCGATCCGTCTGGTCCCAGACACAAATCTACAGGACGGAACCATGGATCTTGAGTGGTAACGAAATCGGGTTGTTCGACAAGTTTCGGGGTGGTGCCCTGCCAAACCACAGCGTTGCGATTGACGCGGCTGGTCATGACGTTCCCGCTAAAAAAGTTACCGCGATACTCTTCGGGGAACTGCGTTGCCTCGTAACAAACTACCCCGGCAATGGCCGTGGAACCGTGCGCGTGGTCCATTACGGGTGGCACGAAGCCGAGGCCGTCGTCGGGTTTCCCAAAACTCGGATAGTATCCACCACGGATCAATTGGTAGATCGGTTTGGAATGGCAGTCGGCCGTGTAAAGGTAGAACCACCGATCCATGGTCATACCGAACGGGTTCACTTGGCCCCAGGTGTACTGTTCGATCCGTCGTCCGTCGACTTGCATACGATAGGTGTTACCAGAATGCATGAGGACTTCGTGACCATCGTTGCCCGCAACGCGCGTTTCGTTATTGAAGCCGTGACAAGCATAGAGCCAACCGTCTAGCCCCCGGCGGAAGGCATTGTTCATCCCGTGCGTGTCGCGTTCATAACCCATTGGGCCATAAAGGCGTATTCTGCGATCCGCCCGGTCGTCTTTGTCGGTGTCTTCCAGGTACCAGATATGGGGAATGCTAAAGACTATAGCCCCCTGTCGATACGGATAGACTCCAATAGGGATGTTCAAATCGTCGGCAAACGTAATCACTTTATCGAACGTACCATTACCATCGGTGTCCTGTAGGATTTTGAGCGCATCGCGGCCAGGACGGTCAGGGGGAGCAGGAAAGGGATATTCCTGGGTTGTGGTGACCCAGAGGCGCCCGCGAGCATCGAAAGCCAAATTCAGTGGCTTGAGAATATCCGGTTCCGCCGCCACCAACTCGATCACAAATCCCGGCGGCAACTGAAAACGTTCGCGCTCTTGTTCGGGTGACAGCGGTTCGGTAGGCCGAATTAATGCAGCGAATGGATCTTCCTGGCCTTGAACTGTGCGAAACCCATCATCGGTACACAACAACAGGCCGATTGCCAGAAATGGCTGACCCAAAAGGCGAATCCTGGATCGCCCCCGAAACGTTTTGTGTCCTTGCTCCATAAAGTGACTCTCCCCACAGTTGTCGCTAACTTCCACAGTTTCGCCGAGCCGGTTTGGCACTTAGGTCACCGGGTAGGCAAGGATCGCGTCAGGCGGATGGACCGTTTCCCCCGGAGCGAACGCCTAGTCAATACCGCATACGTTCGATCATGCAAGTCCGATGATACCACGTTCCGTAAGTAAGGTGAAAAGCCGTTCGACACACTCGTCGATGCTCATTTGATCTGTTGACAACACGAGATCCGGCTCGATGGGCGGTTCATAGGGCGCGGAAACTCCGGGGAATTGGGTCAATAAGCCTTCATCGGCTTGCTTATAATGCCCGGAACGATCGCGCTGGCGGCAGACGTTGATTGGGGCTTGCACATGCACCACAAGAAACCGTTCTAAGCCGACGACCTGCGCTGCTTTGCGCCGCATCTGCTCGCTGGGAGCGACGAAAGCAGCGATGCAGATTAAACCGGCATCGTTCAATAGGCGTGCGATTTCTGCACCCCGTCGAAGATTCTCGCTGCGATCGTCGGCCGAAAAACCGAGGTCTTTACTTAGCCCACGCCGCAAATGCTGTCCGTCGAGAACCACGCCATAGTACCCACCATCGAAAAGCCGCCGTTCCAAGGCTTGGGCAATCGTGCTTTTCCCGCTACCGGTCAAGCCGGTCAGCAGGATGGTGGCGGGTCGCTGGCCATAGCGACGTTGGCGCTCCTCGGCCGCAATACAGGTCGGCGGACTGGGAGCAGCCTTCACCAGCGAAACTTCGTCCCAAGCTGGGCCTTCTTCGTCAGCCGTAGTTCGGTCCAGAATCATACCGGCTGCCACCGTGGCATTGCTGATCCGATCAATCAGAATGAATGCGCCGGTGGCCCGATTGCGGCGATATGGATCGAAGGCCAGCGGCTGGTTCAGATTCAAATGGCATCGCCCGATCTCGTTTAGTTGCAACGTCTCTGCCGGTTGGCGATGCAAGGTGTTGACGTCGATGCGGTACCGAATCGCCCGCACCGTCGCCATTACCATTTTGGTCGTCTGTTTTAATAGATACGGCCGCTCGGGAACTAAAGGCGATTGGTGCATCCAGACAATCATCGCATCGAAACGATCAGCAACTCGAGGCACGTTGCCCGGACGCACCAGCATGTCGCCCCGGCTGATGTCGATCTCGTCTTCCAAGGTAAGGGTGACGGCTTGAGGGGCAAACGCCTCCTCCAGCTCTCCGTCGTACGTCACAATACTCCGGACACGGCTTCTTTGCCGCGAGGGCAGAACCAGTACCTCTTCACCTCGGCGAATGATCCCGGAAGCAATCGTGCCCGAATAACCACGAAAATCCAAATGAGGTCGATTTACCCACTGAATCGGAAACCGAAAGTCTTCCAGATTTCGGTCCGAACGAATGTGGACTGTTTCTAAAAGTCCCAACAAGGTGGGACCGTCATACCAGGGCATGCGGGTACTGCGTTCGACTACATTGTCACCACACAGTGCTGAGATAGGAATGAAATGCAAATCGGGAATATCCAGTCGTGCGGCAAAATCCGAATAGTCTTGGTGAATACGTTCGAAGACCTCCTGGCTGAAGCCAACCAAGTCCATTTTGTTGACGGTTATCACAACGTGACGGATTCCCAGCAAGGAGACGATAAACGAGTGACGGCGCGTTTGCGTCAACACACCATGCCGAGCATCGATCAGTATGATGGCTAGATCGGCCGTCGAGGCACCGGTGGCCATATTCCGCGTGTATTGCTCGTGCCCCGGTGTATCGGCAATGATGAACTTCCGTTTGGCCGTAGAAAAATAGCGATAGGCCACATCGATCGTAATACCTTGCTCGCGCTCTTCTTTCAGACCGTCGGTGACTAAAGCCGGGTCGAATCGGCCTCCGGTCGTGCCGTGCTTCAGGGAATCCTGCTCTAATTTACGAAGCTGATCCTCATAGATCGTGTGCGTATCGTAAAGCAAGCGGCCGATCAAAGTACTCTTGCCATCGTCGACACTGCCACACGTAAGAAACCGCAAGAGCTCCTTACGTTCGTGCTGTGCCAAATACTGCTCGATATTGGTAACGATCAAGTCCGATGCATGCGCCATGATCGGTTTGTCCCAGGAATGTGCCTTCGGTGGCCTTACCTCAATTAGAAGTACCCCTCTTTCTTTTTGTCTTCCATGCTGCCTTCCTCGTCGTTGTCAATGAGTCGACCCTGACGCTCGGAAGTTTTTGCTATGAGCATTTCCTGGATGATCTCGGGTAAAGTTGTCGCCGTACTTTCGATGGCGCCGGTCAATGGATAGCACCCCAGAGTACGAAATCGGACGCGTTTCATTACGGGCCGTTCACCGGGTCGAAACCGAAAGCGCTCGTCATCCACCATGATCAACATGCCGTCGCGCTCGACCACCGGGCGCTCCGCCGCAAAATACAGCGGCACGATGGGAATCTTCTCCAGGTAAATGTATTGCCAGACGTCCAACTCCGTCCAATTGGACAGCGGGAAGACCCGAATACTTTCTCCCTTGTTAATGCGTCCGTTGTACAGGTTCCACAACTCGGGACGCTGGTTTTTAGGATCCCAGCGATGGTATTTGTCACGAAACGAGTAGACGCGCTCTTTGGCGCGGGATTTTTCTTCATCACGGCGAGCACCACCGAAGGCGGCATCGAATTTATACAGATCCAGCGCTTTTTTTAGCGCTTCGGTCTTCATGACCGTCGTGTGCTTCCCGCTGTTTTCAAATGGATCGATGCCTAACTTGAGGCCCTCCTCGTTAATGTAAACCAACACTTCTAGTCCTAATTGCTTTCGCGCATACTCTTCGCGAAAGCGAATCATCTCGCGGAATTTCCAAGTCGTATCGATGTGCAGTAAAGGAAACGGCGGTTTGCCCGGATAAAACGCTTTCATCGCCAGATGAACCATGACCGATGAGTCTTTGCCGATCGAATAGAGCATCACCGGATTTTGGAATTCGGCAGCGACCTCGCGTATGATGTGAATGCTTTCCGCTTCGAGCTGTTTTAAGTGCGTGAGAGTAAAACGTGGCAATCTACCCCCAGGGAGCCGGTTTTCGCAGACCGTGGGAGCCTCCTGGTCCTGCCGATTCGCGGTAGCTAGCTTCTGGACATGTTCTTGAATGGGAACAACATTCATCGGCGTGATTCCCCCGTCGCGGCATTATTCCGAATAAAATTCGGACTACATGCGAAGGCTGCGTGGCGGGCCGTAGTAATCTTGAACGAACGACCGTGTGGGGAGCACACCACCGCTCCACCACCTGGCTAAATATAGTACATCGGCTGTGGGGTGCGCGACGCTCGATCGACAAGTTCCGCTAACGTAATCGACTCGAACAACTGCTGGCGTTGCCGAGCCGCTTGTTGCCAAATGGCCGCTAATACGGTGCGGAATGGCGAATCATGCTGCCCTGCTTCGGCGTTGTCCACCATTCCCTCAGCCACGTTGACTACTTCGGCCAGCGAAATAGTCCTCGGATCGCGAGCCAATTGATAACCGCCCGTTGCACCGCGGATGCTGGCTACTAGCCCGGCATTGCGCAACTGAATCAGAATCTGCACCAAGAACCGCGAGGGAATCCCATGCTTGTCGGCAATTTGCCGGATCCGCAGCGGTTGGCCCCGCCCATAATGGGCGGCCAACTCCAGCATTGCCAAACACGCATATTCCGTCTTGGCCGATACAGTCACTGTTTTGCGCTGGGCGTGCCAGCCCCCAATTGGTCGGACTCTACAAACCGGCACCCGTTACGGACCCTAAGCCAGTGTAACGGTCCGCGGGTGGATCGTCTAGCGCGTGCAACCCACATTCGACCTTTCCCGTGCCACTCCAGCGCCCCGCCCGCTCATCTTCGCCGAATAATATCGGGCGCGTGCACGGCCAACAGCCGATACTGGCGTAGCCTTGATCGTGCAAAGGATTGTACGGAATGTCATAACGGACTATCGTGTCCCAAACATCTTTCTTCGTCCAATTGGCCAAGGGACTGACTTTCACTAACTGAAACTTCCGATCCCAACCGACAATCGGCGCACGCGCCCGGTCCGGACTTTGATCCCGCCGGATCGCACTGGCCCATGCATACATGCCTCGCACCGCCGTTCGCAATACCAAAATCTTGCGCTCAAAACAGCACAAATCTGGATTCGTCTTATACACAGGCCCACCATGCAAAGCCTCGTATTGCTCGACTGATAACTCAGGACGCATCAACGCGACGCGAATCCCATACCGCTGCCAAACCCGATCCACCATCGCCAACGTTTCCGGAAACTGGTAACCGGTATCCAAGTTGAATATCGGTGTCTGCGGAGCTATCTTGGCCAACATGTGAATCAACACCATCCCCTCAGCACCGAAGGCGGTAGCCATCGTGAAGCGCGGCGCATAGTGCTCTATCGCCCAACGAAGTATCTGCTGGGCAGACGCCGTTTGCAAACGTTCATTTTCTTGCCTTAGCCACGCCAAATACTCGTCGGTCGGTTCCAAAGGCGGATCGGCCGCCAAGGCTCCTTGGGGTTCTCCCTGTGTACCGTCCCCGCGCCGTCCCACAATCGTTAACCGTGGTTGGCCATTACTTTCTACCTTACTTGACTTTTCTGCAAGCCGCACCGCTACTTGTCCCATCGTTGCGTCCTTGTGCCATTACCCTGAACCACGAATATAACTGCGGCACGCGTGTTGCATTACCTAGGTCCGCCTGTATTGTTGTCGAAACCGCCTCACAATGTTGAATCATAAGTAAGTTGCTGATCAAAGTCAACTATGGGAATCCTGAGGGCTGCATCGGCGATGGATCGATCGAATCTTCAGACAAAACGCTATAATCCGCAACATCCACAGCCTCGGCGGTAAAGACCCCAAGGTTTCGGGCAGTGGGCACCAGGTAACGAGCGGTACTAAGGATAAGAGGCCTTAAACTTCACCCTGCTACGATGGTCACGGGGTGCGTCTGTTGCCCTGCGTTATGCTCTCGGCACAGCGACGGGCCCCAAATCGTAAACCCTTGAGTAGCCCTCCAATAACATTGAGGTCCGTTGTTGGGCGAAGGCTAGGCGAAGTGGGCAGTCTTCGGCCGGCCACGGTCTGAGCGGGTCGATACGAAGGCCGGCTCACTCCGAGAAAAGAGTTCGATTCGCATATGGCTGCTCATTAACGGTTACGGCGCGGCAGAAAAAAGGCGAGCCCGGGCGATTGTCCGCCTTTGAAGATATGTTCGGCTATCGACGCGCATACGTGGCGGCGATCGTTTGCCCAACGTTGGTTTAGCAAGACGCTATTGCGCTGGGTAGCTTGACTGGGAGGTATCAGGCAGTAGTTTCGTGCAAGTTCCGGAGGCCAACTTTGGGCGGCACCCGTTCGCTGGTTCTTTAAGGGAATTACAAAATGCACCGAGTGGAGGGAACATTCCATGGAGCCAAGGCCACCGATACGCGTGACGGTTTGGAATGAGTACGTTAACGAGCGGTCGCGAGAGGACGTGAAGCGGATCTACCCAAACGGGATTCACGAGGTTTTGATCCAGGGGTTAGACCGCGTCTTAGGAGCGCGTGTCGAGTTGAGGTCCGCCTGGCTTGAGCAACCGGAGCATGGGCTGTCGGGTGACGTGTTGGAGCAGACAGATGTTTTAATTTGGTGGGGGCACTCGCGGCACGAGCAAGTCGACGACGCCGTTGTGGAGCGCCTCGTGCATCGAGTATGGGAGGGCATGGGCCCGATTGTTCTGCACTCGGGTCACGCGTCGAAACCGTTTCGGAGGCTGATGGGCACCGGTTGCATGCTCCGGTGGCGAGAGGCCGGCGAAAGAGAACGCGTGTGGATCGTGGCCCCCTGGCATCCAATCGCACAGGGGCTCGATATCGAGTATTTCGAGCTGCCGGCTAGCGAGATGTATGGCGAGTACTTTGACATACCGGTTCCGGACGAACTGATTACGATCAGTTGGTTCGAAGGTGGAGAAGTTTTTCGAAGCGGGTGTGTTTTTTATCGAGGTCGCGGGAGGGTTTTTTACTTTAGTCCTGGCCATGAGACGTATCCGATTTACTATGATCCAAACGTGCAGCGCTTGCTGGCCAATGCCGTAGTATGGGCCAGGGGAAGGCCTGGTCCGTACGAGGTTCGAGCTCGGCGGTGCGAGCCGTTGGAGCCACTTGCTCGTGATGGTACCCATCGGGCATAACGGTCTTGCCGATTGCTTGCGGGGGCAGGGGATTCACAATGCGTTGTGATTTGCATTCGCGTACCACCCGGTATAGCCTCATCCCAATGGGGTCGTATCCCGACGGTAGGCGTCGTGCTTGGGCAAGGTTGACGATCCGTGGGCGGTCGTGCAACGATTGCTACGGCGATCGCGGTACTTGTGGCAAGTGGGAGCCGAGTGGTTGAGGCCGTTATGCGGCCGGTACTCTCAGAAGGAGAAGTGGGGATGGCGGCCGAGAGAGTCTACTTGGCGGTGGATCTGGGCGCATCGAGCGGGCGCGTGTTAGCCGGATGTTGGAACGGGCAACATTGGCGGCTGGAAGAGATTTATCGTTTCGAAAATGGCGGTGTTCCGGTCGGGCCACGACTCTACTGGAACCTGGTCGGGTTATGGCAGCATGTTCAGTCGGGCTTGCGCGCTGCTGCGGCTCGTTACGGCGGTTCTATCTACAGCTTGGGTGTCGATACCTGGGGCGTGGATTTCGGTTTACTGGATGCTTCCGGCGAGTTATTGGCCAATCCGTTGCACTACCGCGACCATCAAACCGATGGAATCCTCGAAGAGGCGTTTCGGAGGGTGCCACGGGAGCAGATCTTTGCACAGACAGGCCTGCAATTCCTGCCTTTCAATACGCTTTTTCAATGGCTGGCAATCAGACGTCGCGGTTCGCGGCTCTTAGACCAAGCCAAGACCTTCTTGATGATGCCCGATCTTTTCCACTGGCTGCTGACAGGCCAGATCGCAAACGAGTACACCAACGCCACTACCACACAGTTTTACAATCCTCGAACGGCAACTTGGGCTTGGGAATTACTTCACGCTTTCGACTTACCTACGTTGCTGCTGGGAAAAATTGTGATGCCCGGAACGGAGCTCGGGCCGCTCCGGCCCGAGGTGGCTTACCAAACCGGGCTCAGTGGCGTGCGAGTTGTACTTCCCGGAACGCACGATACAGCTAGCGCCGTCGTGGCGGTTCCAGCCCTCACATCAAATGCTGCTCCACTGGACTGGTGTTACTTAAGTAGCGGCACCTGGAGTCTATTGGGTGCCGAAGTACGTGAGCCGGTGATTACAGAACTATGTGCCCGATATAACTTCACCAACGAGGGTGGGGTAGGGCAGACGGTTCGTCTGCTGAAAAATATCGCCGGCCTTTGGTTGGTCCAAGAATGCCGCCGCATCTGGTCGACTGCCGGTAAAGATTATTCGTGGGACCAGTTGGTTGACGAAGCCTCTCGAGTACCATTAGCGCGTTCCTTGATCAATCCGGACGATCCTCGATTTCTCGCACCGGACAATATGCCAGACCAGATCCAGGCCTATTGTCGGGAAAAGGGACAACCGGTTCCCGAGACCGTGGGGCAAATCATCCGCTGTGCGTTGGACAGTTTGGCATTGCGCTATCGGATGGTCTTGGAGTGGGTGGAAGAACTGACGGAACATCATATCAAGGTAGTCCATATTGTCGGAGGAGGAGTGCAAAATCGGTTGTTGTGCCAGATGACTGCCGATGCCTGCGGACGACCGGTGTGGGCCGGCCCCGTCGAAGCAACGGCCTTGGGAAACGTCGTTGTCCAAGCCATCGCTGCAGGAGATGTGCGGGACATCGCTCAGGCGCGGGAAACCATTCGTTCCAGTTTCCCATTAGGCTACTATGAGCCCTCCAACACGGATGCATGGCTTGAAGCGTACGAACGCTTCAAACCACTTTGTGAGTGACTCTGCGCTAAGTAGGCTAGTGAACGAGCGTCTCATCGCCTACATGGCGGCCCCCAGTGGGTTGATTGCTAGCTGGCGAAAAACGCGGAAAGACGCAAGGACCAAATGGATAGGCTCAGAGCCTATCGCAAAATTTGTGTTTGGTGAAAGCGGAGCCGCGTTTGGAGTGACCGCATTCGTCCGCTCCTTTTGGTTGTCTTATCAGTTTTGGATCCCGATGAATCCGGTCACTACAAACAAAGTAGTAAACTACCTTACCTTATTTCATTCGGCTCGGTGTAAATCATTTTCCGCTGTCGGTATTGTGCGATTGACGCCTATTCTTTTTACTGCGCCATAGCGCCATTGCGTTTCCAAATGCTAGCGGCTCTCTTATGCTTTCGGCTCGGTATAACGGCAGTTTGATCCGGTAGGCGTAGAGCGGAAGAACTTCTCAGGAGACTTATTCGCACTCCCGACCCAAGGAGCCGGCCGGCCCATTGACAAGTCGCCGGATATGTGTATATAAGTACATCACCTGGCTGGTGTAGCTTCGTTCAGAATCGAAGGTGCTCGAATGTCCCAAGCTGAAGTGGCTTATCGAAAGTTGTTTTCCGACCCCCGGTTGGTGCACGACTTGCTTGTTGGTTTCGTGGACGAACCATGGGTACGGGAACTAGATTTCCGTATGCTCGTCCCGGTACGCCCATCGTTTTTAGCACAGCAACTGGGGCTTTTCGAGTCCCAGCAAGCCTGGAAAGTCGTACATCGGCCGTCGCGGCGCGCCTTGTATGTGTTGCTGGAGTTTCAGTCCACCGTCGATCCGTGGATGGCCTTGCGGATCGCGAACTGCGCGCTGCTTTTGAAGATCGAAGCTTTCGAGGATCGTCTCAGGCCCCAGGATCGCTTAGCGGCGGTTTTCTCGATGGCGATTTACCGTGGTACGACGCCATGGAGTGCTGTGACCGATTTCCGGGTGTTGCACGGTGAGTTGCCCGAGTCGCTGATGCGCGACGTACCGAGTTGGGAATATGCGTTGCTGGATATTCAGGCAACGCCCGTCGCCGGGTTGCCCCGCGGGAACCTCGTATGTGATTCGCCTCGAGAAAAGTAGCCAGTTCGACGAGCTGTTGGGTATTCTGGAAGAGCTGGGGCGCGAGGTCACGGCTGACGACGACCCGTTACGGCTGGCGTTTTTACGTTGGGTGGTACGCGTATTGGTTCCGCGTGCTGTGCGACGCGGGGTCCGTTGGAGTGCGATCCGGGATTTTGATCAGGGGTTGACGATGTTGCGTGAGCGACGGCACCAGTGGGTTGAGCAGGATCAACGATAGAACTCGATAACAATTGTTTCGCTGAGGTCAGCGTTCTTCTCGTGGCCGGTGTGTGTACGCTCGAGTTTTGCACCACACAGACACAGAGGGCACGGAGGAACGCAAACCGCCGCATCGAACGTATCGCCAGCAGACAACGGTGCCATCGAGCGAACCTTTCGCAGGGCAGTCGGTTGATCCGAGCTGCCTTAAATCCCTTTGGGCCTCTGCGCCTTTGCACCTTTGCGTTAAATCGCCTTGCGCCTCTGTGCCCTTGCGCGTTTGCGTTGCATGGAATTGGCCGCTTTCTTACGGTCGGGGTTCTGTTGAGCCATCGCTCTATAGATCGTCTTTGCCAGAAGCACCCGCATCAATTTACACCTGGTGGAGCGGAAAACGGCAGACCTACCGCAGGCCGGGCAAATATTGGAACCATTTCACCTCGAATCAAAACGAACCTATCGTGTCCACTCCTGCAGCGGAAAATAAGCAAACTTCTACGATGGGCTTGCTCTTACACGAAAATTCCTCATCCAATCACGACGCACACACCGCAGGAGCAACTCCAAGAAATTGCTCTTCGCGTGGCACTAGCGATCGATTAGAATCGCTCCGTTTTCGTGCAAGTCAGGAGCAGTAAAGCGCGGACTTCGACCAAGGCAGGATGCCATGAGAGGATTATGCCACAATGCGAGTTGGTGGGTTGCAGCGGCTCTCCTTGCCGGTGGTACGTCGGCACCGGGCCAAATGCCCGTATCCGATGTGGAGCGAGCGACGGGATCAACGTCAATTGTAGCACCCGCCTGGATTCCGTTGTCTCCCGAACATAACGCTTATCTGGACCAGATTTTGAAGTATTGGGAATACACTACGGGCAAAATTGAGCGCTATCAATGCGAATTTACCCGCTGGGTGTATGATCTACCGCCGGATCCGTCAGGTCGTCTGGTTACAGATCCTCGCGGTAATGAGGCGGCACGTCACATTTCCCAAGGAATCATTAAGTTTATGGCTCCGGATAAAGCGTTGTACCAATCGCGGCGTATTTGGAAGTTCGATCCTAATAAGCGGGACTATGTCGAGGGGAAAGCCGAACAAGAGGGCGATCATTGGGTATGCGATGGTCATTGGGTCTACGAGTTCGATTACCGCCAAAGGGTTTTGCGTAAAATTGAGTTGCCACCGCAAATGCGCGGCCAGGCGATCAGCAAAGGCCCGCTTCCGTTTCTTTTTCGAGCAAAGGCCGATCAAATCAAAGCTCGGTTTTGGCTGAGAGTTGACACGCCGAGCGACGCGAAGGGCGAATACCATTTAGAGATCGTTCCGCGCACGCAAGAAGATGCGGGTCAATTCCGTGCTTGCCGACTGATCATCGACGAGAAAGACTTCTTGCCCAAAGCCCTCGTGATTATTCCGCGTGCCAACGATGGTCGCAGCTCGCATCGGGAGGTCTTTGTTTTCGAAAAGCGGCAAGTCAATTGGACCTTTCAAGATCTGTTGAACGAATTGAAGCTATGGTCGCGTGACTTCTATGAACCGGCGGTTCCGAACGGCTGGAAATTGATGGAGGAACCGTATCGGGAGCCGGCGGCCGTGGCCGATCCACCCGAGCGGGCATCCAGGCGATAATGTCCCAGTGACACAGCATCAGCAATTGTTGCCTGTTAGCTCTGAGAAGCTTCTTCGATAATCTGACGAAAGCGCTCTTCCGAGATCTGAAGAGCTATTGGCAAGAGTTTCAGTTGAACAAGTCGTTCCGCAGAAAGTTCCCCTTCGGCCGAGGCTACGAGAAAAGCTGCGCGTACCATCCATTCTCGTTCTTCGGCAGTTCGGCGATGTGCCACGGTGCGTGCGTAGGTCGCGGCGCTGACGCGCGTCGTGCGCCCCATGTCGATTTCCAGTTGCAACTCCGCGTCTGATAAATCCCGTCCGGCTAACTGCCGATAGATACTCCGCACCACGTCCAGCTCTTGGGGCGAAACACGATCGTCAGCCAACATCGTCAAGACCATCACATGCCGTACATCCTCCGCAAACTCACGGCGCTGGATCTCCCGATACATTTCCTCGGTAAGAGTTGATGCCTCTAAGGGATACTTGCCACGACATACTTGGCAGACGATCTGTTCCCGCACGACATGAAGCGGGATCAAAGGGATGAAGTACAGCGTAAGAAACCGGCGGAATTTCTTTTGAGAGTACGCCCGTTGGGAACGGCACCGAGGACAGAAAAACGTGCCGGTTCCCGAAGTGAAGGTTAGGTCTATCTCCCCAATAATCAGCACGAGGAATTCCCTTACTTAAGAAAAAGCGACTAGCACTCATTCCGTGCCGCGAGGTCGCGATGACTTACAATGCTACTGGGCCATTTTTCTTATCGTAGCTTTGTCCAAGCTCGGTTTCCAACTCGGGTAATAACTCGACAAATTGTCCATGGCATTTGGCTTTCTCCCACCACGCTTGTAGCTTTTCGTACAGCACGCTAGGCAGCGAAGTATCCATCCACCAGTTTATTACCGAAGGCAATGGCGGATCGTGTTCTGACACCCATTCGACATAGCGAGCCGCCTCTAGCACCGGTTCGATCAATGCCAAACGCATCGCCCACTGAAGCGCCGGGGTTCGTTCTACGGAACGCGGTACTGCCCGATCGAGAAGCTCATGGGCAAGGAGCCATGCTAGACGAACCGTCTCGGGAAGCTCTGGCTGCGGATTGACAAGAATGGCTTCCATCACGATGCATGACTGCTCGATGAGTGCCAACCCATAGCCGCCGCACACCGGGTACGTCCACAGCACTTTCCATTGGGGAGGGTTTGGCGGTAGACTCAACTGTCCGGTAAGTTGCCGCCAGAAGCCATTGGCCCTGGCTTCGAACAATTCACGCAATGGCTTGGATCGCAGTTGTAGTTCCGAGGCTCCGCCTGCTAGAAGCTGGCGATGCGCTCGAACAAACGCTTCCCATAGTGGTATCCAAGTATTTGCGCTTTCCCCGGTATCGCGAGGTGGGATGGGTCTCGGGCACTGGAAGCTAATAACCGCACGATCGTCCACCGCGTGTGCTACACGCTCTGCCCAAGCCGCAAAGCGATCGCACCCTTCTGCTTGAATTGCTTCCACCAAGCGGTCCGCCACTAACCAGATCGGATGGTGCTCAGGAATCGCCGGCCAGCGTTTGCCGAGCCATCGCGTCATAGCCGTATACCAAACGCTTGCCGCTTCAGAATACTCCCACAAGCTGTTCCAGGAAAAACCCGTGACGATTGACATAGTGCATCGCGTAGAGATTGCGCGTCAGAAGTGGCTCGTCCGCATGACACTGCCCACCTATTACCTTTCCTGAAAGAGAACAGCCACAATGCTACGAAAAAAACAGCATTGCAATTGTAGCCCCGCGCTTGGGGTGAATCGAGTCGGCGGTCCCATGGTGCGTCCGACTGCCACGGTGCACCTGCAAACGATGTATTGCCGCCGGATAAACGCTGGGCCAAGCACCGTCAACTTAACTTCCACGTGTGCGTGGTGGGTCAAGCCCACCACCGTCGAGCATACTATTGTCTTCAGCTCGCGAAAAGAAGGCGTGTCATTCGCCGATGAGGCGCAAGGACGTCGCGCCACTTTATCCGTATCGCTGCTCACTATTGACTGATACTTGCTCCCATTCGAAATCCAACCCAATTCTCCACCCTCGGGAGGATTCTTTTGTGGTTATGTACATATCAACATTCGGATGCACGCAAGGAAGTGGGGCAATATACCGTCGACCAGCAACCAATTCCCGGATGCAATAATCACACGGGCACGTTGCTATGTGCCCCTGCGGGAACAGGATACCGTCGATCGATAACCGCCTCCGGGATGCAATAACCGCAAAGGTACGTTGCCACGTGCCCTTGCGGGGACTTGACGCAGCGGTTCAAGCGCGATTCAATGCACCGAATATAATTTTTTTGCAAGGGCGAAGAGTAGTTGCGTTAGGTGGGGGGAGTAATCGAGCTATTCGGCGGAAGAACGTGAGCAGGAGCGTAGTGGTGACTTTTCCGGCACGTTGAATAGTTAGTTTTCAAGATAATAGGGGACCTTTGGGACGAGGTTTCTTAAAGCGGGGACAGGTGCAATGCTCAAGACGGCGCTGGATACGTGGACGGTGGCCGATGCAGCCCAATTGTACGAAATTGCCCGTTGGAGCAAAGGCTATTTTTCTATCAGCTCGAAGGGGCACGTTTTGGTACACCCTCACCGAGATCCATCGCGTGCCATCGACTTGAAAGAACTCGTCGATCGGCTCCAGCTTCGGGGTCTGGAATTGCCCGTGCTCATTCGTTTCAACGGGATCCTTCAGGACCGTCTGCGTGAAATTAATAACACGTTCGAGGAAGTATTCCGGGAAAACGAATACAAAGGGCACTACACGTGCGTCTATCCTATTAAGGTTAATCAACAGCGGCAGGTGGTCGAACAAATTGTCGATTATGGGAAACAGTTCGGATTTGGTTTGGAGGCCGGAAGCAAACCCGAACTGTTGGCCGTAGTAGCCATGAGTTACGAGGACATGCCCATTGTCTGCAACGGCTTTAAGGACGCCGAGTTTATCGAAATGGCGATGCTCGCCCACAAAATTGGCCGGCGTGTCATGCCCGTAGTTGAAAAGTTTTCTGAACTAGGCGTCATCCTCCACCAAGCGGAACGCGTCGGAGTACGTCCCCAGATCGGCGTGCGCGTCAAGCTTGCCACACGCGGATCCGGTCGCTGGCAGTCGTCGGGCGGCTACCGCTCGAAATTTGGATTGACCATAGCGGAAACGCTAGCGGTTTTTGAAGAGCTCCAGCGGCGCGGGATGACCGATTGCTTCAAGATGCTGCATTTTCACTTGGGAAGTCAGATTACCGATATCCGCCAAATTCGCGCTGCGGTGACCGAAGCTTCACGCATCTATGTAGAGCTCTATAAGCGAGGAGCCGGTTTGGAGTACCTGAACGTCGGGGGCGGTTTAGGGGTGGATTACGACGGTTCGCAGACTAACTTCGAATCGAGTGTAAACTATACGCTGCGTGAATATGCCAATGCCGTCGTCAACAGCATTATGTCTGCCTGCGATGACGAGGGAATCCCGCACCCAAATATCATATCTGAGTCGGGTCGAGCGGTAGCAGCATACCACAGTGTGCTGATCTTTGGCGTACTGGGGGTCACGGAGTTGGGCTGCTCGGAGAATAATACAATTCAAGTAAACCTCGAGGAAGTGCAGCAGCCGGTCGCCGAGTTATATGACCTCTATCAAGGGTTGTCCGTGCGCAACCTCTTGGAAAGCTATCATGGAGCTCAACAAAGTTTGGATACGTGCATCCAGCTCTTTGCATTGGGCCATATGTCCATGGACGAGCGAGCGATGGCCGAGCGACTTTTCTGGGCGATATGCCATCGGATTCGTAAACTATTGGATCAGTTGGATTATACGCCGGAAGAGCTCGAAAATCTCGACCGCCTCCTGGCGGATACCTACTTCTGCAATTTTTCTCTTTTCCAATCGATCCCCGATAGTTGGGCAATCAAACAACTTTTCCCCATCATGCCCATCCACAGTCTGCAGGAACGTCCGACGCGTTTCGCCGTATTGGGAGACATCACCTGCGATTCGGACGGAAAAATTGACCAGTTTATCGACCGGCGCGACGTGCGGCGTACTCTGCCTCTCCACGCGGTCAACGGAGAACCCTATTACTTGGGCGCCTTCTTGGTGGGAGCCTATCAGGAAATCCTGGGAGACTTACATAACCTGTTTGGTGATACGAACGCAGTTCATGTTGAATTGCAGCCCGACGGTGAAGCTGTGTTAGAAACGGTTGTCAAAGGTGAAACGGTAAGTGAAGTGTTAGATTACGTACAATATAACCGAGATGATTTAGTTAGTCGCCTCCAGACGGCTGTGGAAAAAGCAGTAAGGGCAAATCGGCTGTCGCACGAAGAGGCGGGACGATTTGTAAAATTCTATGAGGACGCTCTCAACGGCTATACTTACCTAGAAAAAATGGATTGGTAGTTTTGAGGAAAATGGTTAGACTCCTCCAGACACAATATCTGTTCGGTTTATATCGTCTACCAAGATTTCTCTGGAATTTTTCGGAATCGTAATCCCGATAACGCTAAATGAGCAAACCACCATCGCGGCAACAGGATGTGCTCTTCGTGGAAATTTGTAGGTCTGTGCTTATCGCGATGTTATATTCGATTTGTGTTCGGCTCGGTGGTCACGTTGCTCGAATGCTTTGGCCGGCGCGCCGGTTCGCCCAAGCTTGCCCTTCGGCAACTACCAGCGACGTTGCCACATGAGATAAAAGAGTTCAGCATCGGCAGCGGAATTGGGCCCTGCTGTGGCTTCGAGAAAACGGCCTCCGAATAAGCGGCTGTAACCTACCAAAATATCACTGTAGCGGGTAAGGTGATAGTTCGTCACCAGATCGATCTCATCGCCAACATCGGTACCCGCTGTTCCGGTCGGGTCGCGGCGAATGGGTACACCGGCAGCGTTATAGAGGGCATCGCCCGCGCGGTCTAGCCAGAAGTGATGATACTGTAACCGAATCGTCAACCACGGCTGCGGGTAAAGCCAGAGGTGTGCGTTGACGTCGTGTATATTCTGCCGACCTACTAGATCGATCCAACCTAAATAATAGTGACCAAAGGGAAAGAGCTGATTGAACGTGTGTGATTGGCCACTTTCTGGCCTTGGGTCACCGCTGGCGTAGTCGTAATAAATCCAAGACGTCGGGTTCCAAGCGAAATCCTCCCAATGGTAGCCCCCGCCGACGGTTGCCATTCCCGAGACTGCTTCATTGCCGCCTTGCTGGCCGGCTTGAATCGCTGCCTCCACATCCCACAACCATTGCTGACGATTGCCGCTGTATCGAACTCCCCAGGTGTGCAGCTCAGCATCGCCACGCGCAATTCCGAGTGACGGAGCGAGTAGGCGCGTGTCGTCCCAATAGAGATAGTAAAGGTCCACGGCCCGACCCGGACTGGGGCGGTATGTGAACCACGCGCCTCCGAATTCTTGGCGATCGTCCGCTTGGTCCAGCCCCGTGGGATTGGGTGGCACAAAGGCGGCGTAAAAAAGATCCAAATCCCACGTCTGACCTTTGCGCATCAGACGTACCCCATCGAAAGTCCGCCGTGTGTTGGCCCAATCAAGAGTCGAAACCAGGCGTTGGGAGCCGAATAACAGTTCTTGTCGGCCAATACGTGCATAAAGCGAGGCATCATCGGTCCGCCCAAGTTTCACGTCCATGAAGAGATTCAAAGCATCACCGCGATTCACATCAATCGCTAGCGGAGCGAGCTCCTCAGACAAACTATCTGCCCACAAGTACTCTCCGTACAGACGTACCAAATCACCGTACATAAGATCTCCGAATAACCGAACTCGAGCCAAGAGGTAATGGTTGTCGCTTTCAGTGAGGCGGCTGTTGTGTTCGTTCATAAACCGGAGCCACGAGTTACCGCCGGTGCTAAAAGTCCAACAATCACTTAGCGGGATTCGTTTCAGAGCCTCGACCCAAGTTCGCTCATCCGGGCTAAGGGATTCCACGTATCGGAAATCGGCGTCAAAAAACGACGGCGGCATCAGCGCAAAGGGCGGATAGGGTGAGCGCGGCGCTTGAGCGCGCTCGATTCCACGCCACCAGTCCTGAAACGAATAGAAACCTGGCCCGCGCGGCGGAAGGGCAAAATCTCCGGGCCGCTGAGCCGGATAGAGGTTCCGCGGCACCTCTTGCCAATCAACCAAGTGCCCCCCACAGCACACGGTCGCTGCAAAGCAAGCCGTGCAGTGCCCGGAACTGATCTGATTCGTTGGTCGTATACCTTGCGCAGCTTCTTGAGTTTCAAAGTAACTGAAATCCAGCGACTCGTCAGCCGCTTGAGCCTCTTGGGCCTGGCTCTTCGAGCTTACAAACAACATGTTGAATAGCGATGCCCCGCAAAAAAACACAACGATAAGACCAAATTTGGGCTGCATGGGAATCATCCATGTTCCGCAGGCGTAACGTGGGATTCACACCAATGGCCGTCCGGTGGTTGATTCGAACGGCGCGAATATCGAAAACCGTTCCCGTGCATCGTCGGGTAAAGAGCAACACGCTCCATCGTGTTCGTCATCGCCCCTGCAACGAGTGAATCTTGATGCTCTTAGTTCTTGGAATCACCCTACTGGGGTCTCTATGCTAGAAAAGCCGCGATAACCGATAAATCCTGTTTGGTGGATTTCGGTTACTCCGTTCGTTTACCAGACGCTTTTGACCGAGTTGAATCGGGAGATCGGCCATTTTAGGCCGGCCGCGCCCATTTACGCATCGAATCGATATTATTGGATGCCAAACCGTAAGCTTTAACCCCCGCGAGGCTTTCAGGGATGGGTTACAAAAGTAAGCTCGGTAAGAAAAGATGAGAGCTGGAATCGGAAATGCTGCCCGCGGTGAGCACGGCGAAGGTGTCTGCGTCTTAACTGTAGGTGGGGAGTCTCCATAGCGCAGCAGGTAGTCGCCCAAGGTTGCCTGTTCTCCATGCCGATAAAGGCGATGGTACGTGATCCACGTGCCGATTCCCACAACGAGGCAAGGGTAGCGGCGCAGCAAAGCAGTGGACACAAACTGTAGGAGCACGTTGCTACGTGCCCCTACCCAAAAGCAACTGACTCGGAAAAATCCTGCCGGTGATAATGAAAGCGGGTGGATGCGTCCGCGACGCGGTGCGTCGCCACCCACTCGGTCCGCCGTGACGACCCTTGGGATGGAAAGCAGCTAAACCTGGGTTCGAACCTAGCGCAGGGTGGGAAAGACTTACCTACAGTTCGGCCCCAAATACACCCGATGCTTGTCGAAAAAGCGTCCCAACTTGAATTAGTCGTTAAGATTCGTGGGTGGGGCGTGCGGGTCTAGCATGCTCACTAGCGGGCCGCTCTAAGCATCGGTTTGCCGACATGAAAACTAGCTGTTCCAAGCGGGTGGACTCAACGATTCACCACGGCGACTCGACGTTTCGTGGGGGCGGTTAGAAGCGTTGCTTATGGAGAGGCGTCTGCGATCTTGTACAGCACCTGCGATATCGCTGGGAACGGGAAATGTTGTTTATCGGCCTCGAAAAGACGATACACCTAATCACCACTGCCCCGAAGCGTGTCCGGCGAAGCGGTTTTAACTGCGGATCGTTGAGGCCGCAAAAGCTTCTTGGCAGTACGAAGCGCTTCGGCTAAACGGTAGACGTCGTCTTCCGTGTTATACAGATAAAAGCTTGCGCGGGCTGTCGCCGACACTCCCAGACGCTCGTGCAAGGGCATGGCACAATGGTGACCCGCGCGAATGGCAACCCCTTCTTGATCAAGTACTTCTGAGACATCCTGAGCGTGAACGCCGTCAAGATTAAAACTCACGATTCCCCCTTTGTATTCGGGTGCGGGGCCATAGATAATCACGTCGCCGACGTCGGCCAGTACCTGGTGCGCAAGTTCCGTGAGCCGGTGTTCGTGTTGTCCAATCCGAGTCAACCCCACGTTCCAAAGGTATTCAATTGCAGCTTTTAATCCGACGACTTCGCCGATAGGTGGCGTGCCAGCCTCGAATTTGTAGGGCAGAGAGGCAGGTTCGAAGCCCTGGAGCGTCACTTTACGGATCATGCTACCACCGCCAAGGAACGGGGGCATTTTTTCCAACCATTCACGGCATCCCCAGAGAATGCCCACGCCGGTGGGACCGAGCATCTTATGGCCGCTTACTGCCACGAAATCGACATTCCAGGCTTGTACATCGATCGGTTCATGAGGTGCCATCTGAGCAGCGTCCACCAGCACAACGGCTCCGACACGCCGGGCCTGCCGCACGATTTCCTCGATGGGATTGCGTGTGCCAAGCACGTTGGAAACGGCTGTGACACTTACGAGTCGCGTCCGGCCATTGAAGTAATGATCCCATTGCGATCGATCCAACAAACCATGGTCGTCGATGGGCAAAAACTTGACAACGGCCTGATGGCGCAGGGCCGCCTGTTGCCAGGGGACGATGTTCGAATGGTGTTCCATTACCGTTAACAGGATCTCATCGCCAGGCTTTAAAAAAGCTTCACACCAACTACGGGCGACTAAATTGATGGCGGCCGTGGTACCGGACGTAAAAATAATTTCGTCGCTCGACGGCGCGTTGAGAAACTGGCGTACAGCTTCGCGAGCCGTCTCGTAAAGCTCGGTACACTGCTCGCTCAACCAATGGATGCCGCGATGCACATTGGCATAGTGCCGTTCATAGAGCTGTTCGATGGCTTTCCAGACCTGGCGAGGCCGTTGAGAGGAGGCCGCATTATCCAGGTAGACTAATGTCTTGCGACCATGCACACGCTGGTCGAGAATCGGAAAATCCTGGCGAATCGCCAATACGTCCAAATCGTAAACCGGGGCTTCCACCGAAGAGGCTCCCACGGGAAGGCTTTCTTGATGCGCCGTATTGTAACCATTCCCCCAATATAGTGCTTGCCGCACGGCAGCAGCAAGAAGACTCAAGAAATCTGCCCGGCACTCCGGGCCGAAACGACGCGAATTCCCAATTCGTCCAGTTGTCTTAATTCTACCTGGCTTGGAGCCTCCGTCATGAGATCTGTAGCCTTCTGCGTCTTGGGGAACGCGATACAATCGCGAATGTTGTCTAAACCTGCAAAGAGCATTACGAGTCGGTCCAAGCCTAGCGCGATGCCACCGTGCGGTGGCGCGCCGTAACGCAATGCTTCCAGGAGGAAGCCAAAGCGCTGGCGTGCCATGGATGCATCGATTCCCAGCAAACGAAAGACGCGTTGTTGAAGATCCGCATCATGAATTCGGATCGTGCCGCCACCGGCTTCGAAGCCATTGATCACCAAATCGTACGCTTGGGCGCGACAGCGAGCCGGGTCACTATCAAGGTATGGTAAATCCTGTGGCCGCGGAGCCGTGAAGGGATGGTGCATCGCCGTCCACCGCTGCTCCTGTTCGTCCCATTCGAACATGGGAAATTCGACAACCCACGAAAAGTGCATGCTCCCGGGTGCAATCAGTCTTAGGTCGGCGGCGACTCGCTTGCGAAGGCCGTACAAGGTCTTGCACGTTGTTAGCCACTGATCGGCACTCAGAAGCAGTAAGTCCCCCGGTATAGCTGCAAATTGCTGAGCCAATGCGGTCAACTGCTCGGGCTGAAAATTCTTGGCCACTGGCGACCACAGCGTGCCATCGGATTCGACCCGAAACCACGTAAGCCCCTTGGCGGCAAAATCATGTTTGACGAATTCCGTCAGTTCGTCGATCAATTTGCGTGAGTAATAGGAAGCTCCGCCAGGGGCTCGAATGCCGCGCACCACGCCACCGTGTTCGACGGCTTCGCGGAACACCCGAAACGAACAGGAGCGGGCCCACTCGGTCACGTCCACGATTTCAATCGAACAGCGAAGGTCGGGAGCATCGTGGCCGAAGCGCCGCATCGCCTCGTCGTAGCTCAGGCGCGGCAACGGGACCGGCAAATCTTTCCCTAAAATTTCTCGCGCCAAACACGCCATCAAACCGTCCACCACGGAAATCACGTCTTCGGCGTCGACAAAAGACATTTCCAGATCGAGCTGGGTGAACTCCGGTTGGCGATCGGCACGCAGATCTTCATCGCGAAAACAGCGAGCAATCTGTACGTAGCGATCGAAGCCCGCCACCATCAAGAGCTGTTTATAAAGTTGAGGGGACTGAGGCAGTGCGTAGAAGTGACCCGGATAAATCCGACTGGGAACCAGATAATCACGAGCGCCTTCCGGGGTGCTACGTCCCAGCATCGGCGTTTCTACTTCGACGAATCCCAACTCATAGAAATAATCCCGGATCAGCTTAAACATGTGGTTACGTAACAACAGGGTCTGTTGCATCGCGGGGCGGCGCAGGTCCAAATAGCGGTACTTCAAACGGATGTCTTCGCCCGGCAAATTGCCTTTTGTCGGCAAAAACGGTGGAGTCTCGGCGCGATTCAATACGCGCAAACGTTCGGCACGCACCTCGATCTGCCCCGTAGGTAGTTTGGGGTTATGCTGGCCCACCGGCCGCTCCAGCACCAGCCCCTCGACTTGAATAACGTCTTCGCCACGCAAGCGCGACGCGGCTTCTACCAGATCCGAGCCACTTTGTACTTCGAACACCACCTGCGTAATGCCGTAACGGTCGCGCAGGTCCACAAAGACACCTCGACCATGGTCCCGTTTTCCATCCACCCAGCCAGTCAACGTGACGCGTTGGTGGACATGTTCAACACGTAATTCCCCACAGGTATGCGTTCTGAGCAAGGTGTGTTTTCTCCCTTCTGCTGGCAAGTGAAGCTCCGATTTTAGGGTTTAGCGGGCCGTGCGCGAAGCGAGGCGATCTCTAGGATCCGCTCGACGACCTGTTCTGGGCTCAGCTCTTCTGCCATGGTTATCTCCGTACATTCGCTCATGTGGCGAAACCATGTCTGCTGCCGGCGCGCAAATTGGCGCGTGCGTATAGTAACGGCCCGTACGGTTTCCTCCCAGGAACGCTCTCCGGCAAGATATTGTTGTACTTCGCGATAGCCAACTGCTTGGGAAGCTGTGCGACCCAAAGAGCCATACTTTTGTATAAGCGCCTGCACCTCTTCTACTAGCCCTGACTGGAACATCCAGTTGACGCGGCGTTCGATTCGCCGGTGCAGAATGGCACGTGGCCAGGCAAGTACAAATACAAAACACTCTTCGGCGGGGCGTCCCTCTTCGAATTGTAGCTGTTGATGGCTGATGGGCCGACCCGTCACATGGAATACCTCTAGAGCCCGTATGATACGCCGCAAGTCGTGCGGATGGACTTTGGCAGCAGCCAACGGGTCAATTCGCTCCAGTTGCCGGTGCAGAGCCTCGACTCCCAATCGACGCGCCTCGTTTTCCACCTGTCGGCGAAACTCCCAATCAGCCGCCGGTCCCGGGTATAAGCCCCGCACGAGTGCTTTGAGGTACAGCGGCGTGCCACCGACGAACAGAGGAATTTTCCCGCCAGAGCGTACTTCGGCTGCGGTTCGGTGGGCAAGAGCCAAATACTGCGAAACACTGAACTCCTCGGTCGGATCGACAATATCTAACAAGTGGTGCGGCACCCGCCGCCGGAGCTCTTCTGTTGGTTTGGCTGTACCAATATTCATGTCGCGATAAATGGCCATCGAATCCATCGACAGGATTTCCGCTCCCAAGCGTTCAGCCAATGCCATGCCAACCGCCGTCTTGCCGGCTGCCGTCGCGCCGGTCAAAAACCAGGCATTCTCTAGCGGTGGGAACACGTCTTGTTGGATCCTGTCATCTTGCTGACGATGCGCTTGGTCCATGGGTTATCTCGGTAAAAATTCCCTGAACGCCGCCCAGTGAGCGAAGGCCACGGTTTTTTTCGCCACGGCTCCCGGGAGCACCCGCAGTCGGCCGTGTGCCCGTTATCGGCCGAGCTCGACTCCGTTGCAGGCTTGCCCCTGCCGTCCTACCATGAAAACAGCATCTCCTGGCTGCCGACAACCCGATAGGTCATGGTGTAGCCCCCTTCTTAAGGAAAATGGTATGAGTTCCCCCGAGCCGCAATCCGTTGTGCATCGTTTAATGGAAGTCATCCTGGACCGCAAGAAGAATCCGCCCGCACGATCCTACACGGTGGAACTACTTCGAGCAGGAGTTGCACGCATTACAGGCAAGATTATGGAAGAGGCTGAAGAAGTCGTCGAAGCAGCCGGTGAGCCGGGGCCCTCCGGCCGCCAACACTTGGTCCGCGAGATTGCTGACCTACTGTACCACCTACTGGTGCTGCTAGCGGCGGTGGACGCCCATTGGAGGGACGTTGAACAAGTTGTTGCCGAAAGGTTCGGCGTTTCAGGACTGGATGAAAAGGAGTCGCGCAGTCGATGAGCCACAATTTGCGGATAGGCGTTCCCAGCAAAGGACGTTTGTCGGAAGTAACGGTCGAACTGTTTAAACAAGCCGGGCTCAGTTTTCGAAGGCAAGAGCGAAGTCTTTTTGCCCGAGTTAGCGAGCTGCCGGTCGATATCACGTTTTTGCGCACTGAGGACATTCCGATCCTGTGTGCCGAAGGGGCGATTGATCTTGGGGTCACCGGAAGTGATTTGGTCGAGGAGTCCGAGGCCGATGTGGAAACACGCTTGGCCTTGGGCGTCTGCCGATGTCGCTTAGCTATCTGTGTTCCAGAAGAGTCTCCGATTACCGAAGTGCGACAACTGTCCGGTTGCCGCATCGCCACCAGTTTCCCGCGCATGACACGACGCTACCTGGAACGCCATCAGGTAGAGGCACACCTTGTGGCCCTTTCCGGTTCGGTGGAAGTGATGGTCGCTCTGGGCGTGGCCGAGGCGATAGTAGATCTAGTGGAAACAGGTAGTACCTTGGCAGCCAATCGCTTGCGAATCTTTGACGAACTGGGTGAATACGAGTCGGTAGTGATCCAGAATCGAGCCCGGCGGTTTCCGGAACAAGCCGCCCGAATCCTCCGCCGCTTGGAGGGCGTGGTCATCGCTCGCAGTTATTCGTTACTGGAATACAACATCCCACGAGCAAAATTGGCGGAAGCGGAAAGGATCACGCCAGGATATCATTCACCGACCATTAACGCCCTGGAAGATCCTGATTGGTGTGCGGTACAGGTAATGGTAAAACGAAGCGAAGTCATCGAAGTTATGGAGAAGCTCGAAGCGCTGGGCGCCTCAGCTATCCTGGAAACGCAAATTAACAACTGCCGTTTGTGATGTCGCAAACCGATAACGTAGCACCATAAGGAAGCCGAGCATGGTACGCGTGGGGATTGTCGGGATTGGTTTCATGGGGTGGATACACTGGCTGGCATATCGCCGGTTGGATGGTTTTCAAGTGGCGGCCATCTGCACGCGGGATGAGCGCAAAAGAGCAGGAGATTGGACCAGCATCCGAGGCAATTTTGGACCGCCCGGCGAACAAGTGGATCTAAGCGGAGTGCGTACATATGCGGAACTCTCGGAAGTGCTCAGGGACGACCAGCTCGATTTAGTCGACATTTGCTTGCCACCGTACTTGCATGAGCCGGCTGCATTAGCCGCCTTAGAACACGGAAAACATGTGTTCGTAGAAAAACCACTCGGACTGAACGTCGACCAGTGTCAACGACTTGTCCAGGCGGCGCAAAAAGATCGACGATTGTTATTAGTCGGGCATGTGTTGCCGTTTTTCCCCGAGTACGCCTTTGCGCGAAGGGCGATTCTGCAAGGCGAATACGGTCGCCTGCTCGGCGGAAATTTCAAACGCGTCATTTCCGAACCGGAATGGCTTCCTGACTTTTTCGACCCACAACGTGTTGGCGGGCCGCTCATCGATTTACACGTTCATGACGCGCATTGGATCCGACTGTTATTCGGGATGCCGCGCCGAGTAGCGGCGGCCGGCAGATGCCGGGGCGACGTCGTCGAGTATTGCACAACGGTGTTCTATTACGATGATGCACGGTACACCGTATCAGCCGTTTGTGGCGTTATTGGCCAGGCAGGTCGTCCTTTCACTCATGGGTTTGAGATTCACTGCGAGCGAGCAACGTTGCAATATGAATTCGCGGTTGTCAATGGCCAAGGGCGAAATCTCATACCGTTGACTATCTACCACTCAGATGGACGCGTCGAAGAGCCTGTCTTAGGTTGTGCCGATCCGGTCGATGCGTTTGTCGCCGAACTCCACGAGGTGTACCAGGCAGTGACCAGCGGACAACCTTCGGCGCTCCTCGGCGCCGAGCTGGCTCGCGATGCCATCCTGTTGTGCCAATCCCAAAGTGATGCCGTCCGCCAGCAGCGAGCCGTCGAACTGCCTACTGTATGACGAACCCAGTATCATTCCCTACAACCGTAAGCCAGCCGGATCAAAGACCGGCCTCCAAAAAGGAGCCAGGCTATGGCAGCCAGTTTTCGAGTTGCGGTGATTGGGCACACGGGAAAAGGTAACTATGGACATGGCATCGACACCGTTTGGGGCGATTTGCCCGAGTGCCGTGTCGTGGCCGTAGCAGACCCTGACCCGGTAGGAGTGCAACAGGCTGCCAAGCGGTTGGGCGATGTGCAACCGTTTGTTGACTATCGCGACATGCTCGAAAAAGTCAAACCCGATATTGTGGCAATCTGTCCGCGATGGATCGATCAGCATTGCGATATGGTGCTCGCGGCGGCGGAACATGGCTGCCATATCTATATGGAAAAACCGATGTGCCGCGATCTGCAAGAAGCTGATCGCATGGTGGATGCGTGTCATCGCTACGGTGTCAAGCTGGCTCTAGCGCACCAAACCCGTTATAGCCCTCGATTACACGTCGTCCGGCAGATGATCGCCGATGGAGCGATTGGTGAAGTCCTAGAGTTGCGCGGGCGAGGCAAAGAGGATGGTCGCGGAGGTGCCGAAGATCTCTGGGTACTCGGCAGCCACATGTTCAATTTGGTGCACGTCCTTGGAGGCGAGCCGCTTTGGTGCTTTGCTTCCATCCATCAAGGGGAACAACCGGCTACCGCCCAGGACATACGTCCAGGTAACGAAGGTATTCGGTGGCTTCTGGGTGACCAAGTTCAAGCGATGTATCGTCTGGCCACCGGAGCTATGGCTTTCTTCGGTTCTCGTAAAAACGGTCAGGGCAATCGCTTTGGCCTCCAGATCTTCGGCACGCGAGGCGTGATCGAGATTCTGACCGGATATCTGCCTGCGGCTTATTACTTGCCGGACCCCAATTGGTCACCGGGGCGTAGCGGTGCTCAATGGATGCCGATTAGTTCCCAAGGTCCTGGTAAACCCGAACCGCTGCGCGACGGAGGCCTCCATGCCGGAAATGTCCTGGCGTGTCGCGACTTGTTAGCAGCAATCCGTGAAGATCGCCTGCCGGAATGCCACGTGTTGGAAGGTCGAATGACGATCGAAATGATTCAGGCGGTATTCGCTTCCCACCTCAAGCGCACGCCCGTTCAAATTCCGCTCGAAGAGCGGCGCGATCCATTGGACCTTGCCAAAAAATAGCGGCTTTAGCCAACGCGCCTCGCCGCTCGTGTCCCCCATCCGGGCTAAAGATTGTATTACCATCGAGCTTGTGTTAGTTTGCTGCTAGGAACCCCGCCGCAGGTACAATGTGGGTCGGCTGGGCTGACCGGAATCGCTCTTTAGGGCGTCGTTTATGACGGCGAAAGTTTTAGTCCATGGAGCAATCGGAGCGGTCCTGCTCCTGGGAATAACGGGTGTGGGTGCAGGCGAGCCGTTGACCGGCGACTCGGCCACCGATTTGTTCGAAAAAGCCATTGCGCCGCTTTTTGAACGCCGATGTATTAGCTGCCACAATGATCAGCGCCGCGCCGGCGGATTGTCACTCCAAAGCCGCGAAGCGCTGCTGCGCGGAGGCACAATCGGCCAGGTAATTGTGCCTGGGGAGCCCGAGGCGAGTTACTTACTGGACATGGTCTCGCCCCTCAAAGGCCAGCCACCTCGAATGCCCAAGGAAGGACCGGCTCTGGAAGAGGCAGATCGTCAAGCGCTGCGTGCCTGGATTCAGGCAAACGCCCCTTGGCCGGACCAGAAGCGTTTGGGCCCGAATCCGGTTGATTGGTGGTCGCTTCGGCCGCTGGTGCAACCGGACGTGCCTGCCGTTACCGGTGAAGGGGCTTCGTGGGTGCGTACGCCGATCGATGCCTTCATAGACCAGCAGCTACGGCGAGTCGGGTTGCGCCCCTCTCCCGAGGCGGATCGCCGTACGTTAGCACGGCGGTTGTACTTCGATCTGTGGGGATTGCCACCGGCGCCGGGTGAAGTCGAAGCGTTTGTCAACGATCCGAGCCCCGACGCGTACGGGCGACTGGTCGAACGTTTGCTGGCATCGCCACATTATGGAGAACGATGGGGACGACACTGGCTAGATGTAGTGCACTATGCTGATACGCATGGCTACGACAAAGACCAGCCGCGTCCCCATGCATGGCCCTATCGCGATTATGTGATTCGTGCATGGAATAGCGATAAGCCGTACGGGCAATTTCTCGAGGAACAAATCGCCGGGGATATTCTCTATCCAGATGCACCCGACGGTATCGTTGCCCTAGGAATGCTGGCGGCCGGCCCGTGGGATTTTATCGCGCATGTCGAGGTACCCGAAGAAAAAATCGACGGCCGCCTTGCACGGAGCTTGGACCGAGACGATATGGTCCGCACCGTGATGGAAGCTCTTAATAGTGTCACGATTGGCTGTGCGCGGTGCCACGATCACAAGTTCGACCCGTTCACGCAACAGGATTATTATGCGCTTCAGGCACTATTTGCGGCTGTCGATCGTGCCAATCGTCCTTTTGATCCGGATCCGGCCGTACTGGCGAAGCGCCGCAAGTTGGAAGAAGAACGAGCGTGCCTCCAGCAAAGAGTTGAAAGTTACTCGCATGAGATCCGCTCGCTTGGTGCCGAGCGACTTCGGGATATCGACAACCAGTTAGTCGCAGTTACTACTGAGGCGGCTCGACATTTGCAGCCTCAATACGGATACCACAGTGGAATCGAATCAGCACCGGATCGCTCGAAATGGGTGCAAGTAGATTTGGGCCAAATCCAGTCTATCTCCGAAATAGTGGTCGTGGGTTGCTATGACTCGTTCAATAACATTGGTGCGGGATTCGGATTTCCTGTGCAATGGCGAATCGAGGCTAGTATTGACCCGGCATTTGGCGAAAATCGGATCGTGATTGCAGAAATAAAGCAGGGACAAATGCCGAATCCTGGAGTCGCACCCTTGCGTTTTGCTACGCCCAAAGTGCGCGCGGGTTTCGTGCGCGTAACGGCGACACATTTAGCCCATCGGCGAAACGATTTTATTTTTGCTCTGGCGGAATTGATGGTGCTGGATCGCGAAGGAAACAACATCGCGCTGGGAAAGCCGGTTCATGCATTGGATGGGATCGAGGCGCCGGTGCGGTGGGCTCGCGCCAACTTAACCGATGGAATTTATCCGGGAAGTAACTTGCCGGTCGAGTGGAAGCGCCATATCGAAGAGCTCTGGGAGGCAAAGTTGCGTGCTTGGCAGGAACTTGCGAAAGACAGTCGGGCTGTGGAGTTGGCACGATGTCAGGAGCAGTTAGAGCAGCTCCAGCAGCGATTGGCCGCCTTGCCCGCTCAGCAGTGGGTGTACGCGGCTGCTACACACTTCGCATCTCACGGCAATTTTCGGCCCACGCTGGGCCAACCACGAGTTATCCATTTGCTTGAGCGGGGTAATGTCTTGGCTCCGAAATACGAGGTCGAGCCAGCGATACCGGAGGTCTTACGGTTTGTACCGCACCAGATGCCCCCCGAAGCGCGAACCGATGAAGGATTGCGACGCGCAGCTCTGGCTCGTTGGATCAGTCATCCGGCACACCCGCTTACCTGGCGGTCGATTGTCAATCGCATCTGGCAATTTCACTTTGGCCGACCTCTGGTCGATACGCCGAACGATTTTGGTCGTCAGGGTGCACGGCCGACGCATCCGGAACTGT
The DNA here is from genome assembly GCA_964425225.1 of uncultured Pirellulaceae bacterium. GTDB lineage: Bacteria > Planctomycetota > Planctomycetia > Pirellulales > Pirellulaceae > BPJU01. The sequence continues at coordinate 45,875 of CAYRMD010000002.1, read as the reverse complement.
TGGATTGGCTAGCCGCCGAGCTACGCGACCATCATGGATCGCTCAAACACCTCCATCGTCTCATCTGTACGAGTGCTGTTTACCGACAAGTTTCGTCCTCTCGTGCGGAAGCTGTTGCGGTTGATGAAGAGAATCGGTGGCTATGGAGGCAAAATCGGCGCCGATTGGAGGCCGAGGCGCTACGCGACGCGATGCTTTGGGTCGCAGGCTGCTTGGACGAAACGATGTACGGACCCGGGTATCAAGATTTTGTGATGGAAAAACCTGAACACTCGCCCCACTACGAGTACCATCTGTTCAATCCGGAGAATGCGCACGCATACCGCCGTGCCGTGTATCGATTCGTGGTTCGTTCGCAACCCGAACCATTTATGAACATCTGGGACTGTGCCGACCCATCCATGCTTGTGGACAAGCGAAACGAAACCATTACTCCGATGCAGTCACTGGCCCTTTGGAACGGGCGGTTGTCCTTGGTTTTGGCTCGTCGCTTTGCACAGCGCCTTGAATCCCAGTGGCCGGATGACCAACTACGCTTGCAGTGGGCTTTTCGACTGGCATTGGCTCGCGCCCCCACTGCCGAGGAAGAGGAGACATTCTTGCCGTTTATTAAGCAATTTGGGTGGGCGAATTTTTGTCGAATAATCTTTAACGCGAATGAGTTCTTATATGTCGATTGAGAATCGCAAACTAGATCGTAACCTTCACCATCTTTCGCGCCGCGAATTCCTTTGGACGGTGGGGGGCGGGTTCGGGGCTGCGGCACTGGCGACCATGCTGATGCACGAGGAGCTACGCGCTGATCCGAACTTCAATGGAGGAATCCACCATCCGGCTAAAGCTTGCCGTGTCGTGCAATTGTTCATGGCTGGCGGCGCCAGCCATATCGATCTATTCGACTATAAACCAAATTTGGAAAAGCACCACGGCGAACCCTCCGATTTTGGCGAGCCAGTGGAAGCTTTTCAAAATGGACTCGGACCTTGGCTAAAATCGCCTTTTGTCTTCCATCGATACGGAGAGTGCGGCAAGTGGCTTAGCGAACCCGTGGCAGCTTTGGGCACCGTAGTCGATGAGATTGCGTTCGTGCACAACATGGTGGGGAAAACGGGAGTGCACAGCTCGGCCACCTATTTGCAAACGACCGGGTTCGTCACGCCTGGATTTCCCGGCGCCGGGTGTTGGGTAAGTTACGCACTCGGGTCGATGAATGAGAATCTACCCACGTTTGTGGTTCTGCCGGACCATCGAGGGTATGCATCGAACGGGCCGAAGAATTGGGATGCCGCATTTCTACCGGCTCATCATCAAGGTACGGCCATTTTTCCGAACCGCAGCGAGCCGATACAGGATCTTCGTGCGCCAGTCGATAGTTTTGTTACAGCCCAAGGGGATCGCGCCGGGCGAGCGTTGTTGAATTGGTGGAATGAACAACATCGTGCCACGCGTTCTGACGATTCGCGTCTTGAGGCGCGCATCCGCAGCTACGAACTGGCTGCTCGCATGCAACTAGCGGCCCCTGAAGCGCTCGATATTTCTCGCGAGCCCGATTACATACGACGCTTGTACGGCGTAGATCGCTCGTTGAACAGTTTTCCGCAGGAGATCAACCCCGAGGAAGAAGCAGCCTACTTTGGTCTGAAATGCCTGGTGGCGCGACGACTGCTCGAGCGAGGGGTGCGCTTCGTCCAGGTCTGGTCAGGAAACGACAACGGATTTCCTCGCCGTAATTGGGATTCGCACGAAGATGTTCGACGCGACCACGGCCCGCTGGCCTGGGGAATGGCGTGCGGCGCAGCCGCCCTTATTCTGGATCTTAAACAACGAGGTATGCTCGAAGACACCCTCGTAATCTGGACGACGGAGTTCGGCCGAATGCCCTCCTCGCAAGGATCCGCCGGACGCGATCACAATCCCTACTGCTTCACCACTTGGTTGTGCGGTGGAGGAGTGCGGGGTGGAATCAGTTATGGGCCGAGCGATCAATGGGGGTTCAAACCACTGGATCGCGATCATCCTACCGAGGTTCACGACATTCATGCCACCATGCTCTATCTGCTCGGTATGGATCATACTCGCCTTACGGTGCGCCACGGTGGAATCGACCGACGTTTGACCGACGTGCATGGTAGAGTAGTTCACGACATATTGTGCTGAAACATTGCTTGCTGCGCGTGGCGCAAAGCAGTCCGTAAACATACAGTAGCTGTCCTGACGTAGTTGTAGGTCAAACAATCAAGGGCAGACATTCCGCAACGTGCTATGCAAATCGATGACGGAAGAATGCATTATTAGATGAGTGTTTTGCAAATGTTTTTTTCACCAGGCGCACTTGCCGCGAGGAGTATCGTTTCAGCCCAGGCGTGTATCAGATTAGCAGTCCGACCTTTGGATGCGTGCTTGTAATTGTTCTATGTGTCCTAATATCAGAAAATGTATGACAAACAGAACAATCTAAGAAGTGATACAGCGAAATTTAGTCGCTGATAGTGGTAGGATCGGCAACAAAAATAGTTCGAGAATCGACGGGTGGGTGATGGTAGGCTTGGAAGAATCGTAACGAGATGGTCAAAATAGGGGAGAAGTGTTTATGGTCGCGATGAAGCACAAAGCTCGGAAAGCGACCCAAAAGACGTCGGTTGCCGGCAACGGAGCAGGAAATGGGCCGCCGTCCCCATGGGGAGTTATCGTTCCGGGGCAGCGATCGGTACCTCTATCGAAGGCGGCTGTTTGCGTTCTGGTGGTGGTATCCCTGTCAACATTTGGTAGCCGAGCAGGTGCGGTGGATTGGTCGAAGCATCCGGTTAACGAGTGGGTGTTGCAAAGTCCACATGCGGATTCCCCTGCACCTCCACTGAAGTACGAGGGCAGCGGTGCTCTGGATCCTCGGTTGGGGCTTTGGGTTCACTTCGGTGGGCATGACGGTATCCCGCAAGGCTTTCTCTTGTTCACGTATGACATGAACAGCAGACGATGGCGACAGTGGTTCCCGAATACATCGCCGCCGGGAGTTTGCTGTGTCGATGGTTCCAATACGTTCGATGTCGCGCGAGGTCGGTTCGTGGCTTTTCCCGGTGCGTCGCTCGGGCACGGTTACCAGTGGAGTCGAGGTGTGAAACTCAAGCAGTCGCACGTATGGTTGTACGATCCGCAGACGAATCGTTGGCAGAACATGCGTCCTCCCCCGTACACCCGTCCCGAAAAATACTCGCGTGATGCTTTGGGGAGTTTAAACAGCTCGGCAACCTACTCGCTGCGCCACGAGGTGTCGATCAGTTTCGGTGGACAAACATCGGGCGGCCCTACCAACGCGCTGTTTGTTTACGATGCCTACGCAAATCGGTTGGAACAATTGCGGGTCGGGAACGCGCCGGCACCTCGGGATGGAGCCGGCTTGTGCTATGACGAAGCCAACGATTGCCTAGTCCTGTTCGGCAGTCAGTATTCGGATGACGAGCGAACCTGGATTTACCGCTTCAGCTCGAACCGTTGGGAAGCCCACGCCTTGGAGCCGCATCCGCCGGGGTGCAAGGAAGGCATGTACTCGACCAATCCCAAAATGGCTTATGACACGCGCAACGGGATTTGCTTGTGCGTCGTACGGCGCGGCGAACAAAGTGGGCAACCCACTGGGAGTCTCGAGACCTGGGCCCTCGATGTTGGGCAACTTCGATGGACGCCCTTAAAGCCGGTGCGCGAACCGGATCCCAGTGCCAGTCGGGCCCGCAACCTGAGCTATTGGCCGGAACAAAATGTTTTCGTGCTGGAGTCCGTCGCAGCGGACCACAAGGGACCGCAAATCTGGACATACCGATATGCCGCTGCGCCAGCAAAAGGGCTTCCAGCACCCACGAACCTGCGTTTGCGCATCACCTCCGACGGCCGGTCGCCCAAGATCGAATTGCAATGGGACGATGTGGGACCGGATGCAGCGAGCTATCGCGTGTATCGCGCCGAGGCTGAATCATCGTACGAGGCGATGTTCTGGTGTGTTGCCCAAGTTTCGGAGCACTCGTACACCGATGCGGCGCTCGTCCCCCAGCGTGTTTACCTCTACCGAATCACGGCCGTCGATGCTCAGGGAAATGAAAGTTCACCCAGCCGCATCGTTCGGACACAGCCACCGGTGCCGCAACAACCGATCGTGTCTGTAATCGATGCTCGCCGCATCGAGATCGACTGGGCGCCGGTTTCGGATGGTGACGTCGTCGGTTATCACCTCTACCGCGGTATCGTGGCGGTCGACACGGTGATTCGCGGTACGCCACAAGCTTGGCGCGATAACGATCCTCCGTACGATGAGCCCGTAGTGGTGGGGGTTCGCGATATTATCGGCCTTCAACGAGTCCATGACGGAATACTTACGATGACTCGATGGGTAGATACGCAAGTCGACCTGAGCCGTCCCACCGATAGTTCCGGCGATTACCGGTATGGGGTCTATGCCTATGCGGTTCGCGCCGTGAACGCGCTGGGCGTGGAAAGTGGTCCATCACCCTACGCACTGACGATCCCCTCGGCGCCTCAATATGTTCAATTACGGGAAGAGGGAACCACAGCCCACATCGTTTGGGAGCCTAACCCAGAACGAAGTCTGGTCGGTTATCACGTATATAAATTGGGCAGTTCCCATTGGCAGATCGTGCGAGTGACCGATGAGCCTATAGCCACGACTGCATTTCGCCACGAAGCAGGTCGCGGTACGACGCGGTACTGGATTGTACCGGTGGACGTTTTGGGCCAATTGGGCGAGCCCTCATCCCCGGTTTGGTTCAACCAGCGGTACGATGGGTTCTTCGAAGGTCCATGGCACCAATAGTCGGCTGCGGCGAGAGTGATTGAACGCCAAGGCGCAAAGACGCAAATGCCCACGGACACGAGTGGGCATGGTTTAGTGGATGGCGTAGGGCGATAAACGCCACCCGAAGAAACTCCTATTGTGCTTAGCTGCCAATGTAACGGGCATGGAGACTGCGTGCTTCGGCCACATCGTTCGTTCCGGAGACGATGGTACGCCCATCGCGAAACACGGTTAGCGTATAGCGATCCAATTCCAATTTCACTAAGAAGCGGTTGACTATGACTCTACCGAAGCCGGCCAGTTTCTCGGCTAACTTTTCCAGATCCATAGGTTCTGTACCCGGAAAGGCCAGTTGTACAGCGTTGCGTCCACAGAGAACGGCTGTGTACGGTGCGCGCTTTCCCTCGAGCCATGGAAAATCGCTGCCCCGGCAGACGCAGTGTTCAAAACCGGTAAACAGATCCGTTAAGGGAACACGCCGAAGTTGATTGTCCCACACGTCGATTACCAAAAGATCCCGGTTTAAGCGATCCCACTGACCGAGCAGTATTTTGATGGCTTCCATGGCTTGCCAGGACGCGATAATTTGCACCACCGGCCCGAGAACGCCGACGGTATCACAGGTGCCTACCACTCCCGGCGGAGGCGGCTCGGGAAGGACACACCGTAGACACGGTGATCTACCCGGTACGATCGTTAGGGTCTGCCCCTCGGATCCTAAACAACCCCCGTACACCCAGGGCACCTGAAACCGAAGCGACACATCATTGATGAGGTAGCGGGTTTCGAAATTGTCGGTCCCATCCAGAATCACATCGACTCCGTCGATCAGTTCGACAATATTGTTCGCCGTCACATCAACCACGATCGGTTCGATATCGATTGCGCGGTTGATCTGTCGCAATTTCTGTGCGGCGCAAATCGCTTTGGGCAGCCCCGAGGCAACATCTTGTTCGTCGTAGAGCACCTGGCGCTGCAGGTTGTTGAGTTCTAAGAAGTCGCGATCAACGATGCGTAGTTTGCCCACACCGGCTCGGGCCAACGTGTTGGCGATGACCGATCCGAGTGCTCCCAAACCGACGACCAGTACCCGCGACTGACATAAACGGCGTTGACCTTCGTGGCCAATGCCAGAAAAACGAATTTGGCGTGAGTATCGTTCCAGCGTGTCAGAATCATCCATATTACTCATCATTACGATACTTCTATTCAGTGCGATAGTTGCACAGAAGATGATTTGATTTCCCCCTCGGGCATCGACTTACTACTTCGTATACGGTTGCCCTTTCTCGGTTGGGCATCGGCACGCGCGAGTATTGCAAGGAGAGCCTTTAGCAGCAATTGTGCGAGTGGTAACACGCAACATTGTAGAGTTCCTTGCCACGAGTCGCTTTCCTAAACGCACGGAGCGCCGTGCTCGTAAAACGAGAGGCACTCGGAAATGTTCCACCAGCGTCCGACCGAGAATCAGGTTGCATGGGCAGACGTGGTCCTTCGTGATTCCCTCTACCATATGATATAGCCAGCCACGCGGCCGTCCCAGGATTGGCGCCTTCGATCCGCTTCTTTCAGAATCTCCGTGTTATCGGCCAAAGCAGGGCGCTGCTCTAACAAGAAAATGGCTCGGTAGACATCGTACTTGTTGAGTTGCTCGAACGCGGCAGGTTCGAGCACCAAGGCTGGGGGATCCGGTCGCGGAACGGTGGTAGCCGAGGAACAAAAAGCTGCCCAAATCAGATTGGGGGTGTGCTGCACTGGATCAAAAGCGGATGTGTCCCATGGCTCGGTGATCAAGAGCCAGACACTGGCATGGCGTGCCCAGTAACGGGCCTTTCGCGACACCTCGTCGAGTGGTCCATTTACTCGGCAAACCACGGGAAGACCCTGTCGGTCTGCCTGTGAGAGAAAGTCGTCGCTTGGATCCTCGATTAGGACAGCCATTTTCCAGGAACGCCACAGACCCCAATCGAGCTGTTGGGGAAGCGTGCGGACCGCTGCAAGGAAAATCGGCTGTGGCCCTTGCGCCATATTTTTTCCGGCTAGGGTCAATCGATGGCACCCCCACCAAACCGATACCTCGGCAAGCGTTGCCCCTTGCTCATTGAGCTGGGCTGTGACGCGATATAAGAAAGGACGATCCATTGACCAGAACGCTAAGTCTGGAACTGTTGCGCGCGCCAGTAACGTCGGGCCGGGCCCTAGATCCGTAAAGTACGATTTTCCGGGAAGAGTGCGAATTCCTTCACAGAACGGTCCGAGAATCTGCCCGCTGAGGTACACATGGCTACCCCACGGCGTCGAACGAGGCAAGCGAAGATAGACATCGGTGACCACTTCCGTAGACCGGCCAAAGAAGATGTCCAGGTGCTCGGCAAGCCAATCAGCGGACATTCTGAGTTAGCGACTCCTGAGTTTTCCCAACGTTTTCTCCGTTCAAGGCACGGGCAAGATAGTATCCGGTAATGGATTGGGCGCACGAGGCAACCTGTTCGGGTGTACCGGCAACGACAACCTCGCCCCCTTCTTCGCCTGCGCCCGGCCCAAGGTCGATCAAATAATCGGCCGCTTTCATCATTTGAATATTGTGTTCGACGACAATGAGCGAATGCCCAGCTTGAAGCAAGGATTCGAAACAATCCAGCAAATGGACGATGTCGGCAAAGTGGAGGCCCGTAGTTGGTTCGTCCAATAGAAAGAGGGTTCGTTTGCGTTTGGCAGTTACCAAATAACCCGCCAATTTCAGGCGTTGGGACTCTCCGCCGGACAGAGTATTCACGGGTTGCCCAAGCTGTAGATAATCGAGTCCCACATCGATCAACGTTTGCAATCGTGCTTGGAGTTTCGGATGGCCGCGGAAAAAGCCACGCGCTTCCCGCACGGTCATTTCCAAAACTTCTGCGATAGTGCGATCCCGATAGGTGACCTGGAGCACTTCGCGCCGGAATCTGCGTCCTTGACAAAGCGGGCATTTCATCTGAACATCGGCCAGGAATTGCATATCGATCTGTAGATAGCCCGCCCCTTCGCACTCGGCACATCGGCCTTCGGGACAATTGAAGCTGAAGTGGGCCGGCCCGAAGTTGCGCATCCGCGCGTCCGACGTTTGAGCAAAGATATCGCGGATCAAATCAAAAGCCCGTACACAGGTCACGGGATTCGAGCGCGGCGAACGCCCAATGGGTGAAGGATCGACCAAGACCACATCGTCGATTTGGCCCTCACCGATCACATCGTCGTAAGGCAACGGCTTAGGCCCGTCTTTGTGCAAGCGACGGCACAAAGCTGGGTAAAGCGTTTCTTCGACCAAAGTACTTTTTCCTGCACCGCTTACCCCGGTGACCAAGCACAGCACACCCAGCGGAAACTCAACCGTAATATTCTTTAGATTGTGGCCGCGCGCCCCGACCAGACGGATCCAACCATGTCGCGCGATTCGGCGGGTCTGAGGAACCGACACGCCACGTTTTCCCGCCAAAAAGGCGCCGGTCAGGCTTTCGCGTGCTTTGAGCATTCCCTGAAGCGTGCCGGTAAAGACCACGCGTCCGCCTCGACATCCAGCCCCAGGGCCCAATTCGATCAAATGATCCGCCGACCGCAGGATTTCTTCCTCGTGTTCGATAACTACGACAGTATTGCCGCGACGTTGCAGGTCGCGCAACGCGCGAAGCAGGCGCGACACGTCCCGTGGATGAAGTCCTACAGAAGGCTCATCGAGCACGTACAGCATATTGACAAGCGAGGAGCCTAGCGCCGAGGTAAGGGCCACACGCTGCGCCTCGCCACCACTTAACGTACGCAGCGGTCGATCCAGAGAAAGATAACCCAATCCGATCGCATTCAAATAGTAAAGCCGTGCGCAAATCTGATCGAGCATCGTGCGGGCAATCAGCCGCTCGGTGTCGTTGAGCTCCAGCTCCTGGAAAAAACGTAACGCGTCGCTGATCCGCATCGCCGTTACCTCGGCTAAGTTCTTGCCCCCAATGCGGACAGCTAGGGCTTCTGGTCGCAAACGAGCTCCAGAACAACCGGGACACGGCTGGTAGCTCCTCCAACGACTCAAGAAAACCCGCAAATGCATTTTGTATTTCCGCCGCTCCAACCACCGGAAAAACCCCTTTAAGCCCCCAAAATCGCGTTCCGGAATTCCTTCCTGGATCAACCGCTTCTGCTGCTCGGTAAGTTGGCAGAACGGTACGTCGACAGGGATTCCATAATCGGGAGCTAAATCCAATAGCTCTTCAAGTTCATGCGCATAAGCGGGGCTGTTCCACGGAGCAATCGCCCCGTGTTGCAACGACTTGTTCGGATCCGGTACCACCAGATCCATGTCAATATCGACCACGTTGCCGAAACCTTCGCAAACCGGACAGGCTCCCAGGGGGCTGTTGAAGCTAAACAGGCGTGGTTCCGGATCGGGAAATGCCCGACCGCACGAGCAGATTCGCCTCTGGTAGAAACGGCGCATCTGCCAAGCTTGGCCATCGACCCATTCTTCGACAGCCGATGGCCAGATGGACGACCATTGCGGATCCCCTGGAGGTACCGTAAGCCATACCACACAAGAACCCTGACCCTGTACGAAGGCCAGCTCAAACGAGTCGCGCAACCGCGTCGAGGAGGCTTGGCCCGTCACCAGGCGATCGACTACGACCCAGCATACCGAGCTTGCATCGTTTGAACGATCTGGGCTACTAGCACTGTCGGTGTCGGCGAGCGCAGCCTCAAAGTCGCTCACCGACCAGGTCCGTCCCTGAAAAATCAGTCGCACAAAACCCTGTTCGCGCAAGGTGCGAACCGTTGTGGCGAGTCCATGTTGAGTATCTGCCATAAAGCCAATTTGGAACCGATGGCCGGCTGGGAGTTGTGCTATTTCTTCGGCAAGGGATTGAGCGGAATACGGCCGCACCTCCGCATTACAGTCCGGGCAATACGTGCGCCCAATCCGGGCGAACAAGAGCCGTAAGTAATCGAGGGTCTCGGTGGCCGTGCCAATGGTCGATCGGTTCGAACGACTAGGATCCGACCGTGTGACGGCTATGGCGGGAGGTATGTTGTCAATGCTTTCAGCAACAGGTTTTTCCAACCTTTCCAAAAACTGTCGCGTGTAAGCAGAAAAGCTTTCGATGTAACGGCGCTGTCCTTCCGCGTACAGCGTATCTAAAGCGAGGCTGGTCTTGCCGCTGCCGCTGACTCCACAGATGACGACCAACTGTCGCAGCGGAATGTCGACGTCGACGTGTTGCAAGTTGTGCACGGCCACTCCGCGCATCCGGATACAATCGGGCCGTACCGCTTCGGCTGTTTTTCCCATTGTCCGCCACTTTGCGCTCGACTTTCCGAACTCTACCCCACGGATTACCCACAACAACCGGTCGTAGCCTGTGGGTAAACCGACATTTTACGGCGTTTTTAAACTAGTGACTACGTCAGACCTCTGGATCATACTGAACGGCAAAGGGTCGTAACCAGGATTCCCGCCGTCGGGGAGAAGATCAACATGCGCATTACGCCACAGGATAATTCTTGGGCGTTCTGGCGTAGGGTTTTTGCTGTCGTTTGCGGTACGGGGCTGATATTGGCCTGTAACGGGCGCCTGCTAGCCCAACCTCGGCTGGACGCTAATCCGTGGTCGGCTTTGCCTGAAGCGAGCTTCCAGCCCAGGATTCCCCGTCCGGAGCAGTTTTTCGGAAACGAGTTTCACGTGGGCCGCCGTCCACTATACCATCACGAACTTGTTTCTTATTTGGATACGTTGGACCGTCTTTCGAGACGCGTATCATCGGTCGAATACGCTCGCAGCTACGGAGGCCGCCCGCTGAAATGCTATATCATTACTAGCCCCCGACACCAGCAGCATCTGGAATCGATCGTCATTACCCGCCAGAAATGGTGTGATCCTTTCGTTACCAGCGCCGAAGTTCCCACTCCACCACTTGCTGTGTATCTCGCGTTCAGTGTCCACGGCAATGAGGCTAGTGGTGCCAATGCCGCTCCCGTGGTTGCCTATTATTTAGCTGCTGCCCAATCTGCCGAAGTTCGACGCTTGCTAGACCAGTGCGTTGTATTGTTGGATCCGTGTTTAAATCCGGATGGCTACGAGCGGTTCGTTCACTGGGTAGGTGCTTTCTCGGGACGATACCCCTCCAGCGATCCTCTGGCAAAGGAGCATCGTGAGCCCTGGCCTGGTGGGCGGACAAACTACTATTGGTTCGACTTGAATCGCGATTGGCTGCCTGCGCAACATCCGGAAACCCAAGGCCGGCTTGCTCTTATCCGCCGCTGGAAGCCTAACACCTTATTTGATTTTCACGAGATGAGCAATCCCGCTACTTTCTTCTTGCAACCAGGGGTTCCTTCCAGAAAAAACCCGTTAATACCCGACGAGAATGTGGCTCTGACGGAAGCCATGGCTGGTACCATCACCCAACAATTCGATCGACACGGCGTACTCTATTTCACGCGAGAAAAGTTCGATGATTTCTATCCGGGAAAGGGATCAACGTACATGGATTTTCTGGGTGCGGTTGGAATCTTGTTCGAACAAGGATCCACACGGGGAGCAATGCGAAGAACTAACCTGGGCGAGATGACCTTTGGTTTTACCGTACGCAACCAAGTTCTCGCCGCCGTGGGAGCATTGCAAGCCGTATGTGAGCACGGCGAACATCTTGCGCAATTTCAACGCAGCTTCTATCGTAACGCACTTGAAGCGGCCAAGGCTCAGCCCGCACGTGGCTTTCTGGTCTCGTCACCAGGTGATCCCGGACGCCTCCAAGCATTCGCGCGATTGCTCGATCAACATGGAATATCATATTGGTATTTGACTCGGCAAGTGACCGTTGGCGACGAACAATTCCTACCACATGATTCGATTCTCATACCGGCAGAGCAAAAAGAATTTCGCCTTTGGCAAGCACTAATCCAGGAAACACGGGAATTTAACGATAGTGTGTTTTATGATATTTCGGCGTGGAATGTATTAAATGCCTTTGGTTTGACCGTCAAACCGTTGAGCGAATTGCCGAGCGATTCGCTACTATCACGGCACGAATCGCTTTCGACCGAAAACACCACGGCCGGGGCGCTTATCGATTGGCAGACGGCCCGATATGTTGTGGTCGATTGGAGATCGTATTATGCTCCGAAAATCTTATGGCAGGTCTTGGAGAAAGATATCCCGACTTTGGTAGCAAGGAGGGCGTTTGTTCTTGCTGCGGAGGCAGCCCAGGAGACATGGCCTGCGGGTACTCTGGTTGTGCCCGTGCGGTTAGCCCCAAACGCGCCGGCCTTGTTAGAACCGGTGCTGCAACAGGCGGCAGAAAAGCACGTCCGATGGCAAGCTGTAGCGTCAGGTCGCTCGAGCCAAGGACCGGACTTGGGAAGTGAGCAATTCGTGGTCCTGCGCCGTCCGCGGCTGGCGCTACTGGCGGGCCGATCGATCGAGGCAAGTGGAGCGGGCGAGTTGTGGTACTTGCTGGACCATAGGCTGGGTATCCCTGTTACTTTGATCGACGTGTCTGACGCCGACACCGCGCAGTGGCAGTACTACACCGTCGTTATCTTGCCACCGGGCGATTACAGCCAGCTTTCCGATAACGCTCGTAATCGGTTGCGGCAATGGGTCGAACAAGGTGGGACACTCATTAGTCTGGCAACGGCGGCTGCTGTACTGCCCGGGGGGATGTGGGCGGAAACCGAGTTGTTTCAACCTGAGCGGCCCAACGTGTCTTCCGCGGTTTGCGGAGAACAACCGGGGGCCCGAACGTCGCGCGCAGAACGGATTCCGGGAACCATTCTCCGTGCTGAGGGGACCTCCGACCACCCGCTGCTCTATGGCATACGGCTTCCTCTGGCGGTGTTCCGCAATCATGGTCTGCTGTTGCGCGGTGCGTCGCCTACGGATGCGCCGTTGGTTTACAGTCGACCCGTGGTCGTGAGTGGTTATTTGCCGGAAGCGTATCAGGACACAATGCCGGGAACCGCTGCGGCACGCGTCGTTCGGATAGGTCGAGGATCTGCGATCGTGTTGATGGACTCCCCCGCCTTTCGCGGCTATTGGTACTCGACTGACCGGCTCTTTTCCAATGCCGTGTTTTTTGGTCAATTGATCAATGCAGGGGGAGAAACACCGTAGATGCCGCCAAGGATCTGGACAAGGTGTCTGTTGCAGGGTGGGAATTATGCCAGCCGAAGGTAGTGGACCGACTTGGCTGCGCCTGCTGGTCGGCGCGTGGATAGCGGTGAGCCTGATTGCCGGATGCCGTAGCCAAGGTGGGGAAAGACTTGCACCAACCGCTAGCAGCAAGCCGAAAGTCTTCGTGGATTGTTATCCCCTGGAATACTTTGCGCGGCGCATTGCCGGAGATGCGGTGGAGGTTATTTTCCCCGCGCCGCCGGACGTCGATCCGGCTTACTGGCAGCCAACGGCTGACCAAATTGCTGCATATCAATCGGCGGATTTGATTCTGGTGAATGGAGCCGGGTACGCGCGATGGATCCAATACGCTTCCTTGCCTCCCTCGCGCATCGAAGTGACGTCTGCAGCTTTCGAAGACAAATACTTGCGTCTAGCTGATGCAGTCGTCCACAAACATGGTCCGGAAGGCGAGCACTCGCACGAAGGACTCGCTTCCCATACCTGGCTCGACCCGCAACAGGCACGTCAACAAGCGGTGGCTGTTCGAGATGCATTGCGCCGTTTGCTGTACGACCGAGAAAATGAGTTGCAGCGGAACTGGGAGCAACTGGACCGTGATCTTGCCCAGTGGCAGGCTGTGCTGGAAAAGTACGCTACGCCCCGAGGTAGGAAAATGTTGGCCTCTCATCCGGTCTATGACTATCTGGCTCGATTTTGTGGGTGGGATCTAAGAAGCATGCACTGGGAACCGAAGGAAATGCCACGTGAAGAGCAATGGCAGTCTTTCGAAAAAACGTGCCAGGAACACCCCGCTTCGTGGATGCTCTGGGAGGATGAACCAATCGACGAGATTAAGCAACGGCTTGCGCAGTATCAAGTCCAACCGATCGTGTTTTTCGTCTGTGGTAACCGCCCCGCATCAGGGGATTTTTTGAGCGTCATGCAGGAAAACGCTGAGCGGCTCGGTGTCTTGCTGGAACCAGCTCCAGCACCTCCTTCGGCGGAATCTCCGGTCGAGTAAGCGGCTGCAGCAGTTGGCGTTCGGGTCGAGCTCCAGATACAAAACGATTCCGTTTTTTTCGTGCGCCTCTTTGCCTTCGCACCTTTGCGTTAAATCATATTTTACAATCCGCGCAACTTCGTTTCGAACTGAACCCGTTCTTCACTCAACAGTTCTGCATCGACGATTTTCCAATACCCATTGCGCTCAGCCATGACAAAACGTGCTTCATACTGATTGGTACGGGCGTGCACATGTCCCCAGTGCTCGACAGTTCCTTCGACTTGCCACACACACCGTCCAGCAAAACTTCGGCTGGAACGGTCGGTGCTCTGGAAACGGTTCGGCGTCGCAAGGCGCTGCCAATCGAGGATCGAGACTTGACGAATTTTGGACTGTGCTCCACCTTGCTCTTGCATCACGAGTCCCTTGCGGACGTCCAGATACAGTTGCCGTAGTAAAGGTCCGTCGACTACCAGGGCCAGCGCATCATAAATGTCTTCTTCGCCACGCAACTGAAATGCGCGATAGAGACCCGCATGAAGTTGACGAAAGATCCAAGCCGCTTCCGAATCGGACAGCTCGGGCGGTCTCCAGCCGGGCCGTACCAGTTCCAGATGTCCATACGGCCACAGAATAGCAGCCAGCACGGCACATCCACCAGCTCCCGCCAAACGTACACGTCGCGATGCACGGCACGCGAACAACACACCTGCAACCACCGGCATTAGGAACAAACAGATCAGACTTGCCGCGGGTATGTCCCAGCGTGGAGGCTCGATCCGTACTGCACGAATCGGAGACACTTCTGGCGTAGTCGGCGGATGAGGATTCTGCCAAGAAAAAGTTTGCTCCGAGCCATACCTGCCGAAAACAAACGACTGTGTTTGGTCATACGCGTAAATTAACGAGCGTACCTGCGCGATGTAGCGATTGAATCGGTCCCAAGTGATTTCCACATTCCGTGGCGGTTGCTGGAGTGGATAGACCAAAATAATACCGACGCGAGCGCTGGCGACCGGAACACGCCGCCGCGGAGCTTGCTGGGCAAAGTCGCGAAAGTCAACCCCATAAAAATCGACCCGTTGCACTTTGCCCTGGAGCAACTGACCATCCACCCGTACCGGATTGCCAGCCAAGTAATACGCAGCGATCTGCTCGGCGGCTTCGGCTTGTTCTTCTATCTCCAAGAAAGCCTCGTCGGCACGGGGTATCAAAACGCTGGCTTCCAAGGTTGCAAGGGGAACCAATATTTCGTGGCGAATTTCGTTATCTTCGATGTAGATAAACGAATATACCGAACTGTAGCTTGTGATCCCCAGCAACTCCTCACGCTGCTTGGCAAACCACTTTTGCCATTCTTGCTCGGAAGCATCCGGCGCCAGGGGAGGATTTTCCCAAGAGAAACGAATCGTCACGGGTACCCCGGGAAAAAGCGTGGCGAAATAGGGCGTTTCCGAGCCTTCTTGTTTGACGCGCAACTGCATTTCGGCCGGGATTCCCGTAGTTTCATCTACCAACCTTTGGACAAAAGTGATGAATTCCAGCGGCTGTGCCAGGTCGTATTCGAATCGAAAACCGTACGAATAACTCATCAAATCATCCAACGCCACACCCTCTGGCGGCAGTGCGATTTGGTCAACTCCGACACACCGGCCTCGGATTAACTCACCCGATGCATCGCGCATTTGGAAACGTTCCAAGAGGAATTCTTGATGTTTGCGTTGAGCCTTTTCGATTTCGCCGACGGGAATTCGGTTCTGAGTGTCAGGCTGAAGGTTATGGAACAAGTACAGATCTTCGACAAAGACGTCGATTGTCACCGAGATTTTATGGCGTTGAACGTAGACGGCAGTCTCGGTAAGCGATACCGGGTGCGCGGCGATCGCCGAGGGTACAAAGCCGGAAAAAGCCAGTCCGGTAGCAAGCGCCGCGACCACCACCGGCCCAATGCAAGTTGGCCATGCGACGAAAGTATCCCTGGATTGATTCATTGCAGTCGGTCAAATGTGGTGAGAATCCTATCGGGCGCAGCACACTTCGCCGCAGCCAGTTCCATGCATGTCTCAACGGTTCTGATCCCAGCTCGAGCTAGGGCTGACGTTGCGGGCAAAGCCACGGAGTTACCTCCTGGAGGAAGCGATCCCAGGAGTCGGCGGGCGAAAGTCGCAGCCGATTCGGTGCCCCAGAGCAACGGTAACAACGTGCAGTGAGCTCCGGTAGCTCGGGCTCGCCCCCTAACGTCAATGGTACTGGGGCGCAAGCCCCCAACAAGCCTGGTAGGTCACCATACTTGACGGCTCCCGGCCAAAGATTCGGGTCACGGATGTCCGTGATGGGGGCAAAGCGAAAAGCGCCGGTCCAAAGTGCAAGGCGATCGATGGCTTGGGCAGCTTGCACACACGCTGCGGCACTCCATGCGGCTGCCTCGACTACAGCCACCAAAGCGACCCAGCCGGCCGGTCCGGCGAGCTTTCTGGCCACGGTGACGGCCGACAATACGTCGTGGGCTCGTTGCGCAAAAAGCGGTTGATTGTAACCGAGCGTGTAAGCGGCAATTTCACGAGGGTTATCAACGCGGCGCGTTTGCTGCAGCGCTTGCCCGCCGACAAATTCCCCGGTGTACAAGACATCAACCGACAAAACGGCCATGCCCCGCTGGAGCCATGCGGCAGCCGCCGCAACCGGCTCACCGGATTCACTTAACAGCGAGCTCTTGCCCTGGGGATGAATCCAAATAACAACTCCCGTAGTCGGGCCCCCAGTGCTTATCAGCAACGCTGGAATCTCCTCGCCGGCAGATTCGTAACGCACCCGCCCCGTGGTGACAACAGAATTGCCAGTAGGACGCTCTTCGAGAACGGTCCATGTAACTTCGTGCGCATCGGGTAGCCCTCTGCCGATCATGATATCCAGAGCTCCGCACAGAAGGTGTTGGAAAGCCGGCCAATCTTCAGGCGTGCGCGGTAAGAGCTGTTGCCATTGCTCTTGCCATCGTGCGTCCCAGGCGCGGAGCATCGCCAGCTCGGCTTCTTCGTCGTGAGGGGGTTTGGGATGTTGCTCGTTCCAGACCGTGAGCTCGTCGCGCGACAATGGGATAAAATCCTTTTCTTCAATGGGAGAAGGCCAACCAAGCTTAAAATGTTTGTTGAAGAACTCATACATCATCGCACGACTCACAGAGTTATAATTGTGACCGAAATTAAAATACTTGGCTTCCACTCGGTCTTCGGCGCCGAAAAGACGATAGAGTTCTTTTAGTTCCGGCAGCCCTTTGGTTTCGATTTCGCGAGTCCAATCGTTGGCAGCGGTCATTCCGAGTGGTCGTGGGGCACACAACGCAGCCAATTCGATATTGCCTGTGTCGATGCGCAAATAACAGGCATTTTCGCAGGTACACCCCCCTTGCATAGCAGTCGAAACCATCACGGCCGGGAAAGCCGCTGTGGGACGATCATCCACCGCTGCCAACATGAATGTTTGAGTTCCGCCGCCGCTTGCCCCTGTGACGCCGACACGCGAAGCATCCACTTCGGGCAAGCTCAAGAGCCAATCGAGAATCCGAATCGAATTGAACGTTTGCAAACCCAAAATGTTGATCAGACGTAGTTCGGCCTGGGCGCTGAAGATTCCCCAGCGATCGGGAGAAGAAAGCTCGCGGCGTTGCGCGCGAAGTCGATGGGCTACCTGTTCGGTAAACGGCACGCTGTCGGCATAGCCGAGCATATCGTAATGAAATACCAGACAACCCATACGAGCCAGTTGAACGCAGCGCGCCTGAAGCGGGTAGCGCCCCGCTACGGCAAACCGCTCGGCTCCGGCTTCGATTTCCCGTGCCACACCCGGTTCGCCATGATCGAAGAAGCGCCCGTTGGCCCAGTGTCCGTGGGGGCAAAGCACGACGGGCAGTAAACCCTCACGGTTGCGTGGCCGATATAGATTGCCGGTGACGTACAAACCAGGAGCACTCTGGAAGTAAACTTTTTCAACTCCATATTCGTCGCGTTCCACAGGACTGTGCACGACAGCATGTATCGGAGGTCGGGCAGGCATGGGCCATAGGCCGCATGCCACCAGCACGCGTCGGCGCACATACTCGGCACGCTGTCGCCACTGAGCAAGACTTTTCGGCGGTTGAAACGGGAAGTAACCATTCAAGTCCCGTAACGGTCCCAGCCGACGATCCTGCAAGGGTTCCGCTCCGTAGAAGATGCGGTCACCCCCGGCTGCTGCTCCCAATAACGCGATGCCGACCTGTTTCAGCCACAGACGACGATCCCCACTTATCGTTGAGTTCATTGGGCACTCCCATCGTGTAAGTCACCAACCGAATAACGCGCCTCAATTGTGTGGCGTTGGCCGGGTGTTTCGCAAGAGTCGACGTCCGGCCGAACACCAACATGCCAATTGACGCGGCTTGCACCGGGGTTCTATTATGGAAGGTTTTCAAGGGAAGTAATTCGTACTGTGTTTAAGGAACAGGTGCATTGAACGACGCGATTGCTAAAGCCGACATTCTGATCGAAGCCTTAGCTTGGATACGGCGCTTTCGCGACAAGATAACGGTAATCAAGCTTGGGGGAAGCGTGCTCGAGGATGCTGATGCGCTTCGCCATGTGCTGATCGATATTGTGTTCATGGCTACCGTTGGCATGCGGCCGGTAGTGGTTCACGGCGGCGGAGCAGCTATCAGCCGAGCCATGGACCAAGCAGGTCTGCAACCGCGTTTCGTCCAGGGGCGGCGCTATACCGATGAAGCCACACTGGCCGTCGTGGAAAAAGTTCTGGCCGAAGAAACCACCGAACACATCGTGCAGCAAGTGGAAGAACTCGGGGGACGCGCCATGCCCCTCAATTTCCGCTCCACACCCGTGCTCTACGGCGAGAAACTGCAGCTTACCGATAGCCAGGGTCAGCCCGCGGATTTGGGCTACGTGGGCCACGTGACTTCCGTGGATTATCCGGTGATTGAAAACCTCTGTTATGCCGGCCAAGTCCCGGTTATCCCGTCCATGTGTTTAGGGCCAAACGGCCAAAAACTGAATGTCAATGCCGACACTGCGGCGATGGCGGTGGCTGTCGCGCTGCGAGCCGAGAAACTGGTGTTTCTGAGCGATATCAATGGCGTGCGCCGCAATAAGAACGATCCGGAATCGTTGATCCATACCCTGACAGTTTCGCAAGCGCAAGAATTGATCCGATCTGGAGCTGTCGATGCAGGAATGATTCCGAAGTTGGAAGCCTGCATAGAGACCATCCGCCGGGGAGTTAACAAGGTACACATCATTAACGGCCGACTACGCCACTCCCTGTTATTGGAGATTTATACGAGTCAGGGAGTGGGTACGGAGATTGTGCCTGAGGCGCCTGTCGGCTAAACGACACGCTGTGCGCCGGCCCCATGGGTACCCCGGGTTGTTTCGATTCGGCATCGAGGAGAGGTTTTCCCGTGACTGCAACGCTACATCTTGGATCGCCGGAAACGGTGGCGCTTTTCCAACGGTACGTGATCCCGAATTATGTCCGGTATCCGATCAATTTGGTGCGCGGCGAGGGATCGTTTGTTTGGGATAGTGAGGGGCGGCGGTATCTGGACCTGTTTCCCGGTTGGGGATGTAACCTGCTGGGGCATTGCCCGCCTCGCGTTGTAGCAGCCGTCCGAGAACAGCTTGCCACGTTGATCCATGTTCCCAATACGTGGCACATGGATCTGCAAGGACGCTGGGCACAAATGTTGTCGGAGCGAAGTTTCGGGGGGCAGGCCTTTTTTTGTAACTCAGGTGCAGAAGCGATCGAGGCAGCTATTAAATTGGCTAGGCTCTACGGAGCACCCCAGCGCTATAAGATCATCACCTTCGAAGGCGGTTTTCACGGAAGAACGCTCGGGGCTTTGAGTGCCACGGCCCAGCCAAAATATCACCAGGGGCTCGGGCCCTTAGTAGCCGGATTCCAGTACGTGCCGTTCAACGATCTAGAGGCAGTAAGGAGCCGTGTCGATCAGGAAACCTGCGCGATCTTGATCGAGCCAATTCAGGGCGAAGGTGGCGTGCGGGCTGCTAACGAGGCGTTTTTGCGCGGCTTGCGCCAACTGGCGGATGAACACCGACTGCTTCTGATATTTGACGAAGTACAGACCGGTTGTGGTCGTACCGGCTACTGGTTTGCTTACCAGAAATTCGGAGTGGTTCCCGATGTGATGACGCTCGCCAAGGGCTTATGTGGTGGAATCGCTGGAGGAGCCATGCTGGCTCGTGCCGACGTGGCCGCTTACTTGCGCCCAGGACTTCATGCATCGACCTTCGGCGGTAACCCAATCGCGGCTTGCGCTGGGATCGCTTTCCTGGAGACGATCGATGAGCAGCAGTTGTTAGAGCACTCGCGGCGATTGGAAACGCTCTTTCGACAACGGCTGGAACCCCTGATGGCATCGCTTGGAATCGTTCGACAAGTCCGAATCCACGGTTTGATGATCGGCATCGAATTGGCAATTGATGGAGCGCCCGTGGTGGCACGCTGTTTAGAAAGGGGCTTGTTGATCAACTGCACCCAACACACGGTCCTAAGGCTTTTGCCGGCTCTGAACCTTACCGAAGAGTTGGCCGAGGAGGGGTGCGATCTACTGATCACATGCCTAAGGGAAACAGCCGAAACGGCGTGACCTTTTAGCACACAATGGCATCGGGTGGCAAATATGGCTTGCCCGCATTTTTTGTCGTTGCTTGAACAACCCGTTGAGCGGTTACAAGCGATCCTGGAGCGAGCCGCGCAGTTGAAGGCTCGCTGGAAACAAGGTATCCGCGAACCGCTCTTAGCTGGGCGAGTACTGGCGCTTTTATTCGAAAAGCCTTCGCTACGAACACGTGTTAGTTTCGAAACTGCGATGGCTCAATTGGGCGGCAGCAGCCTGTTTCTCGGGAAAGATGTCGGGTGGGGCGAACGCGAATCCATTACCGATTTTGCCCAAGTGCTTAGCCAATACGTGGATGCCATCGTTTGCCGTACGCGCTCTCACCGGCGCCTGCTCGAAATGGCGCAACACTGTGACGTGCCGGTTATTAACGGCCTTTCCAACCTGTCACATCCGTGTCAGGCCTTGGCCGACTTGTTCACGATGCGCGAACTATTTGGTCACTTGCAGGGTTTGAAAGTTGCGTTCGTGGGTGATGGAAATAATGTGGCACGAAGTCTGGCCGTGGGGTGCGCCGCTTTCGGTATACACTTTGTATTGGCAGCACCACCCGGATACCAGTTTTCTGACGATTTTCTGGCCAGTTTACGGCAGGTCTATCCCGGTGCGCGGTGCTCGATGACCGAGGACCCATATAGCGCGGTGCCTGGAGCGCATGTGGTTTATACGGATGTCTGGACCAGTATGGGACAGGAGGCGGAGGCCGAAGAAAGACGCAGGGTTTTTGCCGGTTATCAGGTCGACAGTCACCTCATGCACGCGGCTGGCCCACAGTCCCGCTTCATGCACTGCTTGCCGGCCCACCGCGGAGAAGAAGTCACCGACGACGTGATCGATGGACCGGCTAGCGTCGTCATCCAGCAGGCAGCCAACCGCTTGCATTTGCAAAAAGGATTGCTCGTCTGCCTGCTGGCCAATCGCCAGACCGCATGAGTTCACCTGAGTTGTTTCGGTACAACTCCATGATGGCTGATACCATATCGGCTAGCCCAATTGGCAACGATCCCAGATTAGCCTGATGCAGCGAACCTGCACAAATCCGGAGTCCGACTCATGACGCGCCGCTTTAACGAACTACGTTCGGTGAAAATCCAACGGCGCTACGTACGTACTTGTCCGGGAAGTGTGTTGTATCGCGCCGGCAACACAACGGTCTTGTGCACGGCCAGCATTGATGCAACTGTCCCACCCTGGTTACAAGGACAGGGTAAGGGATGGATCACGGCTGAATACAACATGTTGCCGGGCAGCACCCAACCGCGCAAACCTCGCGAGCGTGGGGGCAAGATCGACGGTCGCACTACCGAAATCCAGCGGCTGATCGGGAGAAGCCTCCGAGCTATCGCGGACTTGGAAGCACTCGGCGAACGATTGATCACGGTTGACTGTGACGTTCTAGAAGCCGACGGCGGAACGCGCACCGCAGCCATCACTGGCGGTTTCATCGCTTTGGTCGACGCCATCGACTCGATCCGTGACCAACTGCCGGATCCGAAGCGCTACCCGCTACGCGACAGCGTCGCCGCCGTCAGTGTCGGCTTGCTCGACGGGCAACCGGTGCTCGATCTGGATTATGCACAGGATGCAGCAGCCGACGTCGATATGAACGTGGTGATGACAGGCTCTGGCCGCTTCGTCGAGATTCAAGGTACCGGTGAAGAAGCAACGTTTAGTGAAGAAGAGCTTCGCACGCTTCTGAGCTTGGCACGCCGGGGCATCGAGCAACTTCGGCAATACCAAGCTAAAGCCCTGGGAAAACGGTGGCGGTTCTAGCGCAGAGCGAGTCGCTCCCGTGGTGCCTCTCACCAACGGATCTCCACTTAGCGGACAGAGAGGCAAGCGACGATCGCGATACAAGGATAAAACAGTTTAGCACAAAGGCGCTACGGCACAAAAGGCGCTAAGAAAAAAAGATCAATGATGGATTGTGTTGTGCCTCTGCGCCTTTGCGTTAGAACACCTTATTTACCTATAAATGTGAGGCACACACGGTTAAACCGCTGGTTCAGGACTCGAAAATCAAGGAGGATCTGCCGATTGACCCCTTGCACTAACATCAGTTCTTGGTTTCACGAACGCCCACGAAGCAATGCAGTTCAGTGATTAGACGGTTCACGCAACCATGACAAACGTGACGGTTCGTCCAGCGCGGCGTGAGGAAATTCCAATTTTGGTAGAGTTTCAACTGGCGCTAGCCCAGGAGTCCGAATCTCTAACACTCGATCGGCAGGTTGTCGAGCAAGGTGTCACGGCTGTTTTCGACGAACCGACCAGGGGCCAGTATTTGATAGCTGTCGTTCGCGACCAAAACGGCTATGAAGAAGTAGCCGGTGCGTTACTGCTCACGTACGAGTGGAGCGATTGGCGTAATGGTTGCGTTTTATGGCTTCAGTCTGTCTACGTTGCACCACGTTGGCGACGCCAAGGCGTGTTTCGCTCTCTGCATCGCTACGTACAGGAGCGGCTGTTGAGCCAAAGCACATTCATCGGCATGCGACTGTACGTCGACACCCGCAATCGCACGGCTCAAGAAGTTTACCGCCGTTTGGGCATGCGAGGTGATCATTATCAAGTCTGGGAATGGTTTCCAGAAAACGCGCGCGCGGCGTACCTCAAATGAATGACCCTGCCTAGAGCCTGATGCCCTTGCTACTGAGTAAAAGCACAGATTCATACTTAGATAAAAGAACAGTCTTCGATATTTCTACTACACGATTTTCAGGCGCAAGCGAACTTGTCGATTTACCATTGAGTCGCTAGTGACGCCCGTTAGATGGGCTCAAGGTGATAAAACTGGCGAATGAATTACCCAATGGCATTATAAGACGACAGCTCTTATCTGTTTCCCGCTATGATAGAGTCGGCACAGTGCAAACTATGCGAGCAAACTAACACTACGCTAAGAAGCCGGAGCTACTGGTGAATCAACAAACGACCACGCTGAGGGTTATTGACACCGGTTGCCATTGGCACAACGTGCTTGTGACAGGGCGTGGGTGATTATCAATTGAGCACGCGTGCTGGGACCGCGCACGGGATTGCATAATTGCTTGAGGCGAACGAGCCGCGAATTCGCTGCTGCTATACGCGGCACCCAAGCATGGTCAGATAAAGTGGGCCTGTGACGACCACCGGGTCGCGGGCCACGCGTGGGGCATACATACGCTGGTGCGCTTGCGATGTGTGCTCCTCGGGTAGTCGCTGGCGCAATCCCTTCGATAGTCCAATGCAAATCTACACAACGGGAGTGGTTCTAGTCAGTCACTGCCTGAAGGGCGTTTGATCGGCCAGTTGACCAGGAGACGGCAAGCAGTGCGGTATCTCTAATGGCTCTTCGGTGGTTCTTAACGGAAGCCTGTTAGAGACGCGAGAACACCGCTGTTGTGCTGCTATAAGTGTATAGGCATGTACATATGAAGCGGCATGTGCTTGTTGTGCTCAATACGTGCGAACGGTCAGCCGGCGAACATCTATAATGGGTTTGTGGAGGGGTGGATGGTGCGGCTGGAGGCCGCTGAAGAGGTGATAGATGGACCGTTTGTCGTTTGGAGACTTTGGCAGGTGGCTCACGACGCCAGCGAGGCCTTGCGGCCTCCTCAACGATTAGGCAAATACCGTTTAGAGCGGATTTTGGGGCGAGGACTCTATTCGTGCGTCTATCAAGCATGGGACACCGTCGAGGGCGTTCGCGTTGCGCTGAAGGTGCCGCATCGGCAGTGGTTACGCACTGAGGTATTAGAGGATTTTCGGCGCGAGGTGCGACTGGCGGCTCGTTTGAATTTTCACCCTCACATATTGCCCCTAAAAAACGCGGAGTTCATCGATGGGCATTTTGTGATTGCGTATCCGCTTGGCGAGCGAACTCTGGCCGAGCGGTTACAGCGGCGAATGTCGCTTGCCACATTTGTCGAGATTGCCGAACAGATGCTCGGTGCGGTAGCTCACGCGCACCGCAACCGGGTGATCCACTGCGATATTAAACCGGAGAATTTTATCTTGTTTCCGGGGAATGTCGTACGGTTGACCGACTTTGGCATAGCGAAAGTGGCGTATCAGACTTTGCGGGCTAGTGGTTCCGGTACGGTTGGGTATGTGGCTCCGGAACAGGCAATGGGCAAGCCGTCTTTCTATTCGGACGTGTTCTCATTGGGCCTGATTTTCTATCGGATGTTGACTGGCGTATTGCCCGAGTGGCCGTATCAATGGCCGTTGCCGGGGCTGGAGCGATTGCGGCGTCGCGGGCATCCGGACCTGATCGAGTTTCTCCGGCGCGCGTTATCGGTCGATCCCAAGAGGCGTTTTGCGGATGCTCAGGTGATGTTGAGGGCATTTCGACGGATAAAGCCTCGGCTTTTGCGTCTTGCACGGCGCCGTTCGTCCGCCGAGGCAACCGGGCCTGACTGGAAAGAGGTGCGCACGAGGCAATTTTTGCGGCGCTTCGGCTCCGTGTTGGAAACGCGCCATCACTGTACGGCTTGCCAAGGCCCTGTCTCAGAATCGATGCAAGCGTGTCCCTGGTGTGGTAAAGTCAGGCCGATGCACACCGGGTCGACTAGGTTTCCGGTTAGTTGTCCGCGTTGCCATCGCGGTTTGAAATCCGATTGGCGGTATTGTCCCTGGTGTTATGGTCCGGGATTCGAGCCGGCCAGCGCACGCAACTATCCGGATCGCCGTTATATTGCCCGTTGCAGTAGTCCGGTTTGCAAGCGCAAAGAGTTAATGGCATTTATGCGATATTGCCCGTGGTGCAACCGTAAGGTGCGGCGCAAGTGGAAAATCCCAGGAAGCGACCAGCGCTGTACCGGTTGCGGATGGGGAGTCGTCGCTGAATATTGGTCCTTCTGCCCGTGGTGCGGCAAAGCATTACATAGTAGTTGAAAACGAGGACGTTCCTCAGTCTCCAAGTATTGACTCCCGCAGCCAAGCTCCGGAGTGTTCGTAAACAAAGTCGTACTGCAGGTGATTCACGACCGTGCCCGAACTATCCACCAAGTCCCGCACCGTGCCTAAGTGGTCCCCAAGCGCCCATAACACGTGGCTCGGCTGCCAGAAGGACTCGACGTCCTCACCGGCAAATACCTGGTCCACCACAAGACCGTGCAAATACCGGTAACGCAAGTCCGAAGTCTCGGCGCCCCTAAACTCAAGTACTATGTGATCGGCACCCGCGAGAGTTTCCTCCGTTGCTCCAGAATGACCGGCGGATTGTCGTATACGCAGCAGCGCAGCTCGGCCGGCTGAAGGCCGTCTCCATCGGGATGCACAATCTTCGCCACTCGGCGATCGAATGCGTCGTATTTGTAGCTTGTGTCTTGCACCACCGAGCTTGCTGAGTCGCGCTCCACGATCCGCACCAGGCGATTGCGGTGATCCGACGAGTACTCCGTACGCTCGCCGGTGGCTCTATTCTCTCGTACCGAGCGATTCCCCTCGGCACCGTATTCGTATCGATGCGTCCCGTTCTCCAGTAACTCGTTATTGGCCCTCCACCAGGTAGTTACCGCCGATTCGGTTCCCGTTCGCAGCGTACTGATGCGGCTCTTCAGTCTTATACGAATGATCCGTTCCCGAAAAAGGCTGCCTCAGGTCATAGCGACGCCGAGTGGCCGTGAGCCTCGGATGCGTCGACAAGGAAACCGGCTTTCGGGCAACCCTCGCCGACACGTTTCAAAAGTGCGGCATTTAAGCACTTATCAGTCAAAAAAGGAGAGACAATTACACAACCCCATTGCACCATGGCGGGCTGCCACCGCGTAACGAAAACTGGCCGATGCGGAACCTCCTGATTGCTCGCTATTTGATCGGCGGCGGTTGGCGGGACTTTGCGGGCGGCACGTGGAACGCACCCCATGCCAGAGCCGCGACCATCAGGGGGGCGTCCCTTCGATGTGGTGAAAAACGCAAAGGCGCCTACGCGCAAGGAGACAATGGACTTGCCTAATTCGTTTTCCGTGCGCCTTTGCGTTAAACTTCCTTGCGCCTTTGCATTAAATCATTCGAGACGAAAGGTACCTACACATCGGTGTGCTGCTGCAGATCGTTGTTCCATGATGGTGAGGCCTCGGCACTTGCACGATTTTGACGGATGGGCCTGGGCGATGGATGAACACTCGTCGTCTAACGTTCGAATATGACCTTGAGTCCAGTCAGCTCAGTAGAAACCTTTGACACGCGCTTGACGAAAATTCACGGCTAGTGGCCGGAGTTTACTGTGTGGCCATGTACGTAAAATACTGGCACCACTTCGCAGCTCCCATGGAAGGATCCCCGCTACTTAACGTACGAAAAAGTGCGACGTTGGTCCTCAATCAACTTAGGTCCCAATTCCGTGCCAGATTCTGCTGAGCGTGGGTGCATCTTGATGGTAGGTACTTTGGGTGGAACTATCGACCGTGCACGCTAGATCGCGAGTTTTCGGGAAGTTCGCAGTGATTCTGATAAAACGGCAAAATTCGAACGTGAATCACAAGCTAGTGACCGCCAGTTCTTGAACCATGACCGGCCTTTGTTCTCAGTAGGATTGCTCAAGGCTTACCCTTGTGGATGGCAAGCTTTGCTTCTTCTTGCGCCCTATCCATTGGCCGGGTATGATGTCTTTACGGAAAATGTTCCGTGCACAATTGCACATGCCAATTCAGTTAGCTCGTGCAGATAAGGAGTCTTGCGGTGCGGTGCCCACGGCTATGCGTAAAGGTTGTCCTAGGTATGTTGGCGTTGGGATTTGTGAGAGTTGGGATGCTCAACGGTCAGGAACTTCCACCGGTCAATTATGACGAATCGCGAGTACCAGCGTACACGCTGCCGGATCCTCTTCTGATGGGCGATGGCAGACGCGTTACGTCGGCTGAGCAATGGCGCAAGGAACGCCGTCCGGAGATTCTCGAATTGTTTGAGAAATATGTATACGGCCGTACGCCAACGAAGAGCGTGCGGATCGAATGGAAGCTTGTCGAGTCGAGCGACCAAGCGCTAAATCGCCGGGCGATCCGCAAACAACTGGTGGGCCGTTTTCCGGAGTTCGCCCATGCGCCGGAATTCGACCTTTTGATCTATTTGCCGAAGAGTGACCGTCCCGTTCCGGTGTTCCTCGGGTTAAACTTTCATGGCAATCATACGATTCATCCTGATCCCGCAATCCGTGTGGCGCGCTCCTGGGTGCGCAACAATCCACAATGGGGGATTAAGGACAATCGAGCATCGGAAGCGTCGCGAGGGGCGATGGCTTCGCGATGGCCGGTGGAATTCATATTGCAACGCGGCTACGGGCTAGCGACGATGTACTACGGCGACATTGATCCAGATTACGATGACGGTTTCCAAAACGGGATTCATCCTCTTTTTTATGAACCGGGGCAGGCGCGACCGGCGGAGGACCAATGGGGCTCGATTGCTGCGTGGGCCTGGGGGTTGCAACGAGCTCTGGATTACCTGGTGAGTGACCCTCAGGTTGACCCAAAACGGGTGTGCCTTATGGGGCACTCGCGCCTGGGAAAGACCGCTTTGTGGGCCGGGGCTCAGGACGAACGTTTTGCACTAGTAGCCTCGAACAACTCCGGGTGTGGTGGGGCCGCGTTGAGCCGCCGTGAATTTGGAGAGACCGTCAAACGTATCAACACGGCGTTCCCACATTGGTTCAATGACGTATTCCCCAAGTATAACGATCGGGTACAGGAGTTACCCGTCGATCAGCACATGCTCATCGCTCTCATTGCGCCGCGACCTGTGCTGGTCTGCAGTGCCGAGGAGGACTTGTGGGCCGATCCACGCGGCGAATTCCTCGCAGCACTCCACGCCGATCCGGTGTACCGGCTGCTGGGGACGGACGGTTTGGCTACGCAAGAAATGCCGGCACTAAAACAATTCGTGGCAAGTCGCATCAGTTATCACATTCGTCCCGGCAAGCACGATGTGACTCCGTACGATTGGCAAGTGTACTTAGACTTTGCTGATTTGCATTTTGGGAAACCAGATGCGAGCCAATAATCCATGCATTGTTGTAGGAAATGGTTCGGGCGCTAAAGTTGGAGTGGTCTTGTAGCGCTTGATCCAGACGATATGCCGTTCTTGTAGATTGCGCCGGCCAACGCATGGCGTTTCGTGGATGTAACGAGTATGGCACGGCATAAGAGGATGCGGCGGGCTCCCGTACAGGGATTACTTTCGCAGATTTCGACGCCTTGCCGCCGTCAAGTGACGGTGACCGCCCAGCCCGGCAGGCTGGCCCACACCGCCCGGTGCTAGTCCACCTTCGGTTACTTTGGTGCGGTATGACGAAACGTCGATCGAAGAAACACGCTTAACGGACATCGATCAATTACAAGAGCTAAGTCGAACACAGCAACGAATCTGGCTGGATATCGACGGGCTGGGGGATCCAGCTTGGATCGAGAAGACAGGCACCCTGTTACAATTGCACCCACTGGCTTTGGAAGATTGCGTGCACGTGCGCCAACGGGCCAAGGTGGAAGACTACGGCCGCCGTCTTTTTATCGTGTCTCGAATGTCAAGTTATGACGAACATTTTCAGACGGAACAATTGAGTATATTCGTTAGCAACCATTACGTGGTGACCGTCCAAGAGGGTAAACCGGGGACTGCTTTCAGTCGGTTCGCCAACGGCTCCGATCACCCGAAAGCCTATTGCGACAACGTGGCCCCGATTATCTGGCTTATGCTCTGCTGGATGCAGTCATTGATGAATACTTTCCCAACGTCGAAGCCTTCGGGGATCGGCTTATAGAATTGGACGAGCGCCTTTCGGAAATTACGAGCCGGATTCCTTTGGGTGAGATTCACAGAGTGCGAAGCGAATTACTGCTGGTACGCCAGGCGATCTGGCCGCACCGGGAAGCCATTAATCATTTGTTGCGAGAAACGACGGCGTTTATATCACCGGAAACACAGATCTATCTTCGAGATTGCTACGATCATACGTTACAGTTGATTGATGTTATCGAAACTTATCGGGACATGTGTTCGGACTTGCGCGATTTTCAACTCTCGGCCGCCAGCCACCGGGCTGGAGAAATCATGAAAGTGTTGACAATCATCTCTACTACTTTTATTCCACTGAGTTTTGTGGCTGGTGGCTATGGGATGAATTTCCGCGATATGCCGGAGTTAGAATGGCGCTACGGTTATTATGCAGCACTTGGGCTGATGACCGATATGGATGCCGGATTGATTGCGTATATCTGGCGGCGCGGTTGGTTCAATTGAAACGGTCAAATCCGTTCGGCGATCGCCTTGGCGCGAACGAGTGGGTGCGCCGCGATCGTGGGTGAGATGATTCCTCGGTTTGGCAGACCTAGTGCAGGTGTACCTGGCGGTGAACCGATATGACCACATTACGTGGCAGTACGTTATTTCTGGTAAAAGTGTTTTATGAGGCGGCTGGAGTGTTTTAACGCGACGGCGCAAAGGCGCTTAGGCGCGGTAAAGAAACCAGAGAGCTGCGTATAACCGCTTTTATTCTGGCAAGAACGGAGTATCGCGCTTCATGGCCGGCCACTTCCGAAGCAGCCGCAGGCGTACTCAGCCATTGCCACAACCTCATCCCAGGGCAGAGTGTGTCCGGTGTTGCACCGAAGACAACGTGTGCACTTTACCTCTAGGGGCAATATGCAGGACTGGTCATGAGGTAAGGCAAAGGCCAAAAATAGCTGGGATCACTCGGGTGTGGCTTTGCGGTGCAGGAAAATGTATTGTTCCAATCTTTCGGTTTTTGAGGCTAGAGGAAGCGCGGCGGATCGAAGCACAGCTCCCGCGCGACTGCGGGTTCTGTGGGTTGCTGCTCCCTTCCGTTCGAGAAGCCAACCTTTGCGCTTTCACCTTTCCATCGGAAAGTTCCCTCGTTATATTGCACGCGAATGACGGCCTGGCACCCCGTAGTTCAGGCTCCCATGTGCTGGAAGAATATGCATTTTGAGAATGGTTTGGAGGTCATATCATGTTTATTCGCTGTGCGCATTGGCCGTGGGGTACGTGCATTGGGACCGTGTTCGTCGCTTGGATAGTAGCGAGCGACGTGGCGCGAGCTGTGGATCGATGGCCTTCGTGGCGCGGTCCGTATTATACGGGGGTAGCAGACGGCAGTGGCTACCCAATTAGCTGGTCAAAGACCGAAAATATCGCGTGGTCCGTGCCGTTACCTGGACGAGGTGGTTCTACGCCGTGCATCTGGGACGATGCTGTCGTTGTCACGTCGGGAGATAGCGGGAAAAACGCCGTTTTGTGTTTTTCTCGCGCTGGGAAACTCTTATGGACGACGCATCTGAATCAGGAACGGCCTGGCAGACATCGTAAGGGTTCTGGTGCAAATCCCTCGCCGGTTACCGATGGTGAGCGGATCTTTGTCTATTTTAAGAGTGGCGATCTCGGATGTCTTAATTTCCACGGAGACCTTTTGTGGCACAAGAATCTCCAAGAATTGTATGGTCCAGACACTTTGTGGTGGGACCTTGGCACATCTCCGGTACTGGTGGGGAATTATCTGGTAGTAGCGTGTGTTCACAGCGGCCCATCGTACTTGGTAGCATTTGACAAAGTGACGGGACAAGTTGCGTGGAAACACGATCGCAATTTGGATGCTCCGGACGAGTCGGCTCAAACCTATTCGACCCCTATTCCGACGCAGATCGGCGGCCGTGACGCACTGATAGTGCTTGGTGCGGATCATGTGACCGCACACGATGCGGCGTCAGGCAAGGAGCTGTGGCGCCTGGGTGGGTTGAATCCTACAGGCCAGCGATTCTTCCGCTCCATCGCCTCGCCTGTGGTTGCCGACGGTATAGTGGTGGCCCCTTACGCTCGGGGACGCACACTGACGGCTATCCGATTGGAGTCGCAGGGCGATGTTACAAACCGGGGTGTGGTGTGGCATCGCGATGATTTGGGAGCAGACGTTCCCACTCCTGCAACTCACGACGGAAAACTCTACCTCTGTACTGATCGAGGGAATTTCTATTGCTTGGATTTAGCGACTGGAAAAACGCTATGGGAAGGGCAGTGTCCGCGTTCGGGGGCCGCGGCTTATAGTTCGTCACCTATCATCGCGGACGGTAAGATCTATTGCACTCGAGAAGACGGACTTACGACGGTATTGGAACTTGCCGATTCGTTCAAAGTCCTTGCCAGCAATCGCATCGACGAATTCGTCGTAGCATCACCGGCATTCGCCGATGGCCAGATCTTTTTGCGAACCGAGGCCCATCTGTATTGCATAGGAAAAAAGAATTAACCAACCCCTGCATAATTCATCGGTAGTGCATTGGAGCCTGTTCAAGAGTTGGTAGGTATTAGGCACAGACGGCGATATTTTCTCGACAAGCCCGGCGCTCTTCTCGTGCCCGGTGTTGTGCACGTTGGTGTTCTCACCCCAGTGAGGCGGAGGGCACGGAGGACCAGAAAAACGCTGGCTCAAATCTATCGCCCGTAGACAACGGCGCGGTCCAGCTAACATTTCGCACGGCGCTCGGTTGATTAGAACTTCCTTAAATCACCTTGCGCCTGTGCGCTTTTGCGTTAAATTACTCAACTCGTGAGTCAACTTTTCCCAGCAATCATATATCGATGACGTATGTGGTCACATTGGATTGAGCGGAAAACGACGAATCTACGCTCGGCTCGCTATACTCACGAACAATCTCAACTACGATCAAGACGCACACATGACTTTCTCGTTAATGCGACGAGAGCACGTTCACGGGTTGTGTTCGCATGTCAGACGACCAATACCCACGTCCACGCCAGGGGAATAGTGGGCGAGCAGCGGTTCTACCGGATTCGTGGTTTTTAATCCTGCAATGTCTAACAGGGTTTGTCGGAATGATAATATCTCCACATCCTGAAGTGAGTAGGGAGTATGGTGCACCTGAAGCGAGTAGATTTTTCCAGCACGTTCGACGAATAGTATGTAGCGCTCTATGAGAAAATCCTCCAGCGATTGCCGGTCGGTCAAAGCACGCGGCTCGCCCGGCCGGTAACGTACTTGGAGAATCGCGTGCGAGGCGTAACGTTGAAGGCAGTAATCGTAGGTGCCCGAGTTGTGTCGTCGGCGCATACAGGACCAGTAATAGGGGAGTCCCCATCCGGCTCGCGCTGCAAAAACCGCCAAAAGATGGTTAGCATCGAGCGAAAAAAAATAAATGCCGCGCTGTTGCCCAAATCGTACATACGTTCGAACATTTGTTTCTAGAAACCGAAATGCCAAGCGGCGGGGCCACCACTGGGGTTGAACACGGTCCATCACAAACGCAACGATCCCCACAAATGCCTCACCACGCCAGAGGTCCAATTCTAACTGCTGAGGAACGCGTTTGCGAAGCAGTTCCGGAGAAACCGTCCAGTGCAAGAAAACTAGATTGCGCCACGTCTGCCAGCCAGTAATGCGCTCGGAGGTATACGAGTCGCATGCCGAGCGTTTATTCATGCTTGACAGTCCCACCGATTCCAAACTGGTCTCCGACTTCAACCGGTTTGCCAGATTGCCAACGTACATATATCATTTTTTCGCTTTGTACAGCCGCACCCGTTTCATCAGTCAAGTGAGCGGTGACTTTCATGCTGGCTGCATCGATGACATCTCCGGTGGACGGATAAGCGAATTGGCCATCCGGAGAAAAAGTAATCCATCCCGGTTGGTCGCGTAATTCGATACTGGCTTTTTGCCGAGGAGGCATCACGGTGGCGTCGAATATGTGCATGCGGCTGTTGGCTGCGTCAGTTAGCCACAGTTGCCGTCCGTCAGGTGTTAACCCGATGCCGTGACTAGGGCAACCGTGCCTTTTGACCGGACCACGTTTGAAGCCTTGTACTTCTACTCGAAACAGCATTTTGCCCGATAGTAAGTCACCCACTTCGAAACCCAATAAATCATTCACATTGACGAATACGTATCGTTCAGAAGCATCGATAGTAAACGGCCGAATCGCCGCGCTAAAAGGTCCTACTTTCTCGATTATTTCATGATTCGATGTGTCAGCAACAAATAGCCAAGGAGATTTCAATCCAGCGAGGTAGACTCGTCTGCCACTTGGGCCATAGATCGTGTTATGCGCTCCAGAATTCGTCACCAAAGTCTTGAGGACCTCGCCTGTAGTTGCATCCACCACGTGCCAGTGAGGGCCTTCCAGTGACGGTAGATAAATAGTCCTACCGTCAGGCGAGATCGCCATTCGGTCACAGCCGCCAACATATTCACGCTGCCAGAGAAATCGTCCGG
Source organism: uncultured Pirellulaceae bacterium (assembly GCA_964425225.1). GTDB lineage: Bacteria > Planctomycetota > Planctomycetia > Pirellulales > Pirellulaceae > BPJU01. The sequence goes on along the minus strand of CAYRMD010000002.1, from coordinate 12,027 downwards.
TTAGTAAGTCCAAACATTGAAGGTGGCGCAAAGTGCTAATATAAAGGCGGCCGGTTTGGGCACTGGCACAGATTCCTTTGACGTTTAAGGGTTTTCCTGCTTCATCTTTACCTTCCGTCCGAATACGTCGCACGAATCGATGATCGTGATCGATATCGAAAATCAGTAGTCCGTGTCCGCCATATTCCAAATAATTCCGAATTCCTGGCACCGCAACGTACAAATAGCGCCCGTCGGGCAAGGGTCCGTCCGGCTGAACAGCCAAAGTGGATACCCATGCTGACAGGCACAGTAACAGCACACCAGCGTTTCGTCCCATTTGCTTTCGCTCCTTAACGTCGTCAACTATCGTTAATTCGAGAATCGAATCTCCAATTTATTCGTATGGCCATCAAGGGGATATCACATTAGCGACGTGTTATAAGCATGTTTTCCTCGACAGTCTCAAGGTGATTTTCAAGAGATGGCTCGACGCCTCGGGAGCAGTTTTTTGTCTCCGCTCGCACCTGGCCGGATCGCGCGAATACCGGAAAGCGTATGCCCAAATATCTTTTTTATTGGGGAATAAGTTTTAGCATGATGTGTTGATTTGCAGCGACACGATTTCGGACGATCCGGCCGCGATCGTGAGGCAGCAGGACCACCACGTCGACCTCTGTTACGGATCCTAATCCGAATGGGCTATGGCGGGCTGTCCGGAAGCATATCCGAACCCGACGGCAATTTCTCGGCAACCCAAAAGGGCATCTTGGTTGTCAATTTTTCCTGCACGATAAACCAGGATGCGGCTACCGATGCCCATACGATTGATAGTGCCTGTACCTTCGACGGAAACTTGCAACCAATTTCCGCACGGGGTTTCGTTATGCAGAAGCAGCGGTCGCATTTCTGGCCACCAACTGGCTAAAAATATATCTAACCTCCCGTCCGCATCCCAATCGGCTACGCGCCCAGGAGCCGAATAAAATACGGTTTTTTCCTGGATCAATCTACGGAAAAGAGCACTACTGGAAAGGGAACGATCGGAATCGGTTGGACCGAAATCGGTTGGAAAGGAATTCACGTGCCAGGAATCAGTCGTAAAGTGCGGCACTCCCGCCAATAAACCCAGGTTACGAAAAAGGAAGGGAAAAACTTCTCCACCAGCAAACTTGACCACGCTTTGTTAAATTTCTGGCCAACCATCATTGTCGAAATCCTGGATTTCAACATGGGGTGTCGTTATCCCAAGTGGCTCTAGTCCAGCCTGTTGCGTGATGTCGTCGAAGAGCACGCGGTCTTTGGCTGGAGTGCAGTTTAGATAGAGCCGACTTGGCACTGGCCTGCGCCAAGGCGAATCGTAATGCTGTCCCAAGACCAGATCGAGCCGTCCGTCGCGATTGACATCTCCGAAGGCTACACCGCAGACCATGTTGTCTCCGTGGGCGTCAGGCCAGCGGAAAACGGAGCGCAGGGCCTCGACTTCTTTGAAGCGACCGTGGCCGTCATTGACAAAAAGTCGGTTACCTCCATCGCTGGAGGCCAGAAATAGATGGGCCATGTGTCATTGTTTATATCGGCTGCAGCAACACCCAGCCCGGGAACTCCCGTGGGAATACCTACCGAAGCGGTCATATCTTCAAACCGCAATTGGCCTCGATTCCGGAAAAGTCGCGATCTGCTGGTTGGGGAACCGTTATAGCCGGGATGGGGATCTTCACCGACCAGCAAGTCGAGCAGACCGTCGCCGTTGTAGTCCAGGACGGCTACACTTCTGCCGCCAAACTGTTCAGGACCGGCGCCGTTACCGGTCGACACGTCGGTAAATACCCCTCGACCTTCGTTCCGAAACAGGCAGCAGCCTCGCAGATCGCGTCCTTCTCGCTGGGCCAAACGGCTGCCTTCCCGAGCGGGCATACTGGCTACGCACAAATCCAGATCGCCGTCGTTGTCTAAATCGGCGGGTACAACTCCGGTTGCGCGCGTGGCCACTTCGATCGTTGGCTGGGGTTGCCAGTGAAACTGATCTGCTCGATTGACAAATAACCGGTTAGTTCCATGGCCACCAGTGGCGAACGTGGCCAGGTAAAGGTCGAGCCGGCCATCCTGGTCAAGATCGCCCCAGGCGGCGCCATGTCCCCGCAAGCCCTCCGCGGCCGGAAACAAACCCATTTGTTCTGCCACATCACGAAATACCCAGGGTCCTGGCGCCATAACCGATACTGGTGCCGCCATTGTCAGAGCGACCCAAACTGAGCACGCTGCGGTCAGTCGCTCAAGAGTGAACTGACCTATCGAACGCGGATGCTTCATACGGCTACCAATGGCCTATCGGCGGTTTCCAACGAGTATCAAGCGGTAGTATAGCGGCTAAAACGGGTTTATAAAGTTGCTACGGCAGATGAAGATGGGAGCAGTACGGCCGTGCCGAGCACGAGGCTTGTGAGTACGAAGCACTAGTGGCTGAAGCGCGCGGGTCGCCAATTCTCCTTGGGCACTCGTTGTCTACGACGCGGGAGGGCGGACGAAATGAGGCAAACGCGATTCGATTCCAGGCGAATTGTTCTATTGTTACTGTGTCTAGCGGTTCTCGGTTCGACGGGCGAGCTTTTTGCACAGGCACGCGGTGGTATTCCCAGGCCGGGGATTTACCGTGACCGAGTGGAACCTCGCTGGCTTGCCGATGGAAATCGCTTTTGGTATGTCAATCGTCTCCCAGGAAATCGAGTCGAGTACGTATGGGTGGATGCCGAGCGCGGTAAGAGAGAGCTACTTTTTTCCACCGAGAAGTTGGTAGCAGCTTTGCAGGACGCATCCGGTATGCAGGTCGACACGACGCGCTTTGCCCCCGCGAATCTTGAAGTCTCTGATGATGGAATATTTGTCTATTTCTCGCATATGGGTAGAGCGTGGCGATGGAACCGCATGAGCGACGTCTTAGAACCTGGCGAACCACCGAGGTCGGAAAACCGTGCCGAGCGCCGCGTGCCCGCTCGCACCGAAGTGACCGGCCAGGAAATCGAATTGTTAATCGTCAATCAAGCGGGTGAACCTATCGAGCTATTCTGGGTCGATACCGAGGGGCAAGAAAGGTCGTATGGCAGATTGGGTCCCGGCGAGGAAAGGCGGCAGCATACTTTCGAGGGCCATGTCTGGCGAGCACGCACTATCCAGGGCCGCCTGGTGGACGCCTTCGTAGCCGATGCGGCACGGGATCGTGTTGAAATTCGTCCGCGGTCAGCGCCACAATCCAATCCGCCGCGCCGATTTCAAGGACGTGGTTCATTTTCACGCTCGGCCCGCTCCCCGGATGGACGGTGGGAAGCCTTCGTGCGCGACAACAATCTGTGGGTCCGCGAGCTGTCATCGGGCGCCGAAAAGCAACTGAGCGACAATGGGCGCGCGGACGATCCCTACCGCCCGCCTTTGGTCTGGTCTCCTGATGGACAATACCTGGCTGCCATCCAGGAAGTTCAGGTTCCCAAGCGAAAGATCTATTTTGTGGAATCGTCACCAGCCGATCAGCTCCAGCCACGGCTGCATGAGCGGGATTATGTGAAACCGGGTGATCCGGTGCCTCGCCCTCGACCTCGCCTATTCCATGTCGCGTCAGGCCAGTCGATTACGGTTGACGAGAGTCTGATCGAGAATCCCTGGAGTATTGACCGATTTCATTGGTCGCCCGATTCGAACCGTTTTTCGTTCCTCTTCAATCAACGAGGGCATCAGCTATTGCGAGTGATTACTGTCGATGTCAAATCAGGCCAAACGCGAGTCCTCGTCGAAGAAACAAGCCCTACCTTCATTGATTATGCGCACAAACTGTATCTGCGCTGGCTCGATGATACTAATGAACTCCTCTGGATGAGCGAACGCAGTGGTTGGAATCACCTCTACTTGTTCGATGCAATCACCGGGGAATTGAAACATCAGGTGACGCGAGGGCAATGGTTGGTGCGCTCCGTCGAGCAAGTAGACGAAAAGGAGCGAGAGCTATTGATCCGAATTATGGGTTATTACCCGGACCAAGACCCATATCACATGCACTATGCTCGAGTAAGTTTTGACGGGGCCCGTTTTATTCTATTGACCCAAGACGACGGAACACATACGCTGCAGTTCTCACCCAACGGAAAATACTATCTGGATACCTGGTCACGAGTCGATCGACCTCCGGTTACACAGTTGCGACGTTTTTCGGACGGCTCACTCATCTGCTTGTTAGAGGAGGCAGACATTTCCGAATGGTTAGCCAGTGGTTCTCGCATGCCGGAACGATTTGTTGCCAAAGGGCGCGATGGCCAGACGGACATTTGGGGAGTAATCTATCGGCCGACGCACTTGGAGCCTGGACGGCGCTATCCGGTGCTGGAAGACCTTTATGCAGGGCCGCAGGGCTTTTTCGTTCCAAAGGCGTTCCAAGCGTCGAGGCGTAGTCAGAGTTTGGCGGAGGAAGGCTATATCGTAGTGAAAATCGATGGAATGGGCACCAATTGGCGTTCCAAAGCCTTCCATGATGTTTGTTGGAAGAACCTGGCCGATGCTGGATTGCCGGATCGCGTTTTATGGATACGTGCCGCCGCAGAACGCTATCCGGAAATGGATCTCAATCGCGTCGGGGTCTTTGGGACTTCCGCCGGCGGACAAAGTGCTATGCGGGCCTTGATCGATCACGGCGACTTCTACAAAGCGGCTGTTGCCGACTGTGGGTGCCATGACAACCGGATGGACAAGATTTGGTGGAACGAACTGTGGATGGGCTGGCCCGTCGGACCCCATTATGAAGCCTCGTCGAATGTCGTACATGCACACCGCATGAAAGGTAAGCTCCTGTTAGCTGTCGGTGAAATGGATACGAATGTCGATCCGGCTTCGACGATGCAAGTGGTCAATGCATTGATCAAGGCCAACAAAGACTTCGAATTGCTGGTTGTACCAGGAGCCGGTCACGGGGTGATGCGAAGCGGGTATGGCTGGCGGCGATTGCGCGATTTCTTCCGCCGTACACTGCAAGAAATGCCAAGCACCGATACTGGCGTTGCAGCAGAACGGTAAAAAGCTCAGGAGGCTCCGGATGGGCCTGGCCAAATTCTCGGTCGGCGGATAACCCGCGAATTCACGTAGCGATCAATCCAAATCGTACAGGGTCTCATCCACCCGCGGGGGGCGCAGTTTGCGCGCAAGAGATCGCACCGTGCTCGCTTTGCTCTCGCCAAACTTAAATGGTAAGTCCCCTTGTTCGTCGAAAAGATCTCCAAATTCTTCCTCGATCGCTTCCGGATCCTCTCCGGATTCCATGCGTCGCAACGCCTCCTCCATTCTGCCGTCGATCTCCATTCCGGTGGAGGAAAACAAACGCCGCATCAAATGGGCCATGTGGCGGGGGTTGTCTTCGTCAAGAGTATCCGCTTCGCGGGCTAATTGCTCCAGAGCTTGTTCGAAGCGCGCTTCATCGAAACCAGGCGGTAAAGGAGACTCCTCATCCGATTCGGTCTTCTCTGGACGGTTCTTCGAAATAGCGAACCGACTGACCTGACGCTCCAGTTGCGGTTTTCCACATCGTGGGCAATCCGGGCGCCGCGACGTATTAAAAGAGCGAGCACGAAAGTTAAAAACCATGTGACAATCCGAACAGTAAAACTCGTAGATTGGCACTGCAGCTCTCCTTCATTCCTTCAAGGTAGCCGTCAGTCTCCTGAACGTCATGGCAAGTCTAATTCGGAAGCGTCCGGAGGTTACAATATCCGTTCAATAGATGGATTCGCTTCATAGGTGCGCCATATCACTCGGCCGCAAGCCCCATATACCATCGGTAGGCTGGTGCGGCGCTATGATGATTGTGCCAAGTCCGATGCGTTCTTGCCAAGATTGGTTGGCAGCACCACGCCCGGAAACTCTGTCGCAATGGCGTTTCGGCCTCCGTGGAAAGGGCTTGCGTCTTGATTGTAGGTGCGCGGCGTTACCGTTTCAGCGCCATGCGGGGATCGTGAGGTTTCGGAAAGCGTATGGCATAATTCGAGCTGCGTACCGTGGCGAGGTTGTTATTTTACGCAAAGGCGCCCAGGCGCAATGGCGCTGTGGAAACAGGATAGGTGCACCGGTTGTGTCGTGGGCGTGTATGCGGCTTTACGGCTATGACCACAGGCCGCTCCCTTACGGTTGCGGCTCTGATGGTGCGGTTTTTCAGAGGTTTACGGCGCGGCCGCTGCGCACCGTGCCAATAGGCGCACTACCCGACAGTTCAACCTATTCACGGGGGTTACCCGTAATTGGCTTACCCGGCGGGCTTTGCTATACCTGTAAAGGTCCAAGCTGCAGTCGAGGAAACATTCCGGCACTTATGGCATGGGGAGAGCTTTCGGTCGCAGAACAAGTTTCTGCCACGAGGAGTTTACCAATGGGAGTCAATAGTCCACTTGATCGCAAGTTGCGCATGGGGCTGGTTGGGGGCGGCAAAGGAGCCTTCATCGGGCGCGTGCATGCTACGGCAGCCATCCTGGACAATCGCGCGGTGGTGGCGGCCGGCGCGTTGTCGGCCGATCCGCAAAAGGCAAAGGAATCGGCACCCGATTATGATATCCCGCCGCAACGAGCTTACGGATCGTACCAGGAAATGATCGATCGCGAACGGCAATTGCCGCCTGAGGAGCGCATTGACTTTGTGGCTATTGCGACTCCCAACCATACCCATTTTCCGATTGCCAAAGCGGCAATCGAAGCCGGCTTGAATGTGGTGTGTGATAAGCCGATGACCTTCGATTTGGCACAGGCCGAAGAATTGGTTCGGTTAGTCGAGCAGCATCGAGTCGTTTTTGCGCTGACTCACAATTACACCGGTTATCCGTTGGTGCGGCAAGCACGTCAAATGATTTTGGATGGTGAGCTAGGAGAGATTCAAGCCATCCGCGCGTTTTACATCCAAGGGTGGCTGCGTACGCGACTGGAGTTGTCGGATCAAAAACAGGCCTCGTGGCGCACCGATCCGGCTCGCAGCGGCGCTGCCGGTTGCTTCGGCGACATCGCCACGCATGCATTCAATCTAGCGCGTTATATGACGGGCTTGATACCGAGCGAAATCAGTGCCCACTTGAAGACCTTTGAGCCTGGACGCTTGTTGGATGATTATGGCACGGCTGTTATCCGGTTCCAGAATGGTGCCCTGGGCACAGTAACGGCATCGCAGATTAGCCATGGCCGTGAAAACGATCTGTTTATCGAAATCGATGGAACGAAAGGTTCTCTTCAGTGGCGACAGGAAGAGCCGAACATGATGATCGTGCGTCGCAATGGCGAACCGCACCGAATATATTCGCGCGATCCAAACGCTCCCTACATGAACGAGTCCGGACGAGCTGCCTGCCGTTTGCCTAGCGGGCACCCAGAGGCGTTCTTCGAAGCATTTGCGAACATCTACCGAGCCGCCTATGACGATATGGTGCGACGGGCTACGGGACAGCCTTTCGAGCGGGTGAACACTGTCTATCCGAATGTCTATGACGGTGTGGAGGGAATGTTTTTCATCCAGCAAGCTGTCGAAAGCAGTCGTCGCAATGGACAATGGTTACCCTTGCGACATGAAAAGGCGCGTCGATAACGTGAAAAACAAGCTATAAGGTTGCCTTGCTGCCGGCACCATCCTGGAGTCTTTAAACTTCGGGCTGTCAAGGACACTCAGGGGGCCTGGCGATTTGCGTGTACCTTGGGGTTTCAAGGCGAAGTTTCGCGCAGCATCATTTTTCCATCGATTAAACCTTGCTGCCACCATTGAGTAGGAGTTTGCTGTTTTTGCGGTCGAAACCGCGGGCTCGAGGCCTTCTCCTAAAACAGGCCACGACCGCCCGGTACAGTTGGCGGATCGTAAACATAGTCCGCCAGAGCGCCTTCGTTGGGACATTCGTATCCTGTAGAGCCAAAGACGCGCTTGAACGACTGAATTTAAGGGAATTTGCAAAGGGATCGAGGGTATTGGCGGAGTTATTTTAAAGCCAACTGGGAGGGCCGTTGCAGCGAGCAGCCGACACCCAATAGTTTTTCGAGGAACTCAAATGAAGGCGCTGAATTGGAATAGCCGACGCTTGACGCGCGGATGGCAGAAAGGGGTAACGGCTTTTTATTATGGGCTGGGGCTTACCGATGAAGACTTCGACAAGCCGCAAGTCGGGATTGGGGTGCCGCTACTAGACGGCAATTTGTGCAATGTCCACGCCTATGAATTGGCTCGATTAATTGCAGAAGGTTGCCGGGATGCGGGTTTACTGGGATTTCCGTTTGGTGTTCCGGCTGTCAGCGACAATATCACGCAAGGTCATGAAGGCGGCAGCGCCAGTCTGCCTTCACGCAACATGATTGCCAATGCGGCGGAATGCGTTGTCAGTGCGCATGGCTACGACTTTTTGGTGGGCTTGCATCATTGTGACAAGAATGGTCCAGGCTTTGCCATGGCACTGGTCCGTTTAAATTATCCGGGGATGATCCTGAACGGAGGCAGCATCAAGCCGGGTTGTTACCAGGGGCGAGATATTTCGATTTTGGATGTATACGATTCGCAAGCGGCGGCCACCGTAGGCGCGATTTCTCGAGAGGAAGCGGATGCAATTTTACGTCGAGCTTGTCCCGGACCTGGTGGCTGCGGGATTGCTGCATCGTTCAACACGTGGGGAATCGCTCTTGAAGCGATGGGTTTATCGCCTCCCTACAGCAGTTCCATTCCGGCCGAGGATCCGGCGAAACGCGAGGAGTGCCGTCGGGCCGGACAATGGATTCGGCGCCTGTTAGAGATGGACCTGCGCCCGCGCGACATTGTCACGCGCCAGGCTCTGGTCAATGCGGCCACTACAATCGCTGCCCTTGGCGGTTCGACCAACGGTGTGCTGCATCTGTTAGCTGTCGCTCGCGAAGCAGGCATCGATTTCACACTTCGGGACATGCAGGAGATCTTTCGACGTACTCCGGTCCTTTGCAGTTTCGCCCCGCGCGGTAAGCGCACCATGTACGATCTTTACCGATTGGGTGGCACACCGACGCTGCTCAAGTACTTCTGGCAGGCGGGGCTGCTGGACGGCTCCTGCTGGTGTGTCACGGGCCGCGCGTTGGCCGAAGAATGGCAAGAAGCACTCGATGTGCCACCGGAACAAGACTTGATCGCGCCAGTCGAACGGCCTTTTAAACCGATGGCCGATATTCAAGTCTGTTTCGGTAACTTGGCACCCGATGGCATTGTTTTCAAAGTGTCGAGTCTTCAAGAACCTCGGTTTTCCGGTGAGGCGATCTGCTTCCAGTCAGCCCGCGATGTGGTCGAAGCTGTTGAATCGCGTCAGATTCGGCCCGGACATGTCATCGTCTTGCGATATTTGGGCCCCGTAGCAGCCGGTATGCCGGAAGTGCTCGTGGCCACCGCCGCTCTTACTGTCCCAGAGCTGAAAGGTAAAGTGGCCCTCATTTCCGACACACGGGTCTCCGGAGTATCCCACGGAGCCATCGGGGTCCACTGTGCTCCAGAAGCCGCAGTGGGTGGACCGATTGCCTTGGTCCAGGATGGCGATCGAATTCGTTTCGATCTGGAAGAAGGTACCATTCACTGGGAGGTGATGCCTGAAGAATTTGAACGGCGGCTTGCCGCATGGCGTCCACCCGATTTACATCCAACCCGCGGGTATCTTGCCGATTTTGCAGCTACGGTTACCCAAGCTAATGACGGGTGCATCAGCCGACTGTTCGAAATTAAGGGGAAAGCTGTAGTCGTCGAACGATAGCCACTGATGGATCGTGAGACGTTGTTACGAAGATGCACATCCCGTAAGGCACGTTTCGTTGATAATTCACGTTAGAGTGTTACCAGCCTTTTCGGCGCCAATACGAGAATCGCTATGCGTAGTCCGGCTTGAAGGGCCGTTTCTGTCAGCCTAGGCCAAGGGCCGGGCGGTGCGAATTAGCAAATAATTAAGTTAGGCTCGCAGCAATAGATTCAGTAGCACATCACCTGCCGAGCCAGTAACCCACGTTAACAGACCGGCCAGTGCCACCGCTGCCGCCACGGTCAGCCCCATTTCGCAACCTAGAATACTGCGGATGCGCCGGGTGGAAGCACCTAGCTTGACAAGGGTCTCGATTTCGCGTCGCCTCAGGCGCACCGTTAGCCCGAAAATCAAACTGATAGCCAGCAAAGTCGCAGTAGCGACGAGCAACAAACCTGCCAACACATAACGCCCAACGGTAAAAACCGTCTGCATCAGCTGGGCAACGACGTCGCGTGGCACGACAAGTTGTGCGGTGTCCTCGGGAAGCGTAAAGCGTCCCAGTAGAAGCGTCCCAGCGCGCTCGTCGCGCGGTACCACTACCAGGGCAGTTAAGGGAAACCGATCAGGGTCACCGTGAAAATGAAATTGAGAAACGTTTTCCGGTGTGATTTCGTTGTACTGTAACACGGACGCGTTCGCGGTAAGTTCACCTTGGGACCGGCTCAGGACTTGATCTGATGCAGTTGGCTCCAGCAAATCCTCATGGCCATGCCCCAAGCCGGCAATTACCCAAGCTGTTTTCACGTCCACAAAAATAGCTCGATCGTCGGGTTGGCCCGTGGGAGCAAGTAAGCCGACAATATGCATTTTGAGAGGATAGACTCCAGCCAGATTTGCCATGGATTCCGGTGTGCTGATGATGGTGTCTCCCACGTGCAATGCTAGACTCCGTGCCGCTTCGGCACCCACCACACATTCTCCAAGCATCCCAAAGAAACGTCCCTGAGCGAGTTCAAGACTGCGAAAAGCGAAATAATCCAACGAAGTGCCGACAATCGGAAACCCACGTGCCCTGAATCGCACGTACAACGGAATCGACCAACGAACCAATTCTCGGTCTAAGCGCCGTGCGGCCCCCGAAGACAATGGCGGCGGAACGCGGGAATCGAAATAAAGCGTGCTAAGGACCAGTTCCAGGGGACTCCCCCGTGCTCCCATTACGAGCGGTGTGCGGTCTGCCCGCTCCATTAAGCGCCGATGTGTCTGTTGCACCAACAACTGCAAAGCCGCAGGTAAATAAAAGACCACCGCCATGCTTGCCACGAGAAATACGCTGCGCCAGCGATAGTAAAGCAAGTAACGTACGGCAAGGAAAACGATGTGTTTCATGGGGGCACTCGCTATGATTCACATCCGGCGTGCCACACTATGTCATTATCGCTTAGTTCGCAACAATGTAGCTTAGTAGATATGCATCTCCAATCACGGTCAGTTGGAAAATACGTGCAGTCTTTCTTGCATACACCAGGGCCACGTAACCGAGATGGCCTGCATCGCCCCAAGCTTCTTCAACCGGATTATTGCTGATGTGTATGCAATTCTCCTTTGTGAGCAAACCTGACCTGTATGGAATCGCAATCGCTTAAGCTTTGCTAGTTCGCATTGACCAGAAACTTTCGGTGCACTTTGCGCTATTTCGAGTCTAGGACTTGATCGGAAGTAAGCGAATAGGATTGTTCAAAGGTCCGACCGAGACTGGATGGGTCCACGTCATTATGGAAGCGCTAAGCGGGACGTGCATAGAGCCGCCGGGAATATTGGATCTGTGGATAGAAATGTTGATGAGCTTTTATCGCTTTAAACACCAGTTCTACTAATTCCTCGATCGAAGCGTACCGGTGATTCCGAGTAATCTCGTGATGTACGTGCCACCAGATGCGCTCGATTGAGTTCGCCTCCGACGCGTACTTCGGATTTAAGTCAATTTGTACCCCGCGACAGAGCTTGTGATTCTCGGGGGAAAGTGGGAGAAAATTTTTCTGAGCCGTGGCTGGGCCTCCATGCGGTGATGTACTTTTTTACCAAGATGGCACGCGGGACCTAGTTTTTTGCAATATCAATTTCTCGTCATTTCGCGCTTCGAAGAGCGTGTGGACCTCTTTAGCTCATCCGTCTTTTGCCGTGCTCTTAAGGTACCGTCACCCGACCGAATTGCCCGCAAACCTCGTCCTTGTCGTTCGCATATCCCGAATCCAAAGTTAGGGAACCTCTGCATAATTCGCCCGTATTGTACGGAACCTTTTAACAAGTC
>CAYRMD010000001.1:0-150014 GCA_964425225.1 uncultured Pirellulaceae bacterium | reverse complement strand
AAAAGCAAATTTCTACCTGTGACAGACGGGTGTCACAGGGGATTGACAAACTGTTATTATCTCACTTTGTCGTCATCTCACTCGGAAACAATAGCGGCTGTTTTAGGGGAAAAATATTTCGTTTCCCTCCTGGTTTGGGACGGGCGTTGAAAAAAGTTCAATAACGGAGAACTTCCCTTTTAGTCGCCTCTCGTGATTCTTTCAAAATGCATAAAATGGCAAGAGTGTTCTCGACATCGCGAGGCCGAATTGCGTGACGCGCTCCGTCCACGGCGTACCGAACGGACTCGCCTCGCTTTGTTCGACATTACGGAGAAACGGTTTGTGTCCGAGTCGACCTGTCACTGAGAAGGTTAGGAGGCTTTCGAGGGAACATCGGTGGAACAACGGGCGCTAGATTTAATAGAGAACCCGAAACGACGCTGAGAACGCGAAACGAAGCTATGGTTCAGCCAACGGAAGACCAGATTCAACAGGCGGTGGCATGGCTGAGAAGTGGACGCCTGGTGGCTTTTCCGACCGAAACCGTCTACGGGCTAGGGGCGGAGGTATGGAATGAGCGCGCCGTGGCAAACATCTTCGCATTGAAAGGTAGACCCCGTTTCGATCCTCTGATTGTGCATATTGGCACACCTGAACAACTGGACGGACTCGTATGTCAGATTCCTCCGGAGGCACAGCGACTCATGGAGCGGTTTTGGCCTGGGCCACTGACGGTGGTGCTTCCGAAGACCCCACAGGTTCCGGATCTGGTCACGGCAGGACTACCCACAGTGGCCGTACGTCAGCCGGCTCATCCGGTAGCGCTTCGCTTTTTGCAACAAGCTGGAGTCCCCGTAGCGGCACCGAGTGCGAATCGGTTTGGTGCCGTCAGCCCGACGGCGGCTGAGCACGTACGCGGGCAATTCCCGTCTGAGATAGTGTACTTGTTGGACGGTGGAGCTTGTACGATCGGAATCGAGTCGACGATTGTGATGTGCAACGGTTCTATCTGCCACGTACTGCGGCATGGAGGCGTACCGATTGAAGAACTCCAGCAGGTCGTCGAGAACGTCGTGGAATCCACTGCCCTATCGGATCGACCAATGGCTCCAGGCCAGTTGGCACGCCATTACGCACCCAATACACCCATGGTGCTATGCGAATCTGGTGTACCGGCGTGGACACAGGGGTGTCGCATGGGGTTGTTGACTTTAACGGGGACAGGGGAATCGCTTGAGCGATTTGAGCGTGTCGAAATCCTTTCGCCACAAGGGGATCTAGTCGAGGCAGCCGCACGCTTTTTTGCCGCCATTCGACGTCTGGATGCAGCGGGGCTTGATCTGATCGTGGCCCGACCGATTCCCGAACGGGGCTTAGGGCGAGCTTTAATGGATCGATTACGACGAGCCTGTAGCCGAACTTCCCCCGAACACGGTGACTCGGTATTATAAGCCTATGGGCACGGAAGGCTGGGATTGGCGTGATATACTAGTCGGGGTGGGTTTCACCTATCTGGCGGTGGCGGCGTTGGTACGCTTGATGCTGTTGTACCGTGACGCTATCGTCAAGGATCTGCGCCGGCAAGTCTCTGACTATCAGAAGCGCCGGCCGGATAGCAGTGCGTAATAGGCTGCACCTTGTGTAGGCTCTGAGGATACCGGAAGCGCATGGCCCGTCGATTGTACATCGAAACTGTCGGTTGCCAGATGAATGTGCTCGATAGCGAGATGGTCGTAGCCAGTCTCAAGCGTCACGGTTACGAACTGACTCGCGAAATCGAACAAGCTGACACGATCCTAATCAATACGTGTAGTGTCCGGCAGCATGCCGAGGACAAAGTGTACAGCGCACTTGGAAAACTCAAACGTACCAAACGCCGCTATCCACAGAAGATTATCGGTGTGTTGGGCTGTATGGCCCAGAAGGATCAACGTTTGATTTTTGAACGGGCTCCTTATGTCGACCTGGTGGTTGGCCCAGGGCAGTTACATCGTGTGCCAGAATTGATCGAAAAGGCTCGCCAGGGGCATCGTCACCAAATGGCTGTAAGCCTTGGACGTCGCGACGGATCGCTTGAAGAGATTCGTCGCAGCCACGAAAGTTTCGATCCATTGCGGGATCCGGCGATGAGGCCGACCCCATTCCAGGCCTACTTGCGCATTCAGATTGGCTGTGACAAGTTCTGTACCTATTGCGTTGTTCCGATGACGCGAGGCCCTGAACAGGGGCGCCCGCCGAGCCAAATCTTCGCCGAAGCGCAAACGCTTGCTGCTCAAGGTTGTGTCGAGATCACGCTTTTGGGTCAGACAGTCAACAGCTACAAGTATCGGGAAGACGGGCGTTGCATGCGGCTTTCGGATTTGTTGTATCGCCTTCACGAGATCCCCACGATCCGCCGCATTAAATTCGTCACCAACTACCCGAAGGATATGACCGACGACCTCTTGCGGGCGGTACGCGACCTGCCCAAAGTGGCTCCGTACTTGCATGTACCCTTGCAAAGCGGTTCGGATCGCATTTTGCAACGCATGAAACGCGGGTACACCGTGGACGATTATCGCCAGATGATGGCACGCATTCGCTCTGTATTACCGGAAGTAGCAGTGGCCAGTGACTTCATAGTGGGATTTTGTGGGGAAACGGACGAAGATTTCGAGCAGACGAAGGCGATGGTTCAAGAATGCCGGTTCAAAAACAGTTTCATTTTCAAGTATAGTCCCCGGCCGGGCACAAAGGCTTTCGAGCTACTGAAAGACGATGTTCCTGAAGAAATCAAACAACAGCGCAATAATGAACTGCTCGAACTGCAAAACGCCATTAGCGAGGAGCAGAATCTCGAGCTCTTGGGGCGTACCTTTGAGGTACTGGTCGAAGGTCGCAGTAAAATCTCGCTAAAAGAAAACGAATCCGGCCCGGTGTATCAGCTCACCGGCCGTACCCCCTGCGACCGTATTGTTGTGTTCGACGGCAGGCTCGATCTAGTAGGTCAATTCGTGCTGGTGACCATATATGACGCCACCGCGCATACATTGTTCGGCGCAGTGCGAACAGCCGAGCCGGAACTGGTATCGCTGATGTAGGGGCCACGTGGTCGGATCTGGTGCGATCCTTAATGGATGAAACGGACAGTCGAGGGAGGTACAGTCGCGTGCGGCGGGCGTTTTTCCTGTTTTTAATCGCATTCGTCGCCGTCGCCTCAGTCGTTTATCTTGGCTGGTTGATTGGTCAATCGCTGTACGCAATGTGGCAGGATCGCCGCTTGTATCGGGAGTTGGATGAGCTGGAACTTTGGGCCAAGAAGCGTGCTGGTTCCGATACCTCGAGCACCAATTCACCAACGGAATCGACCGAATCGTAAGCCAGACAAGATTCGATCCGGCGTACGATTTGAACCGTTGCACACCTTGTGCGGCTTGCACCTAAGACGAGTACCGTGGCACATCCCAAACGGCTGATGGTGTTACTTGGGGCGATGGGAGCTGGCGGAAGCGAGCAGCAGGTGCTGCAACTGCTGCGGCGCATCGACCGGCGGCGTTTCCAACCCCATCTGTATCTTATAGCTCGCCGCGGTGAATGGCTCGACCAAATTCCCAGCGACGTCCCTGTGGCATCTTACTGGCCCGACCATTCGTCACCAGGACTTTACCTACCTGGACGTATTCTATGGGACCAAGCACGGCATGTGCGGCGTACCCTCAACCAATGGAAAATAGATTGCATTTATGATCGTACATCCCAAATGACGTTGACTGCGTTCCTGGCCGGCCGGGACCCGCCAGTTACTCGCGTGTCGGTTGCCGCGGGAGACCCACGACGCGAGTTTTATACGGCCCACCGGCGATTTTCACTTGTTAAGTATTGGCTCGTGCAACGCGCATATCGCGATGCTGATCGAATCATTGCTGTTTCTCACGCAGTACGAGATGGATTAGTGAGTTTTTACGGCCTGGCCCCACATCGTATCTGTACGCTCTATCCGATAGTCGACAGTGCAGAAGTTCGTAACAAAGCATCCCATTTTGTTCCCCCACGCGAAAGTGGCAATTATTACTTGGTCAGCGTCGGACGATTACAGCAAGAAAAAGGTCAACAATTCTTATTACAAGCTATTGCACACTTGGTCCATCGTGGCAACGATTTACCCCTGCGCGTTTGGATAATTGGAAGTGGACCCGATGAGGTGTTGCTCAAAAAGTTAGCCGCCAACCTTCGATTGGAAAATGTGGTCGAGTTTCTCGGTTACCAGTCGAACCCCTTGCCGTGGGTACAGCACGCCGATGTGTTTTGCCTCTCTTCGTTGTACGAGGGCTTGCCCAACGCGGTAGTTGAGGCGATGCTATGCGGAACGCCGGTCATCGCAACTGAATGTCCAGGAGGAGTAAGCGAATTACTTGGCGACGGAGCACGAGGGCGACTCGTCCCGCCCGGCGACGCACAGGCATTGGCCCAAGTGATCGCTGATACTTTGCACAACTTGTCCAGCGCGCGACAATGTGCAATAGTGGCCCAACAATGGGCACAGACGCAATTTGACGCAGATAGCTTGATGCAGCGGCTGGAAGATCTACTGGAAGAACTGCCGCAACGCCGGCGTGCTTCACATCCCAGAGCCTAAGCCAGTAGGCGATCAGCCGCCCAACTCACAGGGACTCCGTATCGCGCCCATCGTAATTCCCGTGAACGCGCGTGAGCAATTGCGCCCACCGATTCGGGGTCTGGCGTCGATACAATGAGCCCAAACGGACCGGAGAGTGGATAGTCAGGCCAAGCTGAATTCCTGAGTATGAACCGCCGGCTTACAATCGTCATTCACTCACTAGAAGGCGGTGGAGCCGAACGTATCGCGGCGTGGATGGCGAACCATTGGTGCGATCAGGGGGACCATGTCACGCTTCTGACTCTTTCTTCGGTCGGAACAGATCAATATCGAGTGGGGCCCGGCGTACAACGCGTTGGGCTGAACCTGATGGCCGAATCGCATAACAGCCTTCAAGCCATTGCCAAGAATTGGATACGCATACGCCGTTTGTCTCAGGCCTTGCGCGGCAGCCAGCCGGAACACATCATTAGTTTGACCGATAAAACAAACGTCTTGACACTCTTGGCGTGCCGAGATTTACCGGTCAGGCCAGTGATTTACGAATTGGTCGATCCCCGGCAACATGCGATTGGCCGATTCTGGTCGTTGCTGAGGCGGTGGACCTATCCGTCGGCACGTGCTTTGGTGGTACAAACGGCAAGTGTCCGCCAGTGGTTTCAGAGCTGGTTGCGGCGCGTGCCAATTGTAGTAATTCCTACGGGAGTACCCCGACCGCAATTGGAATCCGTGCCAAAACCCGAGGCTCCTCATATTTTGGCGGTTGGGCGGTTGGAGCCGCAGAAAGGGTTCGATCTCTTGATCGAAGCATTCGCTCGGCTGGCTTCCACGCATCCTAGCTGGGATCTGTGGATAGCAGGCGAAGGGTCGCAGCACCCGGTACTGGCACGCGAAATCCGCCGCCGTGGCTTGGAAAAACGTATTCAGTTGCTAGGTCGTGTTGCTCGGCCCGAGCAACTCATGCAGCAAGCCGAGTTGTTCGTGCTTTCTTCGCGCTACGAAGGGTTTCCTACAGCATTACTGGAAGCTATGGCCCACAGTTTGCCAGCAGTAAGCTTCGACTGCCCAACGGGTCCAGCCGAAATCATTCGCCATTCGGTCGATGGAATTCTCGTTCCACCTGAAGATGTGGGTGCTCTATCTGCTGCCCTGGCTCGATTGATGGACAACCCAGAGCTGCGAAGACAAATGGGCCAGCGAGCGCGCGAAGTCCTTGACCGATTCAGCGCCGAGGAATTCTTCCGGAGGTGGGAAGAGCTACTGGCTTGACGTCTTGCCAAAGCTCGCCTTTCGTCATGTACAAGAGCGCCCGGCATGGCCAAAGGATCCAACGCAAAGACGCATCGTGCAGGGGCGTAACGGGTTCCGCTCGCAGGAATTTGCCGCCTACTTGCGGGCCTGCGTCACTGCGTCTTGGTGTTTTTTATTTCCGCCAACCCGGCGTCAATGTCGGTTGGCCCAAACCCACCACATGCCGTTGCGTTGGATACTCCCTCACTCCCTCTCAGCAATGAGGGCCATTGTTACACGTATCGCGGCGACCGGTGTAGTGGACGGCTCGTGCGGCGACCCAAAACGGCTGCCTCATCGCCAGCCGCTGGGGCCGGGGAGGACTCCCATTTGACAACACACCCGCACTCACTCGGTAACGATCTATCTAGCGTGTGGAACTTCTCATCGAGCTCTAGCTGCTAGCGTTTCTCTGCGCCGAATGCACGCGACGCTCGACAGTCTCTTTAAGCAACAGGTTTTCGTACGCCCGTTTCAAGCGCGGTCCGCATCGGACACCCCAAGGTAGGCCATTTTAGAACACAGGGACTGTCGCAGTTCGACTCGTCAACTAGAGTATGCTATTAAACATAGCGAAGAATGAAAGAGGCTGGTACCGTGACCGCGGACAGGCTCCAAGGGCAAGGGGACAGACCCGAAAGTCATGTGTTATGGCAATTTGCGGCGACTAAATAATAACACTACGTAAGACCGCAAGCTTCAAAAGGTTTATGCGTGAAGGTTCGTAGCGTGCCTGCGGACGTCCGCGGTCGGTGGATAGGGTCAACGTGTCGCTGCCGAGTAACGTCGGGCGGTCCGCCCAAGGTGTGTAAAGGTTGTTTGCTGTCGTTCGGAAAGCGTTTTTTGCGGGTGCCGCCCGCACGTGCCGCGTCAAGCTGACGAGCCATCGATGCGACGAACGGTTAACGAGCCAGCTTTTTATGTCCGGTGACGGCCAGTGGGCATGTTTTGTCGCCGCCCTGTCGCGCGACAATTGCCTACAACTTTGACTCACGCAGCGGTAGCTTGGTGCTTCTATGTGGTGGGCAACCGTCACTTGTTGAAGACAGCTTATTCGCAAGCCTGATCAAAACGGTAGCTTCTGCCGGCAAAGCGGCCCCACGTTGAGTGAAGCGACTGCCAGAATCGCATGCCCGTTTTGAGGGTTAATGTTTGTCGGTGGGCCCAGCTTGGTGACACTGTTTGAGAAATCCCGGAAATGGTAAAGAGGCCCTGTTCGATCGGCTTGGACAGGGACCTCCAAACGCATCAACGCGCAGACGTGAAACGAAATCCCACTTTAGGAGAAAGTCCAGCCACCGCTAGACATGGGCAACGCTGAATGTGAGAAAAAAACGTTGATCCGTACCAGCACCCGCAGCTCGCTTCACAGCTTGCCTCGGTTACATCATACCGGTGCAGGAAGATCACGTCGACTGAATCGCCAGCCGCCAATCAAGAACAAAATGGACCCAGGAGCGACCAGCACAGTATAGCAACCTAATGGCCCCAAGGTTGAATTGCCCTGCAAGTCAGTTCGGGTCCAGGCCCAGAGCTGTTCGGGCTGTGATACAGCCACGTGGACTAACGCTTGAGGATCATAGGCAAGGAAAATTGTGAGATATTGAAGCCATCTCCAGTCTGTGGAAGCCATGCTGACCAATCGAAGGACGAGTTCCATGGTCAGGAAAACGACAACTGCACCAATGGTTCGGCCGCGATTGCGATCGCAAGCAGACAGGCACGTGGTGAGCCCAGCAATGAAGATTCCCCAACAACCGAGATTCAGCGTGGCCGGTATAAAATAAATTGGAGAGGTTTTCTCCGACATTCGTACGTATTCGATCCGCGGCTGTACAAATGGAATGGGTACTTCGGGCCAACCCTTGATCGGTAGAGAAATAGTCGGGCGAACTTCGATCGGAACTTTTACGGTAAGAATCCCTATGCTAACGCCACACCAAATTAACACTACCAGTGCGATAAGTCCCACTAAGGTGACCAGGCATTGGCTGTAGTAAAGCGCATGGCGTGACAACGGTTGTGCCAGCAGCATTTCCATGGTGCCGCGAGACAGTTTTCCAGCCACCGTATCCGACCCTCGTGCAATTGCCCAAACGGCAATTCCCAACAACAGGATCGGTTCGTCGAAAGCTAGCGCCACGCGTCCGTGATAACTCACCAGTTGTCGGAACGGCACCGTCGAAAACCGCTCGTACTTTTGCCAGATCTGCTCAGCGATAATCTCGAACGAACTGGCAGGCAGTTGGCTGATAATCCACACGCGTATCCAACAGAAAATAAAGAGACCGATGGCACAGGTAGCCCACAGCAAGAAACTTTCTGCACACCAGCGATTGGTTAAGACCCAGAAGGTTCGACTCATAATCGCTATGATACCTATTGCATCGTGCGGTCTTGAATGCAGCCTAACCGTCCGAAGTCATCGGACCGTGAATGAGACGGAGTCGGATTCCCTATCCGACGTATACGTGTCTTCCCAATCGGGCGCAAAATATTGGTCATATAATCGCCTCAACGCTCCTGGGGACACACGCACATCACTGATCGGATAGGAAGCAAGCCAGCGCAAGACGCTCCCCAGTGGTACGCTACATTCAATACGGTAAGAGTGTTTGCCGACCGGTTGGATCTGTACCCAATTGCTCCATTCGCTCGGGGGGGCGATCGTTGGTTCGTTTTGGAATTGGACGTCGATCGTATGTCGATTGCGCAATGCTTCTAAACTGACATCGGCGACCACGTGACCTTTTCGGAGCATGAGTACTCGGTGCGAAACGTCTTCGACCTCGGGCAATACATGGGAGGAAAACAAAACAGTAGCGCCGCGGCTTTGCGCCTCGCGCACTAAAGTCAGCACGGTGGCCCGAGAATCCGGATCCAAATTGGATGTGGGCTCATCCAGAATCAGCACGGGGCAATCGGTCGAGAAAACGGACGCAAGGGCCAGTTTTTGCCGCATGCCGGTCGACATTGCTCGTACACGTACCGAAAGATCCAGTTCCAGACGTTCTGCCACTTGAAAAGCTTTCCGCGGGTCTTGTCTCCGTACCTCGGCAAAAAACCTCAGGAGATCGCGACCTTTCAACGCGCTAAACAATCGCGGTTCCCCGGGCAGATACGCCACCAAACTGCGTACACGAACCGCCTGACGAACACAATCCAATGCGGCAATGCGTGCCGTACCCGAAGTGGGGCTCAAATAGCCCAAAAGTAATCGCACTAATGTGGTCTTACCGGCGCCGTTTGGCCCCAGAAGTCCCACTACTTGTCCGGCAGGTACCGAAAACGTGCACTGATCCAGCGCCACGGTGGCACCATAGCGCTTCGTCAACCGATCCGTTTCAATAAGTGGTTCGCTCACCGGTTAAACAAGAAGGCTGGTGTATTGATTAAGGCCCACGCCAAGTCCTGAACAGCCACCAAGCGGCGATTAGCCAAGAGCTTCTCGGCAGCAGCCACACGTTCCTTGAGCTGTTTCCAGTTGGCGTCTTGGGATCGGAAATAGTCACTTATCACTCGTTGTTGTTCTTCGGTGCGCTCAGCAGCGGCCAAAGCTTGGCGGATATTATCGGGCACAGCTTGTTGCTGTAACGGTTCCGGTGACGAAGTTACGGCGATGCGGAAGCGACCAAGCGTATGCGTGCCGTCCGGGAATTGCTGATCGATCTGGAGTACAAGCAACTTCGGGCTCTCGACGGTTAACGGTTCTGCCAATTGGAACACCGCCGTGTGTGGCTTGCCAAATTGGGGAGCGATAGCCCAACCCGTAGCCGGATTGCCGTCGATCGCTGCTGCCACGGGCCAACCTTGTTGGCTGAAATCGGCTGCAGCACCCTTCCAGGCGACTGGGGTTGGTTGGGAGTCCGATTCGGCTCCGCGGACCAATAACCGCAATTCGCTCACCACAAAATTTCCATTCCCAGCTCGACCCGGTCCTTGTGCAGATAAAGACGGGTCGGGCAACGCTTCGATCCGGAATCCCGTTATACTCCCGGAAGGAGCCGCGACAACCAATTCGTAAACGTCTTTGCCATTTTTCCCACGGGCCTGGATGATGCCCTCACTGTCGACGGCAAACTCAGCCCCCACCTGCGACGTGATCTGTTGCGGCATCAGCACCTGCCACACCGGTGACTGACCAATCTGCTGTTCCCATTGTAGCTGCCGTTGGTTTAGTTGCGCTTCGTACGAAGCCAGCTCCTGGCGGAGTTGGTCGAGTTCACTTCCCGCCTGTTGAAACACATTAAGAGCCGCCTGTTTTTCCTGCGAGGTCGGATATCGAGCCAAGAAGCGCAAGAACACTTCATCGATCACTTGGCCATCGTCTGGGATTTCCGTTACTAACCGTTCCAGAGCGTTACCCGGTTGCGTCAATGCATCGCCCACAACGGGTCCATTGATAAGTTTCAGAATAGGCCCCAAGTAAACACCGCTTGAACGCTCACATTCACAGGCACTTTCACGAGGTGGCCGCCCGAATTCTTCCAGGAACGGCAAGCTTACACCCGCATCGGGCAATTCCGCAGCGCGGATGCCTCTCGGTACTCCTGGAATGCTTGGCTCGGCACCGGCTGCAAAATGGATCGCGTCGAACAAGGCTTCGGCTGTCAAGCGCCGCGGCAACGCATGCGAAAAATTGATCTTATCGTCTTCATTCCATGGGTTTGTAGCGACCGAGTGTTGATAGACACGCGACCGACATATGGTGCGGAGCATGTGCTGCATGTTGAATCCCGATTCGATGAAGTCCTTGGTTAACGCTTCGAGTAATTGCGGATTCGTTGGTGGATTTCCAGCGCGGATGTCATCGATCGGCTCGATAATTCCGGTACCGAAAAGATAACCCCAGAGTCGATTTACGAAACTGCGGGCAAAGTAGGGATTATCTTTCGACGTCAACCACTGGGCGAGCTGTCGGCGGCGTGAAAGCTCGCTCGTTACTTGCATTCCGAACTCGTAAGGAAACGCGGGCTGTGCCACTTTTCCCGTCCGCAAGTGCGTAACCTCGCCCGACCCTTTCTCATAAACCACTTCTACCGCCGGTTTCGCACCTTCGACTGCCGTCCCCCCAATTCTCTGATCACCGAACCGCGGGTCGGCTTTCAATCCGACCTGTGCAAAATAGGCTGCCAAATGATAGTACTGGTCCTGAGTCCAGCGTTCGAACGGATGATCATGGCACTTGTTGCAATTAAAACGAATGGCAAGAAAAAGATGCGTCGTATTTTCCATCAACTCTTCGGGCGTGCGCAAGATTTTGAAATACGACGCTGCCGGGTTTTCCAATGTCGAACCTTCGGCAGTTAAAATCGCTCGCGCAAACTCGTCATACGGCATGTTGGTGGCCACTGCATTCTTGATCCAATTGCGCAAGGCCACAGCGCCCATTTCGCCGAGGAATTTGCGATTGACCTGTAACAGATCCGCCCATTTGTTCGTCCAATGCTCGATATATTCCGGACTACCGATGAGCTGATCGATCAGTTCGTCGCGTTTGACTCGCGTCGGGCGTTGGTCGGCCAAGAAAGCACGGACGCGGTCAGCCGGAGGTGGGAGTCCGGTAAGGTCCAAATACACGCGGCGGATGAATTCGTCGTCGGTGCATAATTCGCTCGGCAACACTTTGACGTGCCGCAGCTTGGCATACACAAGTTCGTCAATATAGTTATGCGTCGGTGGATCACTCCAAGTAAAGCCCTCCCGGTTCCCCATTACAGTCACGGTGCTGGCAGCGTAATTCCCCTCATAGCGTACTAATATGGGAGCTTCACCGCGGCGCAACATCTGCAACAGTCCGTTACCGTGGGCTTCCATTACCTCGGTATTCCCGCTTTCGACGAAAGCTTCAAGGGTCACGTCACGCACGCGACCGTCACTGTAGGTTGCCAACACCGCGGTTTGCAATTTCATGCCGGGACGCGGGATGACTGGATCCTGCGGGAAAATTTGGATGGAAACCACCCGCGGTGCGTCCGGATCTAGCCGACATCCTTCAAGCACCCATTGGCGCAACAACTCGTAATACGGCTCACCCACTCGCGTCCGTACGCCGCCGGCATGCGGAATACTTCCGGTAGCTTTCAACAAGAATAAGCTCTGGTCCGGCGCAGCGCGATTGAATCGTCGTGACGCCAAATCGTCTGTCAGTGAGCGATGATCAAAAAGCGGGTCATATCCGCGTAGCGATAGTTTGAAACCGTTCTTGCCCTCTTTGGCGCCATGGCACGTGCCGGCATTGCAGCCCAACCGCGACAATACCGGTTGCACGTCCGTGACAAAACTTACAGGGCGTTTCTCCATGGAATGAACGCGACAAATCACACGTGCCGAAAACGAACCGTAACGCACCACGAGCTCTTCCTGCCCTTGCGTCTTTGGACGGACAATGCCCGTCGGCGAGATCGTAACAACGCTGGGCTCGGATTCCCATTGGCACAGCCGCGTGACATCGACCGTTTCGCCTTCCGCCGTTTTGCCCAATACCAACAGTTGTCGATACGCCAGAGGATCTTGAAGGTCGATTTCGCGAGGAACAACTTCCAAGGACACCAGTGTCACGCCAGCGGGTATGCTCTCGACGGCATCCTGTGCCCATAACGAACCACCAGCCCAGAAGGCGACCCATAAGGCACCGCCGATCAAGCCGATACGCAATTGATTGTTCATGCGGCACTCCTTTTCGATTCAGATTAACTGCCCGAGTGCGTCGCTCTATGTTTCATTATCCCGATACGACTTTCATTCAAACATCATTCAAAAACGCAAGCTGTCTGCCGGCTAGGCTAACGTCGCGGCAAGTTCAAAGCAAGACGCGGCTTCTGCTGCGCAACTTGAATCTACCGTGACCGTATCATGGCCCGGCGGTCACTTGAGCCGCCACCGCCAGCGGCACCGGCACGAACTCATTCAGCAGCTCTCCTTCCGGCACTTTGATCAATCGTACGTTTCCGTCAAATCCCCCAGCGGCGATCCACTGCCCCGAGGGATGGAAGGCGACGGCGTAAATGCCACTCTCGAAAGAGTGACGAACAACTAACTTTGCATCATCCGTTTGGTAAACGCGGACTTCTCCGGAATTGCTATCGCTGCTGCCGGCGACAATCCATTTCCCATCACGGCTGAAAGCCACATCGAAGACGCGTCCCGGCATCGGTTCGAAAGCCCGGATCAAGTTAAAATCGTCACCGATCTGTCGGGCCTTTTCACGGAAGATTCGGTACAGGCGTGGGGTGCCGTCAGCGCCCCCGCATACAACTTGCTCCTCCGTCGGATGACGGTCTACGGCATCCAATCCACCTTTGAGCGCCCCAGGGGTAATGCTCGTTACGTTATCGATGAACCGCTGCGTCGGGACATGGATCAGTTTCATAGACATATCCCGACTGACCGTTATCAGATGATCGCCTTTGACGGAAAAGACGGTATCGAGCACCCAGTCGTTGTGCGCACCGCTGTAAAACACTTGTTCGCCGCTGTCGGCCAGGATGGCTCGACTGGTGCGGTCCGGGCAGCCAAATGCCACCAGCGTTCCGTCCGGCGACCAACTGGCACCGTACAGCGTGTCAAAATCAATTATCTTAGACCTCAAAAGTTCTTTGTTCGCCACATGCCAAATCTGCAGCTCACCAAACCGACCAGGTGATCCACCCGTCACGGCTAATCGTTGACCGTCCGGCGAATAGGCGATCGACTCGATCCGCTCGGACAACCCAACGAGTCGTGCCAGTAATTCGCGCCCGTCGCTCGAACGAATCACCACTTCGTGGTAACCGGAAATGGCCAGTTGCGAGCCATCAGGTGAAAAGTCCAAAGCCGTGATCACCGGAGGAGCGACATACTCCGGGGGATGCTGCATGTCATACGGATTCATCGTCGCCGGCGGGGAATCATCCACGGCACCTTGCCGGATCCACGCGATGATTTTCTGCCGCAACGGTTCGGCTAGGGGCGGGCTACCTTGAGGCATCTCGGCCTTACCGTCGACCGGGGTGATTTGGTGCACAAGATAGCTTTCCTCGGGCTTTCCCGGCACAATTGCCGGCTCGCCACTTTCACCCCCTTGGAGCATCAGGTCAAAGCGGGTCATCACATACCCGCCGCCCCGTTTGGCCGGTTGATGGCACCCTTGACAATGTTCCTGAAGAATTGGTCGGATGTCTTTGTAAAAGCTAACCTTGGGGCTATCCACAGTCGAACCCTCAGGTGCTTGCTGGCCGGCTAAAGGTACTCCGGCTGCCAACCCAACCAATAGAATCCAACCCACCAGCCAGCTCACACACTTCGCTGCATCGACTTTCGCTTGGTTCCAGCGGCGGAGAGAGTAGCTCGTGGAATCAATCATCGCACAACTCCCAAGAGACGCCTTGAATCCGGGCATGATTGGCCTTTTTGGTGGGCAGGTCAGCAAAGGTGGGTTTGTCCTAGGTGGCCGTTTACAATTACTTTTACCTTTGACTATACACCGGCCAAGAACTTTCCACAATCTGTCGGGAGGCAAAGTCGCAAATGCATCCGCATCCACGCACAGTGGGGCTAACGTTTTACCCAAGAATCGCCGTACCCGATTATTACGGCAGTTGGTAAATTAGGCGACATGGAGTGGCGGTTTAGGCTATCGGCGATCACTGGTCTGCCCAGATAGGTGCAAGTACCAAGCGACGACGAGTTTAGCGGTGGCTGATTCGACCGGGTTTTCCGAAACATTTGGAAGAGCTTGCAAGGGGGATGAAGGAGCCCTGCGCGAGCTGTTGGAAAAATACGGAGACTATTTACGCCGCGTCATCCGACACCGATTAGACGAACGGCTACGTTCGCGATTCGATTCGCTGGATTTTGTCCAGATGGTGTGGGCTTCGTTCTTCGCCGAGCCGAACCCACTGGCTCGCTTCTCATCCCCCGAGGAAATGATTCGCTATTTAGTTAGCATAGCGCGCCACAAACTTATCGACCAGCAACGACGGCGTTTATCGGCCAAACGGGCGGCAACAGAGACATCGCTGGACGAACGAGCACCCAATGCACCGCGTTCGAACGATACGCCCAGCCAGTGTGCGATTGCTCGCGAGCGACTTCAGATTCTCCAAAAAGTAGCATCGGATCGCGATCGCGAGATCATGCGATTGCGATTGATGGGGCTAAGCTATCGAGAAATCGCACAACGCTGTGAAATGAACGAACGCTCGGTGCGCAAGATTATCGAACGGCTCATTAAGTCCCCACCGCAGACCTGATTCATCGTAATGCCCCCTTGCTAGGCATTTAAAATACCCAAACTTGGCTAGCCCCGAGTAGCTTACTTGCCGGACCGGTTCATTCGGCAAACGTTGGAACGGCGTGCGAATTGTGCTATAAATTGTGGCGCGCGCTCCGATGATGTGTGTTAGGCGAGCTGAGGGGGATGGACTCAGTGGTGCCCGGGGGACTCGTCGAAAGAGCAGTCGGGCGCACAGGAAATTCACCACCACCAGAATCGCTATCGCGAGCGGTTCTAATCCGGTCGCGTAGCTAGGTGGGGTGTGCAGTGAGGTGGAACTATGTAAGTTGGCCGTTACGTGTATGACTGACGAGAGCGCGTTGCCATTGGACTCCGTTTCCCCAGGGTCGATCCGAGCTCGTGTTGTTCAGATTATGGACACGTGGCGCAAAGGCAGTCGCTCCGACGCGCGCCAGGTACTTCAAATGCACCCAAACCTATGGTCTGAACCGAGTGCCGTACTGGATTTGGCCTTGGCCGAGTATCGGCTGCGGCGAGCGGCTGGCGAAGAAGTCAATGCGACTACGTTTGCTGCTAAGTTTTCGACCTACGCCGAAGATGTCAAACGCATTCTGAGCGTTGAAAATGCGATCGGTGATCTCAACTGGCAAGTCCGTTGGCCGGAGCCGGGCGAATCCTATTTGGAGTTCAAGCTCCTTCATGTACTTGGAGTTGGTGCTGTCGGCCGCGTGTACTTAGCTCGTCAAGAAACCATTGGTGACCGTCCGGTCGCACTGAAGTTGACGCCTCTTGGCTGCGATGAAGCGCAAACTTTGGGCCGATTGCAGCACGCGAACATCGTCCCAGTCCTTTCGGTGCATAACGACCCGGTGACGGGATTGGCTGGCGTGTGCATGCCCTATCTTGGGACGTCGACATTATTAGAAGTGGTTCGTCTGGCATGGCGCGATGAAGGATCCAACAAGAACGGCACGCCACCGTTGGCTGTATGGTGCCGCGCGGTTACCTGTCCCCAGGGTATCCAGCCACCCGAAGCGTGCTCCGGCGAGCGACCGCTTTGGGAGATGTATACAACGTATTGGGACGCGCTTATTCATCTAGCGGCCGAATTGTGTGAAGGTCTGGCCTACGTGCACAGTAAGGGAATACTGCATTTGGATTTAAAGCCCTCTAACGTATTGCTATCGCCTACTGGTAGGCCGATGCTGTTAGATTTTAATTTGGCTCAGGATCCGGTCCGCCGCCGCGCGCGTCTTGGGGGTACGGTGCCGTACATGGCGCCGGAACATTTTCAAAAGGCGTTTTTGTCCGACAGGTCCGACACATCCGACCGGTCGGACCTGTCCGACCGGTCCGACTTGTATTCCCTAGGCGTGGTTCTATTCGAACTATGCACGGGTCGGTTGCCACACGAATCTACCGCCGCAGCCTTCGATCAATACCTGGAACAGGTTGCCATCAGTCACCTGCGCGGCGCCCCGCCTGTGCGGCAGGTCAACCCGGATGTGCCAGAAACCCTCGCATCGCTGATCGATGCGTGTCTAGAAACCGAATTAGAAAGCCGGCCGCAGAGCGCCGCTTGGCTACGCGATCAGCTCTCTGCGCTCGTTGTTCGTCGTCCAGGCCAGACCATCCGGCGCCGCCACCGGCGCGCGGCGCTTGCCGTACTGGGCGTGGCGGCTGCCACCGGTCTCGTTATGGGAGGCTTTTATTGGTACCGAAACCGACCAGCCTCCAGCGAACCAAACACGGCCAAAGCGGTGTCGGACGATACAACTGCTCCCACTGATTTGAACACCCTCATCGCCCAGGCCATCCGAGCCGAAAAAGAAGAAAAATTTGCCGAAGCAGCGAGGCTATTTGCGCAAATCCTCGAAGTTGATTCCGCACCAATGTGGCGCGAGCATTATGCGTATTGTTTAGTCCGAACTGGTAAGTATGAAGAAGCCCATACCCAGTTGAGAATAGTAGCTCGTCACGAGACGTCCAACGCACGTATCGCGAATAACGTCGGCTATGTCTTATTGAGGCTCGGAGACCCTAACCGGGCGCTGTGGTACTTTAAAACTGCCGTAGAGCTGAACGAGAGTCTCTATCAACCTTACTGCAATATTTTAGTTTGTCTCAGTCACGCACAGGATCTTAAGTCAGCGGATTTGCGGATCGTGGAAGAAGCACTTGAACGGTTGGCTTTCCCTGATTATCGGCCCTATTTAGTTGCCGCCGGCATATACAAGCGAATGCTGTCAATCAATGTTGCAAATAACCAATTGGTTTCTGCCCGTTTGCGTAATTGCTTGGAAAAAGCCAAGGGGCTTGGCTGTCCTGACCATCTGACTTACATGTTCACAGGCACCGAAGACCCGGACAACAATAGGGTTGGCACCACAGGCTGTTCAGAGACCACTCGCGATTCGATGTCCGAACGACAATTGGGACTTGAACTCTACTACATTCCCCCGTAAGTGAGGCGAGGTTTGGTGACGGTCGGTCGCCGAAAGTGTTAACTTCTGGCGTCACGCGGAAAACACAAATATTTCCACTCGGTTCGACTCTAATCCGTCCCCGCGTCGTGCGACAGCACCCACGTACCCAAATTCGCCAGGTGTATACCTATACTCGTACACAAAGTCACCAGCACCATTCGGCTGGACGCTGTGCCCTTCCAACAGCAAGTCAAAATAAACAGTGAATTGTTCGGGATTCTGATAATAGTTGACATGTCCCAACAGAAACCATCTGCTGTGCGCCGGCTCATCGTGATAGAAAAACTCATCGATTACCGGTGTTTGTTGTTGTTGGCCCATCCCGCCCCCTGGTTCTTCCCCTTCGGCTAGCAATGAGAATAGGCGGTCTATCAGTTGCGGTTCAGGGCTTGGGATAGGAGTCGGAGTGGGAGCCGGCTGCGGAGCTACCAAACGCTCGGTTGTATCCACGCGCACTGGGTAGACCGGACCGTATGAAACGGTCGGCGTCGTGGATAGCCGCAACTCGCTTCCTGGAAGGCTTGCTGAAATGTCCGGTAATGGTGTATCGGGCGGCAAGGAAATCAAATCGGCGGACATCACATCGCGACGCTCCAGGTTTTCACCCGCCAAGCGACGAATGACGTGCCGGCACCCAATGCGCGCAGAATCAGCCAGTCTGAAGAAGCCCATGGAAAACCTCCCGCAAAACTTCTAGAAGACACCGTTCCGGTAAGAAAGAATCGCCTGCCGATTCCTTACCTTTGCCGCTCTCGCTTGGCGGCAATCCTTCAGTTGGTTAGCAGCACCAACACCGTCCCGTCGATGGACGATTTTGCCACGACATCAAGTAAACAAAAACGGCGACGGAAGCTCGACGGTATCTCGCTGCCCCTTACTCGCCGACTGCTTCAGCGAAATCACCGTCTAAGCGTTCCGTCGCCTATGGTCACCCCACCCACTGCCCCTTGGGGTGGAGCCATGTCCCCTGGGTTGGAACGTCGTTCCACAATATATATCGCAAAAAAACTTCGAAGCGGCCCTCGGGCGCCAAAAATTTCTACAAATTCCGCTTTCCAAACACCGGTTGCATGTGGACATTTATACATTAAGGAGTCGTTCGCCGCCGAGTAGACAACGATTTACGAACTGAGCCGCCTTTCACAAGTTCTTGTAGTTTATTACGTTAAGGGGATACCGACATGACGTTGACCAATCGTACCTACGTGGTCGGCCATAGTTTATTGAGGAAGGCTTCCGATGGAGCTGATATTGATCCGCCACGCCCAATCGGAGAATAACGCGAGACCGGAGTGGCTACGAACCGAGGATCCGGGGCTGACAGAACTCGGTTATCAACAAGCAGAGCGGCTATTGGCCTACCGGTTAGACCTTTTCGGTGCCCAGCTTATGATCACCAGTCCGTTTCGACGTGCTTTGGAAACCGCGCGCGTGCTGGCTGGTTCTGGGAGAATTCCTGTTTGGGTATGGCGGGATGTTCACGAGCAAGGCGGCTGCTATTCGGGCTACTTGCCGGAGCAACGCGTAGGACGTCCCGGGTTGACCCGACACCAAATCGAGCAGGACTACCCGAGTTTTGTGATAGACGACTCGATCGATACCGAAGGTTGGTGGGGAGCTAGGCCCTACGAGACCTGGCAAGAGGCTGGGTTGCGGGCACGGCGAGTCATCGATCGATTGATTGGGGAATTAACACCGTTCTATCAATCGGTAGCCGTGGTGACGCATGCCGATTTCATGCGGTTATTACTTTTGAGTTTGTCGCCGCTGCAATTACCTGTCGAGAGAATATCCGAGTCGATTCTCAACACCTCGGTAACGATTCTCGGCGTAGCATCACCCGCGGTGTGCCGTGTGTGGAATTCGGTGGAACATTTGCCGCCGGATATGTGGAGCAGCTAAACTTCCGGTGAACAGGCTGTTTCCTGTACACCGTCGCCTAGCGCGGTGGCATACGCATAGCCCCATCCAAACGTAGTACGGTGCCATTGAGCATCGGGTTTTCGAAGATATGAATCACCAGTGCTGCGAATTCCTCTGGATGACCGAATCGCTTTGGGAACACAGTGGCTTCCAATAGGGGCACGCGGACCGACGGGGAAACAGACGCCATCATAGGTGTCTCGAATACGCCGGGAGCAATTGTGACGACTCGAATGCCCCAAGTGCCTAGTTCGCGAGCCAAGGGCAAAGTCATCGAAGCGACGCCGCCTTTGGACGCGCTATAGGCGGCCTGGCCGATTTGGCCGTCAAAAGCAGCTACAGACGATGTCAAAACAATGACGCCACGTTCCTCGGAACTGGTGGGCTTGTTCGCTTGCATCGTTGCGGCGGCCAGCCGCACCACATTGAACGAACCGATGAGATTCACCTGGATGATTCGTGCGAATTCCTCGAGCGGATGCGGCCCCTGCTTACCGATCACGCGCCGACCATGCAAGATCCCGGCGCAGTGAACTATGCCATATAACCCATCCCGGGTGGCGCAGGCTCTAACGGCCCGGTCAACGTCCTGTTCCGAGGTTACGTCTCCTTGAAAGAACTCACAGAAGCCTTTGATTGACTCGGGACCCTGCCGATCGAAACCAACAACGTTGGCCCCAAGCTCGCTCAGTTGCCGCGCCGTAGCGGCTCCCAAGCCGGAAGAAGCTCCTGTTACCATAATGGTGCGTTGTCGCAGGTCCATAATGCTGACTCGCGTTTATTCGGAAAAACTCGAAAACGGAACGCTCTCAACTGCTGTACCGTCCCGGATTTGGCCGTCCGGAGCTACGATTACTCGGTTGCCGGGAGCCAATCCCTCGGTCACCTCGGCCCATAGATCGTTTGTTAGTCCCAGTTGCACGCGTCGCGCACGCGCCCGGCCCCGTTCGACGACGAATACGGACCACTGACCTTGGTCATCGCGGAAGAGTGCCGACCGGGGAATGGCGAGTCGATCGGCTGGCGGACTGGTGTAGATGCGCGCGCGAAGTTCGAAACCGAATCCCAGCGAGGGCACCTCGCGGCGGACAGCCGCTAGGTCGTCAAATGCGATAATGATACGTGTCCGCTGCTCTTCCACTCCTAAAGCGCTCGTCTTGGTGAATGCTTGGGGCTCGACGCGCCGGACGCGGCCTTTCCAACCCTGTCCTAGAGGGCGGCCCACGGTCGGTCCGTATAGTTCGACTGCATCAGATGGGCGAACCAGCACCGCCGAACTGGAAAGAATGTCAGTTTCGACTTCCAATTGATTGAGATCGCCAATCGTTAACAATTCTGTACCGGCTGCGACGAACTGTTCGTTCGAACGATAGCGGGCCAGTACCACGCCATCGATGGGACTGGTCATGACAGCTCGCTGCCAACGCAGTTGCGCTTGTTCCAAAGCCAAGCGAGCTTCTTCCAATTGTCGTTCGACGACACTCTGCTGAAGCTGCCTTCGGTGTGTGTAGGCACGCACGGCTTCGGGAAGCAATTGGCTCGCAGCAAGAATCGCTTGTTGGGCACGCAACCATGCTTGTTGTTGGAGAAGTTGCAAAGCAGCCGCGTCACGCTGGGTTTCGGCTAAATCCTTTTGGGTTTCGGATTCAGCAGAAGTCAGCGCCAGCTTGGCAACGCGCGCTGCAAAGCGGCTGTAATAATCCAGCCACCTTGCTTGAGCCTTTTGCTGTTGCTCGGTGGCTTCCACCAGCGCCTCGGCTGCGGATACCCAGTGCAACGCTAGTTGCTCGAGTTGCTTTTCTAAAGCTCTATCGGAAGCCTCAGCCAAGGCGGCTTCCCAGCGAGCCACCGCAGCTTGGGCTATCGCCAGGTCGAGCTTTCGATCGATGTCGACCACTTCGGCCAGCTTCTGACCAGCAGCGACCAAGTCACCTGGCTGGCAAGTTATCGCGCCGATACGTCCGGGGAAGGGCATGGTGAGGACATACTGGTACTCGATACGTGTTCGAGCACGCTCGTCGACATAACTGCGAAGTGGTCGCTGCTTTACTTCGGCCACCAACACCGGGACACCGCTTCGAACAAAAAAAGAAAAACCGCCCAAAACAGCGATGACCACCACCACTCCTGTCCAAATAAGCGTGCGCTTCATTGCTTACTTAACCGTACTACGATCCACATTCGCTGGCAGCCTGGTGATTATTCTTTGATGTAGAGCACATCGCGGATATTTAATCGCCGCAAGGCCCGGAATACGATTCCGTACGAAGTCACCGTAAACACGATGGTCAACAACCAGGCGATCCCTATATTCCACGAGCGTAAAACCACCGGCAACCGTAGGAATTCGCTTTCGTAACTGAGTGCCGTCAGCCAAGTCAAAAAGTAACCTCCTGCGATACCTAGAATGGCCGCAATTAAGTTAACCAGCAGCGCTTCGCGCAGGAAGGTGCTGCCTAGCAACGGTAGCTCATAACCCATGGCAGCCAGAATCGCCACCTCGCGATTTCGCTCTTGGAGGCTCACGAACTGGGCGTTGACGATATTCCCGAACAGCACAGCACCGGAAAAAAGCACGAGCACGGTGATGAACACGAATTGATTCTGCAACAACGTACGCCGTAATTGATCCACTGTTTCTCGTTGCACACGCACCGTTTGTATGCGTGGGATTTCGGCAATTGCCTCCCATAGTTGAAACGACGTATGTAACGAGCCGTGCCAGCGAGACTGTACGGTGTCGACTACAAACTCGCTTTGCAGAAGTTCATGCAAGTAATCAAGACGAGCATACGCAGACAGCCCCAAGTAACTATCGGCTACTTGAGCTACCGGCACGGTGAGCACTCGCCGTTCACCGCGTACCGGTTCTACATGCAATCGATCGCCCACCCGAACGTCCAGCAACTCGGCAAGTTTCCGCGTGAGCACTACGCCGGCATGAGGAAGGCGGATGGGGCGGCCATGCTGGTCGTGCGGAACGGTAAGTTGCGCCCCATCGAAAAGGCAGCTTAGAGTGCCCAAGCGCCGCCGATGCTCATGGCGAAAAACACACGGCCACGCGAACTGAGGCTCAGTATGGCCAAGATCCGGTAGTTGGCTAAGCCGTTGCCAAGCTTCACGAGGACCGGGATCGTGCAATACGAAATCTAAATGGCTTTTCATAGTGCGGCGGAATTGGAAGTCGAGCAAATAGTTCTGGGCCGACACAAACATCAAGCCCGCAACCAAAAACGAAGCTCCCGCCGTGGAAGCCAATATCGTTGTCGCGGTGCGTCCGGGGCGGCGCGCCAAGTGTCGCAAAACGATCCGCCAGCCAAGGTCCAACCGCGACCAAAGCCACGGCCATCGTTCTAACCAGAGTTTTCGAGCTCGAAACGGCGGTTCGGGGCGCATTGCTTCGGCTGGCCGAAGCCGCAGCAGTTGGTCTATCGCCCGGTAGCTTCCCGAAGCCGCTGCCGCCAAAGCAGCGAGAAACGCTGTTATGTGCACCGAAAAATACCAACCGGCTTCCAATCTAGGGAATTCAAAATACCACCGATAAACCACCGTTAATCCCCAGGATACCAACTGCCCGAAACAACTCCCCGCTGTTGCTCCCGCAAGGCCAACCACCATGCCGAAGGCGAGGTAATGCCTCAGCAATTCGTATTTCGAATAGCCTAAAGCTGCCAAAGTTCCTAATACGGTACGTTGTTGGCGCATGAGCCGTCCCAAAAAAACATGTAGGACTAACGCAGCAGCAACAAGGAAGATCGTCGGTACCACGTAGGCGAAAGCACGCAAACCTTGAATTTCGTTATCGAGTACTTGATGGGAGCTTTGCTGGCCGCGGGGCACGGCCGCCAGCACGCCAAACTCGGCCAGTCGCTCTTCGAGCAGTCGTACTACCGACTCGGCAACCTGGCTGCCGTCTGGCGAGAGCACTCCGACCACCTGATTGACAGCACCTTTCATGTCGGCCAATTCCTCGGCCAACTCACGCGGGACAAAGCAAACGGCAAAACGCCGCGGATCGGGAACCAACTGGCCAACATCGACAGCGTAGGTAAACTCGCTGCTTATGAAGGTGCCTCTTACGACCAACTCCGATTCTCGTCGCTGGCTGATGACGCGGATCCGATCGCCAGGTTGGATCCCATAGGCACGGGCAAATTTTTCGTTAATGAGAACTTCGTTCCCGTGCATGCCGCTCAAACCGCTGCCACGCTTTAACCATGGTCGGTTCAGCATCGCCGTCTCCGAACTTCCCCACGAGATCAGACGTGCATTGACCGGAAAGGGTACGTGCGGCAGCAGCAACCGTCCCGGGATTTCAATACGGCCCTGCCACTCTTGAACACCGGGAACGTTCATGCGCGTCGCAAGCTCCGCTTGAGGCGCACGGCGCAAGGTGATCCAAAAATCTGCCATGCGGCATGCCCGATAGTATGCCTGCTGAGCGAGGCGCAGGTTGTTATAGGACGATCGCATGGCCACGAAACAGGTGTTGCCCACAGCAACGATTCCGGCAATGGCCCCGAGCAACAGCGCAGACCGAACGCTTTCTCGTCGCAACTTGCGATCTAAACTCTTCACCAAACTAGCTCCTCAGGCGGGACCAAATGCCGATTCTGCTCGATATGGCGGATGCGGCCCGAACTCATCTGCACAATCCGTTGGGCAATACCACTGAGCGCTGTGTTGTGGGTGATGATTAGCACCGTTTGTTGAAGCTCTTGCTGTAGGTCGACCAACAGCCGTAGAACGCGACGAGCCGTGGCCAAGTCCAGTGCCCCCGTCGGCTCGTCACATAAAACCAGTGTTGGGTTTTTGACTAGCGCACGAGCCAACGCCACCCGCTGCTGCTCACCACCGCTCAATTCGGCGGGGAAATGCCAGCGACGTTCCCAAAGACCGACCCGTTCGAGTATCCATCGCACGTCTCGCGGCTGCTCGACCAATTCGGCCGCCGCCTGGACATTTTCCTCGGCTGTTAGCGTCGGCACCAAGTTGTAAAACTGAAAAACATAACCGACGTGGCGACGGCGGTATTGCGTCAGCCGACCGTTCGACGCTTCGGCCAAATTTTCCCCATTAAACCAAATCGCCCCGCGCGTGGGCCGGTCAAGTCCTCCGATGAGATTGAGCAAGGTGGTCTTTCCGGATCCGCTTGGACCAAGCACCGCCAAAAGTTCTCCCGGCTTGACGTCGAGCGTTACATCTTCCAACACGGTAAGCGGTACTTGTCCCAACATGTAAACACGGCTTACGCTCTCCAATCGGACCAATGCAGCACTCACAGCGTTGCCCCCCAAACTGCCATGCCGTACCAACAGTCTACCCCAACGGTCGCTGCGCTGCCCACAGCATCACGATGCACAGCCCACCGGTGCTACGGATGCTCGTGCATGCGTCGCGTTTGAAATAATGAATGATCGAACACATGGACGCTGAGGCGCAATAGCGAAAAGATAAGTGAGCTGACACGATCCGCTGCCCGTTTGGGGTAAGAAACTTTTTGCATAACCCGGGTTGGGCCTATCGCTTCCGAAGTGGGGCAATAGAATGCCGCGTGATCCACGGGTCGATTCCTGCAAAGGGGTACGATGAGTCTCTCGCTTTTCAAAGCCGCGGCGGTAAAGGAGCGGCACCACAACAGAGCCGCGACCGTAAGGGAGCGGCCCTTCGATCGGGTAATAAACACCACGGCGCAAGGAGACAATAGATTTGCCTCATTCGTTTTCCCTGCGCCTCTGCGTTAAATCTCCTAGCGCCTTTGCGTTGAATCATCCGGGCCACGACTATAAGGGAGCGGCGTTTTAGAAATTGGGCCACGTTCGTTGGTTGGGGTGGGTTGGGAACCCGTCCCTACAGAGCGTACGTAACCCACGCTCACCGAGTTGGCGGCGCTTGCGGCAAGGAACGGCGATTGCTGCTAAAAACTCAGGATCTAGGATGCAGCGCTACTCGGAAAACGCTACGTAGCTACCATCAAGACACATACGAACCGCGATCACCTAAGACCGAGCCGCACACACCGTCGCACCCCCAAATATCCGCGAAGGATCGACGAAGTGCTGATGGTATGAGCTAGCAACCGTCGCCCATTGTTGTAAAGTCTACACCCGAATTCAGGGATGCTAACGACAAGCTCCGCTAGTCGACGTACTTCTAGATGTGTAATTAGATATAGTCAAAGGTATGATATAACATCGAAGTAACAGTTGAATGAATAAACAAAACTTGATACGATAAGCCGCGTCATCCGAGGATACAAGCAAGAGCGCTGTTTGAGCAAGGAAATAGGCTATTAAAAAGCGAGGCCGTTGCCACCAACATTAGGGAGGCCGAACATGTTGACGATTCTCGGAAAGCCCACACGCCGATCCGGGTTCTGCGACGGGGTATCTCGCCGCGATTTCTTGAAGATCGGTGGCATGGTGATAGGTGGGCTAACGTTGCCGGAGCTGTTGCGATTGGAAGCTCAGGCAGGCGTAGGCCGCTCGCATAAAGCGATCATTAACATTTTCTTGCCGGGTGGACCACCCCATCAGGATATGTGGGATATCAAAGTTGACGCGCCGGCGGAAATACGAGGTGAGTTTCGGCCGATTAAGACGAACGTGCCGGGAATCGAAATTTGTGAACTCTTCCCACGAATCGCGTCCATGATGGACAAATTTGTGCCGATCCGGAGCGTCGTCGGCGCAACGGGTCATCATTATGCATTTCAAACTCTGACTGGGCGACATACGGCCAATCAACCGGCTGGCGGTTGGCCTTCCTTTGGGGCATGGATCAGCAAGCTTCAGGGACCGGTCAATGCGAGCGTGCCACCGCACTTGTCGCTGTTTTACAAAACCGATCATGCGCCATGGGGCGATCCGGGTGACGGCGGCTTCTTGGGAATGGCTCACGCGCCGTTTCGTTTGGTTGGTGGCCGGAACGAGGTATCGAAGACCGACAACATGGTGTTGCAGGGTATTACGTTGGATCGATTGCAGGACCGGGATGCACTGCGTACGTCTTTGGATCGGTTACGGCGCGAAATTGACCGTTCCGGCGTGATGGACGGACTGGACGCTTTTACGCAACAGGCGCTGGGTATTTTAGCCTCATCGAAGTTGGCCGATGCGATGGATCTATCCAAGGAAGATCCTCGGATTGTGGAACGCTATGGCAAGGGAAGTCCCAACTTCCGGGATGACGGTGCGCCGAAGATGAACGAGAATCTCTTGATTGCTCGTCGTTTAGTTGAAGCCGGCGCGCGGGTCGTTTCGCTGAACTACAGCCGATGGGATTGGCATGGGAATAATTTTGGCCAAGCCCGTTCGGATATGCCCATGCTGGACCAGTGCGTATCGGCCCTTGTGCAGGACTTGCACGAACGCGGTTTGGATCGTGACGTTTCGGTAGTCGTTTGGGGTGAATTTGGCCGAACGCCGAAGATCAACAAGGATGCGGGGCGCGACCACTGGCCGCAAGTTTCGTGCGCGTTGCTGGCCGCTGGGGGCATGCGAACCGGTCAGGTTATCGGTGCAACAAACCGCCTAGGTGAATACGCTACCGAACGGCCGGTGACCTTCCAAGAAATTCTGGCCACGCTCTATTACAACATGGGTATCGATCTGCGATCCGTCCGCGAGTTTGACCTCAGAGGGCGTCCGCAATACCCGGTCGATCCTGAAGTAAGACCGATCCACGAGTTAATCTAGCAATAGTTCAATGTGGAGAAGCCATCGGAGCTGCGATACCCTTATTTTCTGTAGCGGGTTGGGGGGCCGTTAGGCTTTTTGGATTATGAGCTGCAACAGGCACTGGTCCGCCGTATAATCGTGCTTGCAGCTACGAGCATGGAACGGCTGGGGCATGTGTGCACGGTACTGGCCGGCAGTTTCACGGCTAGCCGGAACACTGGTACCGAAGCAAGCCAAGGCAATTCCAGTCATGGCATGGTGCCAACAATGCAGATGGATATTCGAGCGATCCTCGGTCGAATCCTGGCGAGCAGTTATTGCTGCTTTGCGTTGCTGGTTCCGGCAATGGCCGTTGAGCCATCTTTTGACGTTGACGTTCTGGCGGTTTTATCTAAGGCCGGCTGTAATTCGGGTGCTTGCCACGGTAATCAGCATGGGAAAGGCGGCTTTCGTTTGTCGCTGCGCGGTGAGGATCCCGATTTTGATTATCAGTCGATCGTGCGCGGCGAAGGCGGTCGGCGCATCAATAGGCAACGACCGGAGGAAAGTCTTCTGTTGGTTAAGCCTTCGATGCAAGTGCCCCACGAAGGCGGCCGGCGGTTCGCTATTGGCTCGGTGGCATGGCAAACGTTGTATGATTGGATCAAAGCGGGAGCTCCTCGCACGCCGGTTCCCCAGCTCAAGCAATTAGTAGTCGAGCCGTCACAGTGGATGGCAGATCCGGGTGAGAGTCAGGTGGTGTTGCATGTCGAGGCCCGATTCGACGATGGCACCACAAGGGATGTGACGGCTCTGGCCGTATATGAGAACGCGGAAGGACCTATTGTTGTTCATTCCGATGGCCGCGTTCATGTATCCGGGCTCGGTGAAGCAACACTTCTTGTGCGTTTCTTGGATCAACAAGTTCCCGTCCGCATACTTGTGCCGTACGCCGATGGGCGGAAAGACGCGTCGTTGGCATCCACGGAACTTGATCAGAGTAACTATATCGATCAGTGGATAGATCGGAAGCTTGCTCTATTGGGTGTGCCGGCGTCGGGCGTCTGTGACGACGCTACGTTCGTTCGGCGTGTCTACCTGGATTTGATTGGTTTACTGCCCACAGCCGAAGAGGCACGCGAGTTCTGTGCCGATACGCATCCCGACAAGCGACAACGGCTGGTGGATCGTTTGTTGTCTCGGGTGGAGTTCGCAGAGCATTGGGCATTGAAGTGGTCGGATCTTTTGCGTAACGAGGAAAAAGTTCTCGACACGCAAGGAGTAGACGTCTTTTATGAGTGGCTTCGCGATACGATCGCAGCCGACGTGCCACTCGATGAAATGGTGCGGCAACTCATTACGGCTCGTGGTAGTACCTACCAGGTACCCGCGGCGAATTTTTATCGAGCCCACCGCGATCCCTTTGTACGAGCCGAGACAGTGGCCCGGTTGTTTTTGGGCGTGCGCCTGCAGTGTGCTCGATGCCATAACCACCCGTTCGACCGATGGACGCAACACGATTATTATGGCTGGGCTTCGTGTTTCGAAGGAATCGACTACGAAATCATTAAAAACGATCGGCGCGACAAGTTTGACCAGCACGAGTTCGTAGGCGAACAGATTGTAAAAGTTAAACCCGAGGGTCTGGTCAAGCATCCGCGCACGGGCCAGGAAATGATGCCCCGGTTATTGGGGACCGAACGGCTCATCGATCCGTCGCAAGTGGACCGTCTGACCGCGGTGGCTCAATGGTTAACGGCTCCGGACAATCCTTGGTTTGCTCGCACCATCGCGAACTGGGTTTTTTATCACATGATGGGCAAAGGGCTAGTCGAGCCGGTGGACGATTTTCGCGCGACGAATCTGCCATCGCACCCAGAGTTATTGGATGCTTTGGCAGCCGATCTTGTGGCCCAACAGTTCCGTCTCAAATCGCTCGTTCGACGCATTGTACTCAGTCGAGCATATCAGCGAACGGCTGCACCGCTGGAACTCCAACCGGAAGAGAACCGCCTGTTTGCCCGGGCGATCGTCCGAAGGTTAACGGCTGAGCAACTTCTAGACCTTCAGGCACAGGTGCTAGACATTGCCTTGCGCTTTGCCGGTTATCCGGTGGGAACGCGCGCCGGGCAAGTGCGAGGTGTGCGGCGAGTCCGCGAGCGGGAACAGCGGCCCACGGAAGACGATCGCTTTTTGCGGGCTTTCGGGAAACCCGATCGGTTGTTAGCGTGCGAATGCGAACGCAGCAACGAACTGTCTCTCAAACAGGTATTGTGGTTAACCGGCCAACCGCTTCACGAGCGTCTGGTGCGTTCGCCTCGGATTGCCCGGTGGGCGACACTCGATTCGTCGCACGATCCGCAGTCGCTCGAAGAACTCTATTGGTCTGCATTGGCACGCCCGCCCCGAGACGACGAAAAAACTGCCCTCTTGGAATGGCTGGCTCAGTCGACCGATAGGCATGCTGCATGGCAGGATGTAGTGTGGGCGGTCATGACGTCGCGCGAGTTCATGTATCGGCACTGAGTAGGAAAAGGGAACGGAAGTGTCATTCCTTGTGCATAGCACGAAACGTGGCACCGAGTGCGACCAAGCTGGCCGGTGGAAGCGTTTGCTTTTTGGGATCGGAATTATCGGGACACTGTGGCTCTGTGGTACGCAGAATGCGCCCGCGGGTGCTCGCGATGGACGCTTAGACATCTACTGGATCGATGTGGAAGGTGGTGCTGCCACGCTGCTGGTTACGCCCGCAGGACAAACCATCCTGGTCGATGCCGGTAATCCGGGACCGCGCGATCCGGATCGAATTGTCAAGACCCTCGTGGAACAGGCAGGATGCCGCCAACTCGACTTTTTGGTGATCACCCACTACCATCGAGATCACTTCGGTGGAGCGAGCTTATTGGCCACACAGGTGCCGATCGATACGGTCTACGACAATGGGCGTTTCGATCAAATGCCGGACGATCCGGGCCGCGAGTATTTTGAATTTCCGTGCCGCCAGCGGATCGTCATCGAACCGGGAATGGTATTGCCGATCAAACAGCGCGAGGGTTCGCCAACTCTGGAGATCGTCTGTTTAGCTGCGCGGCAGAAGTTCATCGCTGCCCCTCCGGCCGCTCCAAGCAATGCGGCTATTTGTCAAATGGCCCGTGAAAAGGAACGCGACGGTTCGGATAACGCCAACAGCATCGTCTTGTTGGTGAAGTTCGGCGAATTTCGCTTTCTCGATGCGGGAGATTTGACGTGGAATTTGGAAAAACGTTTGGTTTGTCCAGTGAATTTGATTGGCGAAGTCGATGTGTATCAAGTCACTCATCATGGTTTAGATAGCAGCAATAACCCCATAGTGCTGCATTCGATCAAACCGACCGTAGCCGTGATGAACAATGGAGCGACGAAAGGTTGCATGCCCGAGGTGTTCGCCACACTTAAAGAAACACCCTCGTTGCAAGCCATTTATCAAGTGCATCGCAACGTTCGCCCGGACGGCTCGGTGAACAATACGGATTCCCTATACATTGCCAACGACGAAGTGGAATGTCGTGGTGAAGGGATCGTTCTGTCGGTTGCACCGGATGCACAGACTTACCAGGTACGTGTACCTGCTAAGGGCCATCGTCGAACGTTTCAGGTGCGGAAAAAACCATGAAACAACTCCAATGGCGAGGTTGTAGTGGGTATGAACATTTGCGATGGACGCGGCGCCAGGCACTACGTGCTGGATGGGTCGGCATGTTGGGTGTCATGGGCTTACCGAAGCGGTTGCAGGCCGAGCCGCGGCGCACGATTCGGGCTCGAGCCAAGTCGGTCATTTTTCTTTTCCAGTGGGGTGGCCCAAGTCATATCGACATGTTCGACATGAAACCTGCAGCCCCTGAAGCGATTCGTGGTCCTTACAAACCCATCGCAACTTCGGCCGATGGTATTCAGATATGCGAGTTATTGCCGGAATTGGCCAAGCGGATGCATCTTGTCACGCTAATCCGTTCGGTAAGCCACGATATGAAGAACCATAACTCAGCCGGTTATTACGCGCTTACCGGCCACCGTCCGCCGTCGGACGATCAACGTTTACGCGATTCGCTCGATTTGTTTCCAGCGTATGGTAGTGTGGTCGATCACCTTGCACCGAATACCAACGGACTGCCCACGTTTGTTGCCTACCCCCACGTGATCCGGGACGGTTCAGTCACTCCTGGGCAGCATGCCAGTTTCCTGGGTAAGAAACATGATCCGCTTTTCTTTCAAGATGACCCGAATGCTGACGATTTCCGATTGCCCGAACTCCAATTGCCTGCCGGACTGTCGCTGGACCGTATGCTCCAGCGGCGAAATTTGCAACAATTGGTGGACAGCCAGGCGAATTATTGGGAACGCGTGGCCGAGACACGCGATGTGGATAACTTCTTCGAAAAAGCCCTCGATCTTGTTAGCTCACCGGCTGTCCGGGAAGCGTTCGACCTATCGAAGGAACCCGAGGAAATTCGCCAACGGTACGGCCGCACCACGTATGGTCAAAGTTGCCTACTAGCGCGCCGTTTAGTAGAAGCCGGTGTAAAGTTTGTGACAGTTTACTTCGCCCCGGATATTGGCGGCCGGCGTATCGACTCCGGAGGCTGGGATACCCACGGCTTTGATAACACCCGTATGTTCCAGATTGTCGACAAATATCATTTCCCCATGACGGAGCATACCTTACCCGTTTTGCTCGATGAGTTGCAGGAACGGGGACTGTTGCAGGAAACACTGGTGGTATGGATGGGCGAATTTGGGCGAACGCCAAAGTTAAATAACAATGAAAGTCGCGACCATTGGCCCCAATGTTACACGGTGCTCTTGGCCGGCGGCGGCTTGAAGGCCGGGTTCGTTTACGGCAAGTCCGATAGCTATGCGATGTTCCCGGACGAGCACCCGGTGCACTTGGAGGATCTAGCGGCCACCATCTACTACTTGCTGGGAATTGATCCGGCCACCGAGATTTACGACCGCACCCAGCGACCTCTGGCCATCGGCGGAAAACCAATCATGGAGATTATAGCCTAGTTAGGTTCGGTGCGTGCGTCTGGGTTGTAGGTGGCACCGATTCTTCCCGCGGTGGACGATCATCAGGGTCTGCCTTTTTTCGGATCATTCGATTGAACAGCGAAAGACTCGCGTGGTGCTTGGTCTAGGTGTGGTGGGTGGAAAAGACTAAAAGTCTATCACAAAATTTATGTTTGGCGAAAGCCGAGCCCCGTTCGTAGGGACCGCATTCATGCGGTCCTATTATTTGTCGTGGAATTTTGGACTCGATGAATCGGGTCACTACGAACAAAACGTAGAAAACTAGCGTGCCTTCCTCCATTTGGCCTCGGCGTGAATCACCTACCGCTACCGCTATTTTGCAATAGGCTCTAAATCCAGAGGTAACTCTACGTCGCAGCGATTGTAATAGAACAGCCGATGGCCAATAGGAAACGCGTTTGTTCCTCGGCGCGGATAAGAACCCGGGTATGGCATTCGGCGCTCGAGGGACGAATGGCAACGGCATGCCGTGCCCATACCGAACGCGATCCGGCTCGGTTAGATCCTTCTCGCGCATCAATTGGCTACTAGCGCATTGCTGGCGCGAACGGTTAGCCACCAAACGTCGCCGCTCGACAGAGCCGGTCCCTCACGGTCGCGGC
Source organism: uncultured Pirellulaceae bacterium (assembly GCA_964425225.1). Taxonomy (GTDB): domain Bacteria; phylum Planctomycetota; class Planctomycetia; order Pirellulales; family Pirellulaceae; genus BPJU01. The sequence goes on along the minus strand of CAYRMD010000001.1, from coordinate 117,192 downwards.
TCTGTACGGTTTAGCCTGGTCTAACCTGTGTGCATGAATCGCACGTAGACCGCGCGCCCTAGCGTTAACCGTCTAGAGAGGCAATAGGAGGAAGCCAGGATTGCCAGCCATGTCACAGGTACCTTCCACCTACCAAACCGACGCACATATGACTTCATTTTTTGAGTGGAATTTTGGTGCTTCAGGGGGCTGCAACTCTCTACTACATTCAATGCAAAGGCGTTAAGGCGCATTGAAAGGTACAATGGGACATCGATTACATCAGTCACACGTACGCCTTTGCATTGGATTTTTTTCCGTACCGGAAGCGGTCTTAAACCAAGATAAGCGAGGTTAATGCCGAGCAAAACGCCAGACGCCATGCCGGGGAACATGTGTGGTTAGCATGCCGGAGGCCTTGGGCCTTCTTTGATTGCTGGCGTTGACGGGTGCTCCAATCGGTGGGAATTTACGGCGTATCGGCTGCGGCTTGAGGCATGCCGGGCGGTTCACTACCCGTATCTAACAATAGGTAACCGGCCCAAAAGAAAGGAAAACTCCCATCGAGCGGTTGCGAGAATGATCGGGCATCGACGCGCGGTTCCGATTCAAGTTCTACCTGAGTCGGTTGCCATAATTGCACACTCCGTTGCCAAGCCTCGGATGCGGACCGATGAGGAAGCTCCTGGAGAAACTCGCGTATCAATTGACGAGTCGACTTACCGCCTACGCGCCAACGGCTGATGAGTGCCGTGCGCGTTCCGGAGCCGGCCAGGGCACAAGCGATCATAAACAACTCTTGGCCCGTGCCGCCTCGCCGCAACGCCTCTTCGGCTGGCGTGCGCATACCCGGCACCACTAATTGCACCGGAGCTCCCCACGGCAACCCTAACCAGTCTGCCAAAAGGGAATCGTTTCGACCTGACAAAGGTAACGGGCTCCAACCGAGCGGCCCGGATTTGTCCACTTGAAACTCTTCGAATACAACCGCACGCTCCAGCACGGTTGCCAATCCCGGCACACTGGGGATCGGAGCCGATAATTGCAGCACGTAGGGAATAGCCGCCGACAAATCGGCGACCGTTTGTTGAACGAATGTGTCAGACTCTTGAGGGTGCAACTTGTGGGACACTAGTGCGGTATACGAAATAGCGGACGATTTTCGTGCGTCCGGGACAGCAAGCGACAGGAGCGGAGCATAGCGTAGGCGGACATGGTTTATCATGGGAAGTGCTGAGGAGTTCGATCCGGCAAGCAGAATTTCGAACGGCAAATACCAGAGTACCCCATCCGGAACGATCACGACTTCCTGGCTGTCTCGCCACGGCAAATCCGCGGATTCGGGCTGCTTGTCGGCCAACTGCAAATAGAGCGATCGGGCAAGCGGTTGCCAGGACTGCGAAATAGTCTTGGATGTAATCTGCGAATTGGCATCGAGATTCCCCAAAACTCGCATTAATTCGGAGACCTGGCTGCGGATCTGATTAGCCGTTGGTATGCGCCATCCCTCGATGGGCGATTGTTTACCGATGATGAACGAGTACAGTTCTCGATCCGTGGCAAAGAACAGCCAAACCGCCTGCTTATCAGATAGTTGCTGTTGGAACTTTTGCATATCAAGCAGCGGTGGGAAGACCAAATCAGTTGCCACTCGGTCCGTAGCTACTTGGAGCAGAATCGCCTCCTGTCGTGCGGCAATGTTCGACCATTCACCAAGGAGTTGTGAGAGTTTCTCGAGCGAGTCTTTATCCATCGCGGCCCACGTCTCGGGACGGCACTGTTGGCGTAGCGCAGCCGAGCGCTCGGACAACGGTTGGAGGATGGGCCAACGGGCCAACAGATCTTGGCGTTGCAGTAAAGCGCGATCCGACAGTGCTTCGCGAGGAGCGTCTAGCAACCAGCGGAGTGCGAGCAGCCGACCACCAAGCGGCTGTGCAGCCAGGAAGCGCCGGCGGCGGATGCGATCCGTTATCTGACAAGCCGTGAGCAAGTCGCCGCGTTTAATAGATAGCTCGAACCAGCGAACCCACGGTTGAGTATCGGCGATCGATAGCAATGCGAGAGTTTCCGCGGGCCAAAGCGTCCAGTCTAGCGGTGTTGGCTCTCGTAAGACCGCATCGTACAACTCGTGTGCCGCCAGATCCGTTAGCCCACCCATGACTCCTTCAGCCAAGACAACTTGTGCGGCTTGCGGTGCGCTCTTTCTGTAATAAGCCAATGCCGCGGTCAATAACGGTTCCGCAACTGCCGGTTTTCCCAATCGATACTGCACATGCGCCGCTACGAAGCGGTAGCGCGCACCCAGAGCGCCAGCGAGCATGGGGCTGCGGAGCATCCCCCTTTGGGCTCGCTCCAGCATCGCCAGCGCAGCCGCTGGTTCGTCGGGCGCCAACAGCGATGCGGTTTCAATCAGGAGGGACACTTCCAACTGTCGAAGTTTTTGGCGCTGGGCCCATGCCAGAGCGCCGGCCAGCGGCGGATACGATCCCGGCTGGCCCACCAGACGATAGCTCCAGGCTGCCCAGCGAAACGCTTCTTCCAAAACGTCATACTGCTCGTAAAGTACCGCTCGAAACGTTGCTTCGTAGAGTAACCCGATTGCTTGCTCCCACTGCCCTTGGCGAGCGGCCAACTTACCGAGTTCCAATAAACCAATAGCCGACAGCTCATGCTCAAATCCGCCAGCCGTAAACGACTTCTGAAGAGCGGTGGCCGCGTCTTCTTTTCTGCCGGCACCCAGGTAGGCCAGACCTAGCCAACAATCGACCCAAGCTTGTGACCAATGCCCCGGCGGAGCCGGACGCGTTGTAAGAGCCGCTATGAGACGTGTGCTCAACGGATCATGAGCGCCAACCGGCCCGAGAATCTCAGCCCGGCGTCGCAAAGCCAACGCGAAACACCGTGCAATCTCGCCAATGTGCATCGTCACGAATTGCGGCTGGCTAATGAGACTTCCGTCAGGAGTTACCTGCACGTTGGTCAACGCCGGATGCGTGAGCGGTGCCCGCGACGGAAAGGCCCCGGGATTTAACGGCCGAGTTGGTTGCCCCCATGGAATCGGTGGGCCAGTATAGGAGGGAGGCCGTCCGGCGGTCGTAAACTGGACATGGTTGAGCCAAGTCGGGGACGCCAAATAAAGCATTACGGCTGCGTTGAACTGCTCGAGGGCTGCGGGTAGCTCGCCGAGCTGATAGAACGATTCGCCAAGCATCGCGTGGTAACAGATCGAATCGACCCACGTACTGGTTCCATAACGAAATCCGGATCGTCCCACACTTCGGAACGCCTGCACCGCCCGCGAATACTCGCCTTCCGGTAACAGTTGCTTGGCCAAAAAATATTCGGGCGGAGGGTAGGAGGTAGAGCCTAACTGTTGTGCGCCGACGTTGGTGGCCCAGATGCTAACCACCAAAGCCAGGCTTACAATCGCCCAACCTAGCCCAAACCGAACGCCTCCGATTCGTAGAACGTAGTGCATCATAATACTTCGTCTCAGTCACAAGGCGATTTACGCAAACTAGCCGTTCGGCTAGCGTGATCCCGGCTGAGTCAAAACCCAATTGTCCTATGTCAAAAGCGGCTCGCGGTGGAGTCTCCGGTCTACCACCGCACTGTCTCCTTCATCATAACCAACAACTCGCCGCATAGGGTAATTCTTAAGGGAAAATCGTGGCTTTGCCCTAACGGATACAACGGCTGTAGCTGTACGCGGGCCGACGTAGAAGCGAGCTCGGACAAATTAGCCAAATGCCAGAGCAGCGACGCATGAGAAAAGTAAACCGCGTTACGAGCGTAACGCAAAAACGAGGCGCGCTAGCTTTTCGAATGCCCAGCGCAGAAAAAAGCGTTCGGCCTGGCCCACAAGTGCCGAACGCTGCGCACGGTCAAAGCTCAACCATCCTTTGCCGCACTACGGTTGAGCCTGCAATTGCTGGGTTGCTTTGTATTCCTTCAAAGCCGCTGCCTCACGTGAGAGTTTGAACTCCGTTCCCCTCGGGAAATGTTGTACGTCGTCCGATAAGTAGTAGGCACTTGGCAAAGACTGACCACCTTCGGTAATCTGACAGCCCGTAGCTGCCAACATGCTCAGGCAAACCAGTCCGAAGCCTAACCACCGTTGCCTGCCGCTCGTATGATCCCGTTTCATGCCGTGGGCCTCTCTCCGTAAACAGTGCCTATCGGCCGGTGTTCTCGGTGTACCTTTCCCGACCGTGCGCTCACTGGTAAAGGGCATTGCTCCTTCAAACGGCATATCCAATATCGTCGCTACAACCGGCAAACTTTTACTTTTTTCCTGGAAGCTGACTTTGGCGGCCGTTTCCCTACCGTCGCCGTGAGAATCAATCAACACAAAAAAGACGCTAAGGCGCAATTAGCGCATTCGACAAGGAGCTATTTCGTCAATTCCCTACCTGCCTCTTTCCACATCTGCGTTTCCCCTTTTTTCCGCGCCCACACGAACTTGGCAAATTGGGCAAAGCACGGTTCCATGGTGAGCCGACTTGCGACGAGCTTCAACTATTCGGTACGGCAGAGTTGTAGGACCCGCTTTACGCGTAAGGGAACATCCTTGTGCTCGCTGTAACGGAATCGATTTCACGCACGGGCAGGTTTGGGATCCCTGGTTATTACGATTTCCTTGGATTGGCTATTACTTTGGCTGGATGACGTACGGTGTCTCTGCACGAACGGTTGGAGAGAAACAACGCTTAATGGCGCTTCTTATGGAACAAGGGAAATTGGGCAAGGGAGCGTTTGGGAGGCGGGGCGGGTTTGAAACCCCGCCCCTACCGCGGCCTACCGACATGCACCAGCCCACCCACGTTCCCAGGTGGGTGGGCTGGATAAGTGATTATGCTAGAGCAACTAGTTCTGCTTGCTTTCTAGAGCCTTACGCAGCGCCCGCACCTCCTCGGTTAATTGTTCCAGTGCCTCCATTTGTTTGCGCAACTCGGTCAACTCTTTTTCCACACGATCCAAACGGCGGGCCATGTCGGAGGTCAACGGCATCCCGTAATACCAGAACCGCATTTCTGGCCCACCCGGCCCCCCCATGGCTTGCTGGCCATCCTTGGGAGTTGACGCCTGATGCTTCAGCTTTTCCGTGAGCTGCTGTAGAAACTGTTGTTGTTGTAGACGCTGTTGACGGTCCAACATCTGCTGGATCAGCTCCCGATGGCGTTCGAATGCCGACCGTACATCCTTTGGTAGCTGATCTAGCTGCGTTTCATCAACGGTCCATGTTTTACCATCGCTTTCGACAGTAATTTTCACCGGTTGGCCCGGTACGACTTGAACACTGATGGTTTTGCGAGATGGACCGGGTTGGTCCTTACCGTCCTGGTTTTCCAGAACCCGAATCTCAATCTGATTCGTGCCGGTGACGCCCTCTGCACCGAGCACGATCCGCGAGCCGGTTTTAGGGGTAGCGTCGTCCGAAGAACCTTTCTGAGTGCTTGCTTCGGACGAGTGTACAACAATCACCCCAGGCTGAACGATCTGGATGCGGAACTGGCGAGCAGCACTCTCACCGGCCTGCTCGGACTGGGCTTTTTCTGCTTTTTCCGAGTCTTGTTGGTCCGTCTTTGCTTCGTTCGGTTTTTCCTGGGGGGTGTCGGTCTGGACTGAGTCTTTCTTAGGCGATGGTTCTGCGGCTTGTGCAACGGACTTGTCTTCCGATGTGGCAGGTGGGTCCACAGCCGCAACTAACACGCCTTCCAAACCCAAACAAAGTCCCAACAGGGCTACGACTAAGTACGCGACGCTGGCACGTTTCATGGTTAAGGCTCCTTGAAAACCGAGGACAAATCGGCATTTTCCGGAATCTCGATCCGCCAATCGACCACCGGGACCCACAACTGATGCTGGTCATCGAGTTGGAAACCATACAAGTGGTTTTCCTGATGAACCCGGCTTCCCAGCCCCACAACTTTTTGCAACAACTCATTCCACTGTTCGGCTGGGCAGGCAGAATCCCCTTGGCTCAACTCCTGCACCGCATAGCGCACGGGTATGTCAACCCAAAGCGGCGGCTCGTTTTCATCTAGCGGTAGCGGTACGCGAGCCAATATGGGACCCGCGGAAGCGGCCGTGCGATCCCGGGCGTCTATCGAAGTGTCTGTATTCCCCTCATCGGTTTGGGGAGTGGCTAGCTTGGCATCGCCGGTCGCTACGATCGAGGTTGTCGGCGATGCTCTGCGGGACGTCGTTCGGTAGAGTTGGTTTAGGGCCAAGGACAGTCCTACACCAATTAAGAAGCTTGCCAACACCAGGATACTAACGGCCATCGATGGCCAACGTGCTCTCGGTGTTAGCCGCCGTGTTTTACGGACATCAGAAGGCTCTTTCGTACGTAGCGGCTCACGGTTCGCCCCAGCAAGCGCGGTCAGCTCACGTTTCAAATAGTATTCATCCAGAAGCCATAGAGCGCATCGCTTCCAACCGTCGGTTGACCGGTCGATGGTTTGAAGCAGTGTGCCGCTCTGGTCGGGGTCCAATTCGCCATCGACCAGCATTTGCCAGTCCGACCACCAAGCTGGTGGATCCTTTGCCCAATCGTAAGAAAACTGCGTTTCCATCGTTCGTAAAAACCTGCATGGAAGGGATGTAAACGTATCAAACTTACCGGTCGATGTTTCCTAGCAATTGGCGCAATTTGAGCCGAGCACGATGGAGTCGCACCTTGACGGAATCTCGGCTAATGCCGAAGTGCATTGCCATTTGATCGTAGCTCCAATCGTGGGCGTATTTGAGTAACAGCAGTTCGGCGTCGCGACTGGGAAGCCGGTGCAGGGCAGCCTGCACGCGCTTACGGCGCTCATCGGCCAGCAGTAACGCCAACGGTTCACTGGTTTGGGAGCCCGTTGGTGCAGTGGACTGCCTCAGCGCGTATTGCTGTTCACGGCGGCGTTGCCGCGCGAGTCGCCTTCGATACAACAGGGCCTGCCGCACCGCCACTCGGTAGAGCCAACGAGCTGCTTCGGCGGAGGACGAAGGCATCCACCCCGCCCGAGCGGCTGCCACAAGCACCTCATGGAGCACATCGTCTACGGCGTCTACGCCCCGCAATCGCGCCATGATTACCGAACGGAGCCACTGGCGATGGTCCTTCCAGACCTCCGGCAGCAGCAAACCGTCTTCGGATGACCCTGGCAGCATGCGACCTTCACAACTCGCCTGTATGTTCCTTTATCGCTAATTTGATTATTGCCACGGCGAGCTAAAGGTTACACACAAGTGCGCGTCAGCTTTCGCAGTTCGAATCCTTCACCCGCAGCTACCGGTTCGCGAAGGGTCTTGGTGTACCGCACGAAACGTCAACCCCACCGGTTAGTGTCAAGAGGCTGTCGACGACTGTCGTTGCCCCAAGGGAGCATACGGCGCAACCGCAATGCGAGTAGGGTGGAACGGACATCAAATAAGGGATTCGGATGAACGTGAAACACACGCCGGCGCAAAGACGCGCAGGCCCCAGAAAGCGATAGACCGGTTCATGTTGTATTTAGCTTTACGCCGTGGTGCGGTCTGGCTGTCTCGCCGTCTCGCCCAGCCTTCAGGGTTTGACTTGATTGACCCGCGTGCTATTGGCATAATAACGATGAGTTGTTTGGCAAATCGTTGCGGGTGTAGCTCAATGGTAGAGCGTCGGCTTCCCAAGCCGAATACGAGGGTTCGATTCCCTTCACCCGCTTTGGTAGGCCGCTGGGTGCGGCTTTTTTTCTGCGCTATTGCGCAAGTGGCCGGCAAAGCGTGCCTGGAAATCGGAAAACCGGTCAAAGTAACGGTATTTTTCCTAACTTTACGAGTACGGGTTCTCCTGGAGGGTTTCGCAACGTTTTTCCGGAAGGATCGCTGCAAACCAGTCGATGTCCAGTAAAAAGGGGAAAACACTCTAATCCTATTTCGGGAGAAGTTATTGGACGCCTGCTCTTCACGAGGCCAAATATGATGATGCATGTCCTGGGCTGGATAGCTTGTTGTATTGGACAGATCGAGTTGCCGGACAACTTGTCACCCGTGGCTGTTTCTGCTCCAGCCGAAGTGTTGGTAGTGTGCCACGACGAATTGTTACCTGGGTTGCAGGACTGGCTAAAGTGGCGGGAAAGTCAAGGCTACCGAATTGCATTGCTGCGTCACTGGCAGTCAAAGGATCAGATCCGTCGAGCTATTCGACGACAAACAACCGAGGGGCGGCTACGGTGGGTAGTTCTCGTCGGTGATGTGCCTGGCTTTACGCATTACGAGCCATCATCTAAACACTCTATTCCTACTGCATACCAGTCGGCTAAACAGATTGCTCGATTTGGCCCCGACCGAGTAATCGCCTCCGATAATTGGTTCGCTGATGTAAACGACGATGGTGTACCGGATGTGGCGATAGGTCGCATGTGCGTGGAAACTGTCGAGGAGTTGGGATCGTTGGTGGCAAAGACCCGCCGCCGTGAGGAAAACCGAGTGGGGGATTGGCGAAGCCGCATCCAATTGACAGCTGGTGCCAGTGGGTTCGGCACTTTGGCGGATCAAGTTTTGGAATGGGTCGCCCGACGCCTTTTGGTCGATTCGATCCCCAGCGAGTACGTAACCCAGATTATGTGTGGCGACTGGCGCAGCCCTTATTTCCCAGATCCGCGTCGCTTTCGCTCGAACCTGTTCGAACGTTGGCGAGAGGGGTGTGACTTCTGGGTCTACCTGGGGCATAGCCAATCGCAGGCACTTCAGGAGATTTCGGTACCGGGTGGACGCTATCCAACGCTGGAATTAGAAGACACATGGAAATTGGATGGGCGCCATGCGCCGCCCATCGCTGTGATGCTGAGTTGTTACGCGGGTGCTTTCGATGAACCCAACCTCTGTTTAGCCGAAGGGATGCTGCGAGCTCCAGGGGGGGCAGTCGCCACGATAAGCGCTACGCGCACAACGATGCCTTATGCTATGGCCGTGCTGGGCGGCGGAATGCTGCACGAGTACTTTGGTCGGCACCACACGACTCTGGGTGAACTCCTGCTACGTGCAAAACAACATTTGGCAGTAGATGAACCCTCAGAAGACTATCCGTTGTACACGGTCCGACAATGGTTGGATCGCCTGGCAGAGACTTTTGTACCTGGATCGACCCGGGACGCCCTACGGGTGGAACGTTACGAGCATATCGCGCTATTCCATTTACTCGGCGATCCTTTGCTGGCACTCGATGCGCCACGGCAACTAGCGGTGCGAACCGATTCGACAATCCAGGCAGGTAAAACGTTGACCGTGCAGCTTGAGGTTCCTTGGTCTGGAGAAGCTCGGCTAGAGTTGCGTTGTCGATGTGATGGTATGAAATGGCCGGTGGCACGACGCTCTCAGTTTAGCGGTGATGCTTCGTGGCTCGATGATCTCCAGCGCCAGTATGATCGGACCCAAGATCAAGTCTGGTGTTCGCTTCGAATCCATCTCGAACAAGGCTTGCAATCGCTAGCGTTGCCGGTGCCGCCGGAAGCACGAGGAGCGTGTGTGGTGCGGGTTGTGTTACGCAACGAGAAAGAGGAAGCACTCGGCGCTAGCTCCGTCTTCGTTTACCCGCCGAGCGCTAACGCGACCAACCAACAACTGAGCGAAGCCAACAATTAGTCAATAAAGTCGTTAGCGCGAATTGCCCCGCTAAGAATGGCGTGTTATCGCTCCCATGAATTGGGCACAGGATCGGCAGCTCCTGACCGATGCTTCTTGACCCCGTAGAGCAAAAGGCCACTCAACAAACCTGTCAACAGCAGCCCGCCCACCAGACAGCCGCTCAGGAAAAACTGGGCGGTCGTTTCGGCTGTCGCCTGTTTTGCCCAATAGATGTCCCTCCCGAGCATAAGGACCACGTAACCCAAGTAACCAATCGAATCAGCAAGGTACAGCAAGAAAGCGATGTTGGCTCGATCCCCCGACCAAGCAACAAGCCGCTCGAACAGCGACGTATGCATGGCAACGTACGGCAAATAAAGTCCCAAGCCGATGGCAAGCATAGCGGGAAATGCGGATGTGATTTGTGTCCAATAGGCCGCAGCAGCACCCAGCACCAACAATGCTCCGAACAGACACACGACCACCGTCGCCTGGAAAGCGCGACGATTATCATCGATCCATATACCCAGCCCGTGCAGGATTAAGACCAAAAAAGCGATGGACATTTCGGAGCGTGTGAAAAGGGTGGCATCAATCTCAGCTCCCATGCCGCGCCAAATTTCCGGAGCAAAATCGGCGCGCATGCTGCGCAACATGGTTACCACTAAATGGGTACACACCAATACAACAATGATAGGTCCATGGCGCACCAGGAATTGTGCACGAGCCACCTGGTCCATGGCAACACGCTCGCTACGCCGCTGCATATCGTTCTGATTCGGTGGAGGCACCAAAGCCAGCAGCGCTGTGCACAGAAACGTCGGCGGCACAAACATGAGCCCGGCCAGGGCAGGTATCCAGCGCGACGAGATGCCCCGCTCCAACAGCCAAGTACCTACCGATTTCGTTGCGCCATCGGCAACGATGAAGCTGGCGCATAACCCGGCCACCATCGCCTCACTGTGTCGCCGCCCCTCCAAAAACCGAATAACCATACCGAAGACCAAACCCAGCGGAAAACCGTTGGCAAAAACCGCTACGATATGCCACGGTGCGGGTAAAAGTGCAAAGGCTACCCACGCGCATTGAGCCGCAGTAAGACACACGAGAATACCCGGAATACGCTGCTCAGAACGTAATGCAGCAATGAAGCGAACTCCATAAAATTTTGCACACATGTATCCGAGCACTTGAAAAGTAACAAGTAGAGTTTTTTCGTGCCAACCGAACACCAGTTCGTTGTAGGAAGCGGCCACGAATGGCTTGCGAAAGCCATACATCGAGAAATAGGTTCCGAAAGCTGCTACCGTCGCCAGGAGTTCCAGACCCAACCACCGACCGTTAGTCGCCGGTATATTCTTTTCCGCAGTTTGTACCATACGGGTTTGGGCCACCGATAACTCAAAACAGACTCGTTAAAACCAAGAGCTCAGCCCCACAACGCGGATCGACAACGTGCCACGTGTTGCGTCGGGCGACCAATAGTACCGTAAGGCGTTACTGCCGCCAGTGAGCGAACCACCATGTTGTGACCGAACCGCATTTCTGATCTTGGGAGCGCCGCGATTATCCATTGGTTTGTACCAGTTTTGGGGTACTCGATTGCCTAATACCACATTACATGAGGCGATGACTCCCACGTGGCAGACGACGGCCCTGCGGTTGTCGGCGTTTGGCGGGGCGTACTGGATACGTGACTTTGTCCAGAGACGGTCCTCAGCTATCCATCCTGCTTGGTGGGAGAAACCGCAAGGGTACTGCTATCCGGTCGTGGCGTAGTATCGATCGGTGTCCAGAGCGGGCGCCCTAAACGGTAATCCTGGCGAACCGCTCGCAAAACAATTGCCCACAGAGTCAAGATAACTAGGACGACTACTACGAGGGCTGTGAACCCTTCCCACAACAAACGCACTCCCAATTGCCGAACCGGTCCGACCGTTGCATGATAGTCCTCCTGCACGATCACTTTTAATCCGGTATCCACCCATTGCACTTGACCGTTTTCCACGTGCCGAGCGCGGACAATGACCGGTGCCACCGCGGCAATCCAGCGGCGGCGGTAACTCTGTCCTTCCGGGGTCAAACCAAGAGGATCCTGATAATTGGTCATCCCACCGGCTCGCAGCGTTTGGCTGTCGACGCGTTGCCGGCTGAAACTATCCGGAAGGCGCCCGGAATGTTCCAGGATTTTTTCGAACAACGGGTGCTCCAGAATCATTCCTTCCGAGTCACCGCTGCGACCGTCAACCAACACTGCAAAGAAATATTCGGTACCCTCTTCGAAATGGACAAACACGCCAATGTCTACCGTCACCGCTAACACGCCGACGAACTGACCCTGGTAAAGCACCGGGGTGGAGATTGCGACTTTCCAACGATTCGTTGCCTTACTTTGAAACGGCGCCGATAGGTGCGTATGTTCGATGTGTCGATGGGGATCGGGCCATTCATAGTGGATTAGTTCGCGCGTTCCCAAACGGCTTCGACGGACATCATCGCGAGCCCCACCGTGAAAATAGGTTCGCCAGCCGTAATTCTGCCCCACAGTATTCGCCGCAGTCTCTTCTTTAAAGGCGGCTGCCAGTTGTGTGCCATAGGCGTCGGTAACGAACCAACTAGCTGCATTGGCAACGGGCCCCTGGGCCAGCAACTGTTCGATTCGGTTCTGGACAGTTTGACGCGCCGAATGCTGGATCAAAGCATCGCGTTCTGGCAAAGGTTCGGTGTTTTTATTGGGGTCGCGCAACACAAGCAACAGCGGGGCCAGAGGCGAATCGGGTTGTTGCAACTCGGCAAGTTCTCGTGCTAAGTCGGGCGTTCGCGCCACTTCCTCTACTGCCCAAAAGTATCGCTCGATTTCCTGTGCGGCGGCACCGGCCACGGCTTTAGCGGCAAAATGGTTTTTTTCCAAAGCCCGTGCCGTGAGTGCTTCATCGGAATCCGTCTTCGCTCGCACATATCCCCGCCAACCAAAAAGGGCCATGACCATCAAGAGAACCAACGGTCCAACGAATCCTAACATTACCAGCGGGCGACGGGCTCGCGATCGCTCTCGCACCAATAACGCATCCAGTACCGCTTGCACGTTCGCCAATCGCCGTTTCGGATCGGCAACGAGGCAATGGTCGATGAGCTCGACCAAAGCACGATCGATCCCGGGAACTCGGCGATGGCCCTGAGGCGGACCCGACTCTTGAATCAGTCGCCGGTACCGTCTCAAGCGTTCCGGCAAATCCGCAGCCGATTCCAACCATTGAAGTGCTTCTGGGGTGCGATGGGGAGGGCCGCCGGTCAGCATCGCGTACAGCATGGCTCCCAAGGCGTATACATCCCACCGGGCATCGGGCATAGCGTCCAGCGCGGCCTGCTCCGGAGCCATGTAAAAAAGCGTCCCCAACGACGGGGTTTGCTCGTGAGTTAAACGGGACTGCCCAAAGTCGGCTAACCGCGGCCGGTGGTCTTGATCCAATAACACGTTAGCCGGTTTTAAATCGCAATGCAAAATACCCCGGCCGTGGGCATGTAATAAACCAACGGTGATTTCGTGAAAGATCTGAACCGCCTGATCAACAGGCATCGGACCATGGGTAGCCAGCCAATCTTCGAGCGATCCGTTCTCGATATACTCCATCACGAAATACGGCGGCTCAGCATCCCGTCCAACATCCAACAACTGGACCACATAGCGATCAGCGGCCATGAACACGAGCTTCTCGACCTCGCGATCCAGTAGTGGCCAGTCCAGACCAGCGCGATGCGTATAGAACTTGATCGCGACGCGCCGACCGGTCCGGCGGTCGGTCGCTACCCAAACCTCGCCGTACGCGCCGCTACCCAAGAAGCGATCGATATGGTAATTCGGAACCGAGCTTGGGGGCCGCGTCTTGCGCAAGCTCAACTGCCGCGCTTCTCGCTGCTGCTCGAATGATTGGTATTCCGTCGAGTCGGCCGCCATCGCGCCTCTATCCGCTCATGTACGAACTAACCGATTCGGACCCGCAGGCTAACCAACAGCCAACACCCGCCAACCACCCGATCATTACCAGCTCCCTCCCCACAGGCCCTAGCCTATTGTATCGTGTCCGGGAAACGGTTCCGAGGAAGGTCGACACATCCCGGTCAAGAAGGGCACACAGCATGCCACAGGCATTTTTCCTGTTCAACGGGGTAACGATCCTGGGATGGATGATCGTACTGAACATACGGCTTCCGGCGCAAGAGTTACCGGGTCAGGCCCGCCCTGCAGCCGGTGAACTATTGCTGAGAGAATTTACTCCCCAGTCCATGCTGGTGACACCGCAACACTATCTCCAGCGTGCACGTTTCCCGGTCGTGGACGTTCACACGCATTTTGGATTCCGTTTCAGGAATAACCCAGATCTGCTCGATCAATTTGTTCGTGTCATGGACCAACACAATATCGCCGTGTGCGTCAGCTTGGACGCCCGGTTAGGTGACGGTTTGATCGAGCACCGCGACTATTTGTGGAGTCGCTATCGGAATCGCTTCGTATGGTTCGTACATATCGATTGGCAAGGCAAAGGTCAGGCTGACCGCCCCGAGACGTGGGACTGCCACCAGCCCGGTTTTGGCCGGCAAGTGGCCGAGCAACTGGCCGAGGCCCACCGCGCTGGAGCTTCAGGCCTGAAGATTCTCAAGCAATTTGGTCTGGGTTACCGAAACCCCGATGGGAGCTTTATACGAATCGATGATCCTCGCTGGGACCCCATTTGGCAGGCGTGTGGCGAACTAAAAATTCCGGTGCTGATCCACACGGCTGATCCGGCGGCCTTTTTCGAGCCGGTGGACGCTCGCAACGAACGATGGGAAGAGTTGTATCGCCACCCGGAATGGTCATTCGCCGATCCGCAGTATCCGCGTCGTCCCGAGCTTCTGGCGGCCCTGCTCCGTGTCGTGGAACGCCATCGCGCAACTATCTTCATTGCAGCGCACTTGGCCAACTACGGTGAAGACTTAGCCACTCTCGGAACCTGGCTGGACCAGCATCCGAACCTGTACGTCGATATCGCCTCGCGGATCAACGAATTAGGGCGACAACCTTACTCGGCGCGCCGGTTCCTGATTCGTTACGCCGACCGAGTGTTGTTTGCTACGGACGGACCGTGGCCGCCGGAGCGTCTGACTTGTTACTGGCGCTTCTTAGAAACCGAAGACGAGTATTTTCCCTATTCGGAGCGGCCTTTTCCCCCACAAGGCTTCTGGCACATCTACGGTGTGTTTCTTCCCGACGCGGTCTTGCGAAAAATCTACTATGAGAATGCAGCTCGGTTGATCCCTGGCGTCAAAGAGCGGCTCCCGGAAACTTGCCGTTGACCCTGACAGTCGTTTCACTACAATGCGGCACGTTTCGACCAGCGATCAACCGCGGTTTTTAGTTAATTTGGGAAAAGTGTATGCGATCAGATCGTTTCTAAGCAGGGCGATTGAAGCGATCCGTCGAGCATGTCGCAGCGCGTTTACGGAATTCACGAGGCTTCACGGCGAGCCAACCTCAAACGGCTCCTCGATATGGGGATTGATCCCTGGGGGAGTCGTTTCGATGGGCATCTGTCTATCGGAGAGGTTCGCTCGCTTCAAGGACAGATTCGCTACCGTTTGGCCGATGGGCGCGAGCTGCCGTTACCTGTAGCCGAGGGGCAGGCGCGATGCGACTTGCGCGAATGGAAGGCCCAACAAGGGCCAGGTGAAGAAGTGGGCCCGACGGTACGGGTCGCCGGACGGATCGTATTGCAACGCCCCACCGGAAAGCTGATCTTCCTGAATGTGCGCGACTGGACGGGTGATATTCAGATCTTTATCGGTCAACGACAAGTCGGCGAACGCAATTGGCAAATCGCCCAATGCTTGGACCTCGGGGATCTGGTGGGAGTCGATGGGCGGCTGGGACGTACCAATACCGGCGAGCTAACGGTGTTTGCTCAGCAACTGCACGTGCTCTGCAAGTCATTAGAGCCGCCACCAGAAAAATATCACGGTCTGACCGACCCCGAATTGCGGCAGCGGCTTCGCTACTTGGACCTCGTCTACACGCAGGGCGTGCTTCAGACGTTCTTGAAGCGAACGCGGATCGTACAGGCGATTCGACGAGTCTTGGACGGCCAGGGGTTTATCGAGGTCGAAGGACCTACGCTGCACACGATTGCTGGCGGGGCGGCGGCTAGACCTTTTATTACCCACCACAACGCCTTGGATATGGACTTATTCCTGCGCATCGCGCTCGAGTTGCACCTAAAACGCCTGTTGGTCGGCGGCATGGAAAAAGTCTACGAATTAGGTCGAGTGTACCGCAATGAAGGAATCAGCCCACGGCACAATCCCGAATTCACCATGCTGGAGGTCTATCAGGCGTATGGTGATTACCACACGATGATGGATCTCACTGAAAAGATCGTGCTCGCTGCCTTGGAGGTCGTGCAAAGTGGCTATCAGGTAGCCTGGGGAGAGACGACGATCGATTTTTCGCCACCGTTTGCACGACGCACGTATGCTGAATTGTTCGAAGAGCATACCGGAGTGCCGATTCACGATAACGATGCAGTAGCTGCTCTGGCAAGTCGCATCGGTTTCAGCACACAGGGAAAACACCCGGATGTGCTAAAGTCCGAGATCTTCGAAGAGGTAGTAGAGCCGAAACTGGTAGGCCCTATTTTCGTTCTTGACTACCCGGCTTCCCTTTGTCCGCTCACGAAACGCAAACGCGACAATGCGGAATTGGCAGAACGCTTCGAGCTGTTTGTCCAGGGAATGGAGATCGCCAATGCATACACGGAATTGAACGATCCGGATCTGCAAGAGGAGCTTTTTCGTACACAATTGGAGGGGCTGCCGGAAGAGGAATCCATGGCGCGCCTGGATCACGACTTTCTTCGAGCCCTGCGGTACGGAATGCCTCCTGCCGGTGGTTTAGGCATCGGAGTGGACCGACTCGTTATGCTGTTAACCCATTCTCGGTCCATTCGGGAAGTCATTCTGTTTCCCTTGCTGCGACCGGAAGCCGGCTCCCCATAAGGACTCCGTCGTGCTAAGGGACCAAAGGATTGGCCCATGTATACATGGCTGCTAGCCTGGCGGTATTTGTGCACTCGATATATTGCATTGGCGTCGATCATCAGTGTCACTTTAGGCGTAGCAACTCTGGTGATCGTCAACAGTGTTATGTCGGGCTTCTCCCACGAAATGCAAAAACGGCTCAACGGCATTCTTTCGGATATCGTGGTAGAGGGACCTGATCTGATTAGCGGCTTTCCAGAACCGGAACGGTACATGGAGGAGATCCGCCGCATTGTGGGGGCTGACTTGCAAGGCATGACCACCGTGGTGCACGTGCCGGCGATGCTGACGTTCGACGTTCAGGGGCAGTACTTTACCCGACAAATCAACTTAATTGGGATCGACGAGCGGACGTATGCCACGGTGAGCGATTTTGCAAAATATTTGTTGCATCCGGAAAACCGGCGCCGCGTCAGCTTTCAGTTACGCCAGGACGGGTATGCTCCCGAGCGACCTGGCTTTCCACTTTCCGGTTGGAAATACCGTTCGATGAAAGCGGCTCTCTATAGCGCTCGTCCCCCGGAGGAAGCTCGCCAGCCGTTCCCACCTCAGACGGACGTTCCTGTGGATCCTACCGCTCGCTGGTATGGTAACGAGCCGCCTCGCCGTTTCGATCCCTCGCGCGAACAGCACACCGGGCTGGTGTTAGGAATTGCCATTGCTTCGCGGCGCCTGCGCGCCAGCGACGGTACCGTGGTAGATCACTTTTTTGTCAGGCCCGGGGACGACGTACAAATCACTCTTCCGACAACCGGCAATCCTCCGAAGGCCGAGACAGCTTGGTTTACCGTAGTGGATCTCTATGAGAGCAAAATGAGCGAGTACGACTACAGCTTTGCCTTTGTGCCACTTCAGGCTCTCCAAGACTTGCGGGGGATGGTCGATCCGGAAACCGGAACGCGTTTTGTGACGGCGATCCAGTTGAAGCTACGTCCCGGCGCCGATTTGGACCAAATACGCGACAAGCTGCGGAGCCACTTCCCGCCGCATGAGTATCCGTATTTTCAAGTGGCTACGTGGCGCGATCTGCAAGGGCCCTTGTTGGCGGCTGTCCGAATGGAGACGACGATTCTGAACATCCTGCTTTTTCTTATTATTGCCGTGGCAGGATTTGGCATCCTGGCCGTGTTTTTCATGATCGTCGTCGAAAAAACACGCGATATCGGGATCCTCAAAGCTCTGGGTGCCCCGCGGCATGGCGTGGCGGCTATTTTCGTCGGCTATGGGCTGTCACTCGGTTGCGTTGGAGCTGGAGTGGGTGTGGCATTAGGGTTGCAATTCGTCTGGCATATCAATCAGATTGCCGACCTGATGGAGCGCATCACGGGTAAGGAAGTGTTTGACCCGACGGTCTATTACTTCCAGGAAATACCGGTCATTGTCGAACCGATGACGGTTGCTCTCGTAGCGATGGGAGCTGTGGGGATCGCTGTACTGGCCAGTATCCTGCCGGCCCTGCGGGCGGCGCGACTCCATCCGGTGGAGGCCCTTCGATATGAATAAGTCGGTTTTTGCTCCCGCGCCCGATACTAGCTGTATGCTCGACCTACGAACACAGGATAAGCCCGTAACGGAATGCTCGGCTCACGATGGCGCGTCGGCCACGAGTTTGTTACATGCCGAGGGGTTGGTAAAGAATTATCGCCGGGGCCGCCACACCGTAAAAGTCCTGCAGGGCGTCGATCTCCAGATCCGCGAAGGGGAGTTTGTCGCGATCGTCGGACAAAGTGGTTCCGGCAAAAGCACCTTGCTTCATTTGCTGGCAACGCTCGATACGCCTGACCAGGGTACGATCCATTTTCAAGGTCATCGTATCGATCATTTACCGGCTGCTGCAAAGGATCTATTGCGCAACAAATACTTCGGTATGGTGTTTCAATTCTATCATCTGTTGCCGGAATTAACGACGCGTGAAAATATCCTTGTGCCGTTGATGATTCGTGACGGCCTATGGCGCTACGTGTGGCTACGGCGGCAATATCGTCGCCTGGCGGATGAAATGTTGGCTCTGGTAGGGCTGGAACATCGAGCCCACCACCGGCCGCGCGAACTTTCCGGGGGTGAAATGCAGCGCGCGGCGATTGCCCGCGCTTTACTCGCGCGGCCGTCCATTTTGCTCGCTGATGAACCAACGGGAAACCTCGATCGCGCCAACGGGCGGGAGATCCTCCAGTTGCTGCGCACCTTGAACCGTCAACAGCAGCTCACTATAGTCATGGTAACACACGACCCCAGCGTCGCTGCCCAGGCCGACCGCCTGCTACGGCTCAACGAGGGACGAATTCAAACGGAAGACTCACAGTAAGCGCAACGACCATGGCGTTGAAAGTCTATATCAATGGCGTGCTGTATGACAAAGAGCATGCCAAAATCAGTGTGTTCGATCACGGATTACTCTATGGAGACGGGGTTTTCGAGGGAATCCGCAGTTACAGCGGGAAAATATTCCGACTCGAGCAGCATCTGGATCGGCTGTGGCAGTCGGCTAAAGCCATCGCCTTGGAAATCCCCGTCACCAAAGAGCAAATGGCGCAAGCCGTTTGTGACACTCTTCAGGCCAACCAAATTCAGGATGGGTATATTCGGCTAGTCGTAACGCGCGGCGCTGGTACCTTGGGCCTGGATCCCAATCGATGCCGCAATCCACAGGTCATTATTATTGCCGATACCATCGAACTTTATCCAAAGCACGTGTACGAAAACGGTTTGGAAATCGTTACGGTCAGTACGATTCGTAACCATCCGGCGGCCCTCAGCCCGCGCATCAAGTCGCTCAACTATCTGAACAATATTTTGGCCAAAATTGAGGGGCTAAAAGCCGGTTGTCCCGAAGCATTGATGCTCAACAGCCGGGGAGAAGTTGCTGAGTGCACGGGGGATAATATCTTTTTGGTGTCGCGGGGACGTCTGCTAACACCCCCGGTCGATGCGGGCATTCTGGAAGGAATCACGCGCAACGCTGTTATCGAACTGGCCGAACGCGATGCGATCGCCGTGCTACAAGTGCCATTGACCAAACATGATGTGTATATCGCCGATGAATGTTTCCTGACGGGAACAGCCGCCGAAGTCGTACCCGTAGTTAAAGTTGACAATCGCCCGATTGGGGATGGCCGCCCAGGACCGATCACGCGCCGACTGATGCAACGATTCGCTGAGCTGGTAAGAAACGAGTCGTAACGCATGGCCCGGCGCGCAATCCGAAGAGCTCCGTCACATAGGTGCTGAGAGTGCTTTTTATGAAAACCGGCGTCTTGGCCACTTGTTTTTTGGCGCTACAGTTCTTCGGTCACATTGTTTGTTGGGGCGAGCCTCCTGCGTCGCTCACCGAATACATGGGGCGGCGGATCGCACAGACAATGCACTATACGGGTGCTGAGTGGCTGCTGCGCGATGAGCGGGAACGTGAAGAGCGTACCTCATTGATGTTGGCCAACCTAGGAATCCGCCCCGGTATGGTGGTGTGTGATTTGGGGTGTGGCAATGGCTATCTCACACTCCCGTTGGCGCGCATGGTGGGACCTCAGGGCAGAGTATATGCCGTGGATATTCAGCCGCAAATGCTCGAAATGCTGCGCGCTCGATTGGAAAAGGAAGACATCGACAACGTCACTCCGATACTGGGGTCGGTTCACGACCCAAGATTACCGGCCCAAGCAATCGATTTGGTACTGATGGTGGATGTCTATCATGAGTTTTCCCATCCCGAACACATGTTGGCGGCTATCCACCGCGCGTTAGCTCCAGACGGTCTGGTGGTACTGGTGGAATTTCGAGCAGAAGATCCAAATGTGCCCATTAAGCCGCTCCATAAAATGAGCAAGCAACAGATCAATAAGGAGCTAACTGCCAATCGTTTTCGCCTGCACAAGGAGTTCGATGGACTGCCGTGGCAGCACATGATGTTTTTCCGAAAAGTTGACTCGGCGAACCCACAACGCTGATCGTAGTTAAGCGCGTGACGGGGAGCTTAGCATACGCGAAGGGAGCAGTGGTTTATTTCCCGCAGCGCGGCACCAGAAACATACTTTTAGATTCACTCGTTACGGCTAGTTTGGATTGGTCAGCCATGCAATTTCGCTCGCTGTGGCTTGTGCTCGCAACAAACGCCCTCGAGCCTGCTGCTGAACCGTAGCGTCCCATAATGGAATTACTGTTTTCAGCCAGGCAGCGGTTTGCGGCTTGTGTTGCTAAACGCGAAGCGAAGCACGAGTCGTCCCGAGTGTGCGTCAAATCTGTAGGTGCATAAAGGGACAATTCCTATGTGTCCCGCTTCCTTGTAGGTAGAAGGTGGACGAACTGGGGAAACGGTAACATCCCTAGATGCAATTAGGTGATCGACACGGGTTGTAACCGTCACTGCGCCTTTGCGCCTCCGCGCCTTTGCATTAAATTACTCTAGCTGCTCAATAGAACGCCAGTACCCGGAGTCACGTATCCACGACACATAGTGATTAGGTCGGGTTGAGCGGGAAAACGGCAGACCTGCGCGAGGCCCGCCAAATTAGAGGAATAGTCTCACTTACAATCGCGACGCACACTATGGCCAGCGAGCGACGAGTCGTGCTCTACTCCGGTCACGTTCAGGGCGTGGGTTTTCGATACACCGCGCGACGTATAGCGGAGCAATTCCAAGTCAGCGGCTACGTCCGTAACCTTCCTAATGGATCCGTCGAATTGGTAGTCGAAGGTGAACCGGAAGAACTACAGCGCTATTTGGCTGCGGTCCAGTACCGCATGAAGGAGTACATTCGCCACACGCAAAGTCGAACCGAACCGGCTACTGGGGAGTTTGACGGCTTCAGCATTCGTCATTAGCTTGAAAAAGGAAAGCGGCACAAAGGGCAATAAGACCTTGTAGATGCCCTTTGCGTAAATACGGGTGAACCAACACCCTGCATATTGCGTATCCAACGGTGTTTACCACCGCGGCTTAATATTTTGGATATTTTGGCAGTTATCCTATCGACGAGGGTTTAACTGAGGATGTGGAGCTTCAAGTTACTATGACATCAGCAAGCCTGCCTTTCGGTGCAATCCTAGTTCCAGATTGGTTGAGCAACTGGTTGACTCCAGTGTGGCTACTCGGCGTGGGAGCCCTTGCCGGGTTAGTTCTACTGGGATTGGTGTTAGGGGTGTGTACCGGATTGGCTTTCCTGCCCGTTATGCCGCATTGGTATCGGCAACAGATTCGCGAGCTGCCGGTGGCGTTCCGCGAGGGAGTATTGTGGCCTGTTTTTTGGATTGTCGCGAGTTTTGCCTTTTTTGGGATTTTTGGCACCTTATTCGTTCGGCAGCCGACGGAACTGTTGCTGGGATTACGGCGGCTACATGTGGCAGGTGAAGTCCCCTTTGAGTTTCAGGTGCCACCCACGCCTCGCGATGCGGAAGGGGACGTGGACTTTCGCCGGGAGACTCCCGTTGCGATCCATTGGCCGACTCGCGAAATCCGGGAAATGCTGCTGGAAAGTACCGAAGACTTGTCCGTCTCGTGGCAGCCATATGCCGAATCGCAAAGCGAGTTGCGTTCGACGGCCGGTCAGGAGCGGCCCGTGCTTCGCGTGTCGTCCGACGAGCCGTATCGTTGGCGCCGGGGAGATTTTCAGTCACCCGCACTTCCGTCCGACACGCTGGAACAACTGTACGTGGCCAACCACGGGGCATCCCCGGCAACTTTCAAGGTCACGCTCACCGTAGCTCCAGCTTTTCGTGAAGCCAATACCATCCCGATTACTGCCGTTTGTGTGGCGGCGTTTTTCCTTGTCTACCTGGTGATACGCGCTGTGGCCCCGAGATTGTCGGCAATTGCTTTGGCCACCTACAAGTCGGAAATCGCACAGCCCCTGTTTACGATCGTTCTTATGCTGGGCATCTTCGCGCTCTTGGTATTTGTCTTTTTGCCCTACAACACGTTTGGTGAAGACATCAAAATGTTAAAAGACTCGAGCTTTTCGCTGATCATGGTATTGTGCCTGATCCAGGCTGTGTGGGCTGCTAGTGTTTCGGTGGCCGAGGAGGTTGAAGGGCGGACGGCGTTGACTGTGCTCTCCAAACCGATTCAGCGGCCTGCATTTGTCCTCGGTAAATTCTTTGGTATCACGTGGACCCTGGCTCTGACGTATATTGTGTTGGGGTTGGTACTTCTTGTGCTTGTGGCGTACAAGCCGATCTATGATGCTCGCGAAACGGCCAAAGACGAGGCCACCTGGGATTTGTGTCATTACGAAATGATCATGACCGTACCTGGGCTGGTATTGAGTTTCATGCAGACGTTGGTTTTAGCCGCGGTGAGTGTGGCGATTTCGACGCGTTTGCCACTGCTGGCCAACTTCGTGCTTTCTTTCAGCATCTTTGTTTTGGGCAATATTACGCCTGTCTTGGTTCAGGCCAGTGAGACGCAATGGGAAATTGTCGCGTTTTTTGCCCAATTGTTAGCGACAATTTTGCCGAATTTGGAGAGCTTTAACATTCAAGCCGCGATCGCTGCTGATGTCGAAGTTCCTCTGAACTATTTAGGTATGGCAGCCGGATACTGTGCCCTCTACTGCTTAGTTGCGCTGTTGCTCGCTCTGTTGCTGTTTGAGGACCGTGATTTGGCATAAGATGTGCTCGGGGATTACACTGTAGGAGACGGTTTGGCCGCTGACGGGAATTGCTTTTTGCTTTCTTCCCGTAGGCGTTGCCGCGTGCAATGATGTGCCAGGACGGCAGCCGATGCAGCGCGATGATTGCGAGATACTCGTATGGCGATTTGGGGTGATGATTCCGCGTGGCAGAGACTGAAGCGCACGGCAGTTGAGGGACGTCTCAGCATGGTGCTCAGTGGGGTGTTGCTGGCACTTGTCCCCCCGTGTCTGTTAATCGTTTTCGGTAGTTGGCTGGCTCTGCGTTGGCAGGAACAGAACTTCCATTGGCTGTTCTCGGGTGTGACTGGTGTCGTTCGGCGTGCAAGCGGCCAAGAATCCGACGGCCGGTTGCCGTGGTCGGACCTGTTATTGGCAATGGCAGCGGTGGGTTTAGCTTTCGTCCAAGCTTGTTGTGGCCAATGGTATCGGCGTGCCATCTATCGTGCGGCCCATCGGGCCGCCAGCACTCTGCGTCGCCAGCTCCATGCGCAGGTCTTCCGGCTCGGTACCCAAGACGGCTTGGAGGATCAACGCAGTTGGCCTCGTGAGTTATTCAGCGAACGAATTGACCAGGTACGGCGCGGCCTGGTGCATTGGTACCGCGCTGTGCCGCATTCCCTGGTATTGCTGGTGCTTCTGGTGGGGTTGGCTCTCGTGGTCCATGTGTGGCTTGCGCTGGTGGCTATTATCCTCGGGCTTTTGGTTTATCAGTGGGATCGTTGGTTGTCCGAGCGATCCGAGCGCGCTAGCCGCCACTATGCCGACCAAGCGCATCTGGCAAGTGAATACTTGGCAGAGACGATGAATCTTGCTCCCCTGGCGATCGGTTATGCGATGAGTTCGTCACCGGCAGGTCCGGTGGCCGATCGGCTACGCCACCTGGAACAACAGGGGTTGCGTGCCGACTTGGCTGCCTCCGCTCGCACGCCATGGTATTGGTTCGTGGTACTTGTTTGTGCGGTATCCTGGTTGACCCTATTGAGTATCGGCGGACACTCGGTGGTCGACGGATCGATTGTGCTCCTTTCGTTGGCTGGTGCATGGTTTCCCTGGATGCGCTTGCGCCGATGGCGCTCCGAACAATTGGAATGTTTGCGAGCCGCTCGAGAGATCGTGCTGTTCTTGGAACGGCAACCGGCTGTACATGACTTGCCTTCTTCCCAGCCCTTACAGCCGCTGCGGCAACAATTGCGTTTCGATGCGGTGACCGTGGTGGATCGACATGGCCAAAAACTGTTGGACGAAGTAAGCTTTTCGATTCCAGCCGGCAGCCGGACAGCACTGGTTTCTAGCGACCCGCGCACCGTGCGCGTGCTCCTAGAGTTGGTACCGCGTTTGACGGATCCAGCTTCGGGACGCGTCTTGTTCGATGAACACGATCTTCGCTTCGGGACCATCGATTCGGCACGCCGCCAATCGCTTTTGGTATTGCGCGATGCCCTGGTATTCACCGGAAGCGTTACCGAAAACATTACCTGTGGTGATTCGTCCTTTACGACGGATCAAATCCATGAAGCGGCGAAAAAGGCTCAGATTATCGATGTCGTATTGGGATTGCCCGACAACTTTGAAACGATTATCGGCAAATATGGCCACCAACTGACCGTCTGGCAAGAGTTTCGCGTAGCACTGGCACGAGCTCTGTTGCGCAACCCGTCTGTGTTGGTCGTGGACGAACCCTGGCAACCACCGCCCGAAAGCGAACAGGCCGCTGTAGAACTTGCCATGCACAATGCAGCAGCCGAACGAACCTTAATTTTCGTATCGCGAAGACTATCCGCGCTCCGCTCTGCCGACACAGTGCTGTTGTTCCACGAGGGCCGCCTTGTGGGTCAAGCTAAACACACTGATTTATTGCAGCAAAGTGCGCTTTACCGCCATCTAAATTACATGTGGTTCAATCCGTTTCCTCACATTCGTTGAGCCGCCAAGCACCGAACTTCCATTCCGCCATCATCCGATCAACTCGTCAGAAAAAGCGGCTCTTCCTGGGCCTGGCCACGTGAGGAGTGAGCTCCACTTGGCAAGAGAAGGATATAGTTTTGCACTGAATAGTCTCCACCATTCGTACGATTCACCTTGTAGCTTTGACTTGCTTCGCAATGAGGGAACCTTTTTATAGGTCAGCGGCTTTGCCCTCGACGTTCTCCTCATGCCCGGTGTTGTGTAGGGGCGAGCGGCATCACAGAGGCAGGAAGGTCGGCAAACGACGGTGCCGGACGACCACTGTTGCCCTGGCGCGAATACTCAGTCAAACCTGTTGCGAAAAAATGCAAACGAGCCGCCGCATCGTTCATTTGTTCTTGTACCGGAACCTATTGGCAAGTCGGCCGGTAATGAGGAACTCGTACAAAACAATTGTCGTAGTCAACAGCCGCAACGATGCCTGTCGAATCATTGTGCGTCCCCAGCATCAGGAGGTGAAAAATGGATCGTCTTCACGTAAGCTTTCTTACAATAGCCGCATGACAACGACACTTTCCCTAGCGGCGGTTTGCTACGTACAAAAAACAACCTGGGTTTGACTTTACCACGCTAGTTGCCGCACAGGAAAGCATTGACGGTTTATCGCTGGAGCACCATTGATGATGAGGCCCATTTCGCCGCCGACGGTTCTTAGTGGTAGAGACCAGAATGAGTCTTTGCCGAACGACAGCCGGACTGAGTTTTTCTGCGTACTCGGTCCCGCACAACGAATCGGTCCCGCACGAGTCCGGCTGGGGATCGTTTTGTTCTGCACATGGTTGTCAGCGACCTACGTGTTTGTGGGACGAGCTGTCCTAACGGCAGCCGAATACCGCGCGGGGTTGGCTCGAGTCGATATTACCCCCCATTATCCAATCCGCCTGAATGGTTTTGGTTTTCGTCGCAGTGAATCCGAGGGAATTTATCAACGCATATGGGCGAAAGCCTTGGCCCTTCAATACAAAGACGATCCACCGATCCTACTGATAACACTCGACAGTTTGGGCATTCGCGAGTCGATGGTCAACGAAGTGGCAAGGCGTTTGGCCCAAGATACTCCCATCCGCAGAGACCGCTTGGCCGTCACGTTTACTCATTCCCATACGACACCCAAAGTCAACGGCGCAAGCGATACCATTTTTAGCTCGCCTATCCCGCCCGAGCACCAAGCCAGGATTGATCGCTATACGCAAGAGCTAACCGATGCTCTTGAAAAAGTCTGCCGTCAAGCATTGAGTGCCCTTCAACCGGTTCGTCTGGCGTGGGGAATTGGCCAGGTTACCTTTGCCAAGAATCGTCGCACGCCGGGAGGCCCCGTCGACCATTCTTTACCATGTTTGGCGGTTTGGGGCGAAGACGGTCAATTGCGTGGTGTGCTGGTCACGTACGCCTGTCACTGCGTAACGTTGTCGCACAACCAGATCGGTGGCGACTGGGCCGGTTATGCTCAGGAATTCATCGAACGGAAATACCCTGGAGCCATCGCCATGGTTTCGATCGGTTGTGGCTCGGATGCCAACCCGACTTCCGGTGTTACCGGCGACAAAGTCGACGTGGCACGCACGCAAGGCGCCGAGATTGCCGATGAATTGGAGCGGGTGATCCAAAGGGGACTCTTGCCCATCGAAGGGCCGATCATAGCGCAGTTGACCTATATGGATCTACCACTAGAGGCCGCGCCATCGCCCGAGCAGCTTGAGCAACGAGCAGCTCAAGGCGGCCCGGCCGGTTATAACGCACAGTATCAACTGGATCGGCTTGCACGCGGAGAGAAACTGCTGGAGGCGATTCATTATCCGGTTCAGAGTTTTTCTTTCGGTCGTTCGTTGCACATGGTATTTTTGGCGGGCGAGGTTTGCGTTGATTATGCTCTTCGCCTTCGCGACCTGTTGGACGCTAGCCGATTGTGGCTCCATGGATATTCCAACGATTTCTGCGCGTACATTCCCTCAGAGCGGCTGTTACGAGAAGGCGGCTACGGTGGCGGTAGCGAAATTGTGTACTTTGCGTTGCCGTCGAAACTTCGGCCGGGCCTAGAACAGAAGATCGTCGACGCCGTGGTGTCGGTAACCCCGGAAGTTTTTTTCCCGGGAAAAGCAACGCAGGGAGCACGCCCGAAGGCTCCACAAGATGCGATGGCTTGTTTTCGGTTAGACCCTAAATTTCGCATCGAATTGGTGGCAGCCGAACCACTGGTGTGCGACCCGGTGGCTGTCGATTTTGCCCCAGATGGTAGTCTATGGGTAGTGGAGATGCCCGATTACTCGCGAGAAGTCGAGTCCGAGTCGTTTCAACCCTCGGGTCGCGTAAAAAAGTTGAAAGACTCGAACAACGACGGTCGGTTCGATTCGGCTGTGGTCTTTTTGGAAGGCCTTCGGTTTCCAACAGGAGCCACGCACTGGCGGGACGGACTTCTGGTGTGCGCTGCACCGCATATCCTATGGGCCCGTGACACCAATCAAGATGGGCGTGCCGACGAAGTGCAGACTTTTTTTACTGGTTTTGCCACTCACAACCCGCATGCACGGGTCAATAGCCTGCGTTGGGGTGTAGATGGCTGGTTGTATGGCTCCGGAGGCTTATTCGGAGGCCACATCCGCAGTTGGGCAGGTCAGGAAGCGGTTCTGGAGCGCCAGGATTTTCGAATCCAGGTGGATACGGGCGCGATCGAAGGGGCAACCGGAACTAGTCAACAGGGCCGCTGTCGCGACGACTGGGATAATTGGTTTGGATGTGATAATAGCAATTTGGCGTGGCACTATCCGCTCTTCGACCATTATGTGCGTCGTAATCGCCATCAGGTCGCACCTCCATCTCGAGTGTCGGTACCGCTTAACGACGCGGCGGCACGTTTGATCCCGGCCGGAGACCTCGTGTTGTTCCCGCTGTCCGGTGCACCGGGACGAGCCACTTCGGCCTGCGGCATCGAAATCTATCGCGACAACTGGCTGGGTGAAGAGCTTCAAGGCAATCTTTTTACATGCGAACCGGTTCACCAGGCGGTGCATCGTTTGGTCCTGGAGCGGCACGGCGCGGTGTTCCGCGGCAGGCGAGCCCCCGATGAAACCGATCGCGAATTTTTGAGCTCCACCGATCCGTGGTTCCGCCCGGTGCAGGTGCGCACCGGACCGGATGGAGCATTATGGATCGTGGACATGTATCGGTATGTGATCGAGCACAAACGATGGATTCCGCAAGAGATTATTGCGAACTTGGATCTCATGGCGGGCAGGGAATATGGACGCATTTACCGCCTCGTGCCGGCTACGCGCGGTACTCGACCGGTGCCTAATCTCGAACAACTGTCGGCCGAGCAATGGGTGGCCCTGCTCGACCATCCGAATGGCACCTTGCGCGACTTGGCCCACGAAATGCTCATCTGGAATCGGCCGAAGCAGGTCAAGACCCATTTAGAAGAGTTGGCTCGCAACGGGCGTCATCCCGCAGGGCGTTTGGCAGCGCTATGGACCCTGCAGCTACGTGGCGAACTCGACGAAACACTGTTTGTCCACGTGCTTCACGATCCGCATCCCGCCGTGCGGCGACAGGCGGTGCGCGTGGCCGAATCGTACGCCGACAGCCAAGCGGTAGCCGAAGCGGTGCGACAAACCGTTACAGATCCGGAGTACGAAGTGCGGTATCAAGCAGCTTGGAGTTTGGGAGCGTTCGCCCCGCATTTTGCCGCGCCTGCCCTGGCCCAGTTAGCGCTGCAAGCTCCCGGAGATCCCTACATGATCGCGGCAGTCGGCAGTTCTCTCTCAGCAGACAATGTGGGGCTATTCTTGAATTGTTGGCCGGAATTGTTGCGATTGACTCCTGAACAGCGGGATATCTACGAACAATTTGCGGCAATGCACGTTCTGCTCGTAGGCGAAATGGCCTTCGAAACTCATCTCGCACAGGTCGACGTAACGTACCAGTCCACTCCAAGCCGCGAAGCTTTTCGCATGTTGTGGCGATTGGTCGACGCGTATCATCGTTTACGACCAGATGCGAACCCTTCGGCACGTTGGCCTCAATTGGGTCAGTGGATCGAACAAGCGCGCAGCGTGACGGAAGATTGGAACAATGAGGAACGCCTGCGATCGGAAGCCATCACGTTCATCGGTAAGTGCCGCCGTCGCGAAGATGTCGGTTGGCTGTGCCGCTGGTTGGAGTTGCAGCATCCGCCCACACTACAACAAAGAGCACTCGAAGTGTTAGCCGAGCTATCATTTGCCGAAATCGGCCAGCAGCTCGTTACCCTATGGCCGCAGGTGACACCCAAGCTCCAAAACGAGTTACTTGACGTGTTATTACGCCGTCCGGCATGGACCGTAGAGCTGGTCGAGGCTTTGGAACAAGACCTTATCCCTCGCGGCAGCCTTGACGCAACTCGTCGTCAACGCTTATTCGCGCAAGTTCCACCACAACTCAAACAACGCCTGGAACAATTGTTCGAATACCAGTCGCAACATCGTGCGAATGTAGATCGCTATCGCTCAGCCTTGCCTAGCGGGAACAGTCAATTCGGTAAAGAACTTTTCGTCAAACATTGTGCCAGTTGCCACCGCTGGAAAGAGCTCGGCCAATCCGTGGGTCCGGATCTCTCCGCATTAGCTAACAAGTCGCCCGATTACCTATTGACGGCTATTCTGGATCCCAACCGAGAAGTCGAACCTCGTTACTTGGCCTACGCGGTTCAAACCAATGGTGGCCAAGTGCTCACAGGTTTACTTGTGGCAGAAACATCGACCAGCATCACGATTGTAGAGGCGGAGGGCAAGAGCCGCGAGCTGCTGCGCGACGATATCGAACAAATACGCTCGACGGGCTTGTCATTGATGCCGGAAGGTTTAGAGCGCGAACTATCCGCCGAACAGATTGCCCATTTGATTGCTTGGCTGATGGAGAGCACCGCCATGCGCTAGTCGGCCGATCGACCGGCCGGACAAACGGAAAAGATCGCTCGCGTGGAAGTCGAATGAAAAACGCCCCCGGATGCCAACACGTCAAACCCGAGCGATAGTCCGCTGCGTTAGGGATACGTCCCACCGACAATCGGGATGCGCTCGACTGGCGCTGCCCGCATGTTTGCCTGTAAGCCCGTCCAGTAGGACGCGGCGGGCTTATCTGGTAGGATACCTACTAGTCCCACCTACCTATGGCCTACCTTAGCAAGGTCTGCACGTTGCCATTGAGGAGATGATGCGTGTCGTCTGTGCCATGTTGCTGTCGGATGAGGTTCGCCATGCGTAGTGCAGCTTGCTTACTCTTGCTGTGGTTCGGCTTGTGGATTGGTCTTGCCAGCCAGGCGCAGAACGTGAAGCCCGGAAATGTTCCGGCCGATCACGTGGAGCGTGCTAAGGAAGGATTGAAGTTGTTTCGTGAGCGAGTGGCTGGCATTTTAGAAAAGCACTGTTTGGCTTGTCACGGTGGGGAAGTTATCGAGGGCGATGTTAACCTAGCAACGCGTGAAACTCTCTTGGCTAGTGGCGTCGTTGGCGAGAATGCCGCTTCAAGTCATCTGTATTCGGTAGTAAGCCACGCCGAAGAGCCCCACATGCCGAAGGATAAACCTCGACTGTCTGACGAAGATTTGGCGGCACTGGCACGTTGGCTCGATTTAGGAGCCCCTTATGATCGGCCACTGGCACCGGCACCCACTTTGCCCGAACGTAGCGCGGTGAGTGTGACCGAACGCGAATTTTGGTCCTTTCGACCTTTACGTCCCGTTGCACCTCCGCGTCTTAAAGATCCGTGGATTCGCACCGACATCGATCGATTTATCCTCGAAAAGCTCCTTGACCAAGGACTACGGCCTAACGCGGTCGCCGACCGATATGTGCTCATTCGACGGGCCTATCTTGATCTGATAGGTTTACCGCCCAGTCCGGATGAGATAATCGCGTTTGTCAACGATCCGGATCCGGAAGCATATGAGAAACTAATCGACCGCTTGCTGGCATCGCCGTGCTATGGAGAGCGCTGGGCGCGCCATTGGATGGATATTGCACGGTTCGCGGAGTCGCACGGCTACGAGCAGGATTATGACCGACCTCATGCATATCATTACCGTGATTTTTTGATCCGTGCTTTTAATGCAGATATGCCGTATGATCAATTTATTCAGTGGCAGATAGCCGGCGACGAGCTGGCTCCGGATCAGCCACTGGCGTTGATGGCGACTGGTTTCTTGGGGGCGTGCGCTTTTCCTACACAGTTGACGGAGGCTGAGTTCGAATCGGCACGCTACGATGAGCTGGATGACATGGCCAACACATTAGGTACGGCGATTTTAGGATTGACGATTGGCTGTGCACGGTGCCATGACCACAAATACGACCCCATTCCAACGAGCGACTATTATCGATTTATTGCGAATTTTACGACCACGATTCGAAGTGAAATCGAGTTGGATTTGGATCCGGAAGAGAATCAGCGGCGGCGCGAAGAGTTTCTCGCTCAAATATCGAAGGCGCGTCAAGAATTAAAACAGTTCCAGCAACAGGTGGTTGAGGCGGAATTTGCCAAATGGCTCGAACGCATCAAAGACCAATCTTTGCCAGAAGATCATTGGTTGCTGTTGCCGATCGAGTCGATTCAGTCGACGAGCAAGAGCGTCTTCCGTGCTTTGGATGATGGATCGTGGTTGGCTGAGGGAGCCGCGCCGCAAAAGGAAGTTCTTACGATCGAAACGGCGCCCATCTCGGCACAAGTGGCTGCGGTGCGACTGGAAACGTTGGCCGACCCGAGTTTACCATCCGGCGGCCCTGGGAGAGCCACGAACGGCAACTTTGCCATCGGCAACATTCAGGTTTGGCTTTTGGACGGTGAACATGCAAAGCCACTTGGATTGGTCAATCCGCGAGCCACTCACGAGCAGGACTCCGGTTCGCTATCCTTGGCTGCTTCCGTGGATGGGGATCCGGTTTCCGGTTGGGCCGTAGACCGTGGAGGAATCGGAAAAGATCAGGCTGCGGTCTTTGATCTTGCCGAGCCTATTACCTTGCAACAAGGCCAGCGATTGCGTTGGCAATTATCGTGTCAACACCCTAACGGCCAGCACAGTCCGGGTCGCATCCGGTTGTCGATAAGTGGTGTGGCTGGGCGGTCGGCCGATCGCCAGCCGCCGATGCCGCCTGAGGTTCGCGAAGCGATGAAGAAGCTTCGCGAGGAATCACAGGTGGATCATTCGTCGCGGGATGTGGTGTGGCAGTGGTTTGTAAAGAATCATGCTGAATACCAGCAGCGGCAGCGGCAACTGGAGCTCATGGAAAAACAAGGCCCCTCGCTCAAACTGACGAAGGTGCAGGTCACCAGCGAGGGTTTTCCGCACATGAAACATCACGCCGACGAGCGCGGTTTCCCTCATTTTTATCCGGTGACGTACGTGTTACATCGAGGCGACGTTAATCAGAAAAAAGAAGTTGCCGAGCCAGGTTTTCTGCAGGTACTTATGCGAAATGGTTACCGTGCCGAAGATTGGCAAGTGCCTCGACCGGAGGGCTGGACGCGAACGAGTTTTCGGCGGGCATCACTGGCGCGCTGGTTAACCGATGTGGAAAACGGAGCTGGCAACCTCGCGGCCCGCGTGATCGTCAACCGCCTTTGGCAGCATCATATGGGACGTGGCATTGTCGCTACTCCCAGCGATTTTGGATCACAGGGGGAACGCCCCACACATCCTGAATTATTAGAATGGTTGGCCCAGGACCTAGTGCATCATGGCTGGCATCTGAAACGGCTGCATAAACTTATCATGACCAGCGCCGTTTACATGCAAAGCAGCCAATACGACGAACAGCGAGCCGCCGTGGACCGCGAGAATCGGTGTTGGTGGCGGTTTGTCCCACGACGGCTCGAAGCCGAAGCAATTCGTGATGCGATGCTGACGGTCTCCGGGCTGCTGGATACAACGATGTTCGGTCCGGGATCACTCGATTCGGATATGCGACGAAGAAGCATCTACTTTTTCATCAAGCGCAGTCAATTAATCCCCATGATGATGCTGTTTGATTGGCCGGAGCATCTGGTCGGAATCGGCCAGCGCGCTACGACTACCGTAGCTCCCCAAGCACTAGCACTTTTAAATAGCCCGCAGTGCCGCGAATATGCTCGTGGTTTCGCCCAACGAATCCAAGCGCGACCGCGTTCCGAACAAATTGCTTACGCCTATTTGGCAGCTTGGGGACGCTTACCGACGCAGGAAGAGACTGAAGTTGTGGAAAAATTCCTGAATGAGCAATCCGAACGGCATCGGGTTGCCGGTCAACCCGATGCCTTGCATGCGGCCTGGATCGATCTATGCCAGGCGCTAATGAGTGCCAGCGGCTTCCTATATGTGCAATAATGGCCTGTAAAGACGGCGAGCATTTGCGCAAGAAAATACCCAAAAAATACAATGGATCACCGACCAATAAAGGTACAGAATGCAAAGCGACGCGGCGGCAGTTGTCTGTGTAAAAACGTGGGAAACAGGGGCAGGGTAAGTCGCGCTCTGGGACCACGCGAGCAGTTTCGCGTGCAGGAGCGCACTGGCCTGCTGCTCGCATGGCTAGGATCGTTGTCGAGCGAAGTGTGAGGCAGTGGCAATGGACATCATGAGTTATCCGAGCCGTAGGCCCATGTGGGATCGACGCCGATGGCTTCAACTGGCTGGTGCCGGATGTGGTTGGTTGGGGCTGGTAAGCCTATTGTGGGAAGAAGAACAACGCTCGGCGCAGGGAGCCAGCCCGCTGGGCAAACGGGCGCTCGATCCGTTAGCCCCGCAACCGCCTCATTTTCCAGCCAAGGCAAAACATGTGATCTGGATTTTCATCAACGGGGGGCCCAGTCACGTCGATACCTGGGATTATAAGCCGGCGTTGGAAAAATGGCATGGCAAGTCGATCCGCGAGTTCGATCCGGACTTCAAGAATACCACCGGCTTTTTCAAGAATGCCGTCGGTGCGTTGATGAAATCTCCGTTCCGTTTCTCGCCTCGAGGTCAGTGTGGCAAAATGGTATCGGAGATTTTCCCCTATCTTGGCGAACATGTTGACAAAATGGCGTTTATTCATTCGGGCTTTACCGAATCGAATAACCATTCACCCGCGCTGTTCATGATGAACACCGGCTTCCCGCGAATGGGTTACCCGTGCGTCGGATCATGGGTAACGTACGGATTAGGAAGCGAGAGCCGGAATCTGCCGGGATTTGTGGTGATGACGGATCCGAAAGGACGCGGCTTGCCAAAAGGCCATGCCGCGAATTGGAGTGCTGGATTTTTGCCCGGTGTCTATCAGGGAACGCATTTGCGGCCGAGTGGGCAGCCAATCGAGAACCTAGAACCACCGGCGGAGTTATCGGGTGAGCGTCAGCGGGCACAATTGGATCTGTTGAAATGGATGAACCAGCGCGAGGCGCAGCGTTTTCCGGGTGACGACGAGTTAGCGGCGAGGATCGAGAGTTTTGAACTGGCCTTCCGCATGCAGGCTGCTGCGCCCGAAGCGATTGACATCGAAGCGGAAACGCAAACCACGCACGAGCTCTACGGAATCGGCCGACCGGAATGCGATCACTTTGCCCGGCAATGTTTGGTTGCCCGACGGTTGATCGAGCGCGGAGTGCGTTTCGTGCAGATTTATTCCGGCGGCATGGAGAACCAACGATCCTGGGACGGTCATGCCGATATTCAGGGCAATCATGCGCAGTTCGCTGGTGAAACGGATCAGCCTGTGGCCGGTCTATTGGCGGATCTTGCTCAACGCGGACTGCTGGAGGAAACCCTGGTTATTTGGTGTGGTGAGTTTGGGCGCTTACCCGTCGCTCAAATCGGCGACAAACCCGGACGGGACCATAATCCCCACTGCTTTACCGCTTGGTTGGCCGGCGGCGGTGTCCAAGGTGGAATAACGTACGGTGAGTCGGATGAAATCGGTTATCGAGCAGCCGTGAATCCGGTCCACATCCATGATTTACATGCCACAATTCTCCATTTGCTCGGGATTGACCACACACGTTTGACGTTCAAGTACAATGGGCGGCAATTTCGATTGACGGATGTTGGTGGTAAGGTTATCGAGGCGATTCTGGCCTAAGCGCGAAGGGTCTAAACCACTCGATCGGAGCCCGTCACGATGCTCTCCATCCAAGGAACTGAAACGCGATTGTGCGATGGGTGGAGCCGCCGAGAGTTCTTACGGGTCGGCGGACTATCGGCCTTGGGCCTGAACCTAGTCGGCATGCTCCCGTCCGGTTCGCCCACGAAAGCCCACGAAGCATCGTTGGGCAAAGCAAAGGCGTGCATTGTCTTGTTTTTGTTGGGTGGGCCGCCGCAACACGAAACATGGGACCCGAAACCCGAAGCGCCGGAAGAAGTGCGAGGGCCGTTTGCACCCATCGCTACCGCGATACCCGGCTTGCATGTCGGTGAACTGATGCCACGCACGGCAAAGCTAGTCGAGCATATCGCCGTATTACGAGCGGTCTCGACGGATGACAATGCCCATAGCTCCAGCGGCTATTGGATGCTGACCGGAGTGCCCCATTCGCCAAAGAACTTCGAAAATGCCCAGCCGGGCTTTCCTAATGATTGGCCGTGTTTGGGTGCTGTGGTGCGCCACGTGTGTGGGGATCGCACGAGTCTACCGGGTGCGATTCGCTTGCCGGAAGAGATTTGGAATACAGGGCATATCGTTTGGCCGGGACAGGATGCAGGCTGGTTGGGCAGTCGCGCTGATCCGTGGCTATTGACGTGTCACCCGGATCGCCCCGATTTTCGCATCTCGGATATTGCATTGCCGGGAGATTTACCGCCGTTACGTTTGCGGTCCCGCGAACAGTTAGCCCAAGCCGTCAATCGCCATTTGGATAACCTGGCTGAGCATCCGGCGGTCGAGCGGTGGGATACGCTGCGGCGAAAAGCTCTGGAATTACTGCAAGCCGACAGCGTGCGCCAGGCATTTGAGCTCAATCGGGAACCGGACGCGGTTCGAGGCCGGTACGGGCGCAACCGTTTTGGACAAAGCGTCCTTTTAGCACGGCGGCTGGTGGAAGCCGGCGTACGTTTCGTTCAAGTCAACTGGACGCGATGGGAAACCGACACCGCGGATGCCCCTGCTTGGGACACGCACGCACGGAATGCCGAGCGCCTGAAAGAGGCCCTCATGCCGCCTATGGATTTGGCCTATTCGGCGCTTTTGGAAGATTTGCACCAGCGCGGATTGCTCGACGAAACCCTGGTGGTGTGGATGGGTGAGTTCGGTCGCACGCCACGCATCAACCCGCGCGGCGGCCGCGACCACTGGGGACACGTGTTTTCTGTGGCACTAGCCGGCGGTGGTATACAGGGCGGAGCCGTCTACGGAGCATCGGATCGATTGGGTGCCTTTCCGAATTGGGGGCGAGTTGAACCACAGGACCTGACGGCCACCATCCTCCATTGCTTGGGAATCGACCCAGATACTCCCCTTACCGACCGATTGGGTCGTTCCTTCCCCGCTAGCCGTGGAAAACCCATTCGGCAGATCCTCGTGTAGCCACAACAACGGGAAACGCGTGTCGACGGCCAACACGCGGCTGCCTGCAAGTTGGTGGCTGCGCGAATGGGTTGCATTGATGAGCGTGCTGGGGGAAAGCTGCATAGATCAAACCGGATCGATATAATAAAAAATAGGACCCACCGGCCGCTTGCACCAGAATTCGGATCCACAGTGGTTCCGCCTAACGAACCATTGAACCGGTAGATTATCCCGCAATTAAGCGGCTCAAAACACCTGACCTTGAGAAGTCGGAAACCGACGGACAAAAAACAAATGGTTCCGGCCTGGCCAGCCAGGTTCGTTCGTCGGTGGTGTCAAGAGTGTCCGTGCCGCCGAAGGAGATCGGTTATGGGGGTCAAGCCCGCTCTGGCGGTGCTCACTGCCGTCGGCCTTTTCTGGACAGTGACGGGCGTTGGGCAAGAAAACGGCTCAGCCGAACACGTGGATTTCTTGAAACAGATTCGCCCGCTGCTCGCGGAACACTGTTGGAAGTGTCACGGCCAGGACAATCCCGAATCGGGGCTGCGCCTGACGGAGCGGCCAGCGATTTTGGGAACGGCTGATGGCGGCAAACCGATCGTGGTGCCCGGAAAGCCCGAAGCTAGTGAACTGATTCGTCGGATTGAGGCTTCGGATGATGAGCGTATGCCGCCGTCTGACGAAAAGCCGCTGACGGCCGAGCAGCGCGCGTTGCTACGACTGTGGGTAGCTCAAGGCGCCCCATGGTCGGAACACTGGGCCTTTATTCCCGTACAGCTCCCGGAGCCTCCACCGGTCCAAGATATCCAGTGGGTACGCAATCCCATCGATCGTTTTGTGTTAGCCAAGTTGGAGGAACGCGGCTGGAAACCAGCACCGGAAGCCAACCGCTACACGCTCATTCGCCGTCTGTATTACGACCTTGTAGGTTTACCACCGGAAATTGAAGAAGTAGACCGATTTGTTAAGGATCCGTCCGCCGATGCGTACGAGCGCTTAGTGGATAGGCTGTTGGCATCGCCGCACTTTGGTGAGCGCTGGGGGCGCCACTGGTTAGATCTAGCACACTATGCGGACTCGGACGGTTACGAGAAAGATCGCGCGCGTCCCGATGCGTATCGCTATCGCGACTGGGTCATCCAGGCTATCAATGCTGACCTGCCATTCGATCGATTTACGATTTTACAATTAGCGGGAGATTTGTTGCCGGAAGCCACAACGCAGGACCGGCTGGCAACAGCTTTTTTGCGGCAAACGCTGACAAACGAAGAAGGTGGTGTGGATCAGGAAGAATATCGGATTGCAGCCGTTTTTGATCGCACGGAGACCGTGGCCACCGTATGGTTAGGGTTGACCCTGAATTGTGCGCGGTGTCACGACCACAAATACGACCCGTTTACTCAACCCGACTATTACCAGCTTTTTGCGTTTTTCAACAATTCTGAAGAAACAACAACGAATTTGCCCGTTGCCGGACGGGACCTTGAGCGATACGAACGTCGCATAGCTCCGTTGGAGGCGGCACTCCAAGAACGTTACCGCCAACTGGCTCCGGCTGCGCACCAGTGGGAGACGATGGAGCATCAACGGATCTTGGCACAGCCCGAGGGATCTGTTCAAGAAGTTGCCGTCGAGGTAGTGCGCGCCGAGTCGTCGCATCCCGAACAGGTACGTCCGGTGGTGGATCGCGATGTTATACGGGTCGAACCCGCGGATGGTCGCGCTGAATCGCTTCCCTCGACGGATAGTTATGAAGTAGTGTTGCGATTGCCCGCATTGGAATTTACCGGCCTGAAGCTCTATGCACTGGCCGATGAGTCGCTTCCCGAGAAAGGGCCCGGTTGGGCAGCAAATGGCAATTTTGTTCTCACTGCGCTTCGCGTCGAGCTGTTGGATAACCGGAGTCAACCAACGCTGATCGAGCTACATCGAGCATCGGCCGATTACGCGCAGTCGGGGTTCGGGGCCGATCAGGTGGCGTTGGACGATCGAGCCGATTCGCCTCGCGGTTGGGCTGTGGCTGATAAAACAGGGCAGAACCACTGGATTCAATGGTGGACATACGAGCCCATCGCGGTGACAGACGGTTCGCGCCTGCGTATCGTATTGCGGCAACAGTTTGGCGAGCGTCACTTGTTAGGTCGCTTTCGTATTGTAGCACTCACCGGAGGCTTTCGCGGTTTACATTTGGACAACGAAGAAATTGCCGGATACCTGGAAATGTATCCGGAAAAGCGCGTAGCCCGGATGCGCGAGCGACTATTCGATTATTACGTCACTGAGGTTGTGAAAGATCCGATTGTCGCACGGCTGCGGAGCGAAATCGCTCGTATCAATTCCGAACATCAAGTAAAGTTTCAGCCGGTGCGGGTTATGGGTACGCCGCTGTTGCCACGCAGGTCGTTTGTATTTCATCGCGGGGAGTTCCTCTCGCCGACGATCGAGGTTCGTGCGGATACCCCGGCGGTGTTGCCCCGCATCGCCCGCGACGGTCCGAATGAATCCACGCGATTGGATTTGGCAAGCTGGCTCGTTGCCCAAGAAAACCCCTTAACAAGCCGCGTGTTTGTCAATCACGTTTGGCAGCATCTTTTCGGAGCCGGATTGGTGCGCACCG
Source organism: uncultured Pirellulaceae bacterium (assembly GCA_964425225.1). Classification (GTDB taxonomy): domain Bacteria; phylum Planctomycetota; class Planctomycetia; order Pirellulales; family Pirellulaceae; genus BPJU01. Next base: position 77,860 of record CAYRMD010000001.1, on the reverse strand, counting down.
CCAACGATTTTGGTATGAGGGGTGTATTGCCCACGCACCCAGAATTGTTGGATTGGTTGGCGTATCAGGTGCAAACCAAGTTGGGTTGGAGCCGCAAGCAATTGATCCGGATGATCGTTTGTTCGGCTACGTATCGGCAGGCTTCCGTTCACCGGGAGCCGTACGAACGCGACGATCCGGACAATCGGTTGCTGTTTCGGCAAAACCGGTTTCGCGTGGAGGCTGAGATCGTTCGCGATTTGCATTTGGCATCAGCCGGGTTGTTGTCGCGGCAAATAGGCGGGCCAAGTGTTTTTCCGCCGATGCCCGAGGATCTTGCCGCACTCAGCTATGCCAACAATTTCACGTGGACCACGAGCCAGGGTGAAGCTCGCTACCGCCGCGGCATGTACACCTTCTTCAAACGCACCATCCCGCATCCGAATCTTACGATGTTCGACGTTCCCGATGCCAATTTACCGTGCGTTCAGCGGACGATATCCAACACGCCTCTTCAGGCCCTGATGCTCTTGAATAACGAAGTGCACATGGAGGCCGCTCAGGCAATGGCAGCCGATATATTAGGCAAGTCGGCATCTCTTTCAGAAGAAGGACAGCTCGAAACGTTGTGGCGTCGCTGTTTAGCCCGACCTCCGACTGTTGTTGAGCTGCAATCCATCCAAGAATTACTGCATGAGGCACGTGCGTATTATCAGGATCATCCGAGGGAAGCATCGGCGGTCGTCGGGGCTTTTGGGATCAGCTCGGTGACGCCCGCCGTGCAAGCGGGATGGGTGGTCGTAGCGCGTACCGTGCTCAATACAGACGAAATGATTACACGGGAGTAGTTGCCATGGTGCCCAACGCAGTACCACACCGACTCGACGGAGCGGCAACATTGGTAAGGCAATTGTCGCGACGCCATTACTTATTGTCTGCTGGCTATGGCGTAGGGCTTGCGGCATTGCGCTGGTTGTTAGCCGCCGATGCACACGCGGCCGAACGCGGCAAGCCCAATCCGTTGGCGCCGAAATCACCGCATTTCGCTCCACGGGCTAAGGCGTGTATCTTCATTTTTCTTGAAGGTGCTCCCAGCCAACTCGACCTGTTCGATCCGAAACCCAAACTCAATCAACTTCACGGTAAGCCCCTGCCGGAATCGCTCACGAAAGAGGTGCGATTTGCTTTTATAAAGAAGGAAACAGCCGTTTTGATGGGTAGCGAGCGGCGATTTGCTCGCTATGGCCAATGCGGAATGGAGTTCTCCGATTTGCTTCCCCATCTAGCCACCTGTGCCGATGACATCTTGATGGTCCGCTCCATGCATACCGATCAGTTCAACCATCACCCGGCTCAGTTGACTCTATTTTGCGGGCGGTCCTTCTTTGGTTTGCCCAGCGTCGGGGCGTGGTTGGCGTGGGGACTGGGAAGCGAATCGGAAAACCTGCCCGCTTTTGTCGTACTATCAGCCGGTCGTGGGACCAGCGGCGGCGCTTCGCTTTGGCAAAGCGGCTTTTTGCCCTCGATGTTTGCTGGCGTCGTTTTTCGGAATCAAGGTGAACCGGTGCTCAACCTGGTTAACCCCGCCGGTATCCCATCCGAATTGCAACGGAAAAGCTTGAACACGTTACAACAACTGAACCAACGGCGATTGGAACTGCTGAACGATCCGGAGATTGAAAGCCGCATTGCTAGTTACGAACTGGCGTTCCGCATGCAGATGGCAGCGCCGGAATTGATCGATCTTTCGCAGGAGTCCCAGCAAACTCTCGATATGTATGGAGTTGGTAGGCCCGATCCGCCCGATAGCTCGCGCTATCGTGGCTATGCTCCTGGGCATTTCCACCAGTTCGCCGTCAACTGCTTGTTGGCACGGCGGCTGGTGGAGCGAGGCGTGCGGTTCGTACAGATTAATCATGCGTCGTGGGATCATCATTCGAATTTGCCCCCGGAACTGGCGCACAACTGCTTGATGGCGGATCAGCCGGTGGCCGCGTTGCTCAAGGACCTGAAACACCGCGGCTTACTGGAAACAACTTTGCTCGTGTGGGCAGGAGAATTCGGCCGTACACCGCTTGGCGAAAACCGCCAAGGCTATGCTCGCCCCACCGGACGCGATCATCACCCCTTCGCGTTTACCATCTGGATGGCCGGCGGCGGAGTGAAGGGAGGGATGGTTTACGGCCAGACCGATGAAATAGGTTGGTCCATTGTTCGTGATCCGGTACACATCAATGATTTCCACGCCACCATGCTGCATCTTTTTGGATTGAACCATTTGAAGTTGACTCATCGATTCCAAGGCTTGGATGCGCGTTTAACGGGAGTCGGCGGACGAGTAATCCATGAATGGATCGCGTGACCGAGGAGGCGGCACAGGGACACAGAGGAATTACAATATGCGGCGGCAAATGCCGTTTTCGAGCATGGCGACGTTGACGTTGATGAACAACCCGACTTTCCAACCTCCAAGTCTTAGGTAAGGAAAAAGCTCGGCTTCGTTAATTGGTTTAATGGACTCGATCGACTTGATCTCGACCACCATTGCATCGGCTACGAGCAGATCGAGCCGAAATCCACAATCGAGATTTCTGTCCTTGTATTCAACCGGCTAAAGCCGCTGCCTCTCGAAGGGCACCCCACGAAGCGCTAAATCAAGACCTAGGCACTCTTCGTACGCCGACTTCGCTCGATCCGGCCCAAGCACGCCGTGAACTTCCATGGCGGCGCCTATGACTTATTCGGTGATCCTGTTGAGCTGCAACTCGGTGGCCTTTCTCTGTGTGGTCTATACTTCTGTGATGAGGAAGTGCTCACAGATCTGCCGCCGCGTGCTGTGCTCTCTCTATGACCTCTGTACCTCGATAGTGAACAATCCCCGAGCCGCCACAGACTGGTCTCAACTGCCTACCACAACCGTAGTGGGCGGTACAAGATTCGAACTTGTGACCTCCACGATGTCAACGTGGCGCTCTAACCAATCTGAGCTAACCGCCCTCTTCCTTTGACTTGAGCCTACTGTCGGCCTATGCCAACTGTCAAGACCTTGACTTGCCGGGTAGCGCAGAGTACTTGGTGCGTGGGGCCCATTGTAGGTAAATAGTTTTTAGGCAAAGGTGCAATGGGGCAACGAAGACAAGAGTTACACGTCAATAGGCGACTTGCGCCTTTGCGTTGAATTGAATTGGCCGCCTCACGGGAGCGGCTCTGTTGGTGCTCCTTCCTTACGGTCGCGGCTCTGTGTAGCTAGCCATCTTCCGAAGCGATTGCACCAGCCGTTGCTGACAGCCGTACGCGTTCAAGGTCCTTCCCACCTACGATCAAGATGCAGACACTCCAGCGCAGCTTACTTCGAGTTGCCCTCGTACCGTTAGATTATTCTGTTAGAATCAACAAATTCCTAAAGTCAACGCCTCCGGATTAGCAATTTCAGCGGGGGTGTATGGGAACGAGTATTGCAATTTTTGTTGGCCTATTTCTGGTGTGCCTCGTATTACAGCTATGGGTGTTACTTAAGCTTGGTGGGCCGACATGAGACCCAGCACGTTGTGGGCTGAGTTCGGCCGCAGGCAATCAGGAGAATGACTCCCAACCAGCGTCGAATCCAGAGGGCACAAACCAACCTAAGGATGCATAGCTCCGTAGCGATCTGCGAGGTGGCGGGAAGAATCCGGCAGTAACTTTCTTATATGACTTAATTGAAAAACCTCTCAAGTATCGCAGGTGCCCCTATTGGATGTCCAACACCCGCGAAGGTGTTCTTGGATGATTGCTAGCTCATTGTGTTGCTTAACATGTCACGCTGCCTCCTTTTGCGTGTTAGTGCCTCTGCGTTGATCTTTTATACCATCAGGGATGCTTCCTGGTCGGCAAAGGTCCAGCAAGCGGCCTTACAGAAAAACGCCTCGCTAGTCAATCACGACAGCAAACCGGCTTGCTGGACTGGACCACACCGATAGCTAGCTAGCCATTGGCGTATTCGTGGTAGCCACTCCCGTGCGTCCAATCCGTTTGATTCGAAGAACGTCTCGAGGGTTAATTCTCGAGGAACGGAGCGGACACGCATCAGATAGGGAATACCTGCCGATAGAAGTGTATCCTCCAGTTCGGGATACTCGGACAACAGATCGGCAAGGGGCGTGCGAAGCGTAATTTGGCCAGAACGAATTTGCCTTGCCCAGTGGGGGGGCCACATCGTCCGGCATAGGTTGGTAGCAAAAAGTGCTAAGGCCATCCATTCCAGCAGGGACGACCACGGCATGAACCAAAATGCGGGTGGGCAAAAAATGGTGGCAATTTCCGATACCACTCGCCAGATATTACCCGTGGCGATCAGCAACAACGTGGGCCAGGCCAATTTGGGCCACGCTAATACCGTGTGTTCAAAAATCGGGACTAGGCGCTGGCCCATCCCCATGATCAACGTAGTGAGGAAACCCACGGTAAGTGCATGCCGGGCGGCTCCACGCAGAGCGTGACTTGCTGGTTGGTCTACCAATAACGTATAAGCAGGGGCCACAGCCCATAGTGCCAATCCGAGAATCCACCACAGAAAAGCAACACGGACATAGTGATCAAGAAGGATGGGACTTTGTTCACGTCGAGGAGTCCAGCGCTTTCGGCGAGTAATACCCGTAAGCGAGCACGCGAAGAGGATGGCTCCGAGCATTGCCAGGGCAAGGGACGCAAGCTCCCAAAATGGCCACCGGCCAGCGAGGATCAATCCCGCAACCCCCACATTGTGACTGGTGACTGCGATGACGGCTCGTCGACGCTGCACCGAGCCTCCTAGAACCCCGGGCAACAGTCGAAGGCCGAAACCGTAAACGGCGTTGCATGCTACTCCCAATAGTGCCAGCGCGATATTCGTCTGCCTATCCAGCCACGGGTAGGCCTCCGGACCTTGGTTGGCAAAACGCCAACGAAGACCGGTTGCCCAAATTGCCCAGATGAGCCACCAAACGGCTGCGGTCAGCACTGCCCATGCCCAAAGCCTACGCAAATCTTTATGCACCTGTCGCACGACCAGAGCTAACCATGCGGCAATGCTGCCAACTAATAGTGCGCTGCCGATCCAGCCGAGCCACGGTAAAGGTTTTACGCTGGTTTCCCACACAAACTCCAGAGCCACGCCACAGGTAATGCCGAGTAACACCACGTTGGTCCATACACGGCTGGGCGGACGGTTGGCCGTAGCCATCGGTAGCCACCGCAGGCTAATCCCGGTAATGAAAAGAGCGACAAAACCCCATAGTTGCGCATTGCCATGCGCTACGACGTGTGACACGCGTACGAAGTCAAATGTACCTTGGATGCCAATTTGCCATAGCAACCAAGCACCCCACCCACATCCGATCGTTAAAGCCAGCAGCAAGGCTATCGCCAAGAATCCTCGGTGCAACCGTTGGAACCGCGGGCCGTCCCAGTCAATAGGAACCCGGGCTGCCGCGGATAGTTCAGACATCAAACGAGAAATTGGAACACCACGGCGCTTGGAGAATCGCTCGAGTGACTCAAGGTGCCCAAAGGGCTGCCGATCCGCCGGTTCTCCGTACCGAACAAACACCTCACGGCAAGCGGGAAAATCATGGGCCACCTGCCGAACCGACATGTCCGAGCAGATCGCTCTTTTTGGAGCACACGCTGCGCTAGAATCTGCCAGTCCCGATTCTTGCACCATAAAGGCTCCTACTGGTTTTACCACCACGCCGCGACTAAATACGCCAGATAACCGCCTTCAGCTATACAGAATTCTGGCCCTCGTTAGCGTCGTCTCCGGGGGGGTGGTTCCTTATTCGGCAACCGGCGCGCAAACCGGTGCGGCAGCACTGCTAAACGTCACTGGAGTGACGCCTCACGCTCTTGCGCCGCCGGGAAGAGTATGTTGTTCTCCTTGTGCATATGTTGGCGAAGGTCAGCCGCCAATCGCCGAAAAGCCCCATACAGCGCGCGATAACTTTCGCACGCATCCGCTGGCGCCGTGTAATGGGAAGTAAGCTGCTCGAGCTTCGCTAAGGCAGTTGCTGTCACGTCGTGCTCGTGAACCATCACCCCGATCGGATTGGCCAGCGTACCAAATGGAAAAAAAGGACGCACGGCACTGCGTTCCAGAAGTCGAATCGAGGGAAACAAAATCCGCTCCTCTTTGAACATGTGCGGCTCCAGCTCTTGCCGAAGCTCACGAAATACCCGCTGCGCCTCCAACAGCTCCGGATGTTGAGCAGCATGTACTTCGACCACTTTCTGGATCAACCCATCCAGCCGAGGTAACTCCTGTTTCAAATACTGGTGATGGGTAGCCTCGATGTGGTCGCACATTTGGCTGAGCGACAACTCGTTGAATCGATCTGCCTGGCTGGTATCGGAAGTCGAGCTCTGTTGGGCTTCGTGAATCGCTTCGAGCATCTTACGCAAATCCAGTCCTCGTTCGCGGCACGCTTCTTCTAAGACTTGGGCGCCGTGGCAGCAATAATCGATGCCAGCCTCCTCAAAGATGGCAGCGGCTTGTGGGATTTCTGCGACAATGCGACCGACACTCATGCGGGCTTCAATCGTTTTCATTGCGACATCTCCTGTACTCGAAGAAATGGTTGTTCTTTAGGTGACGCAAGTAGCGACTAATTCTATACCTCTAGGTATATATTTTCCGCCTTTCAAATCCGGATTTCAAGGGGTAGAATAGGGATATGGAAAAGATCGTCCTCATCCCGCAGACGGTCGAGTATGCCTTGCGCGTGGCGGTGCGGCTGGCTATGAACAGCTCCGCGCGTATGACGCACCAGTCACTGGCCGAAGCTACTCGAGTTCCGCCGCGCTATCTGTACAAGGTGCTCCAAGCGTTAGGACGGGCCGGTTTGGTCGAGTCACGAGCTGGTCCGGGGGGAGGGTATCATTTGACGCGCCCTCCACACGAGATTGCCTTGCTGGATGTGGTACGAGCAGTAGGCGCCGTGGAACGTATTCGCTCCTGTCCGCTTGGTCTGGATCGGCATCGCGGACAGTTGTGTCGCTTGCACCAAGAATTGGACGCGGCCGTAGCGGCTGTCGAGCAGGCGTTTGCTCGAGTCCGGCTCTCGGAGTTAGTTGCCAATCGCCCCGAACCGCCGTTGTGCTCAAGCAAAGCCACAACCGGCTGCACCAACTTGTCTGCCGGCTCGGACCGCCGGTTCAGCCGAGGCAAGCCGCGAGCGTAAGCGAGCGGCACGTACGACCCGTCGCGACGAAACAACGAGAACCGTTACTGCAGGCAACCGACGTTTTGCTCGAACGTTCGCCGACGCTTTGTTACGTTCGGTCGTCAAGAATTTGATTACCAGTCGGAACATGCGGTCGTCGGGATTTATTTGCGTTTCGCCGGCGCCGATAGGGTGTTAGTGGTTGGCGCTCCGCTACGGTCGCAGGCCGTTGAAATGCCACTCCCTAACGGTCGCGGCTCCGTTGCGTGCCGCTTCGTGACCGTCGCGCCCCTGGAAAGCTATCCATCTTCGGCAACGATAGGGTGAACGGAGTTAACGGCCAGTTCGGTTACAGCCACGTCCTAACTGCAAAATGAGACGCTTACGCTGCTCAGCCGGAGTTAGCTGGACTTTTGGCAATTCCTCAGCTTCAGGCTTGAAAATCCGCTTATGCAACGGGGCAAAAGCTCAGAGGCGAATGAAGAAGACGAAACCCAAGAGGCGACAAAATGGAGCAAAGGCCAGCCAAGACCCTTTGCCGCGACCATTAAGTCGCAGCCCTTAGGTAGTTAACCTTTCTCGCACACCAGAAAACGCAACGAGCCGCATAAACCGACTTACTACGCAAACAACATAGCTGAGCACGAAGCCAATCCGCCGCGCGTATATCCTTTTTAACGACCGTTCGTGCGCCGCTCCGCCTTTGCACGAGATTCATCCCCGCTCAAGGGAATACTGAAACTTTGCGCAATACTTAGACGTGGGCTCCGCCACACATTCTCCCAAAGTCGCGGTTAGGCGAAGTAATCCGAACCGTACAACAACTCGAGTAATGCTGTATCGACTAACTGGCCTTCACCTTTCTGGCGGGCCGAGCGGCTCTTAGCTGTATCGCGCGCCAAGTCCTCGAACCACTCCTCGTGGCCGGCCCAAAGGTCGGAACTAACGGAACGCGAGGCTACGGGGACCGCTGGCTGCTGCGAAAGCTCAACCGCTGCGCGGCGGCCATTTGTTTCTGGCAGCACAAGCGCCCCGTCGGAAGTCACGGAGTTCGTACTGATAACGAATTGGTTTGGATCCAGCACCACCGGTGAGCTGGTGGTGGATACTGGAGCTTCGCCTTCTCCACCGCCAGCGCGCCGGTTCAGGAACTGGATCACCGCCAGGGCATCCATGGTGTTGATGAAGTTATCGATCGGTACAGTGTCCAGATACGGAGGCACTGGGCCGAACGGAGCCCGCGAACCATGGATCTGCAGGAAGCGAATCACCAGCAGGGCGTCGAACGCCGTCACGCGTCCATCCGCGTTTACATCCAGGTTATTTCGAGGATTGCGGAACGGCGTAGCATTGATATCCACAATAATATCCACGCGACCGGCCGCCGATTCGGCTCCCACATTGTCCGTAACCGTATACAGGAAAAAGTCCGTGCCGATAAACCCAAGATTTGGTGTGTAGGTAATGCGTCCGGTCGTCGGGTCAACGGTAGTGGTACCGTTGGCAGGAGCCTGAACGACCTTCACGGTTGCCGGATTGATAAACCCATCGGAGTCTGACGAAGCGGCCACGACGTCAGCCACTACCGGCACACCTTCGACTGTGCGCAGTACAAGATTACCCGCTACCGGAAATACCGTAGTGGTCACTCGTACGGTAGCTACGTTCGATTCAAGGGAAGCTGCACCTTCCAAATCACGGAACTTATACTGGAACGTATCTACTCCTAAGAATCCAGGAGACGACTGGTACGTTACCGTTCCATCTGCATTAACCGTTACCGTGCCGCTGCTCGGCGGATTGACAATCGTTACGGACGACAAGTCAAACGGGCTACCATCCGGATCTGTATCGTTACTGAGAACCGGGATTACGACCGAAGAATTGGCCCGGTTAATGCCGTTCAAGTCGTCGAACGCTATCGGTGGGTCGTTCTTACCGCTGACTCGGATCGTAATGGTCCCCGGCTGACTAACCGATCCGCGGCGGTCGGAAGCCGTGTACTGTACTAACACGTCACGCGTCTGGCCGGGACGCAGATCTTGGAACCCACCTCCCGGATTGAATGTGAACGTTCCGTTTCCGTTGTTGGTCACCGTTCCTTCAGCCGGACCACTGGCAGGTACGAAGGCATAAATAAGCGTTGTCGGACCATCTTCGTCATCGACGTCATCACCTGCAAAACTAGCTACAACGGGTGGCCCATCCTCTTCGGCAAGAACAAGCACCGGATTGGCCACGGGGCGGTCATTGCGGCCCGACACCGAAATGGTAACCGTTCCGACTGCTGTACCACCGTTGTTGTCGGTAACGGTGTAGGTAAATGTGTCGTTGAGTGACTGACCTAAATTCAATCGTTGGGCATTGGGAGCCGTACGCGGATCGTAAACAAACGTGCCGTTGGCATGGATAGTCACTTGCGCCCCGTTGGCGCTGGTGGTTGTTACCGGGGCACCGGAGATCACGAGCACATCGTTCAGATCCGGATCGCGATCGTTGACCAGAACACCTCCGGCTGGATTATTGATCGAAAGTACCGCGTCTTCATTTGTGGTGTAGCCGCTCTGAGTCGTGGGATCGTTGACCGCGATCGGCGGATCATTCACGCCGGTCACACGAATGGTAATGGTCCCTAAATTGCTGTTCGCACCGTGGCGATCCGTAGCCGTGTAGAAGAGGATAATATCGCGCGTTTCCCCCGCCCCCAGGTTCTGGAACCCAGCTCCCGGATCGAACGTCAGCGTTCCGTTGCCGTTATTGACCAGAGTTCCTTCGCTTGGCACACCGAAAATGAAGTACTGTAACGTGGCCTGATCGTCATCACTGTCCACGTCATCCCCGTTGAAGGGCACCGTAACCGGACCTCCATCTTCGGTTGCCGATACGAGCATATTGAGCGCGACGGGATTGTCATTTACACCTGTAACGGTTATACGCACCAGCGACACATTGCTGGTGGCATCATGGCGGTCCGTTGCAAAGTACTGGAATGTGACGTCTCGCTGCTGGCCGACTGCCAAATCTTGGAACGCCACATTGCGCAGCGGATCGAACGTGAAGGTTCCGTTGCCGTTATTGCTGACGCTGCCTTCGGCCGGCCCAGATGCAGCCACGATCGTATATGACAGGGTTGTAGGACCGTCATCATCATCCACATCGTCCCCCAAGAATTGCCTCGTGGCCGGCAAGTCGTCTTCGAACAGTGAGAGCGTCACTTGACGGGTAGTCGGTGGGTCGTTGATACCGGTAACGCGTACCGTAACCGTACCTAAATTCGAGAACAAAAATCCGTCGAACGCTCGGTACGTAAACGTATCATCGGTGGCGCCGTTCTGAACCAACCGTTGCAACTCTAAGGCCGTCGACACGGTCGGATCATATTCGAAAGTACCATCGGCGTTGAGTGTCACCCGCGCCCCTTTAGCGCTCAAAATGACTCCAGGATTGAACACCGTTAGCGGATCGCCATCTGGATCCGAGTCATTCCCTAACACACCCGGAGGTGTTGAGACAACGAGCCGTGTATCCTCGTCGGTGGCATATAGGCCAGGTGTTGGCGGATCATTGACCGCTACAGGAGGTGTCCCAGGGCGAATTTCGATCATGTAGTCTTCGACTTCTCCGGCTTCCGCCAAACCCGTGGGCGCTAGACCTCCTAAACTGCTGAATCGGAATCGAGCAAAAGTAAATCCGGGTACCGCCGTGGAAGGTGTGCGAGTAAATAGCAGGTTCTCGCCCGCCACCAGAGATACGCTGTTAAAGATCTTCTCGCCCGGATCGTCCCAATCACCATCGCGATTAAAGTCAACCCAAGCATCCAGCAACCCGGCGGCCGACGCTGTTACCACGATGGGTGTATCGAGGAAGGCATTAAATGCACCCTCGAACCGCACACCATCTTCGTCGTCCCCGTCGAGATCGATTCGCCCATTGCCCTCGAATACCGGAGTAATACCCACGTTGGCGGCGAAAATGGCGTCCCGTATTCGTACCGCGAGCTGATTGTGCGTCAAACGCGTATCGATGGGGATAACGCGGTTTCCAGGCGTGGTCTGCAAATTGTCGTCGAACTCGAAAGTAAAGACGGTCGAGCCGTTCGTGATCGTAAACGTGTTACCGTCCACCACGGTTCCGGCCACTCCGCCAACCACCAGGTTCGGCGCAGCACTGCCATCTAAGGTGTGGTTTGCGCGGCTCCCCAGATGCACGCGGCCCGCACCCAGGTTGACCGGAGTTAAGCCGAGGGTCGTGCTGTTGATGGCATCGACAATGGCCTGAGCAATATCATTGGCAGTCGAGCCAGGACTGAACGATATACGGTGATGTCCCGGATTGCTTAGCGCACCGTCACTATCCAGTTCGAAGGTGGCCGTTTGCAGCCCGTCGCCGATTACGAAACGCTCTCCGTCCGTCAACGCTGCTCCACCTAAGTCCGGAACCTGGATGAAAAACGTTTCCGGAACGGTCAACACTAACGGTGTCGTACCTGCCGTGGCCGAAAGCGCGGGACTTCCTGAGAGGTCAAGCACTAGACCGTTGCCACCTTGATCATCCCCGACCAAGTCGTTGCCGCTCGGAGTACCTGGATGAGCCGGTTGCCCATCACGATCGGCGTCCACTCGCCGGCCCAAAAACAGCGGATTGTTCGCGAAAATCACGTGACGTGCACCGTTGTCCGCGGCTGTTGTCGGATATCGGAACGGGAATGTTCCTGAACCGGCTGGAAATTCAATCGACCGGTTGGGTGCATCGCCATAGTCGAGGCGATTGTTGCCCAGAAGGATCAAGAAGCGGGTTTCTTGCGAATTTTGGTTCGGTTGCAGGTTATTGAGGGCAAAATCCTTAATGCCTACCAGGAAGAAATTCGTGATGTCGTTGATGTTCGGTCCATTTGGATCAATACCCTCGACAAACAGCGTGTTACCCCCCCGCACGGCCGCTTGGACACCCGAAAGACTGCTCGAGTTAATCGCCCGCAATATGGCCAACGCCATGTCGGACCCGGTGAAACTCGGAGCAGGGATAAACCGCACGGGAACAGCCCCACCCGGAACACCGGTCACCAACAGGGTGCTGCTGGTGACATCCACACGATGCTTGGCTTGACCACCGACACTTACCACACCGTTGCCCAAGTTGACCGGATTCAACCCGAGGCCGGAACCGGCAAGTGCCGTTACGATGAGGTTGGCAATTTCATCCTGGGTGCTCGGAACACCACCGGGGTTGATACTGATAATCGTATTACCGGCCACCGTGGTACCGTTGTCATCGAATTCAAAGACCACTGTTCGGGTACCATCGGTGATAAAGAAGCTTTGTCCATCGCTGATGCCACCCGGTCCGCCACCCTGAATCGGGACGAGCAATCGCAAGTTAGGCGTAACCCCCGGCAAACCTGACGTCACAAGCTTGCTGCCGGTCGTGTCGATCACATGATCCGTGCCACCGACGTGAACGCGTCCGCCACCAAGGCTGATCGGATTGAGTCCTAGTCCGGCATTGCGAATTATTTCGACGAGCGTGTTGGCAATATCGTCGTGGGAATCGGATAGCTTGAAGGGTACGCGGATATTGCCAGGTTGCACATCACCAGCCGGATCTAAATCGAATTCGAAACGCAGTAGTGGGAAATTGGGCCGGGTTATCGTAAAGGTCTCACCATCGACCACCGCATCGGGACTACCATCTTTGACCAGCCGTGTCGTACCGACATCCAGCGAATGGGCCGGAGTACCTCCGATGTGCACCACTCCGCCACCTAACGTCTTCGGCGACAAGCCCAGCCCCGCATTGCGGACAACATTGGCAATCGTCGTGGCGATTTGATCGGCTGTATCGGTTACCGAGAAAGGCACACGCACGTTCGCCGGATTTAAGAGCGTATTATTACTGTCGAATTCGAAGGTGGTGGTCAATCCACTTCGCGTGATACTGAACGTCGATCCATCCGTTATCCCTCCTAGGCCACCACCTGCGGCCGGCACCTGGACGGAGAGTGTCTTGGGAATCTGAATCGTGTAGCCGCTGTCATATTCGAACACAACGTTCACACCCTGGCGGTCGGTAATATCGAACTGATCCCCGTCGCTGACCGACACGCCATCCGGAGCCACCAATACGTGCCGATCTCGGTTGTTGAGCGTAATTACATAAACACTGTCTGGCGGCCAAATGCCCGTCAGCGGAGTTAACCGAATGATGCGGCTCGTGGCATTGTAACTGGCCACGTAATCGATGCCCGGACGCAAAAACTCTCCATTGCGCGTGATGGTGATGCTCTCGGGCAACGGACTAGGTTGATTCACCAAAACTGTGCGCGGATCCACACCGATACCGTCGACCTGACTGGGGCCACCTCGCCCGTCATTTAACTGAATCTCGAACCGAGAGAAGATACCCGTTGGACGATGCACCACTGTCACCGTTGGATCGACATCCAACCGTAACGCATCGTTGTCCAGGGGTAAAATCAATAATGCTGTCGGACCATCCAAGTCCGAGCGGTCCAGCGCACCGCGATCTTTAAACGTATTCTCGCCCTGACCCGATGGTGTCGAGATTGTCGGATCATCCACCCGCAATTGCCCGGTCAGATCACGGTCCGGAGCCAGAATGGGCGATGGCGGAATACCCAGCGGATTGCGCACGCGCACGAGTTCCGACCGGTCGTTGACCGAGGCAACCGAACTGTCGATCGCCCGTGAACCGGCCGCCAGGTAAAACACATTGAACGACGGGTCTACGAACAGGCTCTTATTCGGTTCGGTGGGTAGATCGAGGTTGATTGCAAAATCGCCCACTCCGACCGGCGTATTTGCCGGCGTCACATTGTCCTTGTAAAGGGTTCCACTAATAACCGTACTTGCCGAAGTTGTGTCAACGAAAATACCCGTCGTAAAATTCGACACGATGTTGTTTAGCAAGGTGGGGCTGGCGTTCGTCGTTACCTGGATTCCTACATCGTTCTGGTTCGCGCCCAGCCCATGTAAGGTGTTATTTACCACCCGCGCGAACGGAATAGGTGCCAGTTGTAGTTGGCCGGTCAGCGGGTCACCCGTGATGGAAATACCACCTTGGAGGTTGCCGAACAGCAGATTGTTGGCGAGCGTGACGCCGGGCGTCCAGCGCTGCGTATTGAGCTCAGAGAAATTCCGCACCGGACCTGGATGCGGATTGTTATTGGTCGCAGCCCCAGGGAAGTTAAAGATCGACTCGCGCGCCCCTGCGTCCACACGGACGGCAACGGTTTGCGAGTTACGGAGGATATTCGAATGGACCAGGATCTGACCTTGATCTCGGAAAACGTTCTGGTCGCCGACAAAGCCGTGCTCGACCGTTTGCAACACTTCGCGACCATTTACAACACGGCGCTGTTGGACTACACCGTGTACGAACGTTTGCACGTCACCAAAATCGTAAGCCGAGTAATCCTGCGGGCCCTGATTGGCGGGTAATTGCCCGACTACATTGCCAAAAAGGTTTACGATATTGCTGGTGCTGCCCGAGCCTGTAACCGTACCGTCACTTAGCGCGGCCGTGATCTTCAAGACTCCCTGTACATCGGGTCCATTGATCACATCACGTACGCGCGCGGCGATCACATGGTCGGCTTCAAAATCGCGGAAGCCTACCTGAACATGCCCAGCCGCTACGCCATTGCCCAAGTCCAAATCGTCATATTCGAACGTGAGCGTGTTGACACCGTCGCTCAATGTGAATGTTTGACGATCCCTTAACTGCCAACCGGGTGGAATGACAAGCGACGTCGTGTGCGCCAGTCGCGCATTGGTATCGAATGTCCGATAAAGCGCAAACTCCGGAAACTGAACTGCTGGATCGTGTGGCGGAAAGACGGAGAGGCCAAAGTCAGCACCGCGGCGGATTTCCAACTGATAGGGACCGTCGAAAATCTGGCCATCAGGTAATTGCGGATTGACCATCATGCCGCTATTGGGCAACGACTGCGCAGCAGTGGTTGTGCCGGTGACCATCTCCCCGCGCTCAGCAAACCCAATGATGATATCGTCGATATAGGCACCCTCGAAATTGTTCCGCTGGGCACGCAATGCTCCCGGCGAGGCCTGACTGATGCCTCCTCCCAGCGTCGTGCTAGCCTCGTAATATCCAAACCCGGTACCGTCGGGGAAAATGGGCCCGCCTGGATTGTTGGTTCCTGCGCCGGTGAGTGGATTGAACGTACTATCCCCCGGCAGCCAGTGGTTATTCCAACGCCCCGCTACCCCAAATTTCTGGATACCTAACGCGTCCAGGCTATCGCTTAACGGTCCCAAGAAATTGGAATTTACCTGGTGGCCAACCAAACGAATGTAATCGAACTTCTGTTTGACGGACCGCATATCCCCGCCATTGTAAGCATCGGCCAGAGCTTGTCGGATTTGAGTAGCTACTTCATCGCGCGTCATTCCGGAATGCGCCCGAATCCGGAAGTTGGGCTGAATCGTGGGGCTGGTTGTGTCGTCCCCGGCAAAGACACCCGGAGCTCCTTCGATTACGCGCGCAAGTGGCGTATTGGGAGGTCCGACAAAATACGTGGAGGTGACCGACGTCGCTCCCGGAATATTGATCCGATTGCCATCCCGATGCGTGTTGATGAACGTGTAACCGAAATCAATCGGCAAGCGATCGTCGCCGTGGATATGGTCATCGGCAGCAACGGGACCACGTAATGCCGGCGGCGCATTTGGATTGCTCACCGTAATTGTCAAGCGGTAATTTCCCGTCGTGCCCCGCGGCCCCGACAGTTCGGACCATGGATCGTAACCGAGGCTTTGTGCGCTGTAACCCGGAGGAGGAGCCGGCAACTGGCGGGGGACGTTGCCGGGCGTTTGAATGGAATCGAGGGCCGAAGAGTCATCACGGCCACCACTTACCACCACATAGTAGATTCCCCCAGGTGTAATGTATGCAGGACTGGAAGTGTCAGCTCGCGGAACTGGAGCATCATTATGTTGGGGTGGAGCAGCGTTCGTTATCGGTGGTAATGGTGGTAGAAGTGAGAGTGTCGCCGTACGCTGACCCGAAGCAAAATCCGTCGTCGCATAACTCATCCCTAGGACCGGTTGTCCCAACGGGTGCTGCCGCTTGACGATCGCCCCGTTTACATCAAAGATCGCCACCACGGCGTTTCGAGCTCCGCCGTCAACGCTCGTATCGACCGTAACATCGATACGGCTTCCTGGAGCTACTTGAATACGGTAAACATCCACATCGCGCCCTGGATCCCGCTGCACGATTACGGACCGATCAGTTAAGTTCGGATTGTCACCGATTGTACCGATAACTGTATACTGTGCTGCGCCGTTGAAGATACCGGTCTCGACCGCCTTGGGGATCGAATCGTTCGAGTTATATCGGCTATCAGCGGCCTGAATGCCCACAGGCGGCGGACTTCCAAGGACGACCGTAAAGTCGTTGGGTAGTAAGACGCGAGCTTGGGCGCCGCTCGTATCCACGACGGCTCGCACCGGTGCTCCGGTCAAGGTCGGGATATTCGCCGCGTTAATTTCGTTGGCGATCTCCTGCGCCATCTCTAATGCTGTAGTTGTACCGGGCACGAAATCAATAAAGCCCGCTTCATTCACTGCCGAATTGCGGAGCGTGAATGTCCACACATTTCCAAGAGGGTTAACTACTGACAAGGTACGGGTATCGTTGGTGTTCGTGATGGCTGCCGGTTGTACCGTAATGGTTTGGATACCACCGACGGGACGGCTGAAATCATCAGTCGTCAACTTGGTAAATGTCTGCGGGTTGTAAAACGCCTCGATAGCAATTTGCGTCTTGATTGCCACTTCTTCGGGTGTCATTTGCTGGTGGAACGGCACTAAAACATTGCCACTTGTTACACCGTCCCCCAAGTTGTTCCCTCGAGTGCCATCTAAATCGTCGTCGTCGAATTCGAACGTGACGCCATCGATGACGATCGTGGCACCGTCGACGATCTTCGCTCCCGAGGGCATCACCAACGTATAGCCTAGGTCGGCTTCGAATCGATTGAGGGTGTTCGTAATGCCCTCGAATTCGTTGTAGTCATCCAGGCCGAACGACTGACCATCGCGCAGCTTGACACCATCGATGGCTCGCAACTCGTCCCCCATCGTAAGCGGATCGCCAATGTTCATGTCGCCGGCTGTGCTGAAGTCGATGCGAATCCGAAGATTCTCACGGCCCGCATACTTGTCGAGCGGGATTCGGGCTTGACGCCACGTGCCCGTGTTGTCGAATAACTCCTGAACGGTCCGATACGTGAACGAGCGATCGCCGAAATCGAACTCATCCGGACGCGCATCGGGGAACGTATTGTTCTGGAACTGGTTGTTCGTCGCTAGCAATTCCCATTTGCCGCTGTCGTCGGAAATGAACACCCGGAACGAATCGGCAAAGTATTGTTGCGGCGTCAGGAATGGATCAAGGTATGCGCGGTTTTCCGTGTCGAGGAAATAATTGAAATACATCGTAGGCTTATCGGCCGCACTATAGCCCTTCAAGCTGAAGGGTACGCTATAGAGCGTCCCGTACGCACCACCCGGCAAGTTGTAGGTACCACCCTGTCCCGTACCAAAATGGAGACTGAATATGCCGGTAGAGCCCAGACGACTGTCGTCGGGTGCGATCGTCACCCCATGCCCTGGGTCAGTAGCCCGCGACGTCGTAGCTCCCCATAGATTGTCCTGCAAATTGGAGAATGTAAGCCCCGTGACAACGCTATTGACGGCAACATGCATCAGTTTCTGGTTCTGGAAGAACACCGGCTCGAGCTGACCGGGTACTTCGACACCAACGGCCGTTGGCTGTGCATAAAAAGCTCCCAAGCGTCCATCGTCCGTGATGCCAAACAGCATTCCGTTATAACGACCGCCTTCCACGTCTTGAGGTGCAGCCGTTAGTCCCTCGAACGGCATTCGCGTCGGATTCGCAGGATCGGTCACGGTGTCAAAAACATTGGCTACGAATCGGCCCACATTGCGCGGCTGGGTGCCTAAGTTTTCCCCGTCGGTACGTACTTCCCAAAGACCGCCCTGGTCGCTTACCGCGTACAAGGTGCCGCCGACGAATGCCATTCCGGTAATCGTGCCGCCGGGCCCAAATCCGGGTTGCGATTCCAACTGAAAACCACCCGTCGCGCGGACGGGGAAAAACCCTTGCGAGCGTGCCAATGGGTCATCATAGCCGAAGCCGTCACCAGGACCGATATAGAGAAGTTCAATGACGTCGATGGTTTGACTTGGAGGAACAATACCGGTATTTACTTTCCGCGTACCACCGACAGCCCGATACATTCCCCGAAGTTGGGGATTAGCGTTGATGGCCACATTAATGTTTGACGCCAGCTGGGTGATCGACCCGGCACCGTCGATATCTAGGCTGGCGATCGGTTCTTCTTGACCTCGTCCAAGACCGCTACGCGCCCACGGGTTCCAACGGAAAAAGTGAATGATTCCACCGACAGTTGGGTCCTGCACAAAGAGTGTCGTGAACGTCTTAACCACACCCACGTTTAACAGTTGAGTACCAGCGCCTAAATGCTCCGAACCGCTGGACTTCGTTGTACCTTGCGCCACGCCGCTGGAATTGAAGCGATAAAGGACATTGTGGCTAAAATCATTTAACGATTCGTTGAAAGGAACGTGGTTAAGTGCACCCGGGGCAGTCCGACGCTGTATGCTCCCCACAGCAAAAATGGTCCCCCCACTTACTGCATGTGCATAGAACTCATATCCAAGACCATTTTGCGACCCATCGGTACTGAACTTGCGTCGTGGTCCGAACGGGGAGGAAGTTGAAGCCGGATCGTATTCAAAAGTTTGCAAGTTGTCGTCCGTCTGACTCACGATCGACGCGTTGTTGGAGGTGTCGATCACGGTATACAAACCGGTGGTGTCGTCACGGCGCGCCCGAGCAGGGGATTGTTGCACCGAGAACCCGGCGACATTCGTACCGCCGGCTAGCGAAAGATCCCCGATGTTCTCGCCAAACACTCCGACAATGTTTTCAAGGTGGCCCGTAAAGGGGTTGACCATCAAGAGTCGTCCAGAACGCGCATTGGGGGCTCCGGGCCCCATTTCGCTTACAAACAGTACGATGTTGCCCAAATCAAAAGGCACCGGCTGCAAAAAACCGCCTTGGATGTCGGCCGGCTCGGTGATGTGACTGCCGCTAGGAAGATCGATGCGCGTAGAATTCTGGAGCGTCGAAAGCTGGGGTGCCAAATACTGCTGAACATCGGGGCCTGTATTATCGAGCTGCTCAAGCGGAATGGTCTGTGGAGCCATTCCCTGATCAATATGGTCTTCGACAATACGTCGCACTGAGGGCAACGGTTCGAAGCGAGTGAGCGCATCGGTAGCATTTGCTTGGAAGAATTGGTCCATCACTTGCGGGATCCGCGCAATGGACGAAACGGCCACGTAGTAGGTAGCTCCGGTTGGACCTACCGCTAACTCAACTGGGCCGACAAAGGCATCCAAAGTTCCGTTTGAACCCCGCGAAAGATCATCGACGTTCGAGCCTTTCAAGGGCTGTGGCTGATCATCGGCGATGTTGGACGCTTGTCCGAAATAAATGAGCCGTCCTTGGCTATTGAAAATACTAATGACCGTATTCGCCCGCGAAAAACCATCCGCATAATCGATATCAAAAACAACCGGAATGTGCCGCACGGGATTATTGAGCGGATCCGCCATTGGATTGACCGCTCCGAACACCGACTGCACATTTTGGTAGTTCAAATCGAAGCGGTACCAGTCGACATCGTCAAAACCACTGATACCGGCAAAACCGGGGCGAGCTGGAATGCCCAGGGTGCCGGCTACACTGATGACTGCTCGATCGCTCCGCAATAGGTCACCCACAAATTGTGAAGCATTCAGCGCGTTGTTGTCGTCATTGGTTTGACCAACCAGGAGGATTTCGACTGCTTCGCCAGTAAGCGGCGAATGCGCCGGTTGTCCGATAAGCTCGATGCCCGTCGTGGCATAGCGGATATCGGCGAATCGCACGGTCGAACCCGGTATCTCATCCAGCTCGCGCAAGCGCACCTGCAACTGGTACACACCTTCAGTGCGCCCTAGCAAGAGCTTGCTGGAGTCTTGCAGGTCACTGCGAGGGTCGAGAGCTCGCAAGTTGCTGCTTCGCACACGCACGAAGTACATCGGCGGGGTTACCGGGTTCGGCTCACCTGGTAAAACGATTCGCAAACCCGCATCGCGGCTGTTGGTACCAAACAGATCACGCTGCTGGAATAACGACTTCTGTAGGATATTGGCCTGGACGATATCCGACCCGGCCGGATTATCTTCGAAAATCGATTGCACACCCAGCGATTCGGCTAACGAGTTATCCGATTGAGCGATGATCCGCCCCGTGGCATCCAAAAGTTCGACGACCGTGTCCAACCCGGGATACGTGCGATCGATGTCCAGCCAAACCTCCGTTCCCGGGTCCGCCGTAAAGCTATAGACGTCCAAGTCATTGACATCGCTCAAATAGCCAAACACTACAAACCCAAGACGCCGGTTATCGTCACCTGCTTTCTCATGGGGTGCAAGGTCACCGATAAACTGCGCCGTAGCCGGTACAGCGTTTGGCCCGGGTGCTGCGGCATCGGGCGACTCCAACTCCAACACCACATCGACATTTCGATCGTGAGCGTACTGGTCAATTTTGATACTGCGCCAGTTGCCCGGTGCTGGACTGGTGGCCGCGCCATCGTTGTTGGTGTCGACCTGCGGATCGCCAAATGGATTGAATCCGGCCCCAACCGTGTCGTCACGTAATGACGTAAGGATCACCGGGAATCCCGGCTGGCCCACTATTTGAACGATACCACCGATGCGGTCGTCGATGTCGCTTTGCGTACCGGTAGCTGTGAAACCCGCATTGGGGCCGAATAACTTCACAACCAGGCTTTGCGTAGCACTACTTTGTAACCGCAAGCTACCGAACGTATGGACGTTCGGCACCACGATCTCGTCTAGCACGACATGCACAATGTCGGCATCATCCCATATGACATCCGTAGTTACCAGGCCACCACGCACAACCATTCCGTTAATGGCGTTATTGGATAAGCGGTTCTCCCGTACCAAGGCACCGTAATTGTTGCGGAATTGGACAAAAGGCTGTGCAAACCCGGTAGAGCGGCCATGGTCGCGCACCGCGGTGGTATCCAGTGAATTAACACCCACATTGATCGCAGCAACCGGTACGCTGACCGAAGGATTGAAATCGACGTTGTTGGTATCCAGATTGTCACGAATGATATTGTTGACAATGATCGGCTGCGAACCGCGAATGAAGATTGCTGCCGGTGCATTGAAGCCCAAACCAAAACGGGTCGATGTAGGCGAACCGGCTTGACCACCTTGGCCGATCTCATTCCGCTCGATGACGCTGTTGGTGATGCGCACCGCGCGTGCCTGATGGATTTCCACTGCGTTGGTGGCAAAGAAGCTACCGCCGCCCTTGGTAATCCCGCCGCCAAAGGTAATCAAAACCTGGTCCAAACTGCCAACACTATTGGCACTAAAGTAGATGCCTCCCCAACTACCCGCACGCGCCTGCGCTTCGTTAGCTCCCAACTGATCATCGGCATTCGTGTCGAACGTGCCGCTTCCGCCGAACCGGTCGTCCTGACGAGCCGTAAAGACGATTTCGCGACCCGGTTGGCCTTCGGCAATCAGGGTGGCCCCAATTCCAACCTGAATCCGCGAACCTTCCAGTTTCACGACCGTGCCCGGATCGATGATCAATCCGGCAGGCAACCGCGGCAACCGCAGCCCTTGTACCGGATCGACCGTCGTATCTAGGATGCCCCCGAGTTGTCCGCCTCGGTCAATGTAAGTCGTATCGGTTGCATTTAGCTGGGCAACTAAGACGAAAGGCCCGCCACCACCCGGCGCGCTTCGATATAACCGGCGACCGACAAATTTTCCGCTGGCCGTCGGTAAGTTGTTGATCTGCACAGCACCGCTTGAGCCGACCGTCACAATATTGGGGTTATCGGTCAGTGCGGGGGTAGCCAAGGACGGCGGACTCTCATATCCATTGCGGTCCACAAACGTGACACGATAACGATACTGGGTACCTGGAACGAGTGTGCCGGTGGTACCCGGTGGTGGTGCCACAAATCGCACCAGCGCTACCGGTGGAGCTGTTTGGGAGAGGACCGGGCCTCCAGGATTTCCTTGCAAGACCAGGTTTTCAGTTAATACGTGGACAATATCCGTGTCATCCCAACGAGCGATCACGGTCTGGGGTTTCACATCCTGGTTGGCCAACGTTTGCACGCGAACCGCTAGCCCGTTTGTGGAGTTATTCACAATGCGATTGTCGTGAATTTCCGGGCCAACTCGATCATAGTCGAGCGTGAAAGCCGCCCGACGCCGCTCGGGACTGGGCGAACCGACGAACTGCGATACCGGATCATGGAAATTCGAAACGCGGAACGAATCGGGATCTGCCGACATCGCACCGCTGGCACTAAACGTGATCGAATTGAATGTTGCCGTGGGACGGCTGACGATCATGTGGATCGGCGTGATCGTTTGAAGCACTGAGTTGACGACGATCCTACCGCCGCCATAGCGCATGTCGGCGTGGTTGACGTAGTCGAGGAAAATCCCGAGGCGTTCGAAACTCTTGCGCGCTTCGATCTGATCGTGGTCACCTCGGAAAATGATCCCGCCCCAGTCGCCCGCTTGCGGCGTCTGAGGGGCAGCCGGATTGGTGTCGGCTCCGATCGTTTCGTCGTTCCACGAAGTAAAATAAACGCTTCCAGCAGCGACCTGGCCTGAGCGCGTGCGGATGACATTGCCGTTCCGGTCGAACATAAAAGGAGCGCCCAGCACTTGGACGGCACCACCGCTGCGATCGATCGTGGGAGCTTCGCTTCCGACATTGATGCTGGATTCCCGCATTTTGAAGATCGCACCAGCATCGATCATTACCGTCACGTTGCGCGGCACATCGAGTTTCGAACCGTCTGGCAAGGCGGTACCAAACGGCGGACGGAACCCGATTTCATAGGGTATGTTGTCGTTGAGTGTCGTAATGTCTTTGTCGTCACCGCCGTTGCCCACAATACGGATGATGTATTCGGTGTTTCTGCCGGCCGAGGTAGCTCGCTGACTGTTGATGAAACTAATCGCAGCCGGAATCGTGTTGAATGGGTTCGTCAAACGGCCATCCGGCGGTGGAGCTCCTACGGGAGGTTGATTGGCTTTGTCGACGTAAATGACGGCTGCCCTGGCAGGGTCAAAAGGAGCGGTAAGCGGTGCTGCGCTGCGGAACCAGAAGTTGTAGACCCCTCCGGGTACCCCATCGGCATCGCCATCGAATCGCGTGCCCGTAAAATCGACAATTCCACTTACGGCCTGCGGGCGGAATACCAGCCGTAAATCGTAGTCTCCTTCGGTGGTGCCACCGAAACCAGAGTCCTCGACCCGAGGATCGTAATCTTCATTGCCGACCAAACTTACGCCGACAAAGTAAACACCGGGCCCCAGCTCCAATTCCAAGAAGGGATCGCTGCCAAAATAATTGTCATTCCGCGCAACAAGATCGACAACCGGATCGCCACGCGAGTCCAAGACAGGGGCACCGGAACTATCGGTTCGAACCTTGTACAGCTTGATAATGGGATCCAGCAAGCTGGCATTGGGCAACCGCGTGGCGAACGCTTCGATGGTAAGCAATCCGGCTTGCCGCAGTTCGAACCGATACACGTCGATGTCGGATTGTTCCGGCCGATACAGAACCCGTCCATGGACAATCTCTGCCAAGCCAGGAAAGACCGGTTCTGGCAGCGTGGTCACCGTGAACCCCAAATCCGGTCCAGCAGGATTGCCCATAATCGAATTCGGCAAATCAAAGGCATTGCCCAGACCGAGCCAGCGTCCGATCTGCCGCATGGCTTCGCGGAACCATGATCCGCCAAACTCGTCGTTCCAGCTTTCCGCATTGTCAATCACCACCACGCCGCCACCGGACATACCCAAAGGCTCACCAGGCCCCGTGGGAACAAACGTACGCACGGCCCGAGGGTCCCCGGTGGCAATGGTTAATCCGAGCGAATCGGTCTCGACGAACTGTACGCCCAAATAGCGACCATACAGTTCCAGAACCTCGCGAGCGCGCTGCTTCTGATTCTCGGTGATGACATTGGCCAGAGGATTGCCATTGGCATCAAACCCGTAGAACGACTTGAAATTGTAAAACTTCGTCGTGATCGCGCTGGACGCATCCGTAACGTTGCCTCGAATGTGCTCTTCGACTTGGATGTCGCGATGCCCCGGTTCGTCCTTGGCTCCCGGGAATTGAATATCCGCTTGTAAGACGTCCGTGCGTACCCCTGTTGCATTCGAGCTGAAAACGACGTTGTCGGCCGACGACAAGAACTTATTCGTTTGACGATCCGGAGCGCTAGAGTCGGTACTACGCCGAGTCAAGAACACAGTCGTACCTACGGCCCGAGCTTGCACTCCCAAAACAGAACTCGGCGTATTGTTGATCGCATCGGCGATCGCCTGAGCAATTTCCTCCCGAGAGGAGACGACACCTTGGGGTCCGGAGCGATAATGGACCGGCACTGCTGCCGGATCGCTCAGCCCCCCGCCTAACGACAAGTCGTCGAATTCAAACTTAACCGACGTAAAAGTGATACTGTCATCGTTCTTGTACCGGATTACGAACGACGAGCCATCGACTAATTCATTTCCGTTGCCGGTGACTCGAATCACCGCAGCACGTACACCCAAGAATTGCGGATCGATCGACGAGCTGATGACGAGGCTGACGGTATTCGAAATGCTGGTGTCAAATTGCGGAGAAATATCGAGCGACGTGGAAAAACTCGATCCCGCATCGCGGCTGGGTATCGAACGAGCCGGTGGCTGGTAGGCAATCGGCGGGTCGATATTGGCCAAGACGCGCGTCATGCCCGTAACCGCGGGGGATGTGCTTAGAACCACATTGCGATCACGGAAAAAGTGCACGCGCGGACCTGAAGGCGAACTGCGAACGGTCGCCACCACATCGAACCGGCCCGTCGGATCGGTAACGGCATTAGCGATGGTTTGGGCCATCTCGGCAGCCGTGGTGGTGGATTGATACGGCAGCGGAATAGCATTCGCATCGAGTTGCCCGTTGTTAAGATCCAGATCCACAAACTCGAAGCGACGCACCACGCCGCGACTATCCTCGATGGTGATCGACGCACCATCGGTAAACGTGGGCGGGCTACTCAACTGCAGAAAGACACCCCGATACTCATCCGCAGCATGCATGTCCACCGTGTAACCCATGTCGGCCAACGCCGCCACGGTCACACGGCTGATCAAATTGGGTTCCCCAAAGTTCAGAAAGCCGGTCATCAACTCGCCGCGCAGCCGAGGCAAGGTGTTATTCGGAGGAGTAAAGTTTTGGGGATCGAAATTCTCCTCGCGCCAGTGTTGCTCGACGATAAACGGCACACCGCGAAAATCACCCAAATTCTCTACAGGAATCGATGTCTGGCTGACATTAAAATGGGCGTTGAATTCGGCTAATGCGCGAGTCCCCACGAAACGCGGATTATTCGTGCCTAAGCCCACGATCAAGTTCATCTGGGGCCACAAATGTCCGAAACCCATCGCATGCAGGATTTCCCGTTCCATGGTTTCCTGCAACGTGGCCACATCGTAGAAGGGTCGGTTCTTGATACCGCGAGCCCCCACACTGATCGAAACGCGTGCAACTCCATCGGCCGGGGAGAGCAACACCCGCGTACCATCACTCGAAAGCGTCGGATTGAGAACAGGTTGATTCTCGGCGATCTGATTACGCAACAGGACTGCCATGTCTGTGCGCGTCGTGGCGGGTGGGCCAGAAGAAAAATTAACGGCAATGGCCCCCAACGACACCGAACCATTGTTGTCAAACTCGTAGATTCGGGTTACGCCGGTCCCATCCGTAATTCGAATCGTCTGGCCATCAACATACGTCGAGCCATCCTCAAGGACATCGATCGACGCAACGGCTCCCAGCCGCGCCAGCTCCTCTTGATCGCGCTGATGGTCAAAGCGATCCAAAAGATCAGCCACATCCACGGTGATTTGCGCTTTGAACGGAAGCCGCGAGTCGACTCGCTGATTGGTGGGAAACCCAGTCGCAATGAAACTACCCACCCCATCAAGCGGCGCGGCAACCACAGTGATTTCAAGATCATCGATGGTTCCCTCGTCCGGCAAATCACCCACGACAATCTGTTCAATGCGATCCGCCGCACGGCGAATCACTTCTTGAATGTCTGGCGGAATGCTGTCATCCGGATAGCGCAAGTCGATATTAAACCGCATCTCGGGATTGCCCGGACCGCGCATGTCCAACAACTCAGGCGGAGCCGGCGCCGGTTCGTCCGTACCGATCCGTAAACGGAATGTGGTGGCCCGCGTCGGATCTCCAGTCAATTGGTAAAGGGATTGAGCGAACGTAAGCCTCGCTACGTCGGTCGCCGGATCGTAATCGATTCGAGTCGGATGAAACATCACATCATCGACGTTGCTCAACGTATCGCGGACGGCAATTAGTTGGTAAAAGCGAGGATCCACGACCGTCGGATTCGGCCCCCCAGAGACTGTCGAAACCGGGCGATCCCAAAGATCATCGTCGTTAAAGTACACTAAGATCACATCGTCCTGTTGGATCAGCCGATTGTTCGCATCGCGGAAAATCGGTTGCGGCACCACAGCACGCACCTGCGCTCCAAGATCCAACTCGAAAAACACCGTCTCTCGATCGGCGTTCGGATCCGTCGGCGTAAACGCATCGCCGTTGAGATTTCGTAAAGCGCGAATGCCTTGTGGAACATTATCACGGGCAAAGATTTCGAGCCGATACAGATCGTCGGGAAGTTTCTCGGCAAAGCGCAATAAGATCTCGTTCTCATTGGGTGCCGAATTTGGGCCGATAAATGCCGGAACTACCCGCGCATCATCCGGCGTACCGAGAAGCCCGTCGGCGCCGGCTCGTGTCAAACGAATCGCCTGATTTAGCAGCGTGTCATTCGTCGTAAACCGCTGATTACCGTCGAAGGTCAACTTCAACGTGTTCGGGGCAATATTAAAGACGCTAATCCCGTCACGTCGAAACAGATTGCCGTCGCCCGACTGCACGCCTACCAAGATCGGACCGCCAGCTAAAAGGCGGCGGTCCTCTAAGGGCTCAACCACCCGCCGACGCTGCCCGGGTCGCTCGCGCTTTTCTAACCGCCGCTTGCGTTCCCGATAAATCCTCTTCAGTGCCGTTGCGATACGACGCATCGCCATGTATCAACCCTCTTGTTGCTTCTTGAGCTTTACCACCGTCGGGCAAAACAAAGCTGTTTTTCTTTCAAGCCTTGGGCAACAACGCTTTAGAAAAAGCAGCCCGCTGCTTTAGACCCCTTATTGGCGAGGCTACTCCAGCTATCGATTTTCCTTTTGCCGCTAACTCTTGCGATTATAGTTACCCACCCCTTAGTTTCAACAAAATCGCCAATTTCCACATATATTACTCAGAATTCCTATACTTCCTATCCATCCCAATTTGTGCAACTAAAGCCCTTTGCGGGTTAGTAGGGCCATAACTGTCTCATTCCGCATTTGAACGGAATTAATCCGGAACCGCCGATGGACAAAATGACCTACTTCCGATACTGCCGCGCAATTCAGCTTAGTTTCGACGCGCTGACTAATCGTAAAGTTCCAAACCCCGTTCAATGCCCAAAGTTGCTCTTTGAGAGACAAACACGACGTTTACCGTCCCGGATCCGTCCCGGGAGCCAGTCGCTCAAAAGCGTTCAATGGCCATCCCAATTCAGCCGCGACCGTTAAGTAGCCGCACCCCAACAGCCCCCCAACAGGGCTAGGACCGTACAGGAACGCTATCCCAAGAGGCACCTCAGCACAGCCGCAATCGCGACAAAGGAGCAGGTCAACAGAGCTGTGACCGTGGGGCAGCGGCGCCGTTGGAATCGAGCCGCGTACTTTTATCGGGACGGGTTGGGCACCCGCCGCTGCACCTTCGCCCGTAATCCGGTGCATTTAATTCGCGACGCTTTCAGTAAGTAACGGAGATTGGCTCATGCCGTAGCCATTCTTAAGAACTAAGGATCTTGGGCGTCGATGTTACGATCACCCAACGTAGCTAGAATCAACAAGAACGCAGGGATCAACGCTCGCACTACTACCTTTTGTGATAATAACATGCCTAGAAAGTGGTAATAAAATCCACCACTTCTCCCAGGATTCATGATTGGTAGCCTTGGCCGATTGTCTGTTAGTTGTATTTAGGATCGATTCGGGACAGAATCAGATTTTGGGGTAGATTGCTCTATCGGCGAAGCCAAGCAGCGTTCCGCCGTATATCGATGCGCGTAAAGCGTGTTTTGTCGATAGTGGGTATTTGAACCACTGTTGAGAGGTCGTCCAATGCCGATCCTCGTGACATGTTCGTGCGGCCAGAAGTTGTCGGCCCCGGATGCCGCGGCGGGCAAAACGGCACGGTGTCCGAAGTGTGGGAAAGTGCTGCAGGTGCCATCTAATACTAAATCAATCGCCTCGCCGTCAGCCAAGGGCGGCACTAGTGCGAAAAGCACCTCGCCGAAGTCCCAAGGAGGCGTTGACCAGAAGGTTTGGGACGAGCTCGGGTTGTTCGCCCCAACGGAGGGAGTTGAGTGTCCGCAGTGTCACGCCGAATTGCCGAAACATGCCGTGCTATGTATTCACTGCGGTTACGACTTTAAAACCGGGCGACGACTCAAGACGTTGGGCTTAGGTGCCCAAATCGAAGATGAAGAGCCAAAAGTCGATTTGGAGCCCTCCAAAACCGAGGTGGATAAGATGCTGGATTTTGCGGAGCGCGAACTGGCAAACGAACCGTTACGGCAAGATATGGGTTACGGTACGCCGACCAGCGCTTGGTTGATTTTCGCTGTGATGTTGATCGTCTTTGCTTTAGCGGTCGGTGCTGGCGTAGTGTTTTTCAACTATATGGAGGGGGATGCGGCCAAGGAAAAAAACAAGTCCAGTTGGGTCACACCGCCTTCAAGTGGGCTTCTCAGTTTCCGTTGGAGGGCACGAGGTCAACCGGAACGAGTTCAGAACGCGCCACGTAGACTAGTCGTCATTCGGGAGGCTGACAAGTCAAAAACCCTCACAGAATCGTATCGGTGGGGATTGAATTCGTAGGGAGGATTTAGCGCACAGACGCAAAGTCGCACAGGCGCTAAGCGGAGCAAGTGAATGGTGCATTTGCGTTCTCGCGTCGTGCTGCCGTGGCGTCACTGTAGAACGAAACTCTGCGGCAGTTTAGGTAACGTCCAGGCTCTTGATTCCTCCGCCGTTGGCAATTGCCGACTCGAGGCACTGCTCGGCTGTGCGCAGAAAGTTGGTGGCCCGGAGGGACCTGGGTAGTTCTCGGCATCCTACAACGGCTATCGACAGTGGCTGCGCCATGCTCGTTGGTCCCGCAACGGGGCACAAAGTTTTCAAGAGTTGGGAAACTTTACGACTGGCGCGCAGTGCCTCGGGTCGGTCGATGGCTGGCAGCAGAATCGCCACTCGCGCATTGGGCAAGCGCATCGCGCACATGGTTGGGCATAAGTGAGCGTAGTACGATGCCAGGACGGCTTCCCAAGGTTGGGATTTTTCCGGCCGAAAGTAACCCGAGGCATCAGGCCATTCGACGAGAACGAGCGATAAAGGTAGTCGGCGATTACGACACTGGTGCACCGTCTCTTCCAAAAACAACTCGAATCTCTCACCCGTGACCGCGTCCACGTGGCCAGCATCGGTACCCGCCTCCGTTCCCGGAATCGAGACCGGTTCCGTATCATTGACTGTGTCGGTTGCCTGCGCGCCGCTATTCAGCGGATCGTCCATCGTGTGGCAATAGTACTCTTCCGAGGAATCGGCTCCAGTTCCTAGGAGCGTCACAAGTTGGTCGAGCTTGTCCAATCGCTTATGTACCTCGTTCGATGCCGAGCTTAAAGAACACGTTTGGTTTTCCGCTGAGTAGAAGTCGGTGGGTATGTCGGCAAACGGGTAAGAAAATATCTCTTCACCAAACGTGCATTTGTTCCTGACATCGCGCTGAGCACTAATACCGTCAACCGGCGACAGGCGAATCATAACTCCTAAGTCGAACGCCTCCCAAAGTCCGTGTATCACTTGACGGTGATCGAACCCGAGAGTCGACCGCTCCAATTGGACAAACGGCGCGGGTTGAGCGTGCGCGCAGGCAACAAACTGCTCGTAAGGGTCTCCCAGTAGGCTACCGAGCACGATGAGTCCCGACGGCTCGAAACAGAGATTCCACCAAAGGCAGTATTCCGCGTGCGACCTCTTGACCGGCGACGCCGTATCCGCCGCATGCCGAAGTACGCCCGCCATACGACTCCGGATTTCGCGCCAGGCCATTCGCACAAGCGGAATCGAGCAGGAATCGTGAAACGTGGCAAGAATCGCCAAGTGACTTGCGAGCTGATCCGTCGTCCGTTTCTCGAGCTGAGACGCTGATTGTACCGGACAGATTAGACTGCTATTGGCCAAACACGGATTGTCGACAGTATCCGAAGCGACGTTCGTCTCGACAAACTCGGTAAGTTCGAACAATTGCTCCGTGACCTGCGACCAAAGGGGATGGTCTGTTGTTAGGTTCCTCCAGCTCTGTTCCCGCTGACCGAGTCCTATCTTGTTCAACCAAAGATCGGCGAAGGGCGAGTCGCGCAACGCCCGGCATGCTCGTGCCACGACTCCGGAAAGAGCCGATTCCTGATTTGGGCACTTTTGTGAATTTTTCATGCAGGTTGCCAAACACGAAGCGCCCAAGTTAGGCGCGCTACAATTGCCCAACACTGGTTTCTAAGTAAGCGTAGCTTACATTCACATCATTTGGCGACCGTAAAAAGGGGCATCGTGTGTGCGTTTTTATCGTGGGCGGGATTTTCGTGTAAGAGGCAGTCCATCGCGGACCTTAAGTTACTTTTCGCGGCAGCAGTGACAACGATGTGTCCGTTTATATGGTGGGTGAAATGTTTTTTTTCCTTTGCTGGACCTGGCGTACGTCTGCCTTTTTCTGCTTCACCAGATGTGACCCGATGCGCGTAATTCTTATCAAAGCCGTTCCGTCGAACGACGGCTTAACAGGGTCGCGACCGTAAAGGATCCGCCAATTGAATGCAACGCACAGGCGCTAAGGCGCAACGAAGTTGCCGTGTAGCGTCCATCTCCTCACTGCGTCTTCGTTCCCGGAGAGTTTGCGCTTCCCTGGTGCGTCCAAAATTTGCCTATGGTCGACAAGCGCACACGCCCCTCGCGAGTCCGCCGCGAACTCGGTGTACCTGGGTAACGCACGATCTGGAAGCCCGGGTTTGCGACGCGCCTCGATCAAAGAACGTGGTTCGATTCACAGTGTGCCACTGCCCTACGGTTGCGGCTGTGTTGGAGTGTTGCTCCCTTATGGGGGAGTGACTCTGTAAAGCCGAACCCCGATTTAAGCCGTGTGCACGGCACGTAGCAACGTGCCCCTACTGACGTGGATTGCTCTGCTGATTTTCGAACAGCGTGGGCAGGTCCGCATGACGAGCGGCGAGATTCCTTTGGTCTTCCCTTACAACGTACGGGATGGAACGAAACAAACCGCGCAAAACCCTGCCACGGTGCGGGAAAGACGCACGTACAAACAAGACGCACACATGGAAAACTCTGGTGTTTTCCCCGGAATATTTTTTGGCCCGATGAATTGGAGCCTGACTTCTGCCGAGTCAGGCAAAGGAGCCAGTAGGCGAACCAAGCTTCAACCGGTAGGGGCACGCCATGCTGCGCCCCCTCATCGTTGCATCGTGAGCGATCGAGAGTGCACGCAAGCTGTCCGAGTTTGAATCTCGACGGGCGGCTCTCGGTCCAGTACAGATAATCTATGTCGGTAGTCCGAGCAGTCCCTATTGACCGTGTGGCGCCTGTGGGCTTTAGCGGCGGCGGCCCGGTAGGTCCGGCGCGTCCGAGGAAGGTAGCCACCTCGCCAATTCTTGCTTGATAGAAGCCAACTCCGATTTGCTCGCCAGATTCTCGTATTCGTACGGATCCACTTCGTTATGGTACAACTCTTCGTCGCCGTTTGCGTAGCGAATATATCGCCATTTCTCGGTACGAACCGCATGATTGC
Source organism: uncultured Pirellulaceae bacterium (assembly GCA_964425225.1). Lineage (GTDB taxonomy): Bacteria > Planctomycetota > Planctomycetia > Pirellulales > Pirellulaceae > BPJU01. The sequence goes on along the minus strand of CAYRMD010000001.1, from coordinate 45,500 downwards.
CACGCCCATACGTCGTAATGGCCGGGAATTCCCAGGGTGCTCCAGGATCGCGCAGCAACGTGATAATGCTCTGGCCTTCCAAGTGGGCAGGGCGTGGTAGTTCGACCAGGTCACACAGCGTTGGGTAAATGGATAGGAAGTCTACAGTCCGATCGCATCGTTGTCCGCGCGGAGTCAGCCCCGGAACGCGCCAGATTAGCACACTCCGGGTCGGCTCTTCCCACAAAGCGAATTTACGCCAGTGGGACTTTTCCCCTAAGCTCCATCCATGGTCGCTCCAGAGTACGACGATCGTATTGTCGCGGTATTCTGAGCGATCCAAAGCATCGAGCAAGCGTCCGATTTGTGCATCGGCAAAAGCGATGGTCGCCAAGTATGCGCGGACCGCCTCGCGCCACCGACCGGACCGTACGATGGCCTGATGATCATTATTCGGTCGTGCCATGCGCCGTCCGGCCGGCGGCACGTCTTCCAAATCATCTTCGCGGTAGGGAGGCAACTGGATCGATTCAAGTGGAAACATGTCGAACCATTTCTTCGGTACCGCAAAAGGCATATGCGGTTTCGAAAGGCAAATAGCCAAGAAGAACGGTCGGTCATGTTTGGCCATGAGTTTGTCAATTCCGTAACCTACAACTTGGTAGTCCGGCATCTGCTCGTCATCATTAGCCAACGGATAAAACATAATTCCACCCACACCCTCATCCGGGGCCTCGGGGTGTCGGATCAATGGGAGATTCCGGGCAACGAAGTATTCGTCCCAGTGGCCACCCCGATCCTGTGGGCCGTGATAGATTTTCCCGGCTCCCCAGACGGCATAACCGGCTTGAGCAAAATAGCTATTCAGTAATTGCGATTCCGGTATGGCGGGGCGCCAGTTTTGGGAATTGAGGTAGCAGCCGGTGCTACTTGGCCTACGTCCGGAGAGCAATGCGGCGCGCGATGGGTTGCACGCTGGAGCCGCACAGTAGGCTCGCGTAAAGCTCACACCCTCCGCTGCCAACCGATCCAGGTTCGGCGTACGCGTTTGCGGATGCCGGCCCAGGTGGCCTACCCAATGATTCAGATCGTCCACGGCAATGAACAGTACGTTCAAGCGCCGGCTGGCCTCCGCCGCTACCGTAGTTGACATTGCTGGATGCAAGACATACCAGACACCTAGGATAAACCACAAACAACAGCCGACTACTCTGCACATCGGAAAGGACTGCCTAAAACGAACCTGACGCATCGTCTAGCCTCCTTCCCAGGTTCGTAGTGACCACACATATTCGATCCGCCGGTGCCACGATCTCCTTCGAACGGAATTGTGCCTCGACCAAGGGCAATCGCCGTGCCTTCACACGCACATAGGGTGGAACGAAGCAGGAGCGATGTGCCCACGTGCCGGGCGAGGCGTTCGGATCGGCATGATACGGCTCGATGAGATCTTCGATAACAAACCCACTTCGGCACAACCCGCCGATTAGCTCTTCCCACCGGTGTAAAAACTCGCAAGTTCCCGGCTCGCGCAAGCGGCTGGCAGGTGCCGGCGGTAGTGGTCCTCGTCGATAGTATGGTTCTTCCAAACAGTAGCCGAATGGCGAGGGAACAAGACTTGTTTGCAGACTCGAAGGTTGTTTATGTTGCGAAATATAGATTCCTCCGGGACGCAAGATACGCGCGACTTCCTGGTACAGGCGGTGGATGTCCGGCACGTAGCAGGTGCTTACGGGCTGCACGACTAAATCGAACTCGCCGTCGGCCAACATCGGCAAATGATCCATCGAAGCCTGAATCGTGCGCAACGGTAAACCGCGTTCGCGTGCCACTTGTCGATCTAATTCGAGCATGGCATCGCTTATGTCGACCACGGTGACGATTGCTCCCGCCGCTGCGTAGAGTGGACCATGCTTGCCTCCACCTGCCGCCAAGCATAGCACATGCCAGCCGCGGATCGACGTACCGAGCCACCCACAACGGTCAATGGTGCGCAGTGGATCGCGAAAATCCTGATCTCGCGCCGGCCAGGTCAATGCGTGCTTGGTGCGCACCATACGATTCCACGCACGCCGATTTGTTTCCAGTATCGAGCTGGATACATAGGCTTCGTGCTCGGAGTTCATATCGATATTTTCCGAATAGGAAAAAGCCTCGCCAATCGGCGCTGTGCTCCCTTGACGACGGGGGAGGACCTGGTGCGGGGCGCCGTTTTCTGAACAATCAAGTACTGGAGACTAACGGCGCAACCGCGCTTCAACCGTCTTCGAACAACAAACCCTCTTCACTTCAAAAGTCAAGCTGTTTGACTCGCGCAGAGAGGCTCGCCGCTACTATTCTCCCAAGGCCGCCAGCCGACGTTGTGCCTCTTGAGCTGCTTTTTCCATTACCTCCTGGAGTGATACGGGTTGACCACCCCGCCGCTTGCTTTCGTCGGCTGCCTCCATAAACGCGTAGATTTCCAGCGTCTCCTCGGCAGCTACCGGAGGTTGCCCGGTGCGGAAAAACCGAACGATCTCGACCACCAAGGGGCGATACCCCGGGTACGGTCCCAAGGGCTGAATGCTATTTTCGGCATAGACATTCCCGCCATACCCGGCCTTGCCGTGACGGATACCTCGGAAAACGCCGATGCGGCCGCCTTCCCATAGTCCTACGACGACGTCCGTTCCCGGACTGTGGGTGCGGCTAACCAAGCGACATCCGGTACCCATCACCGCAAAGAGCGCCTCGACCCCATGGATACCGTACCAAAACAAATCAGGATGTGTAGGTTCTAGAGAGCATGGGCTGTAGGTGTCACATCCAACCACGGTGCCCCATTGGCCGCGGCGCGCCTCCAGGGCACCTTGCAAATAACGTAGCGACGACGAAGAGAAAATCGGCGTATCATATTTTGCTGCCAGTTGATACAGCGCTAGTGCATCAGCCAGCGAGCCGGCTACCGGCTTGTCGACGAACGTCGGCCGCCTTGCGCGCAACACCGGAAGAGCCTGTTCCAAATGTGGCCGGCCGTCGTTCGTTTCCAATAACACGGCATCCACGGTTTCTATCAACTCCTCAATGGAATCCACGATGCGCACACCCAACTGCTGGATATCTCGCGTATAGCCTGGCACTCGGCTGACACTCGACACAATATCCGGGCTACCCTTCGGATAAGCTACTATTACTCGACAGTTGGCTACCTCGTCCGCCGCGTTGGGATCATTCAATATTCGAGTGAATGCTATTGCGTGAGATGTATCCAGTCCAATAATACCAACACGAATCGGTCTTTGTCCTTCCTGTTGTGCGCTTACTGTCGAAATGAGAACACTTGCTATCAATGTTACTAACAGCGGATAGACACGTGACAAACAGTGCATGATCCACCTCCTCATTGGTTAGAATCGACACTCGTAAGTTTTCTAGTTGTGTCTACATAGTGTCAAAACAAAATAGGGCAACCGCGGGCACTGACACATCACTTTATCGATCTGCGTTTTACCTTAGAAGTGCCTCGAGCGAAACTGCCCAGCTTGCGAATCGTGCCCAACCATGTGGGTACTTGATTCTGTATCGTGGTTTCATTCTGCGTCGGCTCATGAGGGATGGAGGCTTCGAAGGACAACGCGCTTTAATAAAGCCGCGGTCGTGAGGAACCGGGCGATGGATTTAACGCTAAGGCACATAGGCGCTAGGGCGCAAGGCAGACCACGTGTTAACATCTATTCGGCACTTGCCTCTTGGCGACGGGGTGCCTTCGTGTTTCTATCATTCGTCCAAGGCGGGAGATTGGCAAAAACCCACTGGAGGTGGGCCTTGGAGTGATGGCAAAGGAAAGTGAGGGTTGAGCGCGTAGGGGCACGTTGCTACGTGCCCTTACAGACAGCCACCGCACTGGCTTAGATTCCTCCGCTGATTACGAATCAGCAGAGGCGTGCCCCGAATGATGGGCGTTGCGATTCGTTTGGTCCGCACGCACAACACACACGATGGAACAAAACCAAACCTGCGTTAAACCATACCATGACATGGGATAAACTCATCCGCCATCAACAGGCACATACTTTCACAACCGTGCTTGACGCGGTACACTCTCGGTTGTTCGTTCGTCACAGACGAACCCACCAACATCGTGCTAAGCATTTTCATCTTCGTTCAAGCAGCATGCTGCTACTTGCGGTAAATCCTCCTTGCGCGATGGTTCAGAGTATCGCCCACGTAAACAGCCCCGTCTGGACCGACACAGATTCCGTGAGGTCGGTTGAGTAGTGCTAAGCGTGCCGGTCCGCCATCGCCTCCATAGCCTCCTTCTTTTGGACCACGCCCGGCAATCGTCTCTACCTTCCCAACGGTAGGATCGATCATGCGTATGGCGTGATTCTCGGTGTCGGCTATATAGATGTACCCACGACGATCCATCGCTAGACCTTTGGGCCCGAAGAACGTTGCCTTACTGGTTGCTACGGCATTCTGGTCGAAACCGGACCGCCCGGTTCCGGCCACAAGGTGCCACGTGGTTTGGGAAAGATCTAAACGCCAAACGCTGTGGCCTTCTCGGAGGGCTACCCAGAGGTTCCCCTCGGTGACATATAGGGCGCGTGGCCCGAGCACGGGGCGCTCTTTGGCAGGCTTGCCATCTTCAGGCAGTTGTCGATCCCCGTTTCCGGCAATTGTTTGAATGGTGCCCGTGGTTAGGTCGATTCTGCGGATGCGATGATTGCCGATATCCGCCACAAAAAGAAACTGACCGGAAGGATCGAGGGCGATACTATGTGGCTGCCGGAATTGGGCGTGCCGTGCCGGTCCTCCGTCTCCGGCAAATCCCGCAACACCGGTACCTGCGATTGTGCGAATCGTTCCCTGGCGGTCTACGGAGCGGACCACGTGGTTTTGCATTTCGACGAAATACATTACGCCCTGTGTGGTAAACCGTACCTCGTATGGTTCATTCAACCGGGCAGCCTGCGCCGGACCATCATCCCCTGCATAACCTCGCCGTCCGGTACCAGCAACCACCACTGCGTGGTTGCGATCGAGCGATACGGCCCACACGCGGTGATGGCCTACTTCGGTCACGAACAGGCGTCCATCTGGTCCAAATTCCACGCCGAACGGTTGGCTAATGGCTACTTCCGTAGCAGGACCTTCGTTAGGGCCGAGTTCTGCACTCCCGTTTCCGGCGACCGTTTCGATATACCATTCTTGGGCCGACAAAAGCTTTCCAAAAAGCCCCGCCAGCAAGAGCATGACAGTGACAAAGCTATTTTTAGACCACCACCGTTTCATGGAGTTTGGCCGTACCGTTGTCGGAATCCTAACGAAAACTCACCAAATGCGTACTCGATTCTCCGGAGCGATGTACATCTTGTGGTGGGGTTCGACATTAAAGGCGTCGTAAAAAGCATCGATATTGGAGACGATGCCCATCACTCGATAACGAGCTGGGGAATGGGGATCGGTAAGCAACCGCCGACGCAACTCTTCGTCACGGTACTTTCTTCTCCAGACCTGTGCATATCCCATGAAGAATCGCTGCTCGCCGGTGGTTCCTTCGATCACCGGGGAAGGACGACCTTCTAACGAAAGCTGATACGCGGTAAAGGCGATATTGACGCCTCCCAAGTCGCCGATGTTTTCTCCGAGTGTCAACTCACCATTGATGGTCATGTCCTCAACGGGGCGGTAGCGATTGAATTGTTCGACCAGACGTTTTCCGCGTTCTTCGAAAGCCTTGCGGTCCTCGGCGGTCCACCAATTCCGCAGGTTTCCATCGCCGTCATACTTACTTCCCTTATCATCGAATCCGTGGCTCAATTCATGGCCGATAACCGCGCCGATCGCACCGTAATTGACGGCACTATCGGCATCCAATTGGAAAAAAGGTGGTTGAAGGATAGCTGCCGGAAACACGATTTCATTCAAGAGTGGATTGTAATAAGCATTGACGGTTTGCGGATTCATCTGCCACTCATCTCGATCCACCGGCTTATCGAGTTTTTCCAGAAAGCGCTGGTATTCGAATGCGGCACTGCGCTGGAGATTGCCGACATAATCATCCGACCGAATTTCCAAGCCCGAGTAATCTTTCCACTTGTCCGGATAGCCGACTTTGACTCGTACTTTTGCCAGTTTCTCAAGCGCTTGGCGTTTTGTCGCTTCGCTCATCCAATCCAATTTTTCGATGCGTTGGGCAAAAGCACGTCGCAAGTTTTCCACCATTTGGAGCATTGCTTGTTTGGCCTCGGGTCGAAAATACTCGCGCACATAGATCTTGCCAACCAGCTCCCCGAGAGTGCCGTCCATGATTTCCAAGGTACGCTTCCAACGTGGCGGCGGCTCGGCGATACCCCGCAACGTGCGACTGTGAAAGTCGAAATGGGCTTTTTCTAATTCTTCAGACGTGGCCGGAGCAAAAGCATCTACGGCGTGGAAGCGAAGATAGTTTTTCCACACTTCAATAGGAAATTCTACAAGCAACTTGTCAACAGCGGCCAGGTAATCGGGCTGGCGCACAATGCAATAGGACTGCTCGTCAATCCCTGCGACTTGAGCAAAGTCGGTCCAGGAGTTTGATTGCCAGAGGGAGCGCAATTCCGCCTTGGAAAGCCGATTATACGTGCGCACCGGATCGCGGTTCGTGACACGATCCCATTGTCTTCGTGCCAGAGCGGTTTCCAAATCTAACACCTGTTGGGCCACGTCTTCGGATTGGCTTATCCCCGTCAGCGCACAGAGTCGTCTGGCGTAATCCTGCAACGCTTGGCGAATCCTCTGATACCGCTCGTCCTCTAACAGATAGTAGTCACGGTCTGGCAGCGTCAGACCACTTTGACTTACATAAACCGCGTATCGATCCGACTGGCGTGCATCGGGAGCTACGAAAATCGCCACAGGCGTATCCAGGCCGCGGCGCTGGTTTTCGGCTAACGTTCGCAGGAGCTGCTCGCGACTCTCGATTCGATTGATTCGCTCCAATTCGGCATGGAGCGCTGCCAGACCGCGCGCGGCGCGGGCTTCCAAATCCATTGCAGACCAATAGAAATCTCCTACTTTTTGCTCATCCGATCCAGCCGGCTTGTCCGGCTGAGAAGCCAACTGCTCGACGATTTTCCGCAGAGCTTCCCGACTTTGATCCGTCAAATAGGTAAAGATACCGTAATCCGATTTGTCGGGAGGGATATCGGTTTTTTCCAGCCATTTGCCGTTGACATATTGGAAAAAATCATCCTGCGGCGCAACCGACTTATCAAAGCCGCTCCAATCAATGCCCGAACGGGGCTCTGCTGCCGCTAAACCAGGGCAATGGACCAGCAGGTATCCAGAAAGAACGAGCATCCCCAAGTTGGTCATCGTTCGCCGCAGATGGTTTTCCCCTGTATGCATTTGCCCGAGTCGCCTCATTCGATAACTCCTTTCTAGACCGATGCATCGCGGGTACGGTTCGCCTGCGTGCTTTAACACCTAAGAATCCCAATAAGCGAAAAGGACGCAGTTGTGCTTTGGCGCCAGAAGCGATCACTCCCAAGAGTAAAGCAAAACGATTTGAGCCTGTCCATCCTTCCAGGTAATAGGCACCAGCAATTCGTCATTTCCTGCGATGTGCCGTACGATCGGATCAATCCCGTCAACTCGAAGCAGGCCTTGATTGTCAATCCGGTAGGCGGGTTGTCCGTCCAATTGTGCGATGCGGCCCACGGCAGCTCGGAAAAACAGATGGCTTTTTGGCGCAGTGCTACGCAGAACAAGATACCTGGATACCGGACGGCCGGGCCCTACTCCTGCGGGATCCAACCGGTCGGAAACAAATACATCTGCGAATCGATAATGCAGCGTTGGTCGGCCATCGGGCGTGGTATCGTATCCCAAAAACTGGTAACCCAGCGAGCGTGCAGGCTGAGTGGGCCATGCTTGTTCCGGGGTATCAAGGTACGCCAGTGGCGGACCCTCAGCCAACTTCCAAACTCGTTCGCCCGCAGGTGACACAAATCCGGCTGAACGATTTGTCCAATGGGGCGTTACATCCAAGAATCGCCCTTGCCACAACAGTGCTAGACGCATTTGCTCCGCGTCGAACGCCATGTGGATACCTTCGGGAAAACCGACGGCGATCGCTCGAGCACCGGCTCCGGCGATAAAATTGCGATACACGATTGCCCGATCTACTGGAACCAACTCCATGGGTGGCGTTATCAGTCCGGTAGGAGTCCGCGCCCGCGGACCGTCCTCCAAATAAGCCCAGATAGCTGCCACCTGCAAATCGGGGTCAGCATTAAGGTAATCCAGCAGACTTTTTCCCTCCAAAGGCCAGGCGCTGGGCATGCGTGTGCCGGGGCGGAACGCTGCTGGATTGCGCATATATCGGCGGAACCATTCCGGCCGCAGCCGATCGTGCATTGACTGTAAATTGATGGCCTGAATTCCTTGGGCAGGAAACGTCCCGAAGGTATGGCATTTGACGCAGCCGAATCCGCCCTCGCCTACCATGGCCCAACCGGCCAACTTGGCTTCGGCAAGCGAGACCGGAAAGGTAACGGGCGGCAGAGGCTCCAAAGCATCAGCCTGTGCCCATAGAGCCACCAGATTGCCCAGGGCTGCGTCGCCAAACCGCGGCATACGCGTGCGCATGTAAGGCCGGTCCTTGGCTCCTTCGGTGAGGATTTTGTTAAGCGCCTGAAGGGTAAGTTTTCCCCCAACGCCATTGAGCGACGGTGGCAGGCGGCCTTCATCACCCATCTCCGGAGTCGTGGTTTCGAAAAACGCATCGTACGGCTCGGTAACACCACCGATACCGTCTCGTTCATGGCACGCGTAGCACGCAAACGTAGCCAGCTTCCATTGCCATTCCTGCTTTGGAGTTCGTGGTTCAGGAGGGCGCCGGAACTTGGGAATCAATCGCCGTAAGGCCTGACGTTGAGCGTCCAAGAGTGCAAAACGAGGTGCTTGCGCGGGTGGCGAATCGGCCAAACATCCGCGCAGCGGGTCGAGATTAACAGCCGTGGGTAGGTCGCCCGGACGCTGCATCGGCAGATCGTCACTGGGACTTACCGTATGACATGCTCCGCAACGGAACACCCCAAACAACCGCTTCCCTTCCGCCGCTAAAACCGGGTCTAATGCCACCGCAACGGGCCCGCGACTGGCTACGGCTCGAAGCGCCTCGTCGGACACCGGCGCGACAAACAGTGATTCAACCGCTCGGCGCGATACTCCAGGTCCTTCCACCTCGCACTGCACCGACTCTTCTCCTGCATGCTCAAAATAATCGATGCGCAACGGATACGTTCCCGGCTCCAATCGGACTTGTGTACGGGATTCCTGTAGAGCATGGATTCCGTCGTTGTCGATCAACACGCGGCCGTCCAGAGTCAATCGCGAACCGTCGTCGGAACGCAAGCGAAAACGATAGATACCCGGCTGCTCGATACGGATTTGGCCCTCGAAGCGCAAGGCGAAGAAATCCCGACGCCGGGCTACCTCGACCTCGATTCGCTCGGTTCCGCCGACTTCCACGGGCCCCAGTTCGTCCAGCGGTGGCAGTGTATTCCAACGACCTTCGTAATAGGCGTATCGAATGCGGGATACTTCAGGTAAATCGAGCAAATACGCAGCGATATTGGTTGCTTCCTCTTCAGACAAACCAAAATCCGGCATCCGAGCAGCCGGGCGAATGTTCAACGGATCACGTAAAAAGGTCGCTAAACCTCCTAGTGTGTACTTGCTGGCCACATGCCCGATTGGTTTGGCGCCGGGCGTAGTGGGTTTCTGTGAGTCTTGGTTTCCGTGACAAGCAGCACATCCGACCGAATAGAACAATTGCTCGCCTCGTTTACGTGAACCGACTACCGGGAGGTCCTCCTGAGCAGGTGGTCCGCACGACGCCAGGAAATGCACGAGCGCCGTGACGATACGTTTCTTCGCTTGAGGCGATTGCCCATGCAGTAGATCAGGCATCACGGTTCCCGGCTGGGTCGTCGCGGGTGCCTCGAGGAACTTACCCAAATACGAAGCGCGAACCGCTGCCGGTGTGCGCTCCAGTCTCGGACCAGGAGGCGTCGGCAACCTTGCGTGCCACTCGCCCTCTAAGCCGTGGCATGCCCCACAACGTAACTCCTGCCACAGAAACTCGCCTTCTCGACCGTCCTGTCCGCTTAAGGACTCTGGCCACCGGTGCCAGGTAGGAAGCATGACCGACTCTGCGGCAGAAACCGCCCGCGGTTCGGTAGAGAGCATCGTCGCTAGAGCTAAGACCACAAACGAATATCGACGCAAGTCGGATCGCCCAATCATCGGCGGCTGGAAGCAACGCATGGATTGATGATCGCTCCCCAAAACTGCGAAACCTCCGCGGCTGTTGTCGGTCACAGTGAAGGCACCTTCCTTTGGCTTTTCACTCTGCGCCGCAGCAACTGGATCCACGGCGCACGTTTAAAGATCCAGTAATTGTCGGTTACAGCTTGACCCAAAAGCCCCGGTTAACAATTTGGTGCATTGTACTTACCGGTCCGAGGCAAACAACCCACCGCGGCCATTTGGAGCTTGCGTACAACGAGCGCCGTTCGAGCTGGGTTGTGTGACGGGTGTTTGTTCTGACAAACTGCTGTACCTCTTTAGTAAATGCGTCGCTCGACGTTATTTTTTCGCCGAATCAATGCGATTTCCCTTAGCGTTCATACGGATCCTACCCGTGATTGGTATGGATTGACTCATGATCTACACCTCTTTTTTTGGGAAAAAAGACAACTTCTTGCCAACGTTACCTGCTGATACCGCAAGGACCACCAGGCGCTCGATTTCTGCCAATATGCCAATAGCTTTTGTGACAGCACTCATGCCTAGGTGGCATTTTCGAACAGGATACGGGCCGAACTCTTGGTAAAGTGCCAATCGCATCAGAACGAATAAGGGGCTGTTTCCGCGACGCACTTGTTAGACAAGTCGGAATTAGAACCCACCCATACAACGGGCTTTGCTGGCGCGGCACATGGACCTCGGCCGTAGGATTGGCTAATTATCGGATACGCTCTAACGCGGCCCTCATTCAACGATTCAAAGCAGTTCCGAATGCTAAACCGGCCCGTATCACGACTTGGGCCCACGGAAGGATACCACGACACTGTCCTCAATTCCACGTCTTGGTTACATTTTTGGCGAGCCTCTATGCTTTAACGCCTCAGCGCTGAAGCACGTTTCATGGTAGACGCCTCCTAATTAACGGCAGAATGCCAGCTTAGAAGCGCCGCGTCATTCGTCTTATCATCGATACAAATGTGTGGCCGGTTAGCATGCCCAACAGGTAAACCAATACAATCAACAGAGCAAGCGGCATCGAGACGTTAATGGAAAAAAGCGAGAGCGTAACCTGTGTGAAGTTTTGTAACACAAAAACGACGACAATCGCTATGAGGACAATCGTCACTACGAACCTAAGATTTTGCATGAGATGTCTCGCTCCCATTCCACAAATACCTTTCGTAGCGAAATTCTTATATTAGGTGGCAACGGCTAAAAGCCACGCTACTATCATACATTTGATCGACGTAATAGGGCAACAATCCAGTTCTACCGTTTTTCTGTTAAAACAGGGTGACGTTTCCAATACGACGTCGCTTCTTGAAAGAAATAGGCGAGCTGTAGTACGGAAAAATCTTCGAGCGGTGGTCCTACAATTTGTAACCCAATCGGCAAACCATCGTCTGTAAATCCTCCCGGCACCGATATGGCTGGCAATCCGGTAACTGAAATCCAATAACAGGACTTCATCCAGTCGAGATAAGAATCCATGGGAACGCCGTTGATGGATTGCACATAAGGCAGATCAACGTCGAATGGTACTACCTGGACGACCGGAGCCAAAAGAAAGTCATATCTTTCAAAAAAGAGCCGCATGCGATGAAAGATTTGGGTCCGGAGCACCTCGGCTCGAGCAAGGTCTTCTCCGGTCAATCGCTTTCCCTGTTCTACATTCCAGACGATTGTCTCCTTGATTTGTCCGGGGTATCGGGCGATCCAATCGGCAAAAAGTTGCGCGAATCTCCAGGCGCGGATCGTACAAAACACCTCGTCTGCACCCGACAAATCCGGATCAGCCTGCTCGACAATACAGCCGGCAGAGAGGAACACGTCAAGAGCCATCTCCAGAACGTCCAGAACAGGGCGCTCGACCGGTAAACCTCCCAGCGTCGGGCTATACGCCAGGCGCGCACCACGAAAATCTCTTTCTAGCGGTCGAAGAAAACAGTCGCCTGGTTCCGGCAAAGCGATAGGTGAACGCCGATCCGGGCCGGCAATCACCGAAAGGAGCAAAGCTACGTCTTCGACGGTTCGTCCCATGGGACCAGCCACATTCAACGTGAACCATCCCATCGGGTCGGGCCAGATGGTTACACGCCCGGCGGTCGGGCGAAAACCGACCACATTACAAAACGACGCAGGATTGCGCAACGAACCTCCCGTATCGGTACCATCGGCCAGGGTTGACATGCCGCAGGCCAGCGCGACGGCCGAACCACCACTGCTTCCACCACAGGTCCGGGCGAGGTTATATGGATTGCGTGTGGCTCCGAAAACGGCATTGAATGTCTGGGAACCGGCGCCAAACTCCGGCGTATTCGATTTGCCAAGCATGATCGCTCCGGCAGCTCTCTGGCGTTCCACAATCACGGCATCCAACTGAGGAATGTGGTCGCGGAATGGCAGAGAACCGTAGGTAGTCCGCACCCCTCGTGTCTCGAATAGGTCTTTGTGCACCACGGGTAGACCATGCAGCCTGCCCAGGCGCTCTTTTTTGGCCCATTGCTCATCCGCCAGAAACGCCGCATCCACAGCTTGGTCAGCGGTCAGTGTCACGATCGCGTTGACAAGTGGGTTCCACTGCTCAATCCGTTCCAGACAAGCGGTTACCAGGTCGCGTGCCGAAAGCTCACCATTTCGGATAAGCTCCGACAAAACGGTTGCCGAATGATCACAAATATGAGTCATAATCATTCATCCATTGTGATAGTGAATTTCCGACTACTTTTTACCATACATGGCACAATCGAACACAACCCGCCCGCCAACTACAATTGATTTCACACTTGCTCACAATAGGAAAGTAAGAGAAAGCGAGTTCCCCTTATACTACAATCGCTGTTCGGTAAAATCCGAGGAATCGATGCAGGCAAGTGACCTGGGACAGAGGTTACAGGCCTCAGGCTATTGGAAAGAATTCTTTGACCACACGAATCACGTAGGTTACGCGCTCCTTGCGGCCACCGTCATTGGCTTACTGCTCCCAAATCTTGCGGCAAATACCGCCAGTTCTTAATAAAGGAAATCAGATCTGCCATCTCCTGGAGACCGATATCTTGCTCGACGCCTTCTGGCATAAGCGACTTACCGGTGGACTGAATGGATTCAATGTTATCGCGTGCTAAGGTTTCGGTCTTATTTTCTGCTTGGCGCAACGTGATTGTTGTAGCCGTTTCTGACGATATGATGCCGGTTAAAACTCGACCGTCTGTCGTTTGAACAACGTAGCTGATGTAATTGCCGTCGATCGCTCGATTCGGTTGCAGGATATCGAGCAGAAGTTGTTGAGGAGTTTTTGTACGAGAGTCAGAAATATCGGGGGCCACATCGACACCCAGGGTGCCGATTCGGTGGCAGTTTGCGCAGGAACGCGCGAATACCGTCCGACCGCGTATCGGATCGGCCGGAAGTTCCAGACACGGTTTGTAACGTTCCAGAACCGCCTGCCGGTCTTCGCTGACGCGTTGCGACGCCAACCGGGCGATGCGCTGACGAATTTCAGGAGCGGAATGCTTTTCCAGGCGAATCCAGTCGACAGCCGCCACGTGCGACGCGGGTAATTGACCTTTTTCCATAGCAACAAGCAAAAGATCTGCCACGTCACGACGAGCCAAAGCAGCCTCTACCACCGCAGTGCGTACGGCTGGCAACTCCTGGGTAAAGCGCTCGATAAGCACCTCCCAGAACGCTCGATGTGCCGTGGAAGTGACGAATCGAATCGCTGCGACGCGAATTGACGTCGGTTCTTGGGTATTTCGAGCTATTTGCCCCAGGACGTCGGAGCTGGGTTCGAACCGGATCAACTCCATGGCTTCGACACGTTGGTCTTCGGGAGCAGAGCGGTCGAGGGCTTGCGGTTCCAGTTGTGCGACTAGTTGTTGCCACAGGGAGTGTTGATCGTCGGTGAGCCATGTCAAAGTCTGCGGTGCTCGTTGCGACCAACCATCCAGTAGGCGCGCCAAAGCGATTCGCGCTCGGCGCATTACCGCCGGTTGTGCCGCGGTAGCCTGGGATAACAGTCGAACCAATACGTTTCGTTTAGGCTGAGCCGCCTGCCCGGCGGTCGCCGCAATTTCGCGGATACAATCCAGCCATGGGTCGCCGCCGACCCGACCACTCGCTTGATGCTCCAGTATTTTTAGTAGGAACAGATCCGAGTATTGCCCGGTGGCCAATTGGACGGCGCGTCGCGTCCATAGATCGTCAACGCCACGCTCCAAGATAACGGCCAGAGCATCCAGTTCTGATGGCTGGGCCGGTATCAGCCACAGCGCAGCTTGGAATCGCACCCGTGCATCCGGATCGCTTGCCAGGGAAGTTACGCGCTTTCTCCAAGAAGCATCATCCCGAAAGGGCTCACTTAAAATGAGCGCCTGTTCCCGCACCACTGGCTCCGGATCTTCCAATGCTCGTTGTAACAGTTCGCTATCTAGCTGCTTTAGACCATCGAGCAACCACAGAGCGTGAATGCGCCCGATGGGCGTAGCGCTGTGGGCTGCCACACGGCGCAACGCGGCTGGTGCCTCTTTGGGTTGCTTCTCCAGAATTAGCCGCGCTGCTGTCTCTCGTTGCCAGGCATTAGGATGCTCCAAGGCATGCAGCCACTGGTCGAACGAGCTACCGATTCGAGGTGGATGGTAGACTGCTTCCTTGGAGCGGATCCGCCAAATGCGTCCACGGTCACGGCCCAGGTAAAGGTCCGGCCGATTTTTAAGCTCCTCCGGCATGAACTCCGGATGCTCGATCACTGCCCGATACATATCCACTACATAAAGCGCTCCGTCCGGTCCCAGCTCCAAATTAACTGGCCGAAACCACTCATCCGTACTTGCCAAAAACTCTCGGTCTTCGTATGCCGGCTGTGCGACAAAACTAGCTCCCAGTGGAGTAACGATTTCGCGATGGACCAAATTACCGGTTGGTTCACAGATAAACACATTGTTGCGATATTGCTCGGGAAGTGCCGTGCCCCGGTACCACAGAACACCACATGCCGCGGTGAACTGGTGGGCATGGAGATTGGATGTAGTCCAAGCCCGCGTCAAAGGATGCACGCGGGATTTTTCGGCAAACGCGGCCACATCGTGCATGACTTCTGCGATCCGCACATGGGGGCTTCGCGCCAAGTAACGATCTTCCAGTACGACATGCCGGCAAGGATTGCGATTGCTACAGACAAAGCGGCGCCCAAAATCATCAAACGTTAGCCCAAATTGGCCGAGTCCTGAAATCGGTTCGTAAGAGTCGCCGCAAGGATCAAAGCGAAAATCACGATTGCGAATGGAAACAACAGGTTGGACAGCGCGTCGCACATCGCGCACATTCCCACCGCGCAGTCCATTGGCAACATAGACCTTGTTATCGAGCCCCAGCACCGGGTGGTTCGCACGCAATTGGGAATTGCCCTCTTCGAACCCCTCGAACCAATCTTCGATTACATCCGCCTGGCCATCACCATCGGTGTCTCGCATCCACGCAATGCGTCCGGACAACGTAACCAGTACGCCATCACGCCAAGGTTGAAGACCGGTGGGAAATAAAAGATGATCTGCAAAAACGACAGCCGTTTCGAATCGCCCATCCCCATCGACATCACTCAAGCGGCTGATTCGAGACAACGGAGGTTGGCCTTCGCCCGGACCATGTGGATAGTCCACCATTTGGACTACCCATAAGTGTCCCTGAGCATCGAAACGGATGGCAACCGGATCCACGATATCCGGTTCACTAGCCACTAGTTCGATTACCAAATCTTCTGGCAATCGAAAACTCTGAAGCGCCTGGTGTGGATCAAGGGGACGCGAAGCTTTCAGAGGATTACCCGTGGCGAAAGACGCTTGTGCATAGAGCGGTTGACTGTTGCCAAAATAGAGGGCGCTAACCATCAGCAGTTGTACGAGAGCGCGGATACCTACCGGCCCCAGGTCCCGATACGGACTGCTGGGAATGAACTTCAGCCAGGCACAGTTGAGCTTGTCGAGTCGACGACGCACCGTGCGCACCTGCCGAACTCCTCGTAGTTACCGATGACCAACTCGTTCAGTCCAACTTCAATTCACGGCGTACCTGACGCACTCCCTGCACTAAGTTGGCTAACTTTTGGCGGGCAGCCCATCGGGCCGTCTGACTTAAGCCGCAATCCGGCGCCAAAGCCAACTTTTCCGCGGACACGTAACGCAAACACAAACGCGTGCGCTCCGCCACATCTTCTGGAGTTTCTATGTAGTAGCTTTTTACATCAATTATTCCCACGGCCACATCGAATCGTTCGGCGAAACGGGCAAGCAGTTCCACTTCGGCGAATTCTCGATTGGCCATTTCCAGATGGACCTCATCGATCTCCAAATCCAGGAATTCGGGCAGCATGGGGGCATACCGTCGTAGTCCTACGGCCCGTCCTTTGTAGTTTCCAAAGCAGAGGTGTGTCGAGAGGCGGCACCGTGCGCGCAGTCCTCGGACCGTTTGATTGAAAATCGCTACCAGACGATTGCGATCTTCGCGATAGGCATAGCAACTCATCGACGGTTCATCAATCGTAATCTCTCGGCATCCGGTAGCGATGAGCCGTTCTAGCTCCTGCCGCACGATGGGTACAAGCGCCTCGGCGACGGCGTAGCGATCGCGGTAGAGGGCACCCGGGATGAGCCGGCCGCTGAGCGTGTAGGGACCAGGGACACTGATTTTAAGTGCCACATCTGAAGGCGCCACGCGGCGCAAGCGCTCGAACTCTTCCACCACACCCAAACCGTGAGGGGCTGTTAGGGGGCCGACGATCGCATGGCGGCCTCGCTGGTCGTGCGCCGGCGGTCCGAAGCGTCGCGCGGGCTCCGTCTGCCGGCGGATGCCCTGCAGAAAGCCATAAAACGAAAGGTTGAAATCCAGCCGAGTTTGCTCCCCATCGCTGATCACATCCAATCCCGCCGCCAATTGATCGTGAACTGCTACGATCACCGCGTCTTCTTGCAGTTCACGCACGTCGTCCGCACCGAATTGATCCAAATGAGCTGACGCGAATTCCAGCCAGCCCGGCCACGGATAACTACCGATTACTGTCGTGCGCAATGGTCGTGGTTGCATGAGACGCTAGGTTCCCGACTAGGATGTTGCTGGACCCGTGTAGGACTCTGCTGGTTCCCATGTACTAACAAGGCAGCCAAGCGGCGCCCATGTTCGTCGTAGGCTTGCTCAAACAACTCACGTGAGGATTGTGCACCGATGACATTCGCTGCTGTCAATACCGGCGGAAGTGCCCCCCGGGCAGCCAGTCGAGCGGCAACTTCGACCTTTATGGCATTGACGACCAGGCAACCTCCCACAGTCGACAAAGGGCCAATAGGCATCTCGACACCCGGAATACGAACGGCCGCATCGCCCGCCGGAGCCCCCGTATCCAACACCAGGTCCGCCACGTCGGGAAGCTTGAGCCCTCGCGGATGGCGGCTGGGCATGGACTGACAATGGGCACGGCTTACCAATGCCACCACACGAATCTGCGCCTGGCGAAAAAGTTCCGCCATCTCGATGGTCACGACGCTCGCACCACTGGAAGAAATCAGCAGTGCCGAATCCTCGCGCGACAGCGAAAAATTCCGCAAGATTCGTTCAGCGAGTCCTGAACAGTTTTCTAGGTACATCGCTTGACGTTGGCCGTTGGCTCCCACAACCAAGTTGTGGAACGTCAGCGACAGCTCCACGATCGGATGAAACCCTGGGAACGAACCATAACGCGGCCAGATCTCTTCGACCAGAATACGGCTATGTCCGGCACCAAAAAGATGGACAACGCGCCCGACTTGGATACTGGATGCAAACCAGTCGGCGGCCTGTTGGATCGCTGTTCGCTGCCGGCGCACGGCCTGCAACACAGCTTCACACGCCGTCCAGTAGCTTGCAGCAGCCGAAAACTCGTTTGTTTCACTCATCGATTCTTGCTCGCGTTAAGGCCTCAAGCCCGCTCGATCCTCGGGCGGGGAAAACCCGGTCGATCGCCCCATCGAAACTCGTTCTTAGACCATCATACGCCGGAAGTTAACTCGGTGGGGAAGTCGCTTCAATGCTCAGCACGGCCGCTGCATCGGTTACTGACCAACCTCCGTCGACGGCGATCACCTGGCCGGTAACCAGCCGCGACTCGTCGGACAGCAGGAACACAGCAGCCGCCGCAACATCGCTCGGCAATCCGGCTCCGCCTCCGGATAAAGGCTGTTTTAGCCGCACATAGGCCTGTGTTTGCTCGTCGGCCAGTGCACGTTGGGCCATGGGGGTATCCACAAGTCCTGCCGTTATCACGTTAGCACGGATGTTCCACGGAGCGTAGTAAGCAGCCACGGCCCGCGTGAGCCCGATGATGGCGGCCTTGGCAACTGCATAGGCATGCGTCGCAAAGTAGCGCGGTGCCGGGTGCTCAGCTAATACCGATGAGAGATTCACGATAGAACCACCCGATTGATGCATCATTTGGCGGACCGCAGCTCGGTTGGAAAAAAACACCGTGTCCAGATTCCACTGCAACGTCTGGCTCCAACCATCCCTCGGCATTTCGTGCAAGGGACCGTCACCCACGGATCGACCACTACCGCCGGCTACATGAACCAAACCGTCCACTCTTCTCCAGATTTCGACTGCCCGCCGCACGGCTGATTCGACGGTTTGCTCTTGGCGCGCGTCACCCGTTAGGACTTCGAGGCGGTCCGCGTGAGAAAATTGAGGCGACCGGCTTTCGACTTGCGATTCATTGGGAAGGCCGAGCGCAACGACTGAAGCGCCCTCGACCAGACACCGCTCGACGATACTGGCCCCTATGCCCCCCGTGCCACCGATCACCACGATGACTCGATCCGCCAAACGATGTGCTATAGGACGCTTGAAACTTGTCACGTCTTGTCGATACTTTTCGTTTTGAGCCACAACACGGCCCCAATCGTCGGCATCTCCTCGGCAATCCTTTCCGAAACCAGTATCCGCACATTTCTCACGGCCACTCCGAAACTTTCACGGGATTAGCGGCGGCGTGGTATAAAATTGCGTAGGTACGTATAACTTTGAACGAGTGAAGCTTTTCGCGACTCTAAGCTGTCTTCGTAGGCTCGATCTTCCACTTCGACGCATACCGGTCCGCGGTAACCGACGTCGGTTAGTACCGAAAAGAATTTGCCCCAGTCAATGTCACCCAGACCGGGCAGTTTGGGGACATGGTACTCCAACGGTGTAGCCAGAATTCCCACGTCGTCCAGACGGTGGCGATCGATCCGTACGTCTTTGGCATGAATATGGAACAAGCGCGAAGAGAATTCGCGAAGCGGGCGAAGGTAATCCATCTGCTGCCAGACCAAATGCGAGGGATCGAAATTGAGCCCGAAATAAGGGCTGGAAATCGCAGCGAACATGCGCCGCCAGATCGCGGGAGAACTGGCTAGGTTTTTTCCTCCTGGCCACTCGTCTTTCGTAAAAAGCATCGGACAGTTTTCGATTCCAATCCGCACCTGGTGCTGTTCGGCGAACGCTACCAACGGTTTCCATACGTCCAAGAACCGTTGCCAGTTCTCGTCAATTGATCGCTTCCAATCGCGACCGACGAAAGTGTTCATTTGACGCACACCTAAGCGAGCTGCCGCCACGATTACCTGGCGAATGTGGTCGATCGCTATTTGGGACTCATTTTCATCGGGTGACAGGGGATTCGGATAGTAACCGAGACCGCTAATGGCAACTCCCAACGATTCGGCCGATCGTCGGACTGCGTCAACTTGGGTATCCGACAACAGAGCGACATCCAAATGCGTAACACCTGCATAGCGCCGTTCCGCTTTACCCACCGGCCAGCACATAAGCTCCACACAGTCGTAGCCCGTATCGGCCGCAAACCGAAGCACTTCTTCTAGAGACAGTTCCGGCAATATAGCACTGACAAATCCCAATTTCATGTCGTTCTTCCTGATAATTGAGTCGATACGTATTGAGCTTCCCGGACGTTATCGGACTTGTTTCCTGTCAGGCATTCGGACCTCTCAATGTACTCAACGGTCGGATATGTTAAACTAAAGGCACGTCGATCCTCTGAGGCTGGTATCGACATGGTCTCATACGAACCGGAGGTCTGCAAGTCACCGCGAGGGATCAACCATGGTGCGCATCCTGGTGGTGGACGATTGCGCGGCGGACCGTTACGTCATTCGGCACCTGCTACAGCAGCGGGACGGGTGGCAAATTGACGAAGCGGAGGATGGCCAGCAAGCCTTGTCGCAGATTCGCCAAACGCTGCCAACACTTGTTTTAAGTGATGTCCAACTGCCCGGGCTCGATGGGTTGGAGCTCGTCCGCGTTGTTCGTCAGGAGATTCCTGGATTACCGGTGGTTCTTGTAACATCTAAGGGAAGTGAAGAGCTGGCTATGCGGGCGTTGCGAGCTGGTGCAGCCGGCTACGTTCCAAAACGCCTCTTGCAAAGCGAGTTGCTCGAAGCCATCGAACGGATTTTGGACGTAGCGCAAGAGCAGCGCGACTATTATGCGCTCTTGCGCCGCTTGAACAACGTGCGCTGGCGAGTAAGCCTTCCGACGGACCTCGGTATGATTCGTGCGTTGGTAAGTTTCGTTCGGCGGCAAATGCAAGAAATGGCCCTGGGGGATGAAAGCCGCCAATTCCAAGTGGCGCTGGCCTTGGAAGAAGCACTGTCGAACGCCTTCTATCACGGTAACCTCGAATTAGATTCGTCACTACGACAAACGGATTGGGATGCCTTCTATCGTTTAGCAGAACAAAGACGTCGCGTTCCGCCCTATGCAAATCGGCGCATCGAAATCGTCGCCTCGCTGACACCCGATAAAATTCGTTTTCGTGTCGAAGATGAAGGCCCCGGTTTCGATCCATTACTGATTCCTAATCCAACAGATCCCGAAAATTTGGAAAAAGCTAGTGGTCGCGGTATTCTGTTGATGAAAACCTTTATGGACTGCGTGGAATATCGGGGGCGAGGCAATATTGTCATTCTGGAAAAGTCCCTGTCTTCGAACTCCACCCCCGAAAGGGAAGACGTCGCATGACATGCTCGGAGTGGGCTATCCGGCGCGTGGGCAGCGCGCTTGTGGTAGCCGTTGCCGGTGAGGCAGGTGAATTTGAAGCTGAATCGATCGACCAGCAGACGTCCCGCGTTTTAGATGCAATGGCAATGGACCCGAATCTATCATCGCTCGTCGTTAACCTAAGCGAAACATAATACTTCGGTTCCAGCCTGCTGAATGCTTTGGTACGCATGCGGCGCATATTCGACCAATCGAGAGGCCGTGCAGCACTAACCGGGCTGAATTCCGATACTCGGGAGGTTCTTCGCATCACAAAAATCGACCGACTGTGGGAATTCTATGATACGGAGGAAAAGGCTCTTAAGGCGTTTCAGGACGCCGTCCCCCCAATATAGCAGGTCTTCGTCTTCAGGTCCGCTACAGTGGACCACACATCGGCGTTGTGTCTACTGCTCATTTGGAGCCGGGACGTCGCTGTACCGATCTGGCTGTCACCGGGAGCTCGCCCTATCGTTTCCGAAGATGGATAGCGTTCCAGAGCTGCGAACCTAAGCGAGCGGCACTCCAGCGGAGCCGCAGCCGTAAGGGAGCGGCGGTTTTTGTATGGGGCCACGTCCTTTGATCGGGGCGGGTGCGAACCCACCTTTACAGGTCGTGCGTTCCCCGGCTGGACCAAACTCGCAGCGCCCCCGCCGAGAACTTCAGATTAGCTTATATCATAGGCTTTTTCAAAAACTCACGATTCAGGGTTGCTACTCCGATGACGTACGTACCCAAAAACCCCGACGCACACAGCATCAAAGGCTAGTCACACCGCTCGCCACACATCTCGTGCTAGCAATACCCGCAAGAAAACGTGATCCGAACGATGGCGTCAAATACTCCAACCCGCCTTGTAGCGCGACTTATCTCTACGCGGCACTCGTCCGTTCACCTATCCGTGGACAATGGCGGTTTTCATCAGGTTGCGGGGAAACAGTCCAGTTTTTTCCAGTGTTTCTTCGTTGTCTAAATTGGCCACGTTATCTTATTTTGCGCATCTTACTGAATATCTCAAATTACCCAACCACGGGTCGCGGTGCCTGTCCCCCTGCCAAAGAAGCCTGTCGCCGGGTCGGCTAACCCCGTCCCAGGGCTCGGTACCACCCTCTTTGATTTATGACTATGATTATCGACATGCTTGTGTATGGAACATTCGCCCGTAGCGGTTACGGTGGTGAAAAATACCTTGCTCCTTGGGGCGCACTTTGCCAACTCGCTGGACACGAGGCGATTGGAAACCTCTTTACTAGCGAGATTGCTGGCACACGGTGTCGCTTATAGGCATAGATAATCGCTAGCGGCCAAAGCCCAACCGGACGTTTCAAGACGCTAGCAAACGAAACGCTACCAAATGGGTGCGAGGGGCAGCTTTCTGAGCGGGAATCCGCGCCGGCGGCTAGTGCGTTCGGTAACCGTTTGGTCGGACCGCACAGTCAGTCCACTATACCAATTACTTCGATACACTCTCAACGGCCAACGTTGCTCAACGTTGAGTGTCCAGCAATACCGCTAGTTGGGCGCCCTGGTACACAGGCAGTCACGCAGGCCTGGACCGGCCGCAATAACGAAAGGAAGCAGTAGCCCACTTCGGCGATCCATGCAGGCTTCCTACCGCCCTTGCGTGGAATTGAATTGGCCGCCTGCTCGCGGTGGCGGCTCTGTTGAGCCATCGCTCCACAGAACGCCTTTGCCAAGAAGCAAACGTGGACTCCTGCTCTGCTTACTTCCGCCTGACCGAAAAACGGTAGACGTAATTCCGGGTCAACCAAGCCAGGGAAAAATCTCACCTACAATCAAGGCGCAACCACGATCGGTGTTGTGTTCCCCAGGCGATCGGCCGCACGCGCCTCGAGAAAACTGAAAAGCTGGTTTTTTTCACAGTCAGGTCCGTACGTTAAGTCCTTGTGATACCGATTATCCCTCGCATACCCAATAGCCTTCGTGATTGCGCTGAAAAAACTGTCGCTGCTCTAACCGTCGGGCCGCTCAATCTGTTAGTGGCGAGGTGTGCGACGTAACCTGTCCTGTGCCTTGTTTTACGAAAACCAATTTCGCCGCCAAACAACCCCAGGGCGTGCTTACTCGGCAATAAGCTACAATTCCAATACGGTACGATGTCCCACAAGACTATTCTCGACGGCCTCGTGGGAAGCCCCGGGGAAAAAATAGCAAGAAAATTAATTGCCGGCAGTAAGGATATATTCGTCAGTGCTATAAAAACTGAGTGTATTAATTTTAGGAATGATTCTGGGCGCGGCGCTGGTAGGGCTTGGCGTGATATTAGCGGTGATCGTGGTTCGCCGCTATTTCTCGACCCCGCAGCTCACGCCGGAACAACTGTTGCGAGTCGTTCAACAGCTCATGCAGTGGACACGCGATGTTTCTAGGGATGTTGCAGCATTCGATTCCACATTAGAGAGGTTCTCGACCGAGTCAGTAGCCACGCGGGATGAGATAACAGAAGCTTCCAGCCATTCCATTGAACAACTCATCACGGCGAATCGCCGTTTGCGCGAGCGGCTCCGTGATGCCCAATCAGCCTTGAACGAGAAGTCGACGCTGATTCGCGAATTACTTCAGCGATCTCATACGGACCCACTCACGGGACTTCTAAACCGCCGAGCGCTTCAGGAGCATGCTGAGCGGTTGGTAGCACAAGCGCGCCGATATCGGCGAGCTATTTCGGTTGTTTTCGTGGACGTCGATCATTTTAAGTCCATCAACGACACATATGGGCATGCTGTGGGGGATCGAATTCTCGCGCAAGTCGCCCGACAGATGCACAGTACGCTTCGCCAACAAGATGTTTTGGCTCGATACGGTGGCGAGGAGTTCTGTGTTCTTTTGCCCGATACGGCTATCCAGGAGGCGTGCCACGTCGCCGAGCGTCTCCGTCGCGCGGTATGCCGCGTCTTGCATCCGTCCGGAGCCGGACGGAGTATAAGTATTAGTTGCGGTGTGGCGTCACTACGTGCCCATCAAAATATCGGACAGTGGTGGGCCGATGCCGATCAGGCTCTGTATGCTGCCAAAAAGCACGGGCGCGACCAGATTTGGTACCACAATGGTGTCCAGCCCTGCTGTTATTCGAAGGTTCACCAGCGCGTTTCACTCTCGGCTAGCCCCGTACCGACAGCCAGCGATTTCAACCAGCCCACAGCGCATTCCAGCATGCCGACAAGGCCAAATAACTCTGTCGAACCACCGCCTCTTTCTGCTGGCTCATCAGCGCCGGCAATATTTAGCGCAGAGCAAAGCGCCGCGTGGCAAACGGTATGTCAGCGCTTACAGCAACGACTGGAAGAGCTACTCACCGAAACAAAGCGGACAAGATCTTAGCTCGAATCTCGCCGTTGGAGAGGGAAGTGGTTTAACGCTAAGGCGTAAGAGGCAAGAGATCCACAAGCTGAACTGCGTGCCTACCGTCCTCGACGCTGCGCTAGCGGAAAGCGTTATGTTTCGCGTCTCTTGCTCTTTTCTCAGAAAACACGGGCCTTTCCTGAACGTATTTGCCCGACGTCGCTTAGGAGTAGACTCAGTTCGCCAAATACGTAACTGTCGTTGCGTAATGGAGCGCACATGGGATACGAACCGTGAAAACAAATTCTTGTTACTTGTTACATTGGCCTATTCGACCCGAATATCGAGAAACTTTTCTAAAAGTCGCAGGATTCGATCTTCCATGTAGTCCGCGAACTGGTTTGCCATTTGGCAAATGGCAACCGTCGAGCTTAGCGCCGTTGCGTTAACCTGTTTTTTCTTCTCCCTAAGGGTCGCCACCGCCCTTACAACACACTCGAGTGCCAAACTTTTCTTCATCCTTTCTGAAGCGAACCTTCGCTGAGAACGATCAGTTATCAGCTTGGTCGTACGTCATTGGTTCCACAGGGGAAAAGCCGACATACATCCGGCTACTGTAGCCAATCTTGAGCTGAGAACTGCGATTCGCCTTCACACACCGTCACGGATCGAGCGACGCCGGCTCCTGTCCCGCTCGAGTACCCAACGCATGATAGACGACTGGGTCGATATTGGTAGAGATGCTATGCACTGAGCCGTCACACATCAGGAATTGCGCTATCGTCGCGTGCGGGGCAGAAATGTCGCGGTCATCGCTCAGAGGATGATTCGGCGTATGCCCAGTTTGAAAGAGCACCATGTGTCCGTGATCGTCCGTTGGATCCATTAGATCGCGTACAGCGCCGGCCCACGTGGTCTCATATTCAAAATGGTTCCCATGGACCCCACCACTACGGAACGGTCCGTTTTGCCGCTCTCCCACCGCAAACGTGTTACTGAGGCCATCCCGAATGTCGGCCAGGCGCGTAGAGCTATTCCGGCTAAAGACTCCATCCCGTTGCTCGGGTGTTTCATCCATATCCGGCGGCCCAAAGTTTGCCACGTAACTCGCCATAGCATAGCGCTCGTCGCCCATTTCCACGTATCCTCCCCAGGAGCGATGATCGCTGGGACACAAAAAAATCGACAGGTGCCGCTCGCGCGGAATACGATTCAAATTGTGATAAATCGGCAATCGAAAATCGAACTCATCATATATCTGGGGTAGTTCCAAGAACGGCAATAGCATCGCGCCCCACGAAAATCCTGCCGCGTTCCCTAACGGATCTGGGCGAAAAAGATAGCCTGGGGGCAGCAGACGAAATGCATTCTCGTAGTTGTGAAGCGCAATACCAAATTGACGTAAATTATTCTTACAGCTCATCTTCCGAGCAGCTTCTCGCGCCGCTTGTACTGCTGGCAATAAAAGTGCGATTAAAATGCCAATGACAAAAATTACCACTAACAATTCGATCAACGTAAAGGCTTGGGTTAACTTGCCTCTGTGTTTCATGGCGCCGTTTCCTCGTCATTTTCCCCGGTGCGCAGCGAATGGATATGAGGATGGGAATGACCACCCACGAATCCATCCGGGTGCGAATGGTCGTGCGTGACTCCCGGTGCGTGTACATGGTAGTGGCTATGTGCGTGCTCACGCAACGGGGCTACCGGTGGGCTATTATTCGCCTGTCGACAGCCGAAGAACCACAATGCGAAAATCGCCACCCACGTCAACGGTCGCATTAAGTTCTTTTGCCAAAACAACGTTCTTAGCTCTTATTTGCCGTGGTTCAACACTTGAGCCTAATACGACAGCGCTATGCTGGGACTGTTACTTAAGCGGTTATAGTGGCTGAGCAATTTGTGCCGCAACGTATTATGTTTTTTTCAGAGCTTGGCGCTTTCGGCCTAGCTGCCGCTCGTCGCGATGAATCTGCGTTCCAAAGGTGGTAGTGTAACCGATTCAACGCGTAGAGTGCAAGCAGTCCGCTGTAAGCCTCGTTTTCTTCGGTAAGAATCTACCCGCAGCGCCGTGCTATACTTCTTGCCGAAACTTCCTACCAAACCAGACCAAAAACCTGCCCGATCCTGCGTAACCATTCTCCTCAGAACGGGGTATCGCGCTCAGCTTTCTGTTAGCAGTCCGGCGGGCTTTACACCAGAGCATGCCCATTCTACGGGCCAAGGCAATTCTAGAATTCTTTCGTGGCGGGTCTTATGGTCACACGGCCACAGATGCTTCCGCAAATAACCGGCACGAGCTGTTAAGCCGGAGCAAAACCAATGCCTTATTTCGTTGAAGCCGAGTGATCAGCCTGGATAAATCCTGCCTAGCAAAGCCGCGGAGATCTGGGAAAAGCTCTTCGGTACGCCAGTCGTGAGTCTAAATAGTGCCGGAGGAGGGAGTCGAACCCACACGAGGTTTGAGCCTCACTGGATTTTGAGTCCAGCGCGTCTGCCAATTCCGCCACTCCGGCATCCAGAATCTATGTGTACAGCATTCTAAAACCTCATCTTTTGGCTAGCAAGGCTATCGATGAACTCCAGTTCGTGGACCTTTCGTCCATCCTATCCATTCTCCGCGACTCAGTCAGTCCGCTTGTTGAGGGCCAGCAAGCACCAGAATCATCAAGCCCACGATTTCCGCCGACGAATCGCCGCCTCATTCCCACATGACGATCCTTGTGGACTGTGGAACTGCTGTTGGTTGAGGCATAGCCACGTGTCTGCTCGTTTGTTTTACGCTGGTTGGCCGGATGTGGGGGGCACACGAAGTAATCGTCGACGGCGGTCGCATTGATCGTAGGTGCGGACACGGAGGTCTGCCTCCAGAAGGAACAGCGGTGACGAGACGTACCCAGATCGAGTCTGCCCGAATCATCAAACCAAGCCGGTTGTGCGAAGAAGTTCCGGCACTAGACCTCCCCCCGATCTTGCCAGCGTATTTATTTCGTTCCTGCGCCTGAGCGTTTTTGCACCTGTGCGTTAATTTTGCACCTTTGCGTTAGATCAATATGTACCAACTAACGTAACCCAAGCGCCGATGAGCGCAAGGGGCTGGAAACGGCTGCTGTATTCACTCGACGGGCCGTATCGGCTATCTTGAAAGGGTTATCTTGGACTTGTCGGCGAGCCTTTTTTCGCGAGGAGGGTGGTAACCCATGGCAACGCGGCGTAGTTTTTTGCGGCGGGCTGCAGTTGGGGGCACCTTGGCAGGTTTAGGTGATTTCCGGTTTCTTGAAGCATTGCGTCCCATACAGGCTGACGAAGTAAAGTGGGACCCGAACAAGGTGCGGTTAAGTCCGGACATCGAACCGTTGGTACGGCTTTTGGAGGAAACACCGCGATCGCGCGTGATTGAAGTTTTTGCCGATCAGATCCGTCGCGGAACCAGTTATCAGCAAATCCTTGCGGCTCTTTTGTTGGCTGGCGTGCGCAACGTCCAGCCTCGTCCCTCGGTGGGATTTAAGTTTCATTGCGTGTTGGTAGTCAACTCCGCCCATCTTGCCAGTCTTGCTTCACCAGATCAAGACCGATGGTTGCCGATCTTTTGGTCGCTGGATTACTTCAAAAGCGCGCAGGCCAGCGACGAGCGTGAGGGAGATTGGACCATGGGCCCAGTGGACGAGGCGCGGGTACCACCAGCGCATCGAGCTCATAAGGCCTTAGTCGAAGCGTTGGAAAACTGGGACGAAGCAGCAGCCGATGTTGCCGTAGCTGGCATGGCACGCACGGCCAGTGCCCATGAGTTATTCGAAGTGTTTGCTCATTATGGAGCACGCGATTACCGCAGCATCGGGCACAAAGCAATCTTTGTCGCCAATGGTTTTCGCACCTTGCAGTGCATCGGCTGGCGCTATGCGGAGCCGGTATTACGATCCTTGGCCTTTGCGCTGCTCAACCATACCAACGAACCGAATCCGGCAAAAGCCGATTTAGCACCCGATCGTCCTTACCGGCAGAATCTGCAGCGAATCGAACAAATTCGACCGGATTGGCGCGATGGCAAGCCCGACTCGGGTGCTACGCGTCAGTTGTTGGCTGCGCTGCGTACAGGATCGAGCGAGGAGTGTTGTGAGCTGGTAGTCGACATGCTCAACCGAGGCGTGGCCCCGCAGTCAATTTACGATGGGTTGTTCTTGGGGGCCGGTGAGCTTTTGGCACGTCAGCCGGGCATCGTGTCGTTGCATGCGGCAACGACCACCAATGCCATTCACTACGCGTACCAGACGGTTTCGGACGATAAGACGCGGCGGTTGCTGCTGTTGCAGAACACCGCTTTCTTGCCGATGTTTTTGAAGTCAATGCGCAGTCGTGGCCAGGTGCGCGATGTGGCCCTCGACGAGTGGCAACCGGGCGATTCCCGTGCGGTTGACGTCGCTGAAATCTTCCAATTGATCGGCCCCAGGACTGACGAAGCCGCTCAACGGATGTTCGCCTACTTAGCAAGTAATGGCCCTCCGCAACAATTGCTCGATGCAGCGCGCCGCCTTATCTTCGTGAAAGGAAATGACTCGCACGACTATAAGTTCAGCTCTGCTGTGTTCGAGGACTACTATGCTGTTTCGCCTGAGTGGCGCAATCGGTTTTTGGCGACCAGCGTCTATCGGCTGCGTGGTTCGCAAGAACCGGACAATAGTTTGGTAGCCCGTACCCGAGCTGCGTTGCAAACGTGAAAATTCAACAATTCGAAGCGTGAAACGAATTGAAACGAAGTTTCCCGGAAGACTTTGTGTCATATCGATCTATCTATCCATCCAACGATAAATGTTTTATGCGTTGAACGTACTAACAACACCAGAAACAACAGCTGCCTGGCTTAAGCAACCACCGATGGGTTACTCTTTTCTACACACATTGGCACCCAAAGGGTCACGCGGTAGTTTCTTGTTGCGCTGGGTCGGCACAGCAAGTAAGAGGTCGTTTGGACTGCGCGTGTGGTGCGGAACATCTATCAAAACTTGGAGAATCGTTCCAGGTTTTGGGGATGAAAGCAGATGATCGAAGACGGTTGGCAAGTAAGAGGCACTGCAAGAATGGAGGTTTTGATTTTATACCAGAAACCAATGTCCAGTGGCGCGGGCAGTTGGGAGTCCGAACAGGACGTACTGCACCAGGTCGAATGTGTGCACGAAGCACTTAGGCAGTTGGGCTATTCGGTGACACGCATGGCCTGTGGCTTGAATCTCGAGAGGGTGAGGGAGGAACTTTCGCGCCGAGGTCCTCAGTTGGTTTTCAACTTGGTCGAGTCACTCCATGGAGATGATCGTTTAGCTTGCGCCGTGCCCATCTTGCTCGAGAGTCTTGGTGTGCCTTACACCGGTACACGAGCCGTCGGGTGGTTATTGGCTGGCGACAAACGCACGATGAAGTGTTGGTTGCAACAGCACTGCGTGCCGACACCGCCATGGTGGGCTATTGACCACCCAGACGTTTCCGTGACATTTCCAGGAACGTTCATCATCAAGTCAGTCGGTCAGCACGCATCGCTTGGCTTGGCCGATGATTGCTTGGTCGAGGCGCACAACGCGCAAGACCTTGCGGACTTCCTCGAGCACAGGGCCCACAGTATCGGTTATCCCTGTTTTGCCGAGCAGTATATTGATGGCCGGGAATTCAACATATCCCTCCTTTCTCGATCAGATGAGGTGGAGATTCTGCCCGTCGCCGAAATCGTATTTGTCGATTATCCGCCGACCAAACCTCGGATCGTCAGTTATGCAGCTAAATGGCATGTAGACTCGTTTGAGTATCAGCACACTCCAAGGCGGTTCCGATGCTCGATCGAGGACTACCCCTTGCGCGTACAGTTGTTACAGATATCGCGAAAAGTTTGGGAACTATTTCGGATGAATGGATACGGCCGTGTCGATTTTCGAGTTGATGCAACTGGCCGCCCCTGGGTCTTGGAAGCCAACCTCAATCCGTGCTTAGCTCCGGACGCCGGGTTTATGGCTGCTTGTGCGGAAGCTGGGCTGAGGATGGTCGATGTCGTGGGACGGATTGTTCAATCGGCTTTGCGGAAATCACCAATTGGGCGCAAAACGTGATTCGCTTAATGGACCAGTGCACATTTCGCTATGAACCTGTGACGGCCGATGTCCACCACGTGCGGGCACTGGCTGAATCAACCGGGAACTTTTATCCTCATGAAATCACTATTGCGGTTGAATTGGTAAAAGAGGCACTGACCGATGGGCCGGCGGCTGGCTATCGGTTTGTTTTCATCGAAAGCGCAGCGGGGCTTCATGCCTACGCCTGTTATGGTCTCATCCCCTTAACACAGTCCAGCTACGACCTGTACTGGATCGTCGTGGGACGTCCATGGCAGCGGCAAGGCTTAGGGAGGTGGTTATTGGCGGAGGTCGAGCGCCTCGTGCGCGACGCAGGGGGCACCCAGCTCTACGTGGATACTTCGGGTCGGGCCCAATACCAGCCAACCCGTCAATTCTATGAATCACAAGGCTACGTCCCAGTCGCAGTCTTGCCCGACTTTTATGCTCCGGGGGACCCAAAAATCATCTATGCTAAAAAACTTCTGTAGGGGGGATGCCATACGAGGCGTACCACCTGAGTCATAAATGTCTAGACAGCACCTGAAGGACAGAGCTGCTTTCTCATCTTTTCCACATAGCGTCCCGGCCTGGTGATAAGGGAAACTAGGTGACTTCGGTCGATTGTCTAGCACGATTCATGATACACCGTATGCCAGGGCGCGGTGTCGGAGAGTTCCGATGAATTTTCCAGCGTTGTTTTACGGGCGATGCGAGGATATGCAGTGCTCGATAGCCAGCTAATCCCATTCCCCTAATCGGGCAATGGCTTTCTTCAAAGTGTTTTCCCTCACATAGTCGAAGCTGACGAACTGGCCGATTTCTATGGCCATAAAGCGGTTTTCGAGGTCTTCTGGCTTTTCTACTAAGTCGCCGTTGACACGATACACCACATCGCCTGCCCGCAAACCGGCTACGGCCGCTAAGGAGTCGGCTTGCACCGAGACGACTTCGCACCCGAGCGGGTGAGAGCGAACGGTCATGCCTGTTTGGTTGTCCTGTGGCCTGCGGACACGAGTGACCGAAAGAGCATCCGTTCCGCGTACGTATTGGATTTCTACTTCATCACCGGGCCGGTTTTTTGAAATCAGAGCCGTGAGAGCCTCGAAATCGCCCACCCGCTGTCCAGCATAGCGCACGATGATATCGCCAGGCTGCAAACCAATTTGAGAGGCTGCGGTTCCGGGACGAACCGTATGAATAAGACAGCCCAACGAATGGTGATCCCCACTTATCCCCAGAAATGCCCCAGCCCTCCAATCAACTTGCACTAACGGTAGGGCTTGCCGCAGACGGTCCGCACCTGCCGCAGTAAGGGCAGTTCCATAAAGTCGCAGCCGGTCAGCATTTTTCAGCCGACTCAAGCACTCGATACTCTCATCGCCTATGGGCACATACTTGAATTCCAATATCTTCAGATTGGGAAGCTTTGTGATCTGTTCCAAGCCAGCTACCGTTATGGGCGCTCGATTGACCGACAGCGTGTGCAGTCCTTGCAATGATGTTACGAAGGTGAGCCACGAATCGCGCACCTTGGATCCGGACAAGGTCAGATATTGGAGGTTGACCAGGTAGCGCAGTTGCTTGACATCGTCGTCTTTTCCCTGAAAGGCATCGTCCAATTGCAATCCGTAGACGAACTCTAACTGGAACGTACGTTCTGGAAGAGGTTTTGCACCCAGCCGCACAAGTTCATGCAGGGCTCGTCGCTGGCGTAGTCCATACAGCAGTTCGAGCGAATCTGCTGCTTTGCGGGAAGTAGCTCCCAACGCCATGTCTCGGATTTTTTCCAGCGCCTGTTGCGCAGTCTCTTGAGTGACGTCGTCATCGGAAAGGGCAAGCTGTTTAAGCACGAAGACACAACGCATCTTCCCTTCAGCGGTTTTCATCCGGCTGATCTTTTCCAGCAAGGGATCTACCACCTCAGCACCCCGCCCAATCAACTTTAGGGCTGCTTCCTCACGCACCAAAAACTGATCCGCTTCTAATTGCTCGATCCATCGCCTTACGTCATCAGTCGCATCTTCGCACGCTGCTTCCGGTTGTGCCACAGCATCTGCAACGCTCCCAACCAGGACAACCACCAGTGCTACGAGGCAAACACGCAGGTACGTATAGCCCAGCCACTTTTTCATAAACAAACCTTTGCCCGAATCGTTATTCCGGTGGACTCACGACTTCCGCGTTTTGATCCTTGATCCTAGACGCACCGAGGACTGCGCGTCGTGCCATCCGCCGACATTACTCTGTTCTTTAAATGTATTCTGCCATCGGTTCTGCGTGCAGGCTACGGGAAAGAAGGACTCGCACGTGGCAATTTACTCGTTTTCTATCGGTTCAGCCGCTCTGCCATGGGCGAGCCAGTGGCAGTGCGGCCATAAAGGTATGGATTGAGCTGCGGATCGTTGTACATCTTTAACTGACGGAAAGGTTGGTGATGACAGCGTCCCGAGGTAATCTCACTCAGCAGTTGTTCTAAGGCATGAACCAATCGTTGGCGCTGCGCATGGCAAATCGTTAGTTTTTCTTCCACAGAGCGTCGAAACGCATCGCTGGTATCGGCACGCATCGTTTGCTCATTTAAGTGATAAATGCGTAGCGCCAAGACCGATAGCCGATCGATAGCGCTACCAGGCGTCTCCGTATTCCAGCGTGCATCAGGATGTGCCAGCACGCCGTGCTCTGCAAGCCACTTGGCTAACCACTCGTCAATTCGTTCGATCGCATCGTTTCGGGCTTGATTCAGCCGGTCAATGGTACGCTTGGTTTGGGCAACCTTGGCGTCGCCGACGTCTGGGCTACGAGCAATGTCCTCTTCGTGCCAGAGTTGAAAATTCCACGCATGTTCCTCACATATTAAGGCTTCAACGCCTTGGTACGGATTATCGATCGGAAGCTCGTGCCAGCGCACAACGCAGTCATCGTGCAACTGCACCACACGTGCCACATCGATCATTCGTCGAGCGCCTTTAATTGCGGAACCGACCAAATGTATCGCGAAAGTCCACGAAATTTTAGAGGGACGCTATGGGCGGTGGCAATCGCAACCCGGATGGCGTGTGCCGCATGCTTATGGGTGAGCATTGCCCAAATCGAAGCGAGGTTGGAGTAGGTTCATACTTTTTCCGCTGCAGGTTTCAGAAATGGATACGCGCGCTGTGCGCTAGTAGGCAACGGCATTCACTCGAACGGCATCTTACCGGAAACACGACCGTAAGGAGCCGACTAAGAGAACTCATCGCAAAGGGACCAAGGCGCACTGGAACGAACGTGGATATACCGCTCGCCTGCTTGCGGCTTGGCCTCTTTGCGTCTTCGCGGTTCTACTGGTGGTCCGAGCCCGCTTCTGAGTGTCCGTTGGCTACCGCTTGACGTACGATGGCGTTCGACGCTCCCTGTGGGCGACAAGGCTCGTCGACCGAGTTATCTTAGAAACCGGTGTGGAGGAGAATCCGTGCGGGGCAACACATCCGTTCGCTAACCGGGGGCCGCGGCTGGAGATGCCGACCCTTGAAATCGGCGTCCACCTTCTGGGTAGGGTTCTTTGCTAGCGTATGAAAAAAAGCATTGGGTGCTAACGGCTAGCGTCTTGTGCGCCAGCGGCATGCACGATGTTGAAGATCTTCTCATCGGGGAGGTGCAGAGTGCGTTCCAGGCTGGTACGGGCTATGACTCGAAATGCAACGCTTGCAAATGCGCTGTACCCGCTTGGACCTCGCCAATTGGAAAATGTTGACCAACATTGTCATGAATTCGCGCGCGAACGACGAGGACTTGGGGACAGGCCCCAGGACGTTTCGTGTGATAATCTGCGTAGTTCAGCAAGCTTAGAGAGGTAAAGCAGGTCGGCGATTGTAGAAAATATGAGAGGTCTACAAAAGATTTTCCTTCGTGCTGCGGGGAGCGGCTTTCAGATCGTGTTGAGCGCTTGTTGTGTGTGATTTCATCAAGACATTGCCGCCGAAAGGCCCAGGCAGCGACAAGATAGCAAGCGCCTATACACGCTATCGTATCGAACAGCGCGCTTTTGCGACGATTGCTAGCGTTAGTTGCGCCGAGCGGCAGGGCTTCGCATGGAGAGACGGTGGTCGACGAGCTAATTGCTAACGCGCTGGCAGCCGTTACGAGTATCAAGCCGTGTTGCCCTGCCGAGACTGTCCTACTTAGCAATCGGTGCGACGCCCGGACAGTCTGATGTAGTCTACGAGTCAAAAAATTCTTGGCACGAGGCAGTGGTTTTCTAAAACCGATTCGCCTTGGACGGTAAATGACCCAACAGTATACTTTCAGCCAGTTTTCACGGCAGTGGTATTTTGGGCAACCGGAACACCGTAGGAAACAGGAGGGGTATCGGCCATGGAGGGACTGATAAAGCCGGTGACCCTCTATCGTGGCTGTGAACTGTTGCTTGTTTGTTTGTTGCACGCGGGTTGTGGCACAACTCAAACCCAGTTGGCGACTCAACAACTGATTCTTTCTGACGCAGTAGATCGAGCGGTAGCTCAATTGGATTTTCGGGTCTTGGCCGGGCAGAAAGTCTATTTGGACGACCGGTTCATCCAAAACGTCAAAGGAATCGGCTTTGTTAATTCGGAATACGTTACAAGCGCTTTGCGACAACAGATGCTTGCCAGTGGTTGTTTGCTCCAACCGACGGCCAACGACGCAGACTACATTGTCGAGGCGCGCGTAGGAACTTTGGGGCACGACCAGCACGATGTGACTTATGGCATTCCTGCCAACAAATCGCTAGCCAATTTAGTTGACTTGGTTCCCAACGCACCGGACTTACCGTCCATTCCAGAACTATCGCTTGCTCGTCGTCATGACCAACTGGCTGCCGCGAAGATTGCCGCATACGCCTACGATCGACGCACGCGCGAGCCGGTATGGCAGTCCGGTACGGCTGTCCCTTTAAGCGACGCGAAGAGTTCTTGGTTTTTTGGAATCGGACCGTTTCAAACCGGGACCATTTATCCTGAGCCACGATTTGCCGGTGACCGACTTCTGTCGCTATTTCGCAAAAAGTGCGAGCGGTTTCCCACCGAACCCGTTGCGTTTCCAGAAGCGTACACGTTCAAGCAGCCGGGAGCTGCCAATGCGTTGATCACCGATTCCGTACAGCCAGCTTCCCATCAGGCACCCGATTCACCCCAGTCGGCTACTGGGCGAAGGTCAGACGAGGTTGAGAGCTCGGCGCCGGCAAACGTCTCCCCGCCTGAGTTGTCGGATAGTTCCGACAGGAAGGTTGCTCCATGAGGCAAAACAAGGGCTTAGTCACGACCAATATGCCATGCGCGCTGTGCGATGGCAGTGAGTTTCAACTATTGGCCGAACGCGATCGGCGTGGTCGACCGTTACCCACGGTAATCTGTCGGGGTTGTGGTTTGGTTCGACATGCTTACGTACCGAGCGAGCAGGAGTTGGAATCCTTTTACGCGGACCGTTATCGGCAGGAGTACCACGGCGAATATTTGCCGTCGGATCGGCGCGTCTATCGAGCATGGAAGAACGGCCAAAGGCTCGTGGAGCTTCTCATTCCATTTCTGAATCACGGCCACACTGTGTTCGAAGTGGGTGCAGGACTCGGCTGTACGGTCAAAGCGTTCGAGACAGCCGGCTACTGCGCGTCGGGTATCGAACCGCATCAAGGTTTTTCCAGCTATGCCCGCCAGGTCGTCCATGCGGATGTGCGATGCGCTAGTCTGTGGCACTACGAGTGCCGACAACGGTACGACCTATTGTTGCTGGTACACGTCATTGAACACTTGAGGCAACCGGTGGATGCCTTAACGATGTTGCGTCGATGGGTTCAACCGCACGGGCTGCTCTACATCGAGTGTCCGAATTTGGCGGCTCCCTTTGCTGCTCCCGGAAAATGGTTCCATTTTGCCCATGTCTACAATTTCACTCCCGACACGTTACACGGGGTGGCGGCGCGATCGGGTTGGAAACTTAAGATGTGGCTCAGCCAGCCCGATGATCCAGTGTTGGCAGGTCTATGGAGTCCAGGCACAGCGCTTCTAGGGAATTATGCCGAGAATTTCCAGAGAGTAATTCAGCGTCTCGAACGGCAAACTTGGTGGCAATATCATTTGCGTTACGAATACCTACGGCGTCGAGTACGGAAGCTAGCGCAATACCTAGGGGAGCATTTTGTAGCCAGCCACCGCCTCCGTCGGCTCAAACAGATTTGGGCTCAAGGACCACGGGAACAACTCCGGTACGCCAGTTGAGCCGCTATTCGCGCAGATGGCCACCTCCATGCGTCGGCATTCTCTCAGCACAAAAGGGGTTCACGAGCCTAAGTAGCGGAGCCAGTCATGGCCTTTGCCAGCGATAGTCCAAGCCGCGCGTACTCCTTGGAGAGTGCTTGCGATAGGCTGCTCCTACCAGAGACGCCGCGTATTGCGATCGTCCGATTGAGTTCCATCGGGGACTGCATACTAACGCTCCCCACGTTGTGTGCACTGCGCCATGCCTTTCCTCGAGCCCATTTGGCTTGGGTAACTGAGCCGGCGACCGCCCAACTCCTATCCGATCACGAGGCGTTGGACGAACTAATTGTCATGCCGAGGCGCTGGCTGATTACGCGCGAAGGCTGGAAAAAACTTTGGCAGTTGCGTCAGCAACGATTTAATCTCGTCATTGACCCACAAGGGCTGTTAAAAAGCGCCCTTATCGGTTATTGCAGCGGTGTCCAACTGCGCGTCGGGTTCGCGTGTCCGTGGAGTCGTGAAGGAAGTCACTGTTTCTATTCGCACGTGGTTTGTCCCCGGCAGGCGCATCTGGTGGATGCTCAACGCGAACTGCTGCGTCTGCTATCGGATGACCTCGGTCCGGTCGAATTCTGTATGCCGCGTTACACGCCCGAATGTCATCGTATAAATGCTTGGCAGAAAGATGTCCTGAAAAATCAGCCTTTTGTCGCGATCCACTTGGGAGCTACCTGGCCATCGCGCCGGTGGCCGGTTGAGCGATGGGCCGCCTTGGCACGCTTGCTCAACCGTCGCCTAGGACTTGTGGTTGTTGTCGTATGGGGAAACACGTTGGAGAGGCTTTGGGCTGAGCGAGTGGTGCAATTGGCCGATGGTAATGTCCAGATGGCCCCCCCAACGACTCTGAGGGAATTAGCGGCTCTGTTATCGGAAGCCAAGCTGTTCGTGGCTGCCGACTCAGGGCCGCTTCACATCGCGGCAGCTTATGGAGTTCCAACGGTTGGACTTTATGCTGTGACTCGGTGCGAACGATCCGGGCCGTACGGTATCGGCAATTGGGTTATTCAGGTGAACTGCAAAGCCGCTGCGCGGCGCAAGCGGCAGGACCCTCGATGGGTACAAACGATCTACCCGGAAGTGGTTTTTGAGGCGTGTTACCTGGCGGTACAAAAACAGAATTCGGGCTCCCACGTTCCTGACTATAAAGTTCATACCGTTTGAGCCGCCGGCGGAAAGCACCGATGGACAGACTATTCGGCTGAAAAAGTTCGGTTCGAAAAACGTTGACCCAAAAGACGCAGACGGTAGAATCTGGGTAATGAGCGCCAGGGGCTCGCCGGAGTCGGCAGGCACTCGGGAGGTGCGGTTGCTGGCTCCTTGTAAACTCAATTTATTTCTAGAAGTTTTGGCCAAACGCCGAGACGGCTATCACGAGCTGATTACGCTCATGGTAGCAGTTTCGCTTTATGATACGCTGATCGTCAGGCCGCAACCGGCCGGGACCAACCGGTTGCATTGCTGCTGGTCGGCCGGTCGGCGAGCCGTTCGCGGGGCAGGGTGGGATCCGGCCACCGGCGTGTGGGACGATCTGCCGCAGGACCAAGAGAATCTTGTATATCAGACCGTCGAGGCATTGTGCCGGGCGGCACCAGGGGCGCAGGGATGGGAAATCTGGTTATGGAAGCGGATTCCTACAAGAGCTGGCTTGGGGGGAGCTTCTTCGGATGCGGCAGCCGTATTGAAGGCCTGTACTCGGATCGGACCCCGGGTGGATGCAGAACAGCTTGCGGCCATCGCTGGTACGTTGGGCAGCGACGTACCATTTTTCTTGAACGTTGGGGCAGCTGTAGGCGAGGGCCGTGGGGAGCGGATTTATCCGGTACGGCCAGTACCGCATTATCATTTTGTCGTTACGCGTCCACCAGTAGGTTTGTCGACAGCGGAGGTGTATCGAAACTGTCGGCTGCCGTCCAAACCGCGCGACGTTTCAGCCACACTTGAAGCGTTTGGTTCCGGGGATCCGGTTCGTTTGGGTCGAACGTTGTTCAATCGTTTGCAGGAAGCAGCGAGGGAAATTAACCCGTGGGTCAACCGGATGGAAAAGCTATTTGCAGCATCCGGGTGTCTTGGATACCAAATGACAGGCAGTGGCAGCAGCTTTTTCGGACTGTGTCGCCATGCGCGGCATGCTCGGCGCGTAGCAGCGTGGCTGCGGGCCATGAGAGCGGGAGCTGTTTATCATGTAACCACCCTGGCGCTGGAGAGCCTCGGGGCTAGCGAGCCGGCCGAAGGAGATTGCCATGGAAATCACCGAGGTTCGCATCAAGCTTACGGAGAACACGGATGACCGCTTGCAAGCGTTCTGTTCCATCACCTTTGACAACTGCTTCGTCGTCCGTGATCTTAAAATTATTCTGGGCGAAAATGGTCCGTTTGTGGCGATGCCGAGCCGCAAGCTGACTTTCCATTGTGCCCGATGTGGCCACAAAAATCCGCTCAAGGCTTCTTTTTGCAATCAATGCGGTACGGCTTTGGAATCGCCACCATTGCCTCGGGACGCCGAAGGACGCACTCGGCTCTATGCTGACATCGCTCACCCGATCAACGCTCAATGTCGTGAAATGATCCAACAACGCGTAATTGCCGAGTTTGAAAACGAAAAAATCCGCGCGCGCCAGCCAGGGTATGTGTCGCGGTATGACGAAGCCTACGGCGACGTTACTCCCCCCGCAGATGCGGGGCCGGAAGTGGATATGGAGCGCGTTTCCGGATCTCATGCGCGAGTCCCGCCACCTCATATGGGTCACGCCTATCGGCACCACCGTCGTCGCCCGCGCCGGGGCCAACGTCCTGCTGCGCAACGGCCACCGACCAGTTCCGCACCACCTCCTATGGTAACTCCTCCACCTCAACCGCCCCAACCGCCACCGAGCCCACCTCGAAAAAATGATGACTTTGGAGCTGGGATATTCGAGTAGTACCGATCTCCCGCGTTAAGAGAAGGTACAAGGAGAGCGTAAGTGACGGACCGACTGACTACTCGACCCGTAGGTGGCTAAGAGGAATGGCCTCGGGGTATAGTAGCTTGACGGTTCGCGCTTTTTAGGCGCGGCATGTCTGCGGCGAGACTTGGGTTCGGATCGCCATAGCCCAAGCCTCCAACATTTGAAACTGCAGATGAAAGTCGTGCTCCTCGGCCCCCATAGGGCTTTTGAAAAAACTGGCTAATTGGGTTAAAATCCCATACTCCCCGCGGCGAGCGGCTAACTCGGTAAATCGCACTAAATCCAACACTAAGGGTGCCGCTAAGATGGAATCACATCCTTGCCAAATGAATTGCAACACCATGGGGGTACCCAAAAAACCCCGAAAATGAATGTGGTCCCAGGCCGTCTTCCAGTCACCGAGACTTTCGATGTGTTCGATGGACACAAGCGTTTGGGGCGAATAGCCGAGAATCTGTCGGAGCACGCGGTCTTTGCTGGCGACCTTTGACTGTTTGTTTTCCGGGTTATCGAGCACCAGGCCATCCATATTGCCGAAGATATTGTGCCCCACCCAACTCATGACTTCTAAATGACGATGGGCGAACATGGGCGCCAAGACGCTTTTCAGGAGCGTTTCCCCCGTTTTGCCATCCCGTCCGGCATGGCACTGTCGGCGCTCGATAGCCAGTTCACACAGCGCCGGGGCGGCCGAGCCGAGGGATGGTGTAAAGTTGATGTAGCTGCAGCCAGCTTCAAATGAAGCAATGGCGTACAGCGAGCTGGCTCGCAGGGAACAGTCATCACCTCGATCCAGTTGCATCGACAACTCACCCCACGTCCGCGGAATTCTCCGCTCGTCCACTGGTGGCTCCGTAGACGCCACATTCACCACGACCACATGTTGCACGTGCTGCTCTTGACGAAAGGCCATCAAGTCAGCCGTGATGCGGTCTACGGCTTCGCGAGGCGAGTGCGGTTGCAGTACTTGGGGGTCGCTGGCGAGCTGTTCAATGGTTGGACCACTGGCGAAAAGGATGCCTGGTCGAATGATGCGATCGATCCGGTCTAGCTCATCGCGGCAACTGTCGATTAACGCTGCGTCCAGTACGCGGCTTCCCTGCAACAGCTTTTGGGCCTCTTGATAAAGCGAACCCGCTCGGATTTCATGTCCACCGACGACAAACCGATCCCAGCTTGCAAACCCCAAATCGCTAAATTCCGGTAATTCGCTCACAAGGCCAACCGTGGGAACCCGACGTCGGGCAAGCCCCAGCAATCCGAGGATCGTCGTAGTTGCTACGCCGCCGCGCGCCCCAATCAACCAGATTCCGACCCGTGTGTCAGTCATGCCAGCCAGGGCAATCCCCTATGCAGCTCATGGACAACCAGACCCAAGAG
This sequence comes from uncultured Pirellulaceae bacterium, assembly GCA_964425225.1. Taxonomy (GTDB): domain Bacteria; phylum Planctomycetota; class Planctomycetia; order Pirellulales; family Pirellulaceae; genus BPJU01. Next base: position 4,187 of record CAYRMD010000001.1, on the reverse strand, counting down.
CTGGCGTTCCACTTCGAGTACCACGTACCGCCTATATAGCCGGTCAGGTATCTGGGCAGGCCCCTTGGTACCGACTAGGCCCCTCGGGTGTCGTTGCCCATGCAACCCGGCGCACGACACGTGCAGCGTCCGCCTGTAGGTAAACCAAATGCCTTGCAGCTCAAAGCACTCCTGGGTCATCGGAAGGTGGGCTATCAGGACCCAGACCCGATCGCTAGGATGATTGTTGCATGCTGGCGTAGCCGGCGTCAAGCAGTCGTAGGAATCCCAAGGACATCTTTAGCTGTTATGTTCGAAAAACTACCTGTTGCATCGACCGATCCGATTCTCGGCTTGAACGAAGCGTTTGCCCAAGATCCGCGATCCGACAAGATCAACCTGTCGGTAGGTGTCTATCAAGACGAGCAAGGGCGGACACCCGTACTGGAATGTGTCCGCCAAGCAGAGACGCGCCTCTTGGGAAGCGAAACATCCAAGAGCTACCTTGGCATTGAGGGAGCCCCAAACTTTTGCCGGTTGGTTCCGCGCCTTGTGGTTGGGCATCTGGTACCTGTCGAGCAGTTAGTGACCGTGCAGACTCCCGGCGGAACAGCCGCTTTGCGCGTAGCTGGCGAATTAGTGCACCGGCACTTTCCGGAAGCCCGCATCTGGTGTAGTCAGCCGACATGGGCCAACCATCCCCAGGTGTTTGAAGCGGCTGGACTGGAGGTCCGCTTTTATCGCTATGCTGATTCGACGGGGACCGCATTAGACTTTCAAGGTCTATTGGATTCGCTCAATGAAGCCCGCCCCGGAGACGTGGTTTGCTTACACGGTTGCTGCCATAATCCCACGGGAGTTGACCCGAGACCTGCCGAGTGGCGGCTCTTAGCGGAACGGCTTCGGGAGCGCTCCCTAATCCCGCTGGTGGACCTTGCCTATCAGGGGTTCGCCGAGGGGCTTGTCGAAGATACAACGGCGATTCGTGAATTGCTCCGGTCAGGTTTAGAGATCCTGATATGTAGTTCGTTCTCGAAGAACTTTGGACTTTACGCCGAACGCGTCGGAGCCCTTCTCGTCATTTGCCATACCCCCCAGGCGGCACGGGCGACGTTAAGTCAGATCAAGGCGATTGCTCGGACCAATTATTCGAATCCTCCCAAACACGGGGCGGCCATCGTGGCTACGGTACTCGAGGACAAGGAACTCAGTGAACTCTGGGAGCAGGAAGTGCGGACGATGCGCGAACGCATTCAGCAGATGCGGGAGCTTTTTGTTCGGACACTGGCAGCCAAAGGAGTGAAGAAGGATTTTTCGTTCCTTTTGCAACAACGGGGAATGTTTTCCTATTCGGGCCTTAATCCGGACCAAGTTGAGCGCCTGCGGACAGAACACGGCATCTATATTGTTAGCAGCGGACGCATCAACGTGGCGGGTATGCGCACGGCTACGATGGACCGTCTATGCGAGGCGATTGCTGCCGTCTTGGATTGAATAGGCCCGGCCGAAATCCAACTGTCAGCCGCCAGCCGAAGGGTTGTGATATTTAGGACGCGTCTTCAGTGCTATCGGCGACCCCAGCATTGAAGGCAGCCAATAGCTTGCGGCCCGTATAAAGCGAGAACACTTCGTCAGGCCCAAGGGAGCCTAAGCCATTAAGTGTTGGCCACCAGAGAACGGTTTGCCAATCGACGGCAGCTATTCCCCGACGGTCTTCATAGTTAGCCCGAGCAATCAGCACTTGGTCACCGAAAAAGTAGCCCAGGCGCAAGGGTTCCACCTGGCTATATCCTTCTTGGAGCAGACGCTCGGCCAGCCGATCCGCAGCATGCTTCGCTGTTCCAGACAACCTGCCAACCTCCTTTTGGAAGATCTCTTCGTGCTCGACATCCCAACCAGCATATACCGCGAATAGATCATCGATCGACAAGCCGGTTAGGTCGGCGGCGAAGGCGTGTGTTATGGGTCCGGCAATACCAATATTGGTATAGTCACCACGGCCGAAACGATACGTAAAGCGAAACAACCAACAATCAACCGGTTCGGCGTAGCCGGGCCAATAAAGCTGACGATGGCACAGCAGTTCCAATTCATGCGGCGCCATGCCCATCTGAGTCGGTTCGGCCAAGAAACTTGCCAACTCGGCTTCGGCCCGGGCTAAATCTGTCCGATATTCGGGAGCAATCTGGTCCGACAAGTCCAATTCGTCGGCGTAGGCCAATGCCCTCAAGCGTGTGGCTGGGTCGGCTGCCATGCTCACCAAAGTCTCTCTGCCTCGCGACTCGCCCAAGCAGGCCAGAGCGTAAGCGGCTTCCAGTCGCATACGCCGGTGGCTCAGTTCCAGCACCGGATATAATTTGTTAGCCAATCGAGGATCTCCGATTAAAGCCAAGGCATGACACAACGCTACGCCTAAACTGACACAATCGTCGACTAGCTTCCGCCGCTGCTGGTGCGTCATGCCCTCCATGCCCTTCTCTTCTAAATACTCCAGATGGCGAGCCAAGTGGCCTAGCAGTGCCGCTAAGTCCTGGCGGCGCGCGTGAGCTGGGTGCTCTTCCACCAGCTTCTTGCGATGCACGTAATTTGCCAAATCCAAAATAATGGCTGCAGATGGTAAATGACCAATCCCGCCCAAAAGTCGAGGAAAAAGTCGCAATAAAGCCGCCTGGCGTTTTGGCTCCAAAAGCGGACGGCACATCAAGGCCACCTGAAGAGAATGATCCGGAGGCAGCTCCAACCATAAGGTTACCAACTGATCGATCGCAGCAGGCGTGCCGATCTTCGCCAACCACAATAAAAGGAGGTAATTTGCAGCCCACCGGCCATGGAAACCGCGGTAACACGTTGCGATCGTATCCACCAAATCCGCAAATTGCTCGGCCCGCCATGGCTCGTCCGTTAATCGGCAGGCTTGAATCATGGTCTGTTCCAAGATAGCCGCCTGTTCCCGGGTTGCTGGCGGGTGATCCGATATCCAAACCAATAGCTCCCGCCAGGCATCGGATTCGGCCAGCACGAGCTTCTCGACCAAGTCTTGGCTTAAAGAATCACCCCCAACTCGGTATGCCAACTGCCAAGTCTGTAGAACCATGCCCGCTGCCTATACCTATCCGATCATGCCATGAACCTACCTGCGGGACTCACCGCCTGTGCCTGCAGTATAGACCGCTACGCAGGTATCTGCACAGCCAGTGGCAGCTCTTTGAGGCGGTTTGACTGGTTACCCACCCCGTTTACCAGCTCCGTGCGCATGCCAATGTCAAGAATTTTTGCTGAAGCAACGAATAAACACTTGACGAAAGATAGGCAATTAGAAATGAATTATTATGATAAAATTGTTTTTTGCGTAGCGAGTGTATCCGCCACGCGAAAATATCTCAGTCAATTGATTGTGACGCCGGGAAAATGCAACAGGGCCGCACGGTAGGAGCGCTTCCGGGAAGCGGCCCGATCCGATGGTTCCAGCAAGCGCTCGACTGGTAAGGAGCCAAGGGATGGCAGCAACGAAGAAGGCTGCGAGCAAATCGGCCAAGAAGGCGCCCAGCAAGGGTAAGGCGGCACCTTCGAAGAAGGCTAAACCTTCGAAGAAGGCTAAGGCGACAAAGCCCCGCCGTACGAAACCGGCCGCTGCGCCTCCTGCGGCCGAGCCGACGTCGCCTGCACAAGGCTAGTCGGACGCCTCCCAAGGGTGACCACGGGAACAGACACGACGAGAAAGGCCGGACATGGTAGCATGTTCGGCCTGATTTTTTCTAGATTTGCTGCATGATCCGGCCGTGAAGATCTTTCTTTTTCTGTGTATGCGATGCTCAAGAGCGCACCGTGATTTATTCCCGCTGCGGCATTGTTAACTCCGGCGTTTCAGGGAACCATTCATCCCGGGCTGGCCGGATCGCAAGGATAGATCAAGCTAGTGTGGCGGTCAGAAACCAATTAGGACTGTCCGGACCCTCGAAAGCGACTCGTGCTGGCCCGGTCGAAAACATATCTGTCGTCGTTCCACGATTGCCCCAGGGAAAAATCAGCGTCGTTAGTGCCCGCGATGCCAGCAAGTAGAGCCTGGTTCGCAGACCGTGACCTACTCTGCTGGCATCTGCGCTACAGACAATCTCTTGGTCATTCGTTTGCAGAAAAAGGTGCGGATTTATTGAGCCCCTGTGACACCCGTCTGTCACAGGTAGAAATTTGCTTTTTTCGGAATAATT